>CAYZSL010000010.1:0-5907 GCA_964481125.1 uncultured Candidatus Saccharibacteria bacterium | reverse complement strand
CAAGAGTTTTACCCGTACCTGTTTGGGCGATACCCACTATGTCCTTTCCCTGAATAGCAATGGGGATTGATTGGTGCTGAATGGGAGTCGGGATCAAATAACGAATCTTTTTCAAAATCTCAAGAATCCCGGGAGCTATCCCGAGACCATAAAAATTCAAATTCTGCTGTTGATTTACATTAGTCATAATTTTAATGATTTATATCATATATTCTACCAAAAAATCGCTTATTTAGCGACAAATAATTAGCGCGACTTAGACAAAAAGTCGCGCTATAGTTTGTTTCGTCATAATCCAGCACAAGTGCCATAATACCGTAATGCCTCCGAGGTAGGTGGGGAATCATGACGCTTCGAATCCCGATGTTCGCAACATGTCGACAGAATATCATGGTCACATTTCTCCCTTTCCCCGACTGCTCCACATAATTGCTTATCGCCTTTAATTATTAAATCTTTACACGCTCTCAAATCAAGGCCATAGACACGTTGCAAATAATAAACAACGCATTTAAATAGTGGGTCGAGTTTCATTTTTTCAGGGTTTACTGTTTCTGGCATCAGTGAAATCAGTATATCAATCGCCATATTTGGATTTTCGCACTTTTGTAAGACGCCAATCCATTTGCCCTTTACGATTCTGTCGATTACCTCTTGCATTTTATTACCTATTTTATCATCCATTATTACCCTCCTAAGCAAAGCATTAATAGGTTTTTTGTGTTGGAATTTCGAAGCGAAACCCAATCGTCATATAGCCAACGTACGGCCGGCTGATTTCGTTTGGCCCCGTTATTAAGACATACCAGCCGACTGTCTGGCAATCGAAATAAGTCTCGCCAATAAAAGCCCTTTTAGGATAAGGTGGCCAGGCTGAGACCTTCTCCAACCGGTTTAAATCAATCAATCTTTCCTCAAGATTGAAATAATCTTGTGTTCCCAGCGCCTCATTAGAAAGATTGATTTTCACCTCGGGTCTGAAGTCTTTTGGCATATGATACAATCCATAGACGAATACAGCGATAACTAAGATAGCTATGATGACTATAGAATAGACCAGAATATTTTTTTTCAATGATCTCCTCCTTTTATTTATTTCTTATTTAAAATAGAAACATATTTTTGTATTCTTGTCAAATAAATAAAAAACCAACGGATTCGCTAGTTTTTTATTTTTAGTTTAATTATTTAATCTTTCTGCCCTCTAATATACGCCTGGCAGCAAAATAAACGACGTAAAGTATAATTCCCAAAAGCAATATCTTAATAAGCCAATTCTGAGGAATAGCTATAACAGAAATGAAAACCTGAACAAGCATAACGAAAAACAACAGAACAGTTAAATCAATCAGCCGCCTTGAATAGCGCAGAGTATTTTTGTCCGAACTCTCTATTGTCTTTTGCAGCCTTTCAAGGCTTCGCCTTGTCAGCTCTTCTGAAGCAACAGGAACGATGTGAAAATCTCCCTCGTTTACCCAATGCTTTAATTCTCCTTCGGATGCATCTTCTAATTTTGTAGAAAAATTACTCATATTTTGTTATGGGTTTTGGTTAAATTTTGATTATTCCTAATTTTAGGATAACTCTGATTTATAAGAAATTCAAGGTAATAAAAAAATGCCCGATAGGACGGATAAGATGCGTTGTACGAACAACATAGATTATGCGACCCAAATAGGGTTTTAGCTCCTCATTCATAGATTGGGAAAACTATTTTTATATATTGAAAAAGCCTCGAGCGGGGTGGGCCGCAAGAGGCTTTCATTCAAAATTATTTGAACTTACTTTTTTTGATTAGGCTGTTAAAGG
Organism: uncultured Candidatus Saccharibacteria bacterium; assembly: GCA_964481125.1. Lineage (GTDB taxonomy): Bacteria > Patescibacteriota > Minisyncoccia > Minisyncoccales > RBG-13-42-11 > BS750m-G71. Next base: position 4,098 of record CAYZSL010000010.1, on the reverse strand, counting down.
TGCCTTTGACTTTTAACAAAAGAGAGGTGAACGCTTTCCAGCTGGGATTGATTGGAGGAGCTTGAGAGACTTCCCAGTCTTCTGTAGGATATATTTTTCCTTGGCGAACCAAGGAAAAAATTTCCATTACAGAAGCTACTGTCGGACCGTATCCCTCCATTCCCTGGAAGAACGTTCCATCTTTTGTATGTTTTCTTGTTCTTACCGTAAGTTTGGCTCCGGCATCAGTTGTGTAGACACCCTGTCTTCGCATAACGTTATAGACTTCGGATTCCATTATGCTTACACGTTCAACAATATCGTCCGGAATATCTGGTATGGTGCCAAGGTCAGGGAAATTGATAGAGAGCAGTTTTCTCCCATGTTCTGTAAAGAGTGTAAGGCCAAGCTCTATTGCTTTTTCTGTTCTTTGGCCTTCCTTAAAGTAAATATGTAACGTTGCCATTGATCATTCCTTTCTCGTCCAGCACTTATTTGTGGTGTTTTTCACACTCACTGATACTGGTACGATATAAATGTGCTTACTATCCCACCATAGTATTAATATTATATAACAATATTTTAAAATTGTCAATGGTAAGAGTATTTTGAACACACCATCATGGCAAATAATTAGTCATCATTTATTGGTGTTTAGACTCCTTTTAGGAGTTTAGCTCCTCACTGATGCGTAGTGCGACGTAAAAAACCGCTCCCTTGAAAAAGCGGCGGAAATCGGCTCCCTTGGTTGGACGATGCTAGAACTTGTTTTGGAGGATTCTAAAATAAAAAAGGAAGCAAGTGTAAATACTTGCTCCCACATTGGCTGGCGAATCCCCAACTCTATTAAGGATTATCCCAGCTCCAAAATTATGTTACATTTGAAAAGTCATGTGGTCCACGTATGCCTCAAGGTTAATCTCTGGATGATCAATAGGCCAAAAGCCAGGATTGTGTTGTCCGATTTCGCATTCTATCCACAATTCTTCTTTCGTAACGAAACGAGGAGTCGGTTCATATCCCATCATCTTAAGCACCTTTCTTACATAATCTGGTTTGATAACCACAAAGATTTTCATTATGTCCCTCCTTTATCCAATTGATATTTAAACGATAAACCTAAAATAGATTTTTGTCAAATTTCAGTAGCAGTATAGTATTTGATTATTGTATATTTGGCTCATCTAAAGTCCGTATCACTTCTCACAAAAAAATCAAGCTCTCTACTAAAAAAACCGCCACTTTGGCGATTTTTTATGAATATTTGAAAGCAATTTATGCTTTGGGATTTTCTTCTTTCTCTCCCCAGTGATATCCACAACACCAATGATATTTTCCTCTTTTCATCGCTATTTTCAAACCAATAGCAATCAAAACCACCGGCCAGAATATTCCCCAAAAATCGTAAGTTATGTAACCTAAACTTTGAAGTAAAAACAATATACCAAAAACTACGAAAACAATTCCAATTAACATTTTATTATTTTGTTTTAAATTTATTATTGACCTTTAATATATTATACTATTTCAATAACTTTAGAGGAAGTGGGAAAACGCCTGATTTCTTGTCCTAAGTTTAATTATTTTCGTTTGTTTCTTTTTCCGTTTACCCGGGTATGCTCAAGACGAGCAGCTAATCCCCATTTCCGCTTTTTACTCTTATCATCTCTTTTAATAACCTTTTTCATTTAAAAACTATTTCCCATCGTCTTTCCCGAATTTTTCAAAAGCCCTTAATATTTCCAAAGGTACGGCAAAGATAATCGTGTTTGATTGGTCGGAACTTACATCGTTAATCGACTGAAGGGTTCTCAAATGAAGAGCGCCTTTAGCTTCAGCCAAAGTATTGGCAGCTTTAGCCATATTAGTAGAAGCAATCACTTCTCCTTCAGCCTTAATAATAATGGCTCTTTTTTCTCTTTCAGCTTCAGCTTGCTTACCGATAACTCTTTTCATTTCTTCCGGCAAAGTAATGTCTTTTAATTCAACATTAATCACCTCAATCCCCCAAGGGTCAGAAGCTTTATCAATTATGGCCCGTATGTTTTCTGAAACCCTGTCTCTGGCAGAAAGAAGCTCGTCTAAATCAACTTGACCTACAGCATTTCTCATGGTTGTCTGAGCCAGCTGGGAAATAGCGTAAAAGAAATTCTCCACTTCCAAGATAGATTTATCAGCTTCCCTGATTTTATAATATATAACAGCATTGACGCTGACAGAAATATTGTCTTTGGTTATTGCTTCCTGGTTTGGCACGTCTACTGCCTTCACCCTCAAATCAACCTTTTTGTAAAACTGGATTATCGGCCAGACCAGTCTCCATCCAGGATTCATCAGGCCGGAATACCTGCCGAAAGTAAATCTCAGTCCCCTTTCATACTGGGTGATCTGCTTGATTGAAATTATAATAAGGAACAAAACTGTGAATAAAATTGTGTACATCATATTATTTAAACGGTTAATGATTATATCTTTTTTAATTTTAACAGCATCAAGATAGTTTGTCCAATTTTAAAGGGAAGAACATAAAGCCTGCTCTCCCCTCTAAGGCCCGATTCAACGGATGTGTTTACTGTCTGAGTCTTTGTTGGGTCCCTTACCATATTTCCTTGGCTTTTTCTGATTGATCTCTTTTCTCTTAGCCCGCAATATCCGCAATCGTACCTCCTTAAAAATAAGACTACTATTTCTAAGATTAAAAGTCAAAAAAACGCTTGACATTAACCGATGAATAGCATATAATGGTTAACAGACGATAAGTCGAGCTTGCTTAAGCGAGTCTTTAACCTAAAAATTTAAAGTAGTAGTTAAGTACAGCGACTTAAAGTTTCAAGGTCGCTATATAAGTTTAGAACGTTGGAATTTTAAAAGAAATTCCTAAAAAAAATGGCATTTGATTCAGATAGAGGATTCAAACCCCGAGAAATGGTAAAGGGCGATTGGAAATGCTCAGATTGCGGGGTCGAAATCACTGAACTTCCCTTTGAACCAGCTGCGGACAGACCTATTTACTGCCGCGAGTGCTGGTCAAAGAAAAGACCAAAAAGAGATTTCAACAGATAATCCAAAAACAAAAAATCCCGGTTAACCCCGGGTTTTTTGTTAGACCAGCCTGCTGGTAATGAAAACCTCAATAAGAGCAGCTAAAACCAAAAAAGGAAAGATAACTTTTAAAAAGAAAATTAAAGCCAGATTCAATTCCTTTTTAATGCTCCCCTGCTTCTTGATAATCTTGTCAAAAACAACCTGGCCCAACCGATAGCCGACAGCGCAAGCTAAAATTAAAGCCGGCACTTCAATAACACCGTGAGGTAAGGTAGCCAGAAAGAAAACAGACCAGGAAAACATTGTCTTAGCAAAAAAAGCAACCACCCCGATAAGAGCTGCATTGGAAAACAAAACTAAAAAAGGAAAAATACCGAAAACCATTCCTAAGATAATAACTAAAAACAAAATAAGAGCGTTGTTCAAAAGAATGAATAAGAACTGGCCAAAAGCTGTCATGTTAGCCACCGGCTCCACCATTTCCATAATTTTCTTTAAAAGCATATCAGCGTCAGAAGGAGAACTCTGGGCTGAAAAGAATCCTACAAAAACAAAAAAAACAAAAAGCAGACTGAATATGATAATGTATTTTTTAAGAGAAACAATGTATTCTTTTAAAGGCATATTTAGAAATCGTACCTTATTTCAAACCCCTTGAACTCAGCTTGATAATTATCCCAAACTACGCTAAAATCGTCAATTTTAGCCCAAATCGGGCCTTTCCTGGCCCAGTTTACCATCTTATCAACGCTCTCCCTGTCCCCTTCAAAAACGCCTTCTACCCGGCTGTCCCTAAGGTTTTTTATCCATCCTGAAACCCCCAGCTTTTCAGCTTTCTTCTTGCAGCTTTCGCGAAAAAGAACGCCTTGCACTCTGCCATAAACAAAAACATGGGCGCGGGTTTTCTCGTCTTTTTTCACGTTTTCTTTTTTCTTCTTTAAAAAAAACATCCTATATTATAAGATTAGGAAAAGCCTCAGTCAAACCGTAAAAGATTGCCAGGGCAATAAGTATGAAAGCTAATATGAATTCAAACTTCATAGTGGGCAATGCAGGATTTGAACCTGCGACCCC
>CAYZSL010000009.1:0-6010 GCA_964481125.1 uncultured Candidatus Saccharibacteria bacterium | reverse complement strand
TGGCGCGGGGGATTGACGTAATCGGAATAGAATTGGTTATAAATTATGATTTGCCTTCGCAAGCGGAAGACTATGTCCATAGGATAGGCAGAACTGCCAGGGCTGGCGTAAAAGGCCATGCGATTTCTTTTGTCACTCCGACCGAACAGGGAGAAATCCGCGCAATAGAATGGTTAATCAGAAAAAAATTGAATGTATCTACGATTCCTGAATTCCCGACTATGCAATTTGTAAAACCCCGTCTAGTTTATTCCAGCAAGAAATATCGGAGGGGAAAACTGGGGTGAAACAGATAAAAAATAATTGAATATGAATAAAAAAATCAAACATGGAAGAAAAAGAAGTTAAATTTCTAAATATCAATCCTGAGGAAATCGAAAAGAAACTGAAAGACATCGGCGTTGAAAAGGTGTTTGATAAGCTTTACAGGAGAAGGGTGTTCGATTATTCTGATTTAAGGTTAAATAATAGGGGAGCTTATCTTCGTTTAAGGGACGAGGGAGATAAAATTACCATGACCTTTAAACAGAGATTAGGAGTAAAAACGCATGATGGCAAGACTAATGACGAAGGAATGGAAGAAATAGAGATAGAGGTGAGCGATTTTGGAAAGGCTGCTTTGTTTTTAACGAAAATAGGACTGAAAGAGAAGTTTTACGAAGAAAACAAAAGAATACGCTATCAGCTGAATGATATTGAGTTTGATATAGATTTCTGGCCCCTACTAGAACCCTATCTAGAAATAGAGGGTCCTTCTTGGGAGAAAATAGATAAAGCTATTGAATTGCTCGGGCTTGATCCAAAAGACAAGAAAATATTCTCCACTTACCAGGTTTATCAATTGAAGGGAATAGATGAAAATGATTATCAAGAATTGACTTTCAAGAGAACTATTAAAAAATAACCAAAATTTAATTAAAAATGGAATGTAGACAAAATCAAAATTCAAAAGATTGCCCCTGTACTTATCCTGACTGCCCCAGAAAAGGGATTTGTTGTGAATGTATAAAGCATCATCAAGAGAAAGGGGAGTTGCCAGCTTGCTATTTTTCTGCAGAAGCTGAAAAAACCTACGACAGGTCAATTAAGAAGTTTATAAAGGATTATGAAAATATTCGTTAGAGCAAAACCGTCAGCCAGAGAAGAAAAGATAGAAAAGGTAGATGAAATAAACTTTATTGTTTCAGTTATAGAACCTCCCAGAGACGGTAAAGCTAATAAGGCGATTATTAAAGTAATAGCTGTTTATTTTAAAGTTTCTCCTTCGTGCGTTAATCTTATTTCCGGATTTTCTTCAAAACAGAAAGTATTTGAAATATTGAAATAATCTCAAACCGTCAAACGAGGCGGTTTTTTAAAAAAATATCCCCCGAAGTATTGCTACCTCGGGGGTTCATGTAAAGTATGTAAATTAAGGAGGAAAGAACTGTTAGTTGTCTAGCAAATGGCAGATAATTGCTCTCGTATCTGACGTGCCTTTTCCAACAAGTCATCGTCCTTTTCCACCTTGCTACAGGCATGCATCACCGTTGAATGATCCCTATTGACCGATCGGGCTATTTGCGCCCAAGTATTTGGGGTTGCGTGTCGCATTAAGAAACAGGCAATTTGTCTTGCATCGGTAACTTTTTGATCTCTCCTCTGGCTTTTGATGTCCGTCGGAGTAATCTCGAAATGTATTGCCACAGCTTCGATTATCTTCTTGGCATTCAGGTCATTGCAAGTTTGACTGGGCGCCATACTTTTTAGGGCAATGACAGCGTCATCCAGCGTGGGCGCAGACTTGGTAACCAGCCGGCAGTAATTCACCACACTGGTAAGGCAGCCTTCCAGCTTGCGTATATTATCGATATTTAGCCGGCAGATAAACTCCATGACTTCTTGCGGAATCTTTGGTTCCTCAGATATTTTGGAGCTGAGAATGGCCAGACGTGTTTCATAGTCAGCTAAGTCGAGATGTACAGTAGTGCCGCCTTCCATGCGAGAACGCAAGCTTCTGTTCAAAAAGTCCATCTCATGCTGTGGGGCATCACCGGCCACGACCACCTGCTTACCATTGTCATAGAACTCATTGAATCTGTAGATAAGATTTTCTTGAGTTTTTTCCTTGCCGTCAAGGAACTGAATGTCGTCAACCAAGAGCATTCCTGCCGATCTGATCATCTCGTTAAATTCATCCACTTTGTAGTTTTGAATTGATCTAACGAAGGCATTAGTAAAACCTTCGGCGCTGATAAAGAGCGCTTGCAGACCGTTAGCTCTAGCCAGATTGCAGATAGCTTGCAGCAGATGGGTCTTTCCAGTTCCTGATCCGCCGTAAAGATAGAGTGGATTGGATTCTTGGTTATACTGTTTTCCCACTTCATGAGCCATTTCAAAGGCAAAACGATTGCAATTTCCTACGACGAAAGTCTCAAAAGTATGCCTGGTTGGTAGTTCCAACTGTTTGGGTATAACCTGCTGTTTTTTCGTTTCAAGGACAAGCTCATTTCCGGCAATTACAATCTGCACTTCTAGGTCATCTCGGCCAGTAATATTGCCAAGAGTTCGCTTGATGAGAGAAAAAAGTCTTGTTCGTAGCCAGTCGGCAATAAACTCGTTTGGTGCACTGATGAGGAACTTCCCATCTTGGTAGTATATGCCTTTTGTATCGCTTAGCCAGGTATCAAAGTTGGGTTTATTAACTAACAGCTGCAATTCACCTAAGGCAGTTTCCCAGATGCTTTCAACTGGATTACTCATGGCAACCTCCTTTCACAATATTATTTGTCTTATCAAAGCAACGGTTGATCTTTCAGAATTTCAACCACTATTTACTTGTCAAAGATCAATCATATAATACCAACTATTCAGTTTTTGTCAATTTACGGTTGTTGACAAGATATTTCTTTGTTAGAATTATTTAATATGAATTGGAAAAGATTAGAAGTATTTCTGGAGTTTTTGATTTTCGGGATAATTGTCGGCGTGACAGAGGATTTGATTGCCGTAAAAATCGTCACTAACCAGCCGATAACCTGGCATGTGGTTGGCATTATAGTGCTTATTGCCATTCCTTTTGCCTTGGTCGGAGAGGTTTTAGTTGACAGGATAGATTTCGTTGAGATCTTTAAGAAGCACTTTGGCGAAAAAGAAGATAAAGATTAGCTTGTTTATTTTAAAGCGTGATATAATTAAAGAAAGGAAAGGAGGTGTTCAATAATGTTCGTTACTGTTCTTAATCTTGTACCTTCTGAACATGAAAAGGCTCATCTGATAATGAAGCTTGAAGAGGCAATTGGTTCAGTAATAGCTGAAGCCATCCAAGCAGTAGCTAGAAATGAGGAGGAAATCACATACATCTTCCTTGGAAATTCTTCTCCAAGAGCCAAACGTGACAGGGTACTTATTAGAGTAGAGGGGATTCCAAAGGGTTTGGAGATACAAGCTAATCTAGGGGAGGCAATTGAAGGCGCTTTCAAGACTGTTTTCAGAGAACGTCTCCCATTACCCGGGCAACGAGAAGTGAAAGCGCTTGTTTACAAGCCAGAAGCATGTTTCAGCTGACTAGAAAGGTGACAAGAACGGGTAGCAAAAGAGCTTCAGCAATATAGCGCTGGAGCTTTTTTCTTGGTAGAATATTAGTATATGAAACAAACTAAAATAATAATCTTTTTAATAATTATTCTGTCTTTTGCCGTTGCTTTTTATTTTTATCCCCAAATGCCGGAAATATCAGCTTCGCACTGGAATGAGAAAGGACAGGTTGACGGATATATTTCAAAGTTCTGGGCCTCATTTTTAATGCCGATTATTTCTTTGTTGGTTGCTTTGCTTTTTCTTTTAATTCCCAAGATAGATCCTTTTAAGGAAAACATTAAAAAGTTCAGAGGATACTTCGAAGGATTCATTATCATTCTATTATTGTTTCTGTTATATATTTATCTGCTTACTATTTTCTGGAATTTGGGATTTAAGTTCAGTATGAATTATTTCATGATTCCGCCTTTAGCCATTCTTTTATATTATGCGGGTATATTGGTGGAAAAAGCCAAAAGAAACTGGTTTATCGGTATCAGGACTCCTTGGACATTGACTAGTGAGCAGGTTTGGGACAAGACGCACAAAATAGGGGGCAGGCTTTTTAAGGGTTCAGCAGTTATCGCTTTGCTGGGCATGCTCTTTATTGAATATGCTTTTTATTTTGTCATGATACCGGTTATTGTCTTGGTAGTTTTTGCCTTTTTCTATTCTTATTTTGAGTACCAAAAGGAGATAGCAAAAAATAATAATATAAAGTAAAATATATACATATGAAAAAAATCTTAATCTTTATTCTAATCTTAATCGTTTTGGGTCTGGTTTATTATTTTATCTTTTTCCAAAAAGGAACAGAGCAGGAAACCAGTTCAGAGCAAACAGCGCCGGAACAAACGGAAACGCCAGGACAAACAGGTTCTGTTGGCCTGGCTAATCCAGCCTCAGTCTATTGTGAAGAAAATGGCGGAGATCTAGTAATTAAAACATTTGAAAGCGGCCAGAGGGGATTCTGCTTATTTCCCGATGATTCCCAGTGCGAGGAATGGGATTTCTTCAGGGGAGATTGCTCAGAGGGCCAGCTGAAAATAGAGGTTTTAAAGGAAGGAACAGGTATTTTAGCCGACAACAATAATACAGTTACTGTTCATTATACAGGCTATCTGGAAGACGGAACCAAGTTTGATTCAAGTCTAGACAGGGGAGAGCCTTTTTCCTTTGTTTCGGGAACAGGCCTAGTTATTCAGGGTTGGGAACAAGGAGTTTTGGGAATGCAAGTTGGAGAAAAAAGAAAACTGACAATTACGCCTGAATTAGCTTATGGCGCAGCTGGCGCAGGAGGAGTTATTCCGCCAAATGCCACTTTAATATTCGAAGTTGAGCTTCTGGAAATTCAATAAAATAATGAAGAGAAATATCTTTTTAGCCATCATTTCAATTTTAATAGCCCAGCTAGCGGGAGCTGTCGGTTCAATTTTTACCACTGCCAGTATTCAAAACTGGTATGTTTTTCTTGAAAAGCCTTTCTTTGCTCCTCCAAACTGGCTTTTTGCTCCTGCCTGGATTACCCTTTATACTTTAATGGGCATAGCTGCTTTTTTGGCTTGGCAGAAAACAGAAAACTTAAAGCTTAGGAATTGCGCTTTAAACCTTTATGGAGTTCATCTTATATTGAATGCCCTTTGGTCAGTTATTTTTTTTGGTATGAGGAATCCGGGACTGGCTTTCATTGAGATTGTTGTTTTATGGATTTTCATATTGGTAATTACCGTAAAGTTTTTCAGGATTCGCAAGGTAGCTGGTTTTCTTTTCATTCCTTATCTTTTGTGGGTTAGTTTTGCTTCGGTTTTAAATCTTTCTATTTGGCTGCTCAATTAATTCTATGACAAAATATTTAACCCTAGACGGCCTGGCAAAGTTGAAAAAAGAATTGGAATATTTGGAAAAGGAGAAAAGAAAAGAAGTTGCAGAAAGATTAAGACAGGCTGTTTCTCAGGGAGATTTAAGCGAGAATGCCGGTTATGACGCAGCCAGGGATGAACAGGAGTTTGTTGAAAGAAGAATTAAAGAATTAAAAGAGACAATCGTCCAGGTAAAGATTATCGGAAAAGAAAAAAGCAATAAGGTACAGATAGGCTCTTTCGTTTCCTTGAAGTCAAAAGAAGGAAAAGAAGAATTCCAGATTGTCGGGTCAGAAGAAGCTGATATCTTGAATAAAAGGATTTCTTTTTTGTCTCCATTGGGAGAAGCGATATTAAACAAGCAGGAAGGGGAGACGGTTAAAATTAACACTCCCGGAGGAGAAAAAGAATACAAAGTTGTTAAAATAAAATGATGGTAAATTATGGATAACAAACCAATAAAATTATCTCCCAGCTCTTTGAATCTGTATTTGGAATGTCCTTGCTGTTTTTGGCTGGATAAGAAAATGGGCATTAGAAGGCCCCAGCCTTATCCTTATGCTTTGAATGCAGCTGTTGATTTGCTTTTGAAA
>CAYZSL010000008.1:0-6014 GCA_964481125.1 uncultured Candidatus Saccharibacteria bacterium | reverse complement strand
TTTAAAGAATCATGATAAAAGTATCGAAAACAAAATTAAATAATGTCTTGCTTTTTCAGCTGGAACATTTTAAGGACCATCGGGGCACGTATACTGCGATTTATAATAAAGAAGAATATAGTGAAGCGATAAAAAAGGAATTGGGCAAGGAAGTGGAATTTCTTGAAGACGATTACGCTTTTTCCAGAAAAAACGTTATAAGGGGGATTCACGGAGACGACAGAACCTGGAAATTGGTAACTTGTCTTTTCGGAGAGTTTTACATTGTTGTTGTCAATTGCGATAAAGAATCAAAAGATTTTGGCAAGTGGGAAAAGTTTATTTTAACGAGAGAAAACGGCAAGCAGGTTTTAATACCGCCAAAACACGGCCATGCCTACGCAGTTTTAAGTAATGAAGCGGTTTTCCACTACAAACAGTCTTGCTATTACCAGGGCATGGAAAAGCAGTTTACTTACAAGTATGACGATCCAAGATTTAATATACCCTGGCCGGTAAAAAATCCTATTCTCTCAAAAAGAGACGAACAGGGGCACATATAAAACGATGACTATTAATACAAATTATTTTAAAAATAAAAAAGTTTTGGTAGCTGGTGGAGCCGGCTTTATTGGCACGAATTTGGCAAAAAAACTCTTGGAGCTTGGAGCTCAAGTAAGAATAGCCGATATGAAAGGGCCACAATTTCAAGATGACAGGATAGAATATTTTGATTGCGACCTTACCAAGAAAACAGATTGCCAGAAAGCGGTAAAAGATATTGATTATGTTTTTATGTTCGCTGCCAATACTTCCGGAGCTGCTGTAATGGAAAAAACGCCTTTGGTCCATGTGACGCCCAATATCATTATGAATAGTTTGATGCTAGAATCAGCCCATGAAGCCGGGGTAAAGAAATTCCTGTATCCGAGCAGTAACGCTGTTTATCCTGTTTCAGATCAGCCGGTTAAGGAGAGCGACATGAAATACGGAGATTTGTTCCATAAATATTATTTTGTTGCTTGGATGAAACAGTTTTCTGAAGTTCTTTGCGAAATGTATACGAAGATAAAGAATCCGATGAAAACAGTGGTGGTTAGGCCGGCCAATATCTACGGGCCCTTCAGCGATTTTAAATGGGAAACGTCCCACGTTATACCCGCTTTGATCCGCAGGGTTGCAGAAAGGCACGATCCCATCGAGGTATGGGGCGACGGCAATGATATTAAAGACTTCATTTATATAGATGATTTTGTTGAAGGAGTTCTTCTGGCAGCTGAAAAGATTGAAGATTTTGATCCGGTAAATATCGCTTCAGGCCAGCCTTGCAGCGTAAAAGAAGTTCTTCAAGCTATTCTTATGGCTGGCAATTACCAAGAGGCAAAGATTGTTTTTAATACTTCCCAGCCAACTATGATTCCCAAACGCCTTATCAGCACGTCAAAGGCTGAAAAGCTATTGGGATTTAAAGCGAAAACGTCACTGGCTGAAGGTATCAAAAAGACAGTTGATTGGTATAAAACAACGATTAAAAGTTAACTTATAAAAATATGATTATTACTAGAACGCCTTTTCGCATTTCATTTTTTGGGGGAGGAACAGATTACCCGGTTTGGTACGAACAAAACGGCGGAGCTGTATTAAGCACCACTATAAATAAGTATTGTTATATAATTACAAGGTACCTTCCTCAGTTTTTCGATTATAAATATAGGATAAGGTATATTCTCCGTGAGGAAACCAAAGACATTTCCGAAATAAAACACCCTTCTGTCCGGGAATCTTTGAAATACCTTAATATTAATCGCGGCATTGAAATGGTTCATACAGCTGACTTACCGGCCCGTTCAGGCCTCGGTTCCAGTTCCGCTTTTACTGTCGGTTTTTTAAACAGTTTATACGCCTTAACCGGAAAAATGGTAACCAAAAGGCAGTTAGCTCTTGATGCAATCCATGTTGAACAGGATTTAATTAAGGAAAATGTTGGTTCTCAGGACCAAACTAATGCTGCTTTTGGCGGTTTGAATAAAATAGAGTTTGGTGGCCAGGAGAAAATACGAGTCCAGCCCATAACCATCAGCGGAGAGAAATTAAAGTTGCTTCAAGACCATTTGATGCTGTTTTTCACCGGTTTTTCCAGGAATGCTTCCCAGGTTGCCGGAGAGCAGATTAAAAAAACTCCCTCAAGGGGGCAGGAATTGAAAGCCATGGGGCAGATGGTAGATGAGGCGATTAATATTCTTAATGGTGATGTCAATAAAATTAAAGATTTCGGCAAGCTTCTTCACGAATCCTGGAAAATAAAAAGGAGCTTAACAGATAAAATATCAAACGGTCAAATTGATAATATTTACGAAACAGGTCTTGGAGCGGGAGCCTTGGGAGGAAAGTTATGCGGGGCTGGCAGCGGCGGATTTATATTATTTTTCGCGCCGCCCGAAGCACAGGCACAAATAAAAGAGAAATTAAAGAATCTCTTATACGTGCCGTTTCGCTTTGATGAGCTGGGTAGCCAGATAATTTTCCACAGCGCTCAAGACTTTTTCTAAACATATGGACAAAATATTCTTAATTAATAAAGCAATAAAAGACAGCCACGAGACAAAGAGTAAAATCCTGGGAAACAAGGAAATTTTGTCGATGATTGAAACAATTGCCGAAGAAATGATAAAGGCTTTCAAAAACGGAAGGAAAGTTCTTTTCTGCGGTAACGGTGGCAGCGCGGCTGATGCCCAGCATTTAGCGGCAGAGCTTTCCGGGAAGTATTATCTAGATAGGGATCCTTTGCCGGCAGAACCCTTGAATATAAATACTTCCTTTATGACCGCAGTAGCCAATGATATCTCCTATAAAGAAGTTTTTGCTAGATTAATAAAGGCTGTGGGTCAGTCGGGCGATATCTTGATTGCTCTTTCAACTTCCGGCAATTCAATGAACGTTATAAGGGCCGTTGAAACTGCCAATGATAAGAAGATGATTACCATTGGCTTTACTGGTGAAAGCGGAGGGAAGATACAGTCTCTTTGCCAATATTTAATTAAAGTGCCATCATCTGATACTCCGAGAATTCAGGAAGCCCATACTTTGATCGGCCATATTCTCTGCGATATAGTTGAAAAGGAAATTTTCGGAGAAAAAGACGTTAAAGAATCATGAAAGCAGTAATATTGGCAGGCGGGAAAGGTACCCGTCTGTTTCCTTTAACCAGAGAAATTCCCAAAGCATTGGTGAGAATAGGCAGAAAGCCGGTTATCGAGCACCAAATTATGCTTTTGAAAGATTACGGTATTAAAGAAATCTGGATACTTGCTGGATTTTTAGGCGATCAAATAAGAGAGTACCTTCAAGACGGCAGAAAATGGAAGGTTAAAATTCATTATCTGCAGGAGAAAAAGCCTTTAGGAACAGCAGGCGCCCTTAAAACCTTGGAAAAGATAATACAGAAAGACGATTTTTTGGTTTTTTCCGGAGACGTAATGCTGGATTTTGACATTAAGAGATTTATTGCCTATTACCGCCAGAAAAAAGCTTTTACAATTATTGTCCATCCCAACGACCATCCGGCAGACAGCGATTTGGTTGAGGTTGATAATAAGGGAGAGATTATTTCTTTGTTGAGAAGGCCTCATCCCAAGGGCAGTATTTTTCGTAATTTAAGCATTGCTTCTGCTTATATTTTTTCGCCGAAAATTTTTAAACACATACCTCAAAGGAGGAAATGCGACATTGAGAAAGACGTGCTGCCTTTGATTTTGAAATCAAAAGAGAAAGTTTACGTCTACAACACTCCAGAGTACATTAAAGATATCGGCACTCCTAAAAGATTGGAAGAAGTAAGGTGGGATTACAGTTCGGGGAAGATCAGGAGGCTTAATCTTAAAAATAAAAGGAAAGTAGTGTTTCTTGACAGAGACGGCGTCATCAATAAGGAAGTAGACCAGCTTTCCAAAATGAAAGATTTCAAGATTTATAGTTTTGTTGCTAAAGCCGTAAAAAAAATCAATAAATCCGATTATTTGGCCATCATAGTTACCAACCAGCCAATGGTTGCTAAAGGCTTTATGACGGAAAAAGATTTGAATGAAATACATAAAAAACTGGAAACAGAGCTTGGCTTAAAAGGGGCGAAAATAGACGCCATTTATTATTGCCCCCATCATCCGGAAAAGGGATTTGTCGGCGAAGTGCCGGAATTAAAAATTAAATGCAATTGTCGCAAGCCGCTGCCAGGCCTTTTTTTGAAAGCGCGCAAAGACTTTAATATTGACTTTAAGAAATCATATTTGGTTGGCGATCAGGAAAGAGATATATTGGCTGGTAGGAAAATCGGCTGCAAAACCATTCTGGTTAAAACAGGCCTCGGGAAATCTTATAATAACGCCGTGAAGCCGGATTTTGCTGCTAAAAATCTGTTGGAGGCAGTTGTTAATATAATCAAATAGCTTTAAATGAAATACGATAAAATTAATCTTTTATATAGAACCCCAATTTCAGCTTTTGCCCCAGGTATACTCTATAAGGATTTAGAAAATAATTTAAGAAAAAATGAATTATTACATTATGCTTATGATTTATCTGGAAAAGAACCTCTTAATCTAAAAGAGTTTTTAAAATATCCTGTTTTATGCATCAATGGTTCCTGGGAACCCTTATTTGATATTGTAAAATCAATTTCCGGCCGGCAATTTGTTGCCGAACTAAATTCAGAACTTTTATTCAAGGGCGATCATTATAAGGGATTAAAAAAATTTATAATTCCAAAATTTTTCAGAATAGGAAAATATTTTAAAATTTTAAAAGAGGAGCCACGGCGAAGATCTAAAGAGTTTTTTGAAGAGTTTAAGATGCTGTTTAAAATAAATATATCCAAGGACTATTCCTACCCTTATAAAGTGATGGAAGAGAGATCAAAATATTTCAATCTGTATTTTTCTGCATTTGAAGAAGAATTAAATAAATATTTCGGAAAAGCTTGCTATTGGTATTGTCCTTGGGTTGATACCGATTTGTTGAACAATATCGCTTTTCCCTTATCAAATAAGATATTATTTGTTGGAGCTATTCATAGGGAAAGAATAAATTTTTTTAAACAGGACAAAAATAAAATTATTGAAATCAGAAATACTGCGCCCAAAAAAGATTCCATAGAAAACATTAAAGAGCTGTGTAAATTGATTAATAATTATAAATATACGATTTGCCCCATCGGCGTGACTGATAAGTACATTCCCGGTAAAATTTATGAATATATGGCTTGTAAAAGATTGTGTTTCTGTTATTTACCAGAAGGGAGTGCATTTAGAATACAACGGCTTTTTGAAAACGGGAAAGAAATAGTTTATTTTAAAACTTTTCCCGAATTGGAAGAAAAATACCGATATTACTTGAAAAATCCTAAAAAAGCTGATCTAATTGCTCAAGCTGGTTACAAGAAGATTAGGGAATATCACAATGCCGACATTAGAGCAAAGCGATTTGCTGAAATAATTTTACACCATGCTAACGGTGGGAGATATGATAAATCTTTTAATAATATTTCCTTATTTGGCGGAAAATCAATTTTAAAATTATGAAGAAAAAAAATATTTTTTTAGGCATCGGAATGGGAATAATTCTTATTGTTGGTGGTTGGCTAATATTTTCTGATGAAATTAGCCAGTCAATTTTCCAACAGAAAATTAAAATCTTCCCAGAGAATATTAAACAGGAAGTAGTTTTGGTTATTGATGATGGTGAGGGGGCACCGAAGACTTTTGAAGTAAAGGTTGAAGGGGAGATGACCACTTTTGATTTGTTAAAAAGTAAAACAGAGGAGTTAAATATAGTCTTAGAAACAAAAACTTATGATTTTGGAGTATTAATTGAAGCGATCGGTGATAAAAAAAATGGAGAAGATGGGAAATATTGGATGTACTATGTTAATGGAGAAATGTCGGTGGTTGCCGCTGATAAAAAAGAGATAAGGCTAAGGGATAAAGTCGAATTTAAATTTGAAAAATCACCTTTTTAATTTATGGAAATTTCTAAAAAAGGAA
>CAYZSL010000007.1:0-10184 GCA_964481125.1 uncultured Candidatus Saccharibacteria bacterium | reverse complement strand
CCGACTTTTGAATGGAGCCCTTTCGGGTCGCACTCACTGAATCAATGATAGCAAATAGCTTAAAAATTGTCAATACTTGAATCTAATAACCCAGCTCTTTCAAAAATTGCTCAACCTGGGAAGAAAGTTCAGGTTTCAGTTTTAAAAGATTTTCAGCCGCACTTTTCGCTTTTTCTTTCTGGCCTGTTGCCAGATAACTTTCAGCTAAATTTGCCCAGAAAGAGTAGTCTTTGGGCTCAAGCTCTACCCCTTTTTCATAAAGAGTTATTAAAACATCTTCAGTAGCGCCAATTCCCCTGAAAACCTCTATCGCTTCTTTCAAAGTGGAAGTATCTCCCTGCCAACTGAATCCCAGGGCCTCCACTTCCTTCAATTCGGCAAAAGCCAAATCGTATTTTCCTGCTGCCTTGTAAACTTTCATTAAATACCAATGAGACTGAGCCCAATAAGGTTCGATTTCCACTGCTTTCTTGCAAGTTTCAATCGCTCTTTCATAATCATCCTTAAAAAGAAAGGTCTGAGCCAGCATAAAATATCCCTGTTGATTTCCCGGACCCAATTCAATCGCTTTATTGAAAGTTTCTTCAGCCAATAATAATTTTTTTTCATCACCAGAAAACTGATAAAAATTATTGTAATGTCTTCCCAAAAAAAGAGTTAACCTGAAATCCAAAGGATTCTGACTAACGCTCTTTTTGAATTCTTGCTCAGACAAAATAAATCCTTGATTTAATAATTCTTTGTCCTGATTGGCTTGCGAGGCTAAATTATTTATTTTTGAATCAAATTGCTCCGGGCCTTCAAACTGAACTATGGGTGAAGTTTTAAAAGATTTTTGAAAATAGGTAATGGAATTTTCCAAAGGAGAAACTATTCCTTTGATAATATATCTTGAAGCTTTAGCAACTTGAATATTGCCGACAAAAAGCACAAAAACTGTCAAAATTATCAGTAATCCTCCAGCAATCGTAGGCAGAGGCAAAGCTTTTTCTTTTTCAGAAGAAATTAGGAAGCCGACAAAAGCCAAACTCAAGAAAAACATCATATGAGTGGAAATCATGTCAAAGACAAAAAGATTCTGGAAAAAGTAGGCAAACAATAAAGCAACCATAGCCAAAGGAATGGCTAAATTCTTTTTCTCACTTACTTTTAATAAAAGCTTTAATAAGCTAAATATAGCCACAGCAAAGATAGATAAATAACCCAACAAACCAATAATCCCCGAACTAACTCCAGTATCCAAAACAATATTATGCACTCTGTCATACCAAATGTCACCTGAAATAGGAAGCTCAGGATCATAATATTTGGCAAAAGGAACATTGAAATTCTCCAGTCCCCAGCCTAGCCAGAACCTTTCCTGCCAACCCTGCCAGCCCATCTGCCAGACAACCACTCTCGCCTGAACGCTAGATGATTGCCACAAAGCATCCACTTTCTGTTTGACAAAATCGGTCTGGGAAAAACCCAAAGCGACCAAAGCGAATAAAGTCATTAACGAAAGGACAATGATTTTAATCTTTTTCTGATCAGATAGAAATATAACAGTCAGTAAAAAGCCGAATAACAGAATAGCCAATCCGATAATAAAAGCAGCAACTGCTCCCTTGGTAAGATCCATGGGGTTAAAAAATAAAGAACAAATGAAAACAATTAAAGCAGCAGCATAAAAAAGCCGCCAAACCCCTGTTTTCGTAATAAGGAAAATCAGGGCGAAAAACAAATTGAAAAGAATGTAAGCTGAGAAGAACGAAGAATTTCCTAATGTTCCTCCTCCCCGAGTAACCGGATTAGTAGAAGTCAAGGCGTTAAAAGCGATAAAAATACCGATTAAGATAGAAACCGATAAAATCCTTTCCCAATATTTTTTCTCTTTAAAAACGCTAGTTAAAACAATATAAAAAGCAAAAAGATGGAAAAAAGTCAAAAGTCCTTCCATTCTTTCGAAAACGCTCCAAAAACTTCTAGTGAAGTTGGCGCCAAAAGCAGAAGCTAAAATAATTACCAACAGAAAAACAGCAATAGTAATAGTTAAAGGAGTAATCTTTGGTCGGTATTTGGAATTGGAAACTGCTAATAAAATAAAAACAATAAAGATAATATCAACAATAACCCTGAAAAATAAAGTCTTGGGGACAACAAAAGGAAAGAAATAATCCTTTATGAAAATAAAAGGAGTGAGAAGAACAAGATACGTTCCCCACTCAATTATTTTAAAATATACCTTTTCTAGTTTATTTTTTTCTTCCATAGCAAGTTATTTCTTTTAATATGCTTATGACAGCTTGTTTTTCTCCGCTTTCAGCTGCTTTTTTCAATCCTAGCAATTCAGAATCTATTTTAGTTTTATCAATATCAGATAGCTTTGCTGTAAAAATCTTTTGACTCTCTGTGGCAACCGTTCCTTCCTCAGCCGTCAAAATCTCCTCAAAAATCTTTTCTCCTGGTCTGGGTTCGGTAAAAACAATGGGGATATCCACATCGGGCTTTAATCCTGAAAGCTGAATCATTTTCTTGGCTAAATCCACTATTTTAACAGAATCACCCATATCCAAAACAAAAACTTCTCCTCCCTTACCTATTTCTCCTGCTTTCATAACCAAAAGACAGGCTTCAGGAGTGGTCATAAAGAATCTGGTCATATCAGGATGGGTTACTTCTATTGGTTCTCTCTTTTTTATTTTTTCTTTGAAAATGGGAATAATGCTTCCCCGACTGCCCAAAACATTGCCGAATCTAACTGAAACGAATTTAGTTGAGTTTTTTTGACTAAGGTTCTGGCAAATCATCTCTCCCATTCTCTTGGTTGCTCCCATTACCGATGTCGGATTAACTGCTTTATCTGTGGAGATAAATATGAAATTATCAACTTTGTTCCTGATTGCGCTTTCAGTTAAGATTTTAGTGCCAAACACATTGTTTTTAACGGCCTCGTCAGGATTTTCTTCCATTAAGGGCACGTGCTTGTAGGCAGCAGCGTGAAAAACAATATCAGGATGAAATTCTTTGAAAATGCGTTCAATCTTTTCTTCGTCCCTGATATCAGCTATTAAAGGAGATTTGTTCAATTTGGGAAAAGAATCTTCCAGCTCTTCAGAAATATTGAAAATACCTGTTTCGTCCTGGTCCAAAATAATCAAACGCGAAGGCTTGAATCTGGCTATCTGACGACACAGCTCAGAGCCGATGGAGCCGGCAGCTCCGGTAACTAAAACTGTTTTGTCTTTAATGAAGTTCTCAATTGATTTTTGTTCAGAAACCACCACTTCCCTGTCTAATAAATCACTAATCTCAACTTCGCGAAGTTGACTAATACTTACTCTTCCGGAGGTCAGCTCTTCTATAAACGGAACTATCTTAATCTTTCTCAAGCCTGCTTCCCTTCCTTTTTCAACTGCTTTCTGAATCATCTGTGAATCAGCAGAAGGCATGGCAATAATCAAACCCTCAATCCTGTTTGTTCTTACTGTTTCAGGGATATCATCTATGGTGCCAAAAACCTTAAGACCATGTATCGTACTTCCTTGTTTTGCCGGACTATCATCAACAAAGCCGACAGGTAAGAAAGGACTTGAGGGAAAAAGCGAAATACTTCTTAATATTTTCTCGCCAGCCTCCCCGGCTCCAACGATTAATGTTTTTTCTTTTTCTTTTTGCTCTTTTGACGGAAAAATCTGCAAAAAAGCCCTTTTGGCAAAACGCAAACTGCCGCAAAGTACAAAAACAAAAAAGTAAGTGATAAAAAGAGTGGAACGAGGGAAACCGCTGAAAATCATCTGGTCTCTCAAAACGAAAAAAGTGGCAGTTATAATCAGGAAACTTAAAAAAACAGCTTTGACCAAAGCAATCAGCTCTTCAACGCTAACATAAGACCAGGTGAAATTATATAGTCTGAAAATATAGAAAACGAAAAGGGTGATTAATAAAGATAAGATTATTATTCCTTGGACATTCAAAAGATATCTAGCAGGAATATAACCCTCAAAACGAACAACAAAAGCTAAAACAACAGAAAGCATAATCAAAAGTCCATCAGCGAAAGAAAAGAAAGCCAGCTTGGCAAGCGACCGTTTTTCAAATAATATTCTTTTTAAAATATTATTCATAGAAATTCTTGACGCATTCAATAACGTATTCTGTCTGCTCCTGAGTTAATTCAGGATAAAGAGGCAAAGAAATAACTTCCTGAGCCAATTTCTCCGTATAAGGCAGTTTAAAATCAGAAAGCCCCAATTTCTCATGATGATGGTTAGCAATCGGGTCCTTAATCAAAGTTTCTACTCCTTTTTCTTTTAAAAAATTAAATAGCTCGTCTCTTTTTTGCGCTTTTAAAACATAATTCTGGAAAACATCAAAATGGTCTTTATTAGAATCAGGAGCACAAGGAAGCTTAATTACAGAAATATCTTTTAAACCCTTATCGTAAACAGCAGCCATTTCCCTTCGTCTTTTTATCCATTCTGGCAAGTATTTGAATTTCACATTAAGAACAGCTGCCTGGAGATTATCCAAACGAGCAGTCCAGCCATAACAAACTATTTCTGTTTTTGTTTTCTGACCGTGATCCCTAAAAAGTCTTATCTTTTCTGCAATTTCTTCGTCGTCAGTCGTTACACCTCCGGCATCACCATAAGCTCCCAGAATTTTAGCCGGATAAAAACTGAAGCAACCAGCCTTGCCAAAAGAACCTGCTCTCTTGCCCTTAAACTCAGCTCGCAAAGCCTGGGCAGCGTCTTCAATTACAATCAGATCATGCTTTCTGGCAATATCCATTAATTTATCCATCTGACACACCCTGCCGTTTAAATGAACTGGCAATATAGCTTTTGTCTTTTCTGTCACAACCTCCTCTATTTTATCAACATCAATCGTAAAATCCTCTTTCACTTCTATTAAAATAGGTTTTGCCCCGACATGAATAATAGCAGCAATTGAAGCCAAAAAAGTATGGGAAACCGTTATTGCCTCGTCCCCCGACCCAATGCCAGCTGCTTTTAAAGATAAAATCAAAGCATCTGTCCCAGAATTTAAACCAACTGCATATTTTGTGCCAGTAATAGAAGCTAAATTCTTTTCAAACTCTTCGACATCCTGCCTCAAAATCAAATCTCCCCTACTTAAAACGCCCTGGATTACACTATCCATTTCTTCTTTCAAATTCTGATACTGCAGTTTGTAATTTACGAAAGGAACTTTAAATTCCATATTTTTTAATTTCATTTAAAATAGTTTGGCTTATCTTTTCGGGAGTCAAACCAACCTTTTCCAATAAATAATTTGGACCACCAATGCCAAATTCAGCTGAAAACTTATCTGGGATACCGAATCGATGGAAAAATCCAGAATATCTTGCTTCAGCTAAAACCTCAGCCACTGCCGAACCCAATCCGCCAATGATATTGTGTTCTTCAATAGTAAATATAACTTTATATTTTTTGACAATATCTCCAATCAATTTTTCATCCAAAGGCTTTAAAGTATGCATACTGATTAAAGTCGGGTTAAACCCTTGCTTTTCCAGAATATCGCAAACCACCTTTCCAGGATAAAGCATGGTGCCAATGGCAATCAAACAAATATCTTTTCCTTCTTTAACAACAATTCCCTTGCCTATTTCAAAATTAAATCCTTTTTCATGAACTACGGGATCAATATCCCTGCCGAAACGAACAAACAAAGGACCCTGAAAACTAACTGAAGCTTTAGCTAGGGCTTCAGCCTCTAAAGAATCACCGGGAGCCACAATAGTCATATTAGGCAGAGCCCTCATCACTGCTAAATCTATTAAAGCATGATGGGTTACGCCTTCAGCTCCGTAAACAAACCCTGAGCCTGCTCCCAATAATTTAACGTTCAATTTATTGTAACACAAATCAATCTTAATCTGTTCTAGGGTTTTATCTATTAAAAAAGGAGTGATTGAATAGCAATAAACGTTTTTGCCTGACATGGCCAGGCCAGCGGCAATGTCCACCATATTGGCTTCTGCTACGCCCACATTCAAAAATCTTTTGGAGTCAATATTTTTGAAGTTTTGGAAGAATTTCACGCCCAAATCAGCTGCCAGCATAAAAATGCTTTTGTCTTTCTTTGCGTATTCCTCTAAAGTTTGAAAAAAGATTTTTCTCATTTTAATTCATTTAAAGCTTTTTGATATTCTTCTTTGTCCGGATACTTATCGTGCCACCTTGGCTCATTTTCCATAAAGGAAACTCCTTTCCCCTTTATCGTATGAGCAACCAAACAGGAAGGCTTTCCTTTCTCAAAGGGAATATTATCTAAAGCAGAAATAATTTCTTCAACATTATGACCGTCAACTTCTTTAGTACTCCAACCAAAAGCCTGCCACTTTTCTTTTAAAGGCTCAAGGTCAAGAACTTCTGAGCTTTTTTCCATAGCCTGAAGCTTGTTATGGTCAACAATGGCCACCAGATTGTCCAAAGAATGCTGTCTAGCAAACATGATGGCTTCCCAATTTGAACCTTCGTTAAGCTCGCCGTCTCCCAAAAAAACAAAAATTCGATAAGGAGCGTTATCGTATTTTGCAGCCAAGGCCATGCCAGCGCCGATTGACAAACCATGGCCCAAAGAACCGCTGGTAATTTCAATTCCAATCTTAGGATCACGATTAGGATGTTGTTCTAGGGTTCCGTTTTCTTTGGCAAATCCTTCAAAAACCCTTTTGGAAACAATCCCCTTTTTAGCCAAAACGGCGTATAAGGCGGGACAACCATGGCCCTTGCTTAAAACTAATCTATCTCGATTTTGGTCTGTTGGATTATTAATATTAAGAATTCTGAAATAAAGAGAAACCAATAATTCAACCATGGAAAAAGAACAGCCGATATGTGGGCTTTTCGTACGGTAAATCATGTCTAGAATTTCTCTTCTGATTTCTTTAGACAGTATTTCCAG
Source organism: uncultured Candidatus Saccharibacteria bacterium (assembly GCA_964481125.1). GTDB lineage: Bacteria > Patescibacteriota > Minisyncoccia > Minisyncoccales > RBG-13-42-11 > BS750m-G71. The sequence continues at coordinate 3,269 of CAYZSL010000007.1, read as the reverse complement.
TTCTTCAATAGTTTTATTCATAAGCTTAATTTTACTCAATTCCGGCCAAATAATCAATATTTGACAAAAATAACTAATTTAAGTATGATAATTACCATCGGAGGGACAAACAGCCCTTTTACATCTACATCTTTCCGAAATATATATTGAAGGAGTAAGACAATGGCTTTTGATACGGTTATTAGCGTTTGTGACCACGGATATCACGAACACAAGGAAGATTTTGTTATCCATGAAAAAGATGGCGGTTTTTACGGAGTTGGCGACGCATTCAGCGAACCTCATTCTCGCGTGCGTCCAATAAGGCTTTATAGGGGGAAAACCGGCGGAGAAATGATCGCTACTACAGCAATGGAGGTTTTTAAGGAAGCAAACCCTAATGTTTCTATTGAATCATATATTTCTATACTGAATAAAGTAGTCAGAGAGAATGTTCTGACCCAGGAAATGCCTTTAGGCAACGCTGGCCTCATTCCAGGAACCAGTTTAGCGCTGGCAAAAATCGAAGGAAAATTCCTGCGTTTATTGCAGTTCGGCAACTGCCTGATATTCTGGCGATTTCGCTCGGGAGAGATCGGATACACCTCAGATCCCGTTTATAAACACCAAAATAAAACCATGGAAATACGACAGGAAATTCTCAGCCGAAACAATAATGATCAAAAAGAGATGTGGATAGAGTTTGCGCCAAAATTGTCGCAACTGCGACAGCATGATATAAATAATGCCGATTCAAAAAACGGCTACTATATCCTGAACGGGCAAACTATCCTGGAAGAAAATTTAAACCGCTCTTCCCTTCTCGTTCAAGACCTTAAGCTGGTTATCCTCTGTTCTGACGGGTATTTCCATTGGGAAGAAAGCTCCCCGGAAAAACTACCAGGTTTGGCCGCAAAAATGCTAAGCGACTATCAGGATCAAAGAACGACGCTCTTGAAAATACTGAATAAAAAAAGAATGAGAGAAGAATATCCAAACGAGGCGAGTGCTCTTGTCCTGAAATTCGTATAATTCAAAGCAAACGCGAAAAAAACAACCCTCCATACGCAAAATAATATGGAGGGTTATTTTATTTGAAGACAATATTCAAAAAATCGCGGACTTGAGAGTTTTTAAAATAATCTTAATATCCAGCCATAAAGAACGCTTTTTCACGTATTCTTTGGCCAGATTTATCTTTTGTGGCTGAATTAGCTTTCTATAAGCTTCGTGTGGGTCTGCCGCCCCTCTTAAAATTTCCTCTTCGTGCACGTTTTCCAAAGTAGCCAAATCGGTCAAACCTGGCTTTACAGAAAGGATCATTTCCCTGTCTTCTTTATTATATCTTGCCACTTCTGAGCATACTTCCGGCCTTGGTCCGACAAACGACATTTCTCCTTTCAAAATGTTTATAAACTGGGGCAGTTCATCTAACTGGTATCTCCTTAAAATCCTGCCGATTTTCAAAAGACGGGGATCATCCCCGGAAGTCGATGGCCCACCTATCTTTTCAGCGTCAACCACCATGGTTCTGAATTTAAGCATAATAAATTTTTTTCCTCCCTTTCCCGCTCTTTTGCCGCGATAGAAAACAGGTCCCGGCGATTCACGTTTTATCAAAAAGAAAAAAAGCAAAAACAAGAGAGAAGTTAATATCAATCCAAAAAGGGAAAATATAATGTCAAATAATCTTTTCATCATTTCTTTGGATTCTTAAAGATAAATACTACTTTAAACGCATACTTGTTCAAAAACGATATCTTTAAAAAAGGTTTTTCAATTATTTCTAAGATTTTCAGTAGCAACTTTCCCCCAGGCAAACTCAAAAACGGAAAAGCCAACCATGACTTTAAATGAAAATAATGAACTTCAACCTCTTTAAAATATTCTTTGGCTTTCTTTAAGTCTTTAGTCTGAAAAATATGCTCTGCCGCCCAACCTGTTCTTTTTCCGATTAATTTGTTTATCTTTCTTTTCAAATTAGTGAATGGATTATGACCAAACGTTTCAATGCCGATTAAAATGCCTTCCGGTTTTAAAACGCGGAATAATTCAGGATAAGCTTTATTCAAATCTAAAGAAGAAAAAGTGCCTCCGTCTAAGATAAGATCGAAGGAATTATCCGGGAAATCCATTTTTTCGCAGTCCATCGCCAAAAACTCTATTTTGTCTGAAACTCCCTCTTTTTTTGTTCTCTCTCTGGCTATTTTCAAAGACGACTCGGACAAATCAATCCCGACAACCTTATCCGCTCCCATTTTAACTGGAAAAGCAGAATGAACGCCGTTGCCGCAACCAAAATCCAAAACTGTTTTTTTCTGGCAGCTTCTGCTAAGAAGCTTGTACAGGAATTGGAAGCTGGACAAAACTAAAGGATTAAAACCTTCAAAATCCCCTTCTTGTATTTTATTGGGATTTTCTTTAAGCCAGTTTTCCGCTTGCTTATCGTAATGTTCAATTTCTTTTTGTTTTCTTGTTTCCATTGTTTTAGAATAATAATTTTATCAATCCCCAGATTGAACCCAAACCATAACCAATGTGCCTAGTAGCGAAAGCCAAAGGCATTATGAAAAACAATCTGATGTCTTTCTCTCTAACTGCGATTTTAAAGGAAAAAAACAAAGAAAGCAAAAGATAAGGCCAAATACTCAAAGGCAGGGTTAAAACCAAAATTAAAGGGATATAATGCCTTAACCTCAAGGGAAATTTAACAAACTTCAAGGGATAAATCGCCCAAATTCCGTCTTTAATGTTGTGTAGGAAAAAATCTTTAAAGTTAGATTTCGGGTAATAATAGCTTACAATATCCGGAACTAAAAGAATTTTACCTCCAGCCTTTTTCAATCTGATATTAAATTCCATGTCCTGGCTCCGAAACAGGTTTTCGTTGAAAAGCCCTATCTTGTCAAAAACATTCTTTTTAAAGCAGCCACCAAAAACCGTATCCACCCAGCGAGGCTCTTTTGACCCAGTCCTGAAATATGAACCGCCCACGCCAAAAACATTAGACAGACAAAAAGCAATGGCCTTTGCCATTAAACTTTTTCCAGATGGCAAGGTTTTCATAAATCCGCCAACATTGTCCGCGTTGTATTCAATTGAATATTTTACGCATTTTGAAATATAATCTTTTTCATAACCGGCATGGGCATCCATCCGAATAATAATATCTCCCTTGGCATTTTTAATGCCGATATTCAAAGCAAAAGGAGTGAATCTCTTTGGGTTGTCCAGCAATCTAATTTTGATTTTTGAGTTTTGAATTTTGAATTTTTCTATGATTTCTCTGG
>CAYZSL010000006.1:0-32543 GCA_964481125.1 uncultured Candidatus Saccharibacteria bacterium | reverse complement strand
CACCATTTTTATTTAAAAAAACACAATACTTACATTTAGTATAATCGTAAAAATCAGTGGCCGTTATTTTCTTAATTTTTTCTTTCATAGACTTATCTCCTTTATTTCAAGTTGGGTTTTGCCCTCCTTTTTCGGTTGCTGAAAATTTATTAAAAGGCCTTCTTTAATCTTCAAAATCTTCATATAGTTTCTTATCTGTTGTTCTTCTGATGGGCCTAAATTACTACCGACTGCTTTTAACTCTAAAATTACTTTTTCTAGACCAAAATGAACAATTATATCCGGGTATCCCTCTCCCACATAATGATCTCTATATTTAAGTTCTACTACTTTTTGGCCTTCGTATTTTATTTTTGCCAAACGTAACCTCACCTGCGTCGCTTTATCATAAACACATTCCTGATGTCCAGAACCAAGATTTTTATAGACATCTTTAACAATAGAAACTATTTTTTGAGTTTTATTTTTATTCATATTTTTTGGTTAATTTTTTATAACTTATTTTGGGAAATCTTTTGGGAAATCTTTTTCCCTTTGCTAGCCAAGTCACTTTAGCTACTGTTTTTCCGCAATGCCATAATAATCTTGGTGCTCCTTTTTCTTTTGGCGCATACAGCCACTTCTTTCTATTACAACTTTTGCACGCAGTCACAAAATTTTCGATCCCATGGAAACCGCCATATTTTACCGGTATTATATGATCTACAGCCAATGAAATTATCTTTTTTCTCTTGCCATCTACACAATATCCACAAATAAATTTATCTCGCCTAAAAACTTCTATTCTTGTTTTTTTATCAATATTCTTTCTTATTTTATCTTTATGGGCCATGGGAAATCAATTCGGCCTAGATTTTAGTTATTTTTCCTGTAATATTAATGTTAAATTTTGATAACTCCGGAAGCCCATTTTTCTAGCTTTTTATCAATTTTCCTAGCTGGTAATTCCGCTAAACTACAGGGCATTAATCCTTTTTCTTTAAATATATTTTTAGATTTGTTCATTAATCTTACTCTTTTAATTAATAGATTACTGTTTTCTATTTTTCTTATTTGGGGTGGTTTACCTAAGCCAAAAAACTTATAAGTGGCGTGTATAGCACTCCATTTCTCCATTTTTCTATTATATAAATTTTTTTTGTAAAAATCTAAAAGATTAATAAGATTTTTTATTTTTTTCATTTTATTTATAATCGATCCTAGATTGTTAATCTTGGGTCGTACATATCTAATCGAAATATTGTGCAATCTAACTATTTTCCTAAATATTTTAATATCGAGATCTGTCCAGCCACTTTCTTTATGGATATAGTAATCGCTTTCATTTTGTGAAGACATTGGTTTATAATTATCAAAAGTTGTTTCAAGGGGCCTGTACCTGCAATCGGCAATCTGAACACCCCACTCATAACAATATTTTATCTTCTCTATCATTTTGTTTGGAGGAATACTAAAATTATAGATCATAAAAACCGTCAAATCATTAGCCCTATAGCCCGCATCTATCAGATAGTTTAATTGTCTTTTGATATTTTTCCAATCAGTAATACCATTATCCCAAGCGATTCTTACGTTTTGGAATCTTGCCTTTTTTATTAAATTGGCTAATTCCGGATCGTTTTCTAACAACCTACCGTCAAAACCACTTTGCGATTCAAAATCAACTGGTTTTTTATTTACTTTTAAACTAGAAAAAGCTTTCAAAATTTCTTTTATATTCGGATTAGCCAAGAAATTATTATCATAAAATATAACCATATTTTTTCTGATTTTTTTTATTTCACTTACAATATTTTTAGTATTTTTATAAGTTATTTTAGGTTCTAATTTCCAAGTACCACAAAATTTACATCTTCTTATGCATCCCCTCATAATATGAGTGGTGTGATATTTAATTTTTCCCTCAATCAAGGAATAATCCGGCAAATATTTTTCAGCCTTATGGTTCAATCCTATACTGATTTTAATCTTATATTGCCGAGCTAAATTTTTAAATTCTTTAGTTTTATGATGTAATGTAACGTAAATTCCGCCGATACAAATTTCTGCTTTCGGAAATAAATTTCTATAATGTGCAACTGTATTCCAAACATATTGTGACCAATATGTAAAAAGAGAGGTTATTAAAATTTTATCTGGTTTAAATTTTAGTTCTTTTTTTATTTTTTCCCCACGAACTAGTTTTACTTTACTACCAAGCGATTTATAATAACTACCCAGCTTTAAAAGGCCAATGGGTACAAAATTTTTATGCACTTCATTGGCCTTATGTTTACTTTTGTTTGGATATGGAAAATTTGGCTCAACTAGTAATACTTTCATTTTATCTCTTGAATCAAATTCTTAATTTCTCTACTAAGTTTTTGTATTTTATATTTAAAATCACCGTCTTGCGCATACCCATCCCTCTCTTCTCTTGTTAGTTCTTCAATCCTTTTAATTAAATCTTCGATTAGTCGAAGAAAGGGAGAATCAATAGTAGGTTTTATTGTTTTAAGATCGAGATAAACTTTTTCGCATTTTTCCCCTTTTTCAAAAAAATTTTTCTTTGCAGTTTTGTGTTTATAAATTAGAGGAATTTTTCTTATTTCTCTAGCATCTCTAAATTGCCCCTTTTTGATTGCGGCTACTATATTTGCAGTTAACATTGGATCCTTTTTTGTTATTTTTTTTACTGGTCCATATGATACTAATTGCATATAGTAACTAAATTTGTGTTCATCAGAATCTTTAGCTTTTACCATTAGCTTATATGCTTTTATATGGTCCTTAACTGCGGGTAACGATAATTTTGTTATATCCGATATTTTTTCGTAAGGATATTTATCTTTTTCAAGCATCTTGGTTAATAAAAGACCCTTTTGATAAGTATTCCATTCTATTTTCCCTGATATATGTTCCGTAGATAATAAAGTATAAAGTTGCTCTTTTGTTAATTTTTTTGATAATACTGAACATGATATTTTTTCCCATTTTTTTTTCTGATCTCCGACAGAGTTTTGCCATAAATGTCTATAAACACACAACCTTGTGTTACCCTCTAGAACACGATTATCTTCTACAATTATTGGATTAATTAATCCTCCGTCTCTTTCTATATCTTTATATAATTTGTGCGTATTTTCATCTTCCCAAAGCTTTTCATCGAGAAATTCTTCAGTAATTTTATGTTTTGCTTGTGCAATGATTGAACCAATTCTTGGATTTTCAGAAAAGAATTTCAAGTCGAAAATGTTAATAGTTTTAGATTCAAAGGGAATTTTTTCTCCCATTAAATATATAAAATTTTTTTTATTGATTTGTTTTTTCATATTTATCCAAGGATTTTTAATAAATCCTCGCGTGTTAATTGTTTTGTTTTTTCTTCAATTTTATTAACATCACCTAGAATATATTTTGCTAGACTATATTTTTTATCGATAATTTCATCCGTATATTCATCTATAGTATTAGTGGCGATTATTTTAATGATATTACACTTTTTTTCTTGGCCTATTCTATGAATACGATCTTGTGATTGAATATAATCATCCATTTTAAAATTACGGTCAAGATATATCGCATTATTAGCAGAAGTTAACGTTAAACCCTCTTTAGCTACTGCAGGATTTGCAATAAGAATTTTATTTTCTTCATTTTTTAAAAATTTTTCAATAATATTATTCCTTTCCTCTATTGGCACTTCACCACATAATCTCAACGCACCAAACTTATCGTATCGTTTTCTCAAAACAATAATATTTTTTATAAATATTGTCCAAATTATTACTTTTTCGTGTTTTTTTATTATATCGCCTACTAATTCATCTAGTTTTATAAATTTTGACGGTGTTTCTTTATAATTGTCGTCGAACATTGCTGGATTGCTCGCAATTTGAGTTAACCGAAGCAGTTTTACGAGATAGGAATCAATTTTTTGATTTACAATTTCACCTTTTGCATTTTTTATTTCCAAATATAGCTCTTTTCTTAATTTTTCATAAAGTTTTTTCTGTCTTCCTTTCAAATTTACTGAAATTTCGTAATAAACTTTTTGGGGTAATTCTAATATGCATTTAGTCCTTCTTATAGAAATGTTATCTAATTTTTTATTTAAAACACTTAAAACGTCTTCGTATTTTTTTATTCCTCTTCCTTTTAATTTTACTTTATATATATTTTTAAAATTTTTAAAATTTGCTCCTAGTAATTTTCCGCCATCAAGGAAAAATATCTGCGCCCAAATATCCTCTGGTTTATTTGCGATTGGCATTCCTGTTATTATTATTTTCTTGAAGGGATAATTTTTTATCTCTAAAATAGCTTTTGTAATTTTGGATTCCGGATTTTTTATTTTTGTTGATTCGTCTAGCACAACGGCAAATTTATATAAACTTAAAAAATCTTTTATGCGACTTAACTCTTGGATAAAAGATTCATAATTTATTAAATAAAAATGAGCGAATAATAAAAAAGATCTTCTTCTGATTCTTTTATTACCCCCTAATATAGCTACTCTTAAATAACTGTGTTTTTTTATTTCGTCTTTCCAAGTTTTGAGGAGAGTTTTTTTACAAACAATTAGAGCACAATTAATAGTTTTTCTCGCTAAATCGTTACATAATACGTCAATAACTATTTTACTTTTCCCAAGGCCTTGTTCGTCAAAAAGAGCAATATTTTTTTTATTTTTTAAAAAAATAATCGCTTCTGGTTGGTGGGGTAAGGGTTTTGTTTTCGGTGAAAAATTAAATTTAATCTTACTCATTTTCTTCTTCGCAAATTAAAGCGTTTGGTACGTGAATATAGGATACGTTTGGAGAAGTTTTAATATTTAATTTATCTAATAATTTCATTAAGTAAACTTCTGCTGATTCAGGGATACCGATAATTAATTCAAAATATTTATTTTTATCTTCTGCCAAAGAAGCATAATCTAGTAATTGTTCTTTTGTTCTTTCATTAGCTAAGTCTCCCTCGGTTTTTGCCTCTCCTATACAAATTTTTTTACTTTTAATATCTATCCCCAAAATATCTGGTTTATGTCTTTTAATAACAGGAGTCGCTTTTAAAAAAATATCGCTAATAATTTTTTCATTACCGTCGAATGCAATAATTAAATATCCCTTTTCTCTCATTTTTCTTACTATTAAACCACTGATTAATTGATGAGCTTTAGATGGCATTAAAAATCTTTTAGAATTTTTTTATTATTTTTTCTAACTCATTATGTAGTTCTTTCATAAGATCTCTCTTGGATGGAGATTCCCCTTCGATTATTTCTGTCTCTTCTAATCTGGTCATATTTTTTAGGTCAGTTATTACATCCTCTATATTCTCAAATAGTTTAGAACTAGTTTCGGGATGAGTAAAATTTAATTTTTCTATGGCTTCTTTATACCCCTTTCTAATTAATATTTCGGTTGCTTCTTTATCTTCAAAAACTTTTTTTAAATCTCTTACATCTTGGGCTCTAATAATTTCATTTTTTCCAACCCAATCACAGAAATTATTTATCGTTAAACCATGATCTGCCATATTATCTTTTATTTTTGGATTTTCATATTCAACAAAATATGAGAATTTACTTAGGGCATCTGGTTCATCACCATATTTTGTTAGAAATTGATTAGTCATATTTTTATATGCCTCTCTCCATGTTCTTATTTGACTTATAGAAAGTTTTGTTTTATTTGCTAAATCTTCTTCTGTATCTCCCTGCATCCATAAATTATATAAAGCTCGAGCTCTTTCATATACCTGCCATTCGTTACTACCCCTAAGATGATACAGTAAGCGTATGAAATTTTTGGTTTTTTTATCAGTATTTTCTGGTAATATATATGCTTTAATTTTTTTATAACCCTGTTCGGTCGGATGTTCTTTCTGTAGTTGTCTATATATTATTACTCGCGTATTACCATCTATAACTAAGAAATTTCTTCCAGTTTTGCATGTCCAAATAGGATTCGTAATACCCCTATTTGTTTCAATGTTAATTTTCAATCTTCCTATATTTTCTGTATCCTCTTGTAAAGCTCTTTCAAGTTGATCTTGAGAAAAATTGTCTGTAACTGCTTTCCAGCTATCGGTAAATAATCCTATTCTTGGGTTATCTTGATCTAATTTAATTTTTTCCAAATCAATTTCCCCAAATTCTACCTCTTTCATAAAGCCACATATGGGTAATTTAATTTTTATTTTTTCCATTTTTTATTGATTTTAATTATAAAATCTTTTATTCACTCTACCTCTCTTTTATTTAATATTCAAATAGTATTTTCTCCTAACTAAGAATGTCGCACAAGATACGTTGTACGACGTATAAAAGAAAAAATTTCGCAGAGTAATGATTTTCTAATATAGTTTGTTTTTTAAAACCGAAATAAGTTTGCTGCCGGGCTTGGATTCGAACCAAGATACATAGCTCCAGAGGCTACGGTCCTGCCGTTAGACGACCCGGCAAAATAACCTACACTTTAAGATACCTTCTAACAGCCACCAGACCCGAAACAACGCCCAAAACTACACCAGTCAATAACTGCACAAACAAAATCATCCAAAAACTGCCCATAAAGAACGTAAACAACTTAAGATCGGGAAATAAGACAGCTGCCTGCGAATTAAATCCAAAAGCCAATAAAGTAAACAACAACAAAGAAATCAAAGCAGCAAAAAACCCGCAAATAGCCCCCTGGACCAGAAACGGCCCGCGGACAAACCAGTTGGAAGCGCCAACCAGCTTCTGAATCTTAATCTCTTCGCGAGAATTATATATAGACAGTCTGACAGCGTTAAACGCAACCAGAACAGCAGCCATCATAAGAAGCAAAGAAAGAATTAAGCCAATACGATTAAAACTGGAAGAAAGATTATATATCCTTTCAATAACAGGCTTTCTCTGATAGTAATCTATCTTTTCAATCAGATAATTCAAATTAGAATTCTCCAAGTAATAAACCACCGCCTCATACTGGCTGGCCTGAGCAGCTCTAATGCCCAAAGAAGCCAGAAAAGGATTAGTACCCACCTCAGCTAAAGATTCCATTAGAACGGGATTGTCCTTATGGGTATAGACAAACTTTTCCAAAGCATCGTCCCTGGAAATATAGGTTATTTCCGTAACTTCCGGCAATTCAGCAATAATTTCCTTAGCGTCCAATATATCTTCCTCTGTCGTATCGTATTTGAAATAAACTGAAACATCCACCTTTTCCTGGATATTAGCAATCACAAACCGGCTTATATCCTTAAAAATGAAAAGCGAAGTAACCACGGAAATAGCCATGGTCATAATAAAGACATTGGCAACCATCATGCCGCCATCGCGAGTTAATCCTTGCCAGCCTGCACGGAATATTCTTTTAGCTAAAGTAATCATAATATGAATCTGCCTATTTTCTCGTCTCTTATTATTTTGCCTTCGTTTAAAGTAATAGCTCTTTTGGCCAAAGAATTGACCACTTCCCTGTTATGAGTGGACAAAACAACAGTTGTGCCGAATTCGTTGATCTTTAAAAGCAATCTTATAATATCCAATGTATTGTAAGGGTCAAGGTTGCCTGTAGGCTCGTCAGCCAGAATTACCTCAGGCCTATGAATCAGGGCCCTGGCTATAGCCACTCTCTGCTTTTCCCCGCCTGACAATTGAGCAGGAAAATTACAGGCTTTTTCCTTTAAACCGACAATATCAAGAACTTCTACCACGTCTCTTATAATTTCTTCGTCAGAAGCGCCGATCGCTTCTAAAGCATAAGCTACGTTCTCATAAGCTGTTTTTGAAGGCAAAAGCTTGTAATCCTGGAAAACAGCGCCTATCTTTCTCCTTAATTCAGGCAAATGCTCTGAAGTTATCATCTGAACGTCCTGGCTGTCGAAAAACACCTGGCCGCTGCTCGGACTCTCCTCAGCCATTAAAAGCTTCAACAGAGTGGTTTTGCCAGCTCCCGACTTTCCGACCAAACAGACAAATTCCTTGGACCCGACCTCAAAGGAAACATCGTTCAAGGCTATGGTGTTTGGCGGATATATTTTATTAACGCTTTGGAACTTTATCATTTTAAAGTTTAATTTCTTCTTCAACAAATTCATCAAGATTTCCGTTAAGAACCGATTCAACGTCAGACGTCTCAACCCCTGTTCTCAAATCCTTGATCAATTTATAAGGATGCAAAACATATGACCTTATCTGATTCCCCCAGCTGGCTGATATCTTATCCCCTTTTGCTTTTAACAGCTCTTTCTGTTTTGTTTCCTGCTGGAGCAAATAAAGTTTTGAAAGCAGCATTATCATCGCCTTTTTCCTGTTGTCGGCCTGCGTTCTTTCTGACTGGCAGGAAGCGATGATACCAGAAGATATATGGGTAATTCTGACCGAGGTCTCCCTTTTATTCACGTTCTGGCCTCCAGGTCCTGAAGCGCGGTAAAAATCAATTTTCAAATCGTCAGGCTTAATCTCAATCTCGTCTTCTTTTTCAATCACCGGCAACAGCTCGACTGAAGCGAATGAAGTATGACGCAATGATTTAGCTGAAAAAGGAGAAATCCTGACCAATCTGTGGACCCCTGTTTCTTTTTTTAAAAAGCCGAAAGCATAGCTACCCTTTATTTCAACACTAACTGATTTCGTACCGATTCTTCCTTCCGGCCCGCCTGCTTCCCCGAACGACTGGTTCAAAACCTTGAACTGGAATCCTTTAATAGCGCAATACCTTTCATACATTCTCAATAGCATGGTTGCCCAATCTTGGGCATCCTGTCCCCCGCTGCCGCCGTAAATCGACAATATGGCTGGTCCTTTATCGTATTTGCCGGAAAGAAACACCCTAAATTCCTCTTTTGATAATTTGTCTTCAAAAAGCTTTACTTCTCTTTCCAAATCTTCTTCTTTCTCTCCCAAACCCTGCAGCTTAACGATATCTTCCAGTTCCTTAGACAAGTTTTCAAAGACTTTCACCTCTTCTTTCATATCATTCAACCGCTGACTCACTTCCACCGCTCTTTCTTTTTGCTGCCAGAAATCAGGCTTAGCTGTCTCAAGTTCCAATTCTTCAATCGTTTTCCTTTTCTTGGCTATTTCAAAGACAGTCTCCTATCTTGAGGAGGCTTTCCTGTAATTGTTTGATTTTTTCTGAAAGAGGAATCATATTTCTGCTAATATCTTAGCATTTTTTAAGGAAATGAAAAGAGGCGTTGGATTATCCAGTGCCCCTTTGATCAAAACTTGTAGCTTACTAAGTTAAATGCCTCAGGATATGAACAGGTCAGCGTGCTTCTTGTTGCCCCTTCTGATGTAACATACGACTCTAAGCCCGACTTCTGCCATCAGACTAACGATAAAGAACTCGCAGTCCTCCGGTCCCATTCTCATTCCAAACTGGCCGTCTCCTACTTTTCTCGGAGAGATTAAAACCTTAGTGTTGCCAAAGATATCACTAAAGCCCAGAAAGAAAACAGTGTCAGCGGAACCTAAGGGTTCCAAAACGATAATCTTATTCCAGGTCTTTCTTGAAGCCTTTGCAAACAGACTTTTATCGCCCTTACCGATGATTTTGGCTGACCAGAACAATCCGCTTTCGCCATAATTAGCCCTTGCCCAAATATTCCATCTTATCCTTTTCCAAATCTTCCATCTTATCCTCTTCCAAATATGCCATATTGTTTTCATCCAGAATTTAAGTCTTATCTTTTTCATTTCACCCTCCAAAAATAATAGTGTGCTATATTTGAAGACTAGCAAATATCGTGTAAAAAATCAACTGATATAAAATGAGGCAGCTCCCCACGATGGACCTGCCTCATTGTTTTTCTGGCTCTGGGGAACGGAATTGAACCGCCGACCAACGAGTTAACAGCTCGCCGCTCTATCACTGAGCTACCCCAGAACAAAACTAGTTTGCATGGACCTTTTTTATGGAATGCTTTAGGTCCGTGGCAAAAACGTGCGCGTCCAGCATGTGCTTAACGGCCTTTGTCCCCAATATGCCTATAACGAGAATAGCGTCGCATTTATAGGCGCCTGCGCACAGGTGTCCGAACTGGCACTTCTTACAAATGTCTTTAACAACCTCTTCCCAATCTGTTATGCCACAACCATAAAACAATTTTCCTAAAGATGTTTCAGGCATTTCAACCTCCTTTATGTAATATTATATAGTACTATATTTAATAAAAAAATCAAGTCCTCTACTAAAAAACCACCTATTAAAGGTGATACTTCGGTCTCTAATAAAAAATCAAAATATCGTCAGAAAGATATCGAAAGCTATCCCCGACTATTCCGTTATAAGCCGCCTGTCAGAATCGAACTGACGTCGATGGTTTACGAAACCATTGCTCTGCCACTGAGCTAAGGCGGCAAGCGAGAGAGGGGAATCGAACCCCCATCTGTTCCTTGGGAAGGAACCATTCTGCCACTGAACCACTCTCGCAAGGATCAGAATCCTATTTTTTCAATTAAACCTTCCCAAAAATTGCTTAAGCTTTGCCAGAAAGAAGAAAATATATTCTTTTCCTCGGACCCAGAATTATTGTTTTCTTCCGGCGGAATAATGACGATCGCTTCCTCGCCAGGCTTCTTATAGCCCTGCTCCCTTAACTTCTCTTCCCAGTAAGCGTCACTCTCTGTTTTGGTAATGCCCATTTTCAGCTGTTCATTCCTTTCTTCCAGAAGATTAATGTCTTTTTTCAGCTCATTGATTTTATCCGTCAGCTCTCCCCTTTTCTGGTTTATTTGAAGATTGGAAACGACGAAAAAGCCGATAATAGCGAAAAGAAAAACGCCTGTTAAAACTGGAAAAAATACGTTCTGGAATCTTTTATGCTTTTTTATCTTCTTTTTTTTTGCTATCATATCAGTATGAAACCGAAAACAATTTTCAAAACAATTTGGATCGTCCTGATATCCCTGGTTGTTGTCAGTATGCTTATTTTAACTATAGCGCCCCTGTTTTAGCCTGATTTCTTAATAAGCTTAGCACAAAATCAGCCGGATTTGAATATTTCCAAAAAGACCGAGGGAGGGATTCTCACCCTTCCTTTTTCTTTCAGATCCCGCTTGCCTTTCTTCTGCTTTTCCAAAAGCTTCCTCTTTCTAGAATAGTCTCCCCCGTACAAAGGAGCGATAACATCCCTTCTTTTGGCTGAAATGGTTTCCCTGGCAACGATCTTGCCACCGACAGCCGCTTGGATAGGAACGGTAAAAAGCTGGTTTGGCAGAACCTTTTTCAATTTCTCTACCATTTTCTTTCCTTCTTTGAAAGCGTCGTCTTTATGAACTATCTTTGAAAAAGCTTCTTCTCTTTTTCCGGCAATCAGAATTTCCAACTTGACCAGGTCAGCTTTTTTGTATCCCAGAATCTCATAATTCATGGAAGCGAATCCCTGGCTAGCTCCTTTTAAATTATCGTAAAATCCGGAAATAATTCCCTTTAAAGGAACTTCGTAAATCAAAAGTATTTTATCGGAACCAAAACACTTTGTTTCAAGAGACTTTCCTTTTAAAAGACTTAATATTTCAAGAATCCTGCCCAAATACTGGGAAGGAGAAATAACTTCCAGTCTCGTCCATAATTCCTGGATTTCTTTTATTTCTGAAGCGTCTGGCCAGTCGGAAGGAGAAAAAATGAAAACTTCCTTGTTCCTTTGATTGATTATTTTGAAAACGACCGAAGGCGTGGAAATTATCAGATTCAGGCCGAATTCCTCCCTCAATCTTTCTGAAACTATTTCAACGTGCAAAGAGCCCAAAAATCCGCAGCTGAATCCTCGGCCTAAAGCTTCCTTTGTTTCCTGCTCGAAAGTGAAAGAAGAATCATTAAGCTTCAGCTTAGACAAAGCTTCTTTCAGATTTTCAAACTCGTCAGGATCCTCAGGATAAAAAGAAGCAAAAACAACCGGCTTCGGCTCCTTGTATCCCGGCAACGGTTCAATGTCTAAAACATTGGAAATCGTGTCCCCGACCCTTACCAAACCCGGCTCCTTGATGCCGGTAGCCAGATAGCCTATTTCCCCGCTTTTCAGCTCTTTCACCGGAAAAAAATCAGGCTTGAAGTATCCTATTTCCTTTGCTTCGCCTTTAGCCTTGCTCTGAATTAAATGGATCTTTTCAGAATCTGACACTTTGCCGTCCAATACTCTGATGTAAGCGACGATTCCTTTATAGGGATCGAACTTTGAATCGAAAATCAGAGCGCGGAAAGGCTTGTCAATTGAACCCTTGGGACCGGGAATCTTTCTGATGGCAGCTTCCAAAAGTTCTTTAACATTGGTCCCTTTTTTGGCTGAAATTAGAAAAACCTCATTTTCCGGAATTTCCAATAATTGGGCCAAGGAAGCTTTTGCTTCATCAATCCTTGCCTGGAGAGAATCAATCTTATTAACTGCCGGGATTATGACCAAGCCCTGCTTTTTGGCCAATTCCAGATTATGGATTGTTTGGGCCTGGATGCCTTTGGTCGCGTCAACCAGCAGAATAGCGCCCTCAGCCGCTGCCAAACTGCGGGAAACCTCGTAATTGAAATCAATGTGGCCCGGCGTATCTATCAGATTGAGAATATATGGCTTACCGTCCAAAACATACTCCATTCTGACAGGATGCATTTTTATGGTAATTCCCCTGCCCCTTTCAAGATCCATTGAATCCAAAAACTGCTCTCGCATTTTTGCCTTAGGAATTGAATCAGTCAAATCAAGAATCCTGTCTGACAAAGTTGATTTGCCATGATCAATATGGCTAATTATGCAGAAGTTCCGTATATTTTCCATTAATTTCTTTTAAACTGATCGGCAAGAGCTGACCAGATAGTTTTAACTTCCGGGGACTTGAGATAAACGTTAACAAAGATAAAAACAGCAATGCCGACCAAGGCAGCCATGCCCGTCTGGATCAGAACGCTAAGATTGCTCTGCACATCAAAAAGAGCTCCGAAAAAAGCAAAAGAAAACCAGACAAAAACAGACATTAAAAAGCTGGACAAAACAACTCTCCAGAAAGACTGCAGGATTTCCCTGTTAATCAAGCCTGCCATCTTTTTCCGAAGAAAGAACATGAGAAACAAAAATTGGAAAAGGCCGGAAATTGACAAAGCTAAAGGCAGGCCGATAACCCTGATATCAGTAATCCACTTTAACCCCAGCGCATTAACCATAAATTCCTGAAAAAAGTTTGAAAATCCCAAAAGGAAATTGAAAAAATAACAGAGGCCGATGTTAAGAACCATGGAAGCAATGCCGATGAACATCGGAGTCTTTGTGTCGTGGAAAGAATAGAAGACTCTGGCCAGAAAAGGGACGAAGGAAAATCCGATAACTCCCAAACAGAAAACGCCAAGACAGGCAGAGGTCAATCTTGTTTCAGACCCGCCGAACTCTCCTGTCTGCAGAACGAGCCGGACGATTTCGTTCCTAAAAATGAACACCAAAAGGGAAATGGGAATTATCAGAAAAAGAATCTGGCGGAAAGTGGAAGAAAACACGCTTTTAAACTCCTCTTTCAGATCAAAAGCCCAGTTTTTTGACAGCAAGGGAAAAGCAGCTACGGAAAAAGAAATACCCACCAAGCCAACCGGAAAATACTGTAAATTATTGGCAAAGTTAAAAACAGCGATTGAACCGGC
The DNA here is from genome assembly GCA_964481125.1 of uncultured Candidatus Saccharibacteria bacterium. GTDB lineage: Bacteria > Patescibacteriota > Minisyncoccia > Minisyncoccales > RBG-13-42-11 > BS750m-G71. The sequence goes on along the minus strand of CAYZSL010000006.1, from coordinate 18,948 downwards.
AGCCAGAGTAGAAGCAATGGCTGTAATAACTATCAAGTTAATGTGGTAGGCAGCAGCCCCTATCGTTCTGGGAACCATCAACTTGAAAACCTTAATTAATCCTGAATTCTTAAAATCCAAGAAAGCTGAATACCTGTATCCTGAATGTTTAGTTGAAGGAATCTGAATCAGCCAGAAAAACAAAGCTCCCAGGATAACGCCAAAAGCCAGGCCGTATAAACCGAACCGAGGCACCAAAAACAAAATGCCGAAAATTATGCCGAGATTATATATAACCGGAGCCAGAGAATAAATAAGAAACCGGTTGAAATAATGCAGTATTCCAGAGAATATGCTGGCCAAACCGAAAAACACAGGAGAAAGGAACATTATTCTGGTCAAAGCAACTGCCAATCCTTTGCTCTCAATGGAAAATCCGGGAGCGATCAAATCCATAAGCCATGGAGTAAAAATAGCCAAAAGACCGCAAAGCACGACCAAAAGAAGCAAAAAACAGTTGAAAAGGTTGCTGGAAAATTTCCAGGCTTCTTCCTCGTTCTTCTTGAAGTACTCTGAAAATACAGGCAAAAAAACAGCGGCAATTCCTCCGGTAATCAGAATACCGTAAACAAAGTCAGGAATCCTGAAAGCGGCAAAATATATATCCAGCTCTTCCCCTGCTCCGAAAGTTCCTGCCAACAAACGGTCCCTGATCAAACCTAAAAGCCGGCTGATTAAAGCAGAAGCTGACAGCAAAATAGCGGCAAAGGTCAAATTTTTAGCTTGAGAATTGAAAATCTTTTTAAGCATTATCCATATTTTACCTTAAAATTTGCATTTGACAAAGTTAAAAATTTTGTTAGAATTATAATATCCTAGCAAGCCGAGCGGTCGCTCAGCTTTAAAACTGAGAGGAAAGTCCGAACACTCTCTTTCACAAAATAGTGAAAGATAAAAAAGTAGCGGCTAACAGCCGTCTTCTCAATAAAATGAGAAAGAGGTGCGAACAGAGACGAGCCTGACCGAAAGGTCAAGCAACCCGTTAAAACGGGTAGCCCTGCAGTAATGCAGGAGTGAAACGGCTAAATCCTTACTGAGCGCAAGAACAAGTCCCAATAAGACAAATCAATGCCTTATAGGGGTGAAAAGTAGTTCGCTCGAGCCTGAGAGTAATCAAAGGCCCAGACAGATGATCGCCTAAAACAGAATTCGGCTTACGGGCTTGTTAGGATACCAAAGAATCGCCAATCAGGCGTTTTTTTGGTAGGATGATTTAATATGAACCTCTTTAAAAATTTTTTCTCATATCATTCAAATATACCACCGAGATTACATTTTATATCTCTTGCGTTTTTATTTATTGCTGTGTGTAGTTTTTTTGCTACTCCGTTTTTTATGACTGAAAAGATAGATATAAAATATATATTATTGCTTGGAATAATTAGCTTATTAATTTCTGTCGGACTTTCAAAACTTAAACGATGGTCAGCTTATTTAATAGTAACTACCATAGTCATTTCTTTTTTTGTGATTAAATTAGTGGAAATTACCATAATTTTTTTACTTGCATTTTTTATTGTGATGTTTTACTGGAAAAAATTAAATTGATTTTTCACTCAAACCAGGTTTTAACATCGTCCCCTAGACGACCCATTAAAGCTTAGATTCTGGTTTAATTTTAAGAGTATTGCTGAAATCTCTAATGGACAATATGTTAAAAAATAATTCGGAGTATTTACTTGTTTGTAGAGACAACAAAAAATCCGTTAGAACAACGGATTTTTTGATTCTTTCTCGTTCAAAGCCTCATTCACCAAAAAATCAGCCTCTTTATTCTTTTCCCTACGAATTAAAGTGAACTTCAATTTTTTAAAATCAATCTTCAAATTCCAAACTTTAATAAACAAACTTTGAATATTGGGCTCTAACACCTTATATTCTCCTTTCAACTGTTTGACCATCAGTTCTGAATCGGATTTCACCTCAACATCGCTGCTTTTAGCCAGCTTCTTTCCGAAAAGAGCCCTGAATTTATGCAAAGCGAAAATAACTGCCTGGTATTCAGCTTCGTTGTTGGTCAATCCCTCGCCAATATATTCTGAATACTTCTTAAAACAGCTGCCTTTCTCGTTGCAAAAAACCACCCCGATGGCCGATGGCCCGGGATTACCCCTTGAACCGCCGTCAGTATATATGACTATTTTTTTCATAAGCTTTTAATTAAACAATTTTTAAAATTTTCCAAATTCTCATTTTTTACCCTGAACCCTGCTGCCTGTGCATGTCCTCCGAAAGTCAGCAACAGCTTGGAACAGCCTTTCATTAAAGTAACTCCATTCACCTCTTTTGGCGTTCTGACCGTACCCTGGCTTTCCTCTTCCATTTTCTTATAAAGAAAAACAGGTTTTCGGTATTTACGGCAGAGGATTGAAGCAACAGAACTCACCAAGGTCAGTTCAAAATCAGAACCCCCTTCGAAAATGACCGGCTCTTCCTTTTCCAGTAATCTCTTCTCAACCTCAGCCATCATCTCTTCTATTTTTTCTTTCCTTGCCTCAGATTTTTCCATCAGTTCACGGATAAGCTGCCTGGCTTCCTCGAAAGAAGAACAGGACAATAATCTGAAGCTGGCCGGCAGATTATCCCTTACGTCCCTGATATTCAGAATTGAAATGATTTTGGAAACTTTCAGATTAAGGTCATCATACTCCTTAAACTCTTCCAGAAAAGCTTTAATACCGGGTCTCCAGGAATTCTCCAAAAAAGAAAGGCCCTCTTCTATGAAAATCTTGTTTTCCGATTCTTTGGGCATCATATCAGCAACAGTGGCAATAGCTGTCATTTCCAAAAAATTCTTTCTCAAAGATTCTGTCATTTTCTTCCCCAAAACAGCTTCTGCAAGCTTAAAAGCTATTCCGGCGCAAGCCAATTTTTTAAAAGGATACTTGTCGCTTTTTTGCTTGGGATCAACTATGATTTCAGCTGAAGGAAGCTTGTCTAAAGCTTCGTGATGATCAATAATAACAACCTTGAATCCGAGTTTTTTAGCCAAACTCACCTCTTTTACATTGCCTATACCGCAGTCCAAAACAATCAATAAAGCAGGAGATTCCTTTTTTAATAAATCCAAAGCTTTTTCCGTCAGACCGTAACCCTCAGTTTCTCTGTCAGGAAAATAAAAAGCTGAGATAGTTCCTCCCAAGTTCCTAATCGCTTCCTCTGTAATAATGACTGAAGCTGTGCCGTCCAGATCAGCATCGCCGTAAAGGATTATCTTCTCTTTTTTCTTGATCGCTTTCAAAATACGGTCAGCTGCCTTCTTTAAATTCTTAATTTCTTGCATCTTGACAAACTATATAAAAATGATATAATTATATTGTACTTTGATGATTCGACGGAGAGCAGGAAGCGGCATTCTTTGCCGGTGCTTATAGGTTCTCTCCTAAGTACCTATAAGTATGGAGATAAACATATTCTCTCCTAGCAATATGCTGCAGCGTATCGACCTGCGTTGCGTAAGTCTGAGTTGGGCCTGTTCTCTTTTTAAATATGGCGCTCTACGAGCGTCTTCTTTTTATCCCAATGCCTCAATCCCAGGCAATTCCTCTCCGCTCAAAAAAGCTATCATCGCCCCTCCGCCCGTTGAAACGTGGCTGAACTTATCAATCAAGCTGATTTTATTCAAAAACTCAATCGTCTCCCCGCCCCCGACAACCGAAAACGCTTTGCTCTTTATGACCGCCTTGGCAATTTCCTCAGTACCGGCGGAAAACTCCTCTTTCTCTGTCTGGCCCAAAGGACCGTTCCAGAAAACGGTTTTAGCTAATCGTATTTTTTCCTTAAAAAGGGCAACGGTTTCAGGCCCTATATCTTTTTTACCGATATCATTAATAGGCTCGACAATTTTCTCCGGATACTTCAGCCGGATGTTTTTTTTCTGCATTTCCTCTTTTATCAGCCCGCCGATAAGGACGAAATCAGCCTTCTCTGAAATCTTATCAACCAGCACTGTTTTTGTTTCCAATTTTGCTCCGCCGACAATGGCCATCAAGGGCCTTTCAGGATTATCCTTAATTTTAGATAAGGCCTCAATTTCTTTTTCAAAAAGCAATCCTGCGCAGGATGGCAAGTATTTGGGCAAGCCGGCAATTGAGGCATGATTCCTGTGAGAATTGGCAAAAGCGTTGTTAACATATATATCTGCCAGCTTTGCCAGATTTTTGGCAAAATTATCGTCATTCTCCTCCTCTTCCTTGTGGAATCTTAAATTCTCCAAAAGCAGTATTTCTCCGGAACCAACAGAAGCTGCCAGCTTTTCAACTTCAGGGCCTAAACAGTCTTCAGCCTTAATTACAGGTAAGCCTAAACGCTCCGACAATCTTTCTTGAATCGGAGTCAATCTTAACTCGCCAAGCACTCTGCCAGCCGGCCTGTCCAAATGCCCCATTAAAATGAGTTTAGCTCCTTTCTCTACCAAATATTCTATGGTTGGTAAAGCTTTCTTAATCCTGAAATCGTCCAGGATAACCCCGTTCGATAAAGGAACGTCAAAATCGCACCGGAGCAAAACTCTTTTGTCTTTGAAATTAAAGTCCCCCAGCCCCTTCATCTTTTTTATCTACATCTTTTAAAGATTCTTCTAACGTTTTTTTTAATTCTTCGATATTAACTTCTTTCCTCGGCCTCTTTCTTTCTTCTTTTTCATTTGTCGGCCTGCCGGAAAAAGAAACAGGTGCTTTACTTACCGCATCTTGGAGAGAAACAGCTGGCGCTGCTTCTTTTTTCTTTTCCGGTTCAGCAACGGGCAAATTAGGCTTTTCTTTTTCGGAAGACCCTTTAACTTTCTTCAAACAGGTTTTGCAATAAACAGGACGATTAGCTGTCGGCTCAAAAATAACTTTTGTCCACTTGCTGCACAAAGCACATTGAGCATCGTACAAAGGCTGGGAAGAAGATTGAGAAGATGGTTGAATTGGAACTTTTAAAATATCCATCGTTCCCATCCATTTGGCAATCTTTTCCTCAACCACTTTTCTCTGGGTGCTGTATCTTTCCCTTGAGACCATGATAATCTTTTCCCGGTTTGATTTTTCAAGAATCGGCAAAGGAGCCATGGTTTCTGCCGAAAAACCGGGACCGGCAACCCCGTCAATCATCAGCTTCAAATAAATGTTGTATTTCGGCAAATTAATCAGGTCTTCAGCAGTAAAATCAGGCGCAAATTCCTTTTCCAGATATTCTGCGTCATCTGCCCCGACTCGGAAAGTAACGATTGTGCCCACATTCCCGAAAACCGCGTCTCTAACCTCTTCATCCATCTGGGCAATGTACTGGTGGCCTAAAAGCAAGGCCAGTCTGTATTTTCTTGCCTCAGACAGAATGTTAGTGAAAGATTCTGTGGCAAAATTCTGGAATTCATCAACATAAAGGAAAAAATCATTTCTTTTTTCCTCGGGAGTATCTACTCTGCCCATAGCTGCCAGCTGGAGCTTAGTAATTAAAAGGGCGCCAAGCAGCCTGGAATTATCCTCACCCACCCTTCCTTTGGATATGTTCATGATGAAAATCTTCTTTTCATCCATAATATTCCTCATATTGATACTTGACCCTACCTGACCGATAATATTCCTGATCAAAGGATTGGAAATAAACTGGCCCACTTTGTTCTGAATGGCAGCCGTTGCTTCCACTTCATATCCCCGGCTTTGAGAATATCTGGCAAATTCCTGGGTCCAGAAAGATTTAACCACAGGATCCATTATTTTTTCAATCACTTTTTTCCGGTATTCGGGATCAGCCAGCATCCTGTTAACTCCCAAAAGAGTGGCTCCCGGATATTCCAAAAGTGCCAGAATTGCATTATTCAAAATGTATTCCATTCTGGCTGACCAGACATCGGGCCATATTTTCTTGAAAACTCCCATTAGACCAGAAGCAACCAAATGCCTGTATTCCACGCCAACCTTTTCCATAATGTTAAAAGCAATAGGATAGTCAATATCAGCCGGGTTGAAATAGATTACATCGTTCACCCTGTTGGAAGGAATGCTGTCGAGCAATTCTTCGGCTGCTTCGCCATGGGGGTCGACAAAGCCGATTCCTTTGCCCTGCTGGATATCCTGAATAGCCATGTTCTTTAACATCACTGTCTTACCCATACCGGTTTTACCGACAACGTAAACATGCCGACGCCTGTCGTCGGTTTTAATCCCAAACTTTTTCCTTTGGTTCCTGAAGGTGGTTAAAGCAAAAAAATTGATTTCTTCGTTAGTCATATTGAATTGTTAAAGCCCTAATCCTCCATGGGCAAAGAGGACGGAACAGTTCCTTTCTTTGATTCTATCCTCTGCACGCCGGGAGCTGGGGCTGTCTCTTGGCTCGGGAAATGGAAAATAGAAGCGATTTCTTCCGTACTCAGCATATAAGTACCGCCAGTACGGGGAAAGAAAGGAGTCAGTCTTTTAATATAGTTTCTGAATAATTTGCGGCACCTCAAATAATGCCTTCTGGCTAATAAGGTTTTATTGTTAAGAAAAGGAAAAAACAAAGATTTTTTAATCTTGGTTATAGTCTCACCACTGGGGAACAAAGCGTTAAGATTGGTGGTAGTGTATTCGTTAAAAAAAGAAAAAGCCAGCCTGAAATTCGGCTTAAACCAGATATCTCTTTTGCCGAGAAAAATGAATCTGCCAGTAACGCTGAAAATCGGTTTTGACATTTTGTGCTCTATGGCGCTCAGAATCTCCCTTTCTCCAGGGGTCAGTTTCATTTCAGGAGGAAGGAATTCTTTTACTTCCTTCTTCTCTTCCGGCAGGCCGGATATTAAAATTTCAGCCGCTCCCTGGATAATCGGCTTTTGAAGAGGGGGAAGATCTCTCCTAGCCAGTTTGTCCCTTAGGGCCTCTCCCTTTTTCTGCCAAATGCCGTAAGATCCTTTTGTCGTTTCCACGCCCAAGGCCTTTAATGCATCCGCATCGCCGATAGGTTCGAGTAAAAACTGAATCCAAAGCTGCTCTCCTTTTTTAATCTTGGCCATTGCTTCCAAAAGTCCGGCAATCGGATCAATTTTTTTCTCCTCAGTTTTCTCCTGCTCTGTCTCAAATTCAGTATATGTCTTAATCGGATAGTGATCATCTCTCAACATCTTGTAATCGCACCCGAACATGTTCCATTCTTTATTGGGAATACTTTGAGGAATGTATTTTGTGTAATCGTCAGCCTCTACTATTTCAATTTCAGAATACTGGGAATACAAGCTAGATTCTACGGCATCCTTGTACTGTACCGGCGTTCTGACGAAAAAGTGCGGTTCTCCGTCAATAGCCACCATCTCAAGGCCCAAAGACATCTGAATCTGGCCGTCTATCCATTTTTCCCAAAGGTCTGGCGGATGGTAGATTGCCGCTTGCAAACTGGAAAGCACCACTTCCATTGCCCTGATAGGCTTTGGCAAAATTTTGGGCAGCTTAATCTCAAGCATGACCGTGCGCTGTTTGCTCAAAAAAAGGTCAATCCTCCACCATAGCCAAAGAAAAGAAACAGGCTTCCAGAGAACAAAAGGTAAAACAACCCACCACCAATTCTCTATTATCTGCCAGATGGTAGTTAATGTTGAAGTGACTTCTTCTATCGGCATAATTTAAAATGTTAAGCTTCTCTTATTGTATAACGACCCTCCTGAGTTTTCAAAAAGTATTTTTTATTGCTTAAATTCAAGAGAACGGTGTTTTCCTTGACCATTCTCTGCTTCAAAGTCTTTGCCAGGATTTCCTCCCTTTTTAAAGGTTTGCCGGCTGTTTTTAAAACGTTAAGAATAACGTCTTTGACCATGCCAGGCTCGTATCCCCATTCTTTCAAAGCGTACATGCCTCTCCCCACCAAAACGAATCTCGGATCTTTTATCAGCTCGTTATGGACTGTCTGGGGCAAAGCCTGGCCGACTAAAGTGGCTACTTGGGCAAAATGTAAAGGCTTCTGGCTTCCTTTAAAAACCAGGAAAGCCTTGTCTTTTATCCTTTTCGGATTTATTTCCGGCCAGTCTTTCAAGCCAAAAAACCCTTCTTTATTCCTTTGGATCTTCTTTGAAATTTCCAAAAAAGAACTGAGGGTTTCCGCTCTCAGAGAACTTAAATTGTTGATTTCTTTTAATTTTAACGGCTTGCCGGCTTTCTTGAGTTTTTCGCAGATGAGATTGATTGTTTTTTCGGCTGAAAACCAAGACTTTTTGTCAATCGTCCAAAGAGAATAGAATTCCTTTGTTTCTCCGAATCTGATAAAATCTTCTCCTAAAGTAAGCAGAAAATAAATCTGGTTCTTGAATTTGCCGGAAGCCAATTCAGCCAAAAGCGCCTCTTCTTTCCTTAGGTTTCCCGTCTTTTTCAGAAGGTTTTTGAAATATTGGAAGACTTTCTGATGTTTCTTTGACTCTGACTTCAACTTTGAAAAAGCGTCGTTTTCAATCTGGCGGACCCTTTCTCTGGTAATATTAAAGCTTTTGCCGATGAATTCAAGAGTTTCCCCTTTTTTGGAATCTTTTGAATCCAAAGCAAAGCGCCTCAAAAGAACCTCTTTTTGTTTTTGAGGCAACGTTTTTAAAAGTTTTTCGCAGATTTGATAGTAATTAATAGTCATATTATTGTTTATACAATATTTGATAATTAATGTCAAACCCTCCCTTTATTTTGCCTCCATCTTGCCCAGGCGACCAACAGAGGGCTGGCAACGAAAATAGAAGAATAAGCACCGCTGGTAATGCCGATTATCAGGGTCAAAGAGAAAGACTGCAAGGTCTGTCCGCCGAAAAAGAAGATGGCAAAAAGCACCAGCAATACGGTAAAAACAGTGCTGATTGAACGGAAAAGAGTCTGGTTCAAACTGGCATCAACTGTTTCCTCAAACGACTTAAATCTTGACTTAAGCAGGTTTTCCCTTATCCTGTCGAAAATAACGATGGTATCATGGACCGAATAACCCAAAATAGTCAACAAAGCGGCAATAACCGGAATGGTGATTTCAACATTATAAAGTTTTCCCAAAACAGCCAGAACTCCCAAAGGGATAATGACATCGTGAAACAGAGCTAAAAGCGAAGCAACTCCGTACTGCCAGGAACGTATGGCTGACCAGGAAACCTTTCTGAAAGCAACAGTAATATAAAGAGTGATCGCCAGCAGCACCATGATTATGGCGTTTCTCGTCTTTTGCTTTAATTCTGCGCCGATAGTCGGACCGATCATTTCAAAACTTTTTTCTTCGGCTTGATAGGTTTGCTGCAGTTTTAAAAGCACGCTTTCATGAGTTAATCCGTCAATCTCCTTCATTCTAAGAACCATTTCATTATCGCCGATAGGTTGCAAAACAATTTCTCCCAAATCAAATTCAGAAAGGCTTTGCTGGATATTCTCCAAAGAAGGCCTCTCCTCCTGGAAAGATAATTCCATAATACTGCCGCCGGTAAACTCTATGCCGAACTTCAATCCGAAAATCAAAACGGAAGCAAGACTGGCCACAATCAAAATTCCGGAAAGAACGAAGTAAACTTTTGAATATTTTAAAAATTTAATTGACATAATTTACCAAAGCCATTTAATTTTTTCCAACCTTGTCCTGATAAAGCACCTGAGAAAAGTTCTGGTGATAATAATCGCAGAAAACATCGAAACCAGAATTCCCAAGATTAAAGTAAAAGCGAATCCTTTAATGAAACTGGTGGCGAAAGTGAAAAGAATCAAACAGACGATAAGCGAGTTGAAATTACTGTCCCTGATCGACGGCCAAGCCCTGTCAAACCCCTCTTTAACGCTATGGTCAAAATCTTTTTCTTCTTTTAATTCTTCCCTCATTCTGGAAAAGATAAGAATATTGGCGTCAACCGCCATGCCGACAGACAGAATAAATCCTCCAATGCCGGCCAAAGTCAAAGTAACCGGAATTATCTTAAAAAGAAACAGAACAAAAACAGCGTAAATGACCAAGGCAAGAGAAGCCAACAATCCCGGCAAACGATAAAAGATTATCATGAACAGAATTATGGCCAAAAAGCCGAATATGCCTGCTTTTAAAGACTTTTCCAGAGAAACCTGGCCCAAAGTAGGACCGATCAGCTTCTGATAGATAGGAGAGCCTATTTTAACCGGCAAAGCGCCGGAATTCAGTCTTTTAACGATTTCCCTGGCCTTATCAATGTTCATGTCTCCGGTAATCACTGCTTTGCCTCCGGTAATTTTCTCCTGGACAACGGGCGCATAAATGTCATTGTCAGTTATCTTTCCGTCACCGTCAGTATCAACGATTGACTGGCCGTCCAAGAAAATAGCTAAAGGCTTGCTAACGTTCCTTTCAGTAATCTGTTCGAATAATTGCGCTCCCTCTTCCTTGAACTGTAAGGAAACCTGGGGCTTGTTGGTATTCGAATCAAAAGTAATGTCAGCTCTTTTTAAATATTTGCCGGTTAATTCGGTCGGCTTTAACATGCTGCCAGTCAGTATGTCTAAAACTTCTTCTTTAGTTATATCCTTGCCTGACTGCTGCTTGTAGGTATCAATTATTTGCGATATTTCTTCGTCAGTAAAACTGTTTTTAGCTTCCTCTTTTTCTTCTGGAGAAAGAATTTCTCTGAATTCCAAATAAGGGGTTTCTCCTATCATTTCTATTGCTCCTCCGATGTCCTTGACCCCGGCCAATTCAACAATTAATCTGCTTTCTCCCTGCACCTGGATAACAGGCTCTGCTACGCCGTACAAATTAACCCTTCTTTCAATAACGTCCCTCAGCCCTTCCATTGTTTCTGTCCTGTCTTTATCCTCAATGTCGGAAAGATCTGCCTCGTAAATCAGCTGAACGCCTCCCTGTAAATCCAAACCCAAGATAAAAGGAATATTCGGGAAATGGGGCGCTTGCACCTGTAGGCCGAAAACCGAAACATTTAAATTATTGAAAGAATCAATTCTGTGGTTGAAATAGGCAGGATAACTAAAGATTCCGGCCAAGATAGCCAGAAGGAAAATAAAAACGATAGTGATGTAAAGCTTCTTTTTTGACATTTTATCTATTTATCTATTGTAATTATTTTTCAGGCAAAAGTCAACTCTTCTTAAAAACCAGCTAGCAAAGCGGCAATGATGCCTATCAGGAATATGCCGTCAAACACTCCTGCTCCGCCAATGGACAGAAAGCCTCCATACTTTCTGATTCTCCTCAAATTCAAGAGATCAGCGCCTATTAAAACGCCGAAAGTCCCGGAAACAAAAGCGCAGGGAGCAACAAAGCCAGAAGCGAAAAATAAGGCGAAAACAACGGCAAATACAGGGGGAATGAAGGCCGGAATAACAATCCCTCTGCCCGGTACAACCCTGGCTAATAGCTTGCAAACAACAACCATCAAAGCAGTGGCTATGAAAATCTGATTTATGTCGAATCCTGCCCTCCAACTCTGAAAAAGAAAATAAAAAGAAAGCAGAATGGGAATAACCGCTCCACCAACGTTTATGGCAATGCCTTCGGTCGCAACTTTCGGCACGCGCCATAATCCGAAAAATCTTGATTCTTCAACATACCTTAATTTTTTCCTGCCCAAAGGAATATTAATAGCAGAACCGATTAAAATAACCAATAGCAGAATGATGACTGCTTCCGGAGAAATGCCAAGTTTTTCAAATCCGACAGTAATAACATGAAAATATCCCAAGGCGAACAAAACAGGCAGGAATAAAATGAAAAGGGCGAATATTAAACAGCCGACTGGAAAGAAAAACATATTAATTGAACTCTTTTAAAATCCGGTCGAAACCGGGAAGTAGTTTTAATTTTTTTGCTTCAGCGAAAGAAACCCATTTGTATTTCTTGGCTTCCCAATCAAGTTTTATTCTGTCGATATTAATTTCAACTAATACCGGATGAACGATCCATGTTTTACCATATTTCTTTTCATCCTGATCAAAAATTTTGCCCAATCTGATTTTCTTGATTTTGCTGCTCTGAATGCCAATTTCCTCTTTCATTTCTTCTTTAACTTTCTGTTCAAGGCTTTTTTTATCGTCAAGAAAACCGCTGATACCGTTCCAAAATCCGGGATAGAAATTCAATGATTTGCTCCGTTGGACAAGAAGAAATTTGTTTTTGTATTTTACAAGGCAGTTAATGACCGGCGCCCATCGCGCCTTAGTATAATCAATTTGCCCTGGTTTCAATTTGAAATTCAGCTTTTTCATATTTTAAATGTTATTCCCAAACAATCTCCAAAGTCTCGTAGTCTTCATCGGTCTTACCGTATTTACCTACCATGAAGTGCAAATGAGGACCGAGATGGGCCAGCCAGCCTGTTGCGCCGCTGTGGCCGATAACCTGCCCTTTCTTTACTTTGTCGCCCAGCTTAACCAAAACTCCGTCTTTCTTTAAATGTTCGTATTCGGAATATTCTTCATTCTCATGCTCAATTTCAATAAAGTTTCCAAAAGAATCAAAATCTCTGCTCTCTCCTCCAATATCCGAATCAAGCTTTAAATCAACAACCACCCCGTCTTTTGCCGCCATTATTTCAGTCCCCTGCCCGCAAATGAAATCAACTGAATGCTTAAGATTATCAGCATGAGCAGGCGACTCATCATACATAATCTTCACTTTGTCGGAGACCACTACAGGATAAGCGTATTTGTTTTTAGTTTTATCTTCCATTGGGATAAAGTTGTCTGTACTATTTTATTCGATTATAATAATCTAAAAGTTCGACGCAAGATTTATCATGGTCAGAAGGATTGTAAAGAAAAGTTTGCCAGCCAAAATTTTTAGCGGCAGTTATGTTTGCAATTTTATTATCTATAAACAATATATTCTTTTTTTTAGCGTTAGCTTTTTGCTCGGCTAATTTAAAAATATCTAAATCTGGTTTCCGGCAATATACAATACTAGAATCAATAATTACGTCCCAAATAACTGAGGACATAAGTTCTTTTTCTATCATTATGGGAAGCATTCTAGGATACATATTGGTTAAAAGACCGACCCGACAATCTTGTTTGATTTTATCAATAACCGGCCAAATATATTTGTTTTGCTTAAATCTGCTGATAAAATCCGAGAACATTGAATAACCGGAGGGGAAATTAATATGAAATCTTTCCTTGATCAAAGGAATTATTGTGTCAATATCTTTCCCCAAACAAACTTCTTTTTCATATTCATCGTAAAATCGGTCGAATTCTTCATCATCTTTTAACTCTATCCCAATATCACGCTTCATTTTAATCCACTTACCTGTACCGCTAATATCATCTACTACTACTCCACCCACATCAAAATATACGAATGAAATCATAATTATTTTTATTTTCCATGAAACTTTTAATATTTATTTCAACTCCAAAACCATCAATCCGTATTCCTTGATCTTTTCCCGATAATCAGGGAAACTATTATACATATTTTCCAGATCACTTTTCGATTTTGCTAACGGATTAATCTCCTTTGCTTTATATTTTCTCAATATTGCAGAAACCGTCTTGAATATTCTTGCGTTCTTTACCCGTTTTTTAAAACTGTCTTTTCCGCACACCAATTTAACGTAATCCCCTGTTTTTATATTGATAAACTTCGGGGATGCTGCTCTTGTCTCAACTTTTTTCTTGCCATTGCGTATTGCTTTGAATATATCTCTATCTGTTTCCCGGAATCTCAATTGTATCGTTTTATTTCCCATGGCACTTTTTGAACTTCTTACCAGAACCGCACGGGCAGGGATCATTCCTACCAGGATTCTTTTTGCTTCCTGAAAATTGCGCTGATTGCGGCTGCTGCGGCTGTTCCACTAAAGTCACTTTTAATATGGTGTTGGCAATGCCAGCCTCAATTCTCTTTAATAAATCCTGGAACATCCTGTGGCCTTCTGATTTGTATTCAATCAGAGGATCCTGCTGGCCGTAAGCCCTTAATCTGACAGAATCCCTTAAATGATCCATATTTTCCAAATGCTCCAGCCAGAGCGAATCTAAAATCCTTAAAGAAACAATTTTTTCAACCTGCCTCATTTTTTCCGAACCAAACTCTTTTTCTTTTTTCTCATAATCTTCTTCTTTCTGACCGTGTTTTTTAAGCATTTCCAATATCTGGGGTTTCAAACCGCCCCCATCAGCCTTTTCCAGTATATCTTTCCTTTTTTTATAGATAATCTCCCGGTGCTTGTTCATCACGTCGTCATAATCCAGAATATGCTTTCTCAGATCGAAATTCATTCCTTCAATTTTCCCCTGAGCCGACTCAATAGCACCGGAAACCATTTTTGCTTCAATCGGCTGGTCTTCCGGAATTTTTAAAACATTCATTAAAGACTTTATTTTGTCTGATGCAAAAATCCTCATTAAATCATCTTCCAAAGAAACGAAAAACTGGGAAGAACCATTATCTCCCTGTCTGGCAGTCCTGCCCCTCAACTGATTATCAATTCTTCTTGCCTCGTGCCTTTCCGTACCGATCACGTGAAGTCCGCCCAATTCTTTTACTTTTTCTGCCTGTTCAGCATCAAAAGGATTGCCGCCCAAAACTATATCAACTCCCCTGCCAGCCATATTGGTGGCGATGGTCACCTGCCCCAATTTCCCTGCCTGGGCAATGATTTCTCCTTCTTTTTCATGCTGCTTTGCGTTTAAAATCTGGTGGGGCACTCCCTCTCTGTCCAACAGCTTGCCGAGATACTCGTTCTTTTCAATTGAAGTGGTGCCGACCAAAACCGGCTGGCCGGACTCATGCTTTCCTTTAATTTCCTGGACCACGGCATTGAATTTCCCATTTTCTGCTTTGTAAATCCTGTCCGGCATATCAATTCTCTGGAGCGGTTTGTTTGTCGGAACGGTTATTACCTCCAAGCCATACACTTTATCGAATTCTTCAGCCGAAGTGGAAGCTGTTCCTGTCATGCCGGCCAGTTTCTTATACATTCTGAAATAATTCTGAAAAGTGATTGAAGCCAAGGTTAAAGATTCAGAATTAACTAAAACCCCTTCTTTTGCCTCAACTGCCTGGTGAAGGCCGCCAGACCATCTTCTGCCCGGCATCATCCTGCCGGTAAATTCATCAACAATAATAACTTCTCCGTCTTTTACCACGTAATCTTTGTCTCTTTTAAAAAGCGTCTGGGCCCGCAATGACTGCTCAAGATAATGCAAATATTTCATTCCCCTTTCCTCATAAATATTCTCCAGCCCCAGAATCTTTTCAACTTTGTTAATGCCTTTTTCGGTCAAAGTGACCGCTTTCATTTTCTCATCAATCTCATAATCTTCCTTTGATTCAAGTTTGGGAGTAATTTTGGCAAACTCCTGGTAGAATTTGGAGCTTTCCGTATCAGGAGCGGAAATTATCAAGGGTGTTCTTGCCTCATCAATCAAAATAGAGTCAACTTCGTCAACAATGGCAAAATTGAATCCTCTTTGAGATTGCTGGGACAAATCGTAAACCATATTGTCACGCAGATAATCAAAACCGAATTCATTATTGGTTCCGTAAGTAATATCAGCCCCGTAAGCTTCTTTTCTCGAACATGGCCTCAAATAGCTTTCAATAATTTTAAATCCGCCGACAACATCCCTTTCTTTGTCCTGTTCATCGTTTTCCTGCTTGAAATCAGCATCATATATGAAAGCAGTGTCATGGACTATACAAGCTACTGATAAACCCAAAGCATTATAGACCTGCCCCATCCAAACAGTATCTCTGCGCGCCAGATAATCGTTGACCGTAACCAAATGGCAGCCCTTTTCTTCCAAGGCGTTCAAATACAGAGGAAGCGTAGCAGCCAGAGTTTTTCCTTCTCCTGTTTTCATTTCAGCGATTTTCCCTTGGTGTAAAACAATGCCACCAATAAGCTGAACGTCAAAATGCCTCTGGTTAAGAGTTCTTTTTGATACTTCCCTGACAAGAGCAAAGGCTTCAGGAAGTATGCTATCCAAGCTTTCTCCCTTGGCTAATCTTTCTTTGAATTCCTTTGTCTTTTCTTTTAATTTTTCGCCAGAAAATCCCTCGAATTCCTTTTCGAGAGAATTTATTTTCTTTATGACCGGCTCCAGCTTCTGTACACACTTTTCATTAGCGTTGCCGAAAACTTTATCAATAATTGACATATTAATAACCTCTAAATTATACATAAAAATCCCTATTTTGTAAATTAAAAACCGGCTTTTTAAATGCGCCGATTGAAAAATAAAGTATTTTTATCGTCCTATCTTCTCCACTAAGTATTTCGGTAAAACTCTGGAAGTAAGATAAATTTCGGGACTGAAATATTTCAGCTTAAACTTTGATTTCTTGTATTTTTTCTCAATGTTTTTTTCTTGCAACTTATCCAACCTCGCCTTCACGCCGACAATAAAACTATATTCTCCGGTCTGGTACGACGGGATAACCGCCTGATGAATATCTGCAAATGGAAATATTTTCTTTATTCTGCCGAAAATCTTACTCACCAACTCTGGCTGGTCGTTCAGAGAACCTGATTGAATGGATACTACGCCGTCTTTTCTCAGGGCCCTTTTTACATTTTGATAAAAATTTAGGGAAATCAGCTCTTTTGAAGGGCCAAGAGGATCGGAAAGATCAAGAATGATAACATCAAAAAAATTTTTGTGTCTTTTTATGTACTCTTTCCCGTCGCCGATAATTATTTCCGCTTTCTTATTTTTAAAAGCTCCTTTTGGAATTGAAGGAATATATTTTTTTGAAAGTTCAATGACTTTTTTATCTATTTCCACCATCCAAACTTTTTCTATGTTGTGTTTCAGTACTTCTTCCAGAGACCCTCCGTCCCCGCCGCCAACAATCAAAATTCTTTTGGGATTTTTGTGCAAGAACATGGGCAACTGGCAAAGCATTTCATGATAGATGAATTCATCTTTCTCTGAAGTTTGTAAAATTCCGTCGAGAACCAAGATTTTACCATAAGCATGAGTATCAAAAAATTCTATTCTTTGATAATCCGATTTGCCGGAATAAAGTTTCTTTTCTATCTTTATACCAATTTTTATCCTCGGCGTATCGTAAGGAACGTCTTCTTCAAAAAACCATTTATTTTTTTCAAATTTAAAATAATCCTTCATTTTATTTTTCCCCTTTTTATTTCTCGTATTTCAACTTTTTTCGGTTTGAATATTTTCTTAAAATACTGCAAAGCTTTTTGGGGCTTGGCCCAGTCTCCACAAGTAAAAATGTCAATGGCTATATAGTTAAATTCCGGCCAACTGTGAATGGCAATATGGGATTCTGCTAATAAAACAACCCCGGTTAAGCCCTGGGGTATAAACTTGTGGACTACCACTTCTAAAGGAGTGCTTTTTGCTTCCCTGACTGACCTTATCAGGATTTTTTTGATTTCCCTGGGATTCTCAATAATCTTCCCATTCCAAAATTCAGCGATTAAATGAATGCCAGCATATTTTTGTTTTTTTGATTTCTTGACCCATTGAGTGGATCTCTTTGTTTTACCAGTCATATTGGTTTAGTTAATCGCTTACCACGGGGAAGCTTTAAATCTTCCCCAAGCTAATCTCGATGTGTCATCGAGAAAAAACA
This sequence comes from uncultured Candidatus Saccharibacteria bacterium, assembly GCA_964481125.1. Taxonomy (GTDB): domain Bacteria; phylum Patescibacteriota; class Minisyncoccia; order Minisyncoccales; family RBG-13-42-11; genus BS750m-G71. Next base: position 1,416 of record CAYZSL010000006.1, on the reverse strand, counting down.
AAGAGTGAAACAAAAAGCGATTAACCGGTTATCTAATAAAAACTATTCTAATATTTCTTTTATCATTTTAAAAAAAACTTGTAAAGAATAAAAAAACAACCCCTCACCTTTTAAAAGTGAGGGGGAGAAAAACTATTTCTTCTTTTTCTTTGCTTTCTTTTTCTTTGCCATGAGAATGGTAACGATTTTTAAAGAGTCTCAGCAAATAGTCGACTAACTATTCGCATCCATTACTCTATTTTTTCATTTTAAGAAACTTTGTCAAGTGTGGAAAACCGAAAAATCAAAATAAAAAATGAAAAATTAAATTTTAAAACCCAAATACTGAATTTCCTCGCGCAATGACACTGAAAATCTCTTTTTTACTGATTTTTTCGCCAAGTTTATCAATTTTTTTACATTTTCCGCACTCGCCCCGCCCAAATTGACAATAAAATTAGCATGCTTCTCGGAAATTTTTGCTCTGCCGATTGTTTTTCCTTTCAAACCGCAAGCTTCAATAAGTTCTCCGGCGTATCTTTTGCCGGGATTTTTAAAAACAGAACCAGCTGAAGGATAATTCAAAGGCTGACTTTCTTTTTTATAACTAAGATACTCATTAATCTTCTTTTTGATTTCCGACTTCTTTCCTTTTTTTAATTTTAAAATTACTGACGCGATAATTAAATTCTTTTTTCTCTTGAAAACGCTTTCCCGATAACTAAACCTGCAGTCTTTCGAATTATAGGTTTTGAATTTCAAACTTTTAGCATCAATAACTTCAACTTTTTTAACTATGTCTTTCATCGACTTGCCAAAAGATCCAGCATTGCCAAAAACAGCGCCACCGACCGTTCCGGGAATCCCGGAGGCCCATTCTAACCCAGATAAACCAAGATTGGCTGAAGCGTTTACCAAACGACTCAAAGCCGCTCCTGTTTCTGCTCTCACTTCGCCGTCAACTATCTGATATTTACTATTCAGCATTTTTACCATCAATCCTTTGCAGCCCTTATCAGAAACTAACAAGTTGTTTCCTCCGCCAAAAATAAAAAAAGGCAAATTAAACCTTTTTGCCGCTTTCAGTGCCAGAAGCAAATCGTTTTTATTCTTTGCTTCAAAAAAATATCTGGCCGGCCCGCCAATTTTAAAAGCAGTGTGGTTTTTTAATAAAACATTTTTTCTAACCGCCTGCAAAAACTTATTGATGTCCATTTTTGTATTTTAACAGAAAAATTGCTAAAATGATATTGGGTCAGCGGTAAGCACTCACTAAAGACTTTGTTTTGGAGTAAACTCGCTGGCCCTCCCAAGAACCCAAAAAGCTTTTTGGGTTTTTGTCTTTTAAAAAGCGAAAAACCTCGCTTAAGGGAGGTTTGTCGCCGACTTTTGAATGGAGCCCTTTCGGGTCGCACTCACTGAATCAATGATAGCAAA
>CAYZSL010000005.1:0-43080 GCA_964481125.1 uncultured Candidatus Saccharibacteria bacterium | reverse complement strand
TTTTCCTGATATCTGCTTTGCCGGCGGAAACCGCAGATAATTCGTAAAGCTTGGCGTCTAAACTTTTGGCATATATTTTCGCCAGAGTTGTTTTTCCGGTTCCCGGTGGACCCCAAAAAACAAAAGAAAACAGATGTTTTTGTTCTATGGCAACATTCAAGGGTTTTCCCTTGCCGACTAAATGATCCTGGCCCACGAATTCTTTCAAGGTTTTTGGCCTGATTTTTGAAGCTAACGGTTCCATTAATTCACTTTATCAAAAAACCGCCTTCTTGGCGACTTTTCTTAGCTCCACATCGTGGACGACGTTAGAACCAAGATTGGGGAAGACGAAGATGGTTTTATCGCCGATTTGACTCCTATAGGACTTGGACGATGATAGAACCTGTTTTAGAAAGTAAGGAGGCGTTATCTTAATATCTAACGCCCCCAGACCACACTCTCAACCTTGGGTGAGATTTTGCTCTTTACGAATTATAGAAATAAACAAAGGCCAAAAGACACAAAGACTAATAATCATAAAAATCTCTGTTCCAATTCTATCAATTCGTGAAAGTTGCTTCAGATAAGACGATGCTTGCCCTGCTGCTAAATAAACTCCTAAACCTATTCCTAAATGAAGCGCCATTAGTCCAATTATGACCAACTCTACTATAATGTTCACTATTTCCTCCTTAATTATTTATTTTGGTAGTTTGCTAATTCTATTCTACCAAAAAAACCGCCTAAAGCAATAGGCGGAAATCGTAGCTCCCCTGGGGCTATGGAACGATGTTAGAACCTGTTTTAGGTAAAACAAAAAGGGAGAACTTTTTGGGAACTCCCTTTCTAGGGCAATTGAGCTGAAATTTATTTATTCAATATTTTCCGAAAAGACTCGCTATGGCTTCTTGACTTAGAGGCTGGAATGGCGCCTTATCATCTGAAAATTGATGGCCACATTTTCCGCATTTATCTGGCCCCTCTAGCCAAACTTCTCCAGTATTTGGGTCTTCAGACAAAGTAATCTTTACTGGCTCTTTACACTTAGCGCATGCTCCATTGGACTCTATCACGGATGATTTTGGTCCTGCGGGTGTAAGCATCGCAACTAATCCCATAGCTTCTTTTAGTCCTGGATTAACATTTTCTCTTTTGCCAACCAATGTCCTCATTTTTACCTCCTAAAAACTTTATTATCTCCAAATTATCAGACTTCTTAAAAAAAATCAAGCCCCTCTATTAAAAAACCGCCTAATTGGCAATTATTTAATTTCTGATGCCTGTCGGTCTCTCAATAAAAAATGTTGTTGGCTCCCCTGGTTGGACGACGTTAGAACCTACTTGGCTTCTTCTTTTTAAAAACTTTATGAAAAAAGCCCAAAAATGGGCTTGATTTCATTTATTTGATTTACTGGATTGATTCTTAAAGACGAGCTATGTTTGTTGCGTTAGGTCCTTTCGGAGAATCAGTTTTTTCGAAAGATACCCTGTCACCTACTTTTAATTCTTCGTAGGTTACGCCCTTAAGCTCGTTTTTGTGAAAGAATAAATCTTTTTCTTCACCATCAATAGTAATAAATCCGAATCCCTTATCTGTAAGATTTTTAATTGTTCCTTCCATGATTATAAAGTTAATTTAATTAATGTTTTAAGGTTTTATCCTAAAGTTTAGTTCCCTGAATAAACTCGACTAAATTTTCATTAGGCAACTATCTTATGTGAATAATATTAACATCTAAAAAATGATTGGTCAACTAAAAACCGCTCTCTTGGCGACTTTTTGAAATTGGCTGGCATTCTCGGTCTGGTACCGAGGTTTTAGGGGAGATTTATAGAGTTTGAGGCGCGTTCCACCGACGTATCTCGGTCAGGGTACTTTGAAGCTGAAATTAGACATTATAAAAAGATTGCAACTGTTTTGAATACGGTTATTCTCCTCCACTTTCTACATGCCAACCGCCATTAGGACACTTTTCAGAGAATTTTATTTTTATTGCTTTATCGTTAAAATCGTGGCCGGTAGCTGTTTGCCTATTAATACTATGTTTTCCGCATTTGCAATGCTTTATCGTATAATCTAACTTCTTATGCTTTCCGCCACAATGATGAACTTCGTGTTTATTCTTAGAATGATGGATATGGTGAAATAAGTATAAGATATTTTCCATAAATTAATAATACCAAAATTTATTCTAAATAGAAAAAGAGGTGTTTCATCGGGACACCTCTTTTTTAACGACATCGCAAAATCCAAGTTTACGGCGTTCTATGATTTCTTTCGGTAAATAGTTTTCAGCAATCTTCCGTAAAGGAATTTTACTGATATCGTGGCTTGTCCTGTCCTGAACCGGGATATGGCTGATGTATTCTACAATTTCAGGATCCATATATGGAAGTTCTACGTTCAATCCCCTGCTACGAGCAATTTGCAGTAAGAAAGCCAGATGATCTGGATACAATCTTCTCCAGAAATGTCTGAAGGCGGCTTTTTTCTTCCTTAAGTCATCTGTTGCCTTGTGGCTCCAATATCCTCCTAAAAGTTCATCAATTCCATCGTGAGCTAGGACAAAAGAACATGGGAAAACGCTCTGAGAGATTGCGTCATAGATAAGGTAAACTCCCAAACTGTCTTGAATTTGTTTTTCACTAATGTTCGGGAACATAGACATAAGCTTCATTCTCGCTGCATCAATCATTCTTTTTGTGGGGATAAATGAGTGGTGAACTGTTTTGAATTCTTTGGCAACTTTCTTTGCAAATATTAAATCCGGATGCTGAGAGTTCCCTCCAATAGTGTAAGTGTGGATTTCTGCTTTTTCGACCAAGACTTTCCGAATCATAGCAAGGCATAAAGAAGAATCAATTCCTCCGGAAAGCGTTGTATGGATTACGTCATGGTTCCTGTAGGAATATTCTTTGGCATAGTTTCCGATAACTTTCAACAAGATCTGTTCAAGCTCTTTATTGCTCCAATACGGATTTTCCATCTTGACTATTGATTTGCGTAGCGATTCACGCCATGGTTCAATGACTAAAACCATCATAAAACCTCCTCTATATTTACTACTAAATGTTCTGTTGTTTTTTTAACATAAGCCGTTAAAAAAACAAGTGTAAACTAAAACTGCCCAAAAGGGCGATTTTTAGCGTGTCTTGGCCAGGGCCCCAGACGTCTCAGCTATTTCGGTAAATGGGGCTCTTGAAGTTCCTTTACTTCTGGAACTCGAGGAAGGATATGATCTTTACGATAGATATCTTTATAAATTAAAAATGGTAAAAGGGCTGAAATTAAAACAAAAATTCCTACTCCAATAAATAAAAGATTAAACCCTAATACATTAGCAATTATCCCTCCTAAGGCTCCAGAGGCCCCGGTTCCAATTCCAATAACAGTGGCTCTGGTAGCCCATTCAAAAGCTTCTTTCCCTTTGTCAATATGACGTGTAAAGATTGCAGTCCAGCCAGGGATATTCATTGCCATCCCCAAAGAATAAAGTCCACCTAAAGCATAAATGTGCCAAGGCAAAGAACTAAAAATATAACCGAAAGCTGCCCCAGCTGCCAAAATGTTTCCAATAACTATAAAATAAAGATCGTCTTTTTCTCCATGATTTTTATCTAAATATTTACCAAAAGGAATCATGAATAAGGACTTAGTTCCAAAATAAATAGCCGCAGCAAACCCGGCTACCATGGCTGCTTCTCCTATATCTCCATCTGTAATTCTTCCGGCAATAAAAATAGCGAAAATTGGAGCGACAAATCCAAAACCAGTCAAAAGAGCAATATCAGAAGCAATCATTACTTTTATAACTTTATTGATTGATTTAAGCATGTTATTTTATTATATCTTTTAAAATTAGCTGGCCCTATGGGACGATGTTAGAATCTGTTTAGAATAAAGATTTAAGATTTTAACTCAGTTATAGTTTTAAAGCTGCATGTGCAAGGAGCATTTTTACAAACATGGCAATTATTAGAAAACATAATAGAAAGTTCTTTTGCCATATTTTCTCCCATTGAATTAAAAACGCCTATAAAACAGGAGAATAAATCTGCAGCCTCTAATGGAATTTTATTAAAATCCTCTTCCTTGTGTCCTCCTCTATAAGCTAAGATTGCTTCTGCAAATTCACCGATTTCTTCTGCCAAATGAATACCTGCATTTTCTAAGGTTCGAGTTTCTGACGGATATATTTTATTAAACATGGTTTGAAAATCCTCAAGCGTTTTTGGATGTTTCTTTTCATTTATAAAAACTTTTTGTCTTTTTTCTACTTTATTCTTTTTACAAGCACATGGACACAAAGCACAATAAGAACATAAATAAGGAAATCTTTTCCAAACTTCGTTCTCTAAGTCTATGTGAAATTGGTTCATCATAGACACTAGCCAGCTAAAAGAAATCAATAAATTAAGTTTGGCCTTATCTTTGTCTTCTTTCCTAATTCCTTTGAGGCCTCTCGTTACGAAACGTTCTACATTGGTAAGCATATCCCACGGACTAAAAAATCTATCATTAGGTAGTCTATAAACCTCTTGAACAAAATTCTGGTATTCATTTATTGTGGTGTTTTGTTTAACAGAAGCCATACTCTAGATTTTTTATTTTAATATAATTAAAAGCCTGAGGCAACTCTCGGATGTTGGCTGGCTCTATGGGACGATGTTAGAACCTATTTATTGAGTAATCTTTAGTAAACTATCTATTACATCGGGCAGTTTGATGCAACTATCTTCATTATCTACTTCGCCAGAAAAATGACCCATATTGTGCTTAATAATTAATTCGGCATTAAGTTTTTCCTTAAAAATCTCTCCATGTTTTAATGCAACATAAGGGTCGTTGTCAGAATGTATAGCAACAAATTTTGGGCAACGAATCTTTATTGTTTCAAAATCAATTGGAGATTCAAAAAAACTTTTAATCTCCTCGTAGCCCAGATTATCCGTGAAGCCAGCGACAAAAACAGCACCTCCAATTGTTTCATTATCTTTAAGAGATTCTAAATATCTTAAAATCGTAATACACCCTAAACTATGACCAATAAGATAGATATTTTTATTGGGAATGGCGGTTGTTTCGCTGAGTTTAGAAAGCCAATCATTGAATTTTGGTAAATTGGTCTCTGGCATTTCTGGGATTAATACTTCAAATCCTTTTTCTTCTAATTTCTTTTTTGTCCATGGATACCAACAATAGTTTGGATAGCCCTCCCAACAATGAATAATAATAACTCTTTTCATATTTCAATCCTACCAAAAAACCGCCCCTTGTGCGAGGCGGAATTCAAAACTGGGGCTATGGGACGATGTTGGAACCATTATTCAACGACACAATGAGTATATTTATATCCCAGATTTAACTTAGTGGATCTGAATGGATTATTGTATAGTAATTGTTATTCTCTGATTCTCTTGTTCCATTTCTTTGTTTATTAATACAATCTCTCCAATTTCTTTTGCGTTCTTTACCTGTAATCCTCCGCAAGGAATCGGTGGGTAGTCTTTAATTGTACACCATCTAAAACCTTTTTTCTTTTCATCTGGATAATTTTTAATTTCAACCCCTGATTTTATATCAGCATTTGCCTCTTTGATTGCTTGAGTGATTGTTTCGCCCGGAATCTCGTGTTTGAAAACCAAATAGGCATTTTTAGACTTTACTGTGCCAGCAACCGCTCTTTCTTTGAACTTTGAGTCAAATACTCCAGCAAGCAGGTGTAAGGCAGAGTGTAGCCTTATTGCATTTAACCTGTATTTCCAATCTAATGTAAGTTTAACTTTATCCCCTACTTTAAATGGGTTGAACTGAAGAATGTGCCAGATATTATCTCCTTCTTTTTTAGAGCCTGCAATCTTAACATCCATTATTTTACCGAAATCTCCTGGTTCGGTATTTGTTTGAGGAATGAAAATTGTCTTGTCTAGTAAGACTTTATTCCCGTCGACCTTAACGACTTTCGCATCAGTCTCTTTCTTATATTGGTCTTGATAGTAGATTAATTCTGTCATAATTATTTGGCTGGGGCTATGGGACGATGTTAGAACCTTTTTAGAACTACAGGTGTCTCACCGACGCGTCTCGGTCGGGTCTACTTTACCATAAAGTTAGACAAATTGGACACTATAAAAGGAGTATCTAATGTCTAATTTTAGCGTGTCTCGCGCCGTGTCTCATTTTTTTGATTTTGAACGGGAAATAAGACAAATGAGACAGTACTTAAGGGTATATTTTAGTGTCTCATTTCCGAATGAACCCATCTTTTAGTAACCGCTCTTCCTGGACAGGATTTCTTGGGGTTATATTCTCTATGAAAGTGGATATCTTTCGGTTTTAAATTAAATCTATTCAATAAATTTTTTAAAACTCTTTTAGTATTGTTCCAAATTTTCCCAGTGGGAATTTTTTTGTCGTAATTTCCAATCATCTCAACTCCGATACTTCCTTTGTTACCACTATTTGCATGGATCCCTTGAATATTTATATCAGTAAAAAGATAAATTCCTTCGGGTGCTACAAACAGATGGGGCCCCGACTTCCAACCCTTACTTTCGTACAATCTCTTATAGTAACTAATCGAAAATTCTCCTCTCTTCCATTTTAGCAGAGTATCACCAGTATGATGCAAAATGATTTTATCAATTGATCGGGAAACTTTTTTATTTTCAATATATTTATCAAACTCTTCCTTAACTAAGCATTTATTAAGTATTCTCATATTAAATAATTCTAACAAATAAAAATGCCTAGCCAAAATATTTTTGACTAGGCGCTTCGGAAATACTGTTGAAAATAACTAAAGCCAGGTTTCGGTGATCGTCTCGAGCATGCCTGTGGCCTGCCGGATAAAATCCTGATTGGGGCTATGAAGTAAGGTGCATGACCCCATACAGTGCATGCGTTTCCCGTAGCCGCCCAATAAACCCTTTCCGGATTTCCCCGTTTTCTCATCGGCCGGCTCAAACTCCTCGGCGAGGGCACGCAGCTCATAAGGTGAAACGTAAATCATTTCGCCAATGGTCGGCTTTACAGAAGAGACTAGAGGTATCACTGATGCCTCATCATATCCTCCATCTTTTCCTTTGAAAAGGACGGAATACATTGCTGGCAGTCCCCGGACTGTGATGGGAATCCCCGTCTTTTCTCGCACGAGTCGCATGAGCTCCGCAAGATAATAATTGTATGGCACGCTTTTCTCGTCGCTGGCCATAACCGCTCCGCCGGGAAGTTCCCAATTACCCCGGAAAGATACGCCTTCGATTATGGAAGTTGTTTTCGTCCGTCTTGTGAGAAAAAGCTTTCCTGTATCAGGATCAATTATCCCGGCATAAATACCTCTGGCAGTCGCCATCTTTTCCATTCCTATTTTTACCTCCAAAATTATTTTTTGTGCTAATAAAACAATACCACATTTATGTGATATTGTCAATTTTCAGCTGGGCTATGGGACGATGTTAGAACCTTGTTAATTTAATCTAAAGTCAATTAGATTTATTTATTTTCCGGATAGAAATCGAGTAATAAAATAGATTGCAGTCACTGCAAATAACACCCACCAGAGCCACAATAGACCCGCGAGATAATTATAGAAATACAAACTTAATAAAATACCTAACGAAAGAAGGCAGATTTTTATTAAACTTACTTCCCACCATTTAAATGTCCATGCTCTAAATATTTTCATATTTTTTAATTAGTTTATTAATCAAATTATCCTCTTTTATTATTATACCAAAAAACCGCCTCAATTACGAGGCGGCCTTTGTTTGTTGGGGCTATGGGACGATGTTAGAACCTGTTTATTAAGAGAGTTTTCACCTACTCCGGTCTGGAACCAAGGTTTTAAGGGGAAATTCGGGCTGTTTTGAACTTTCCCATTAACTCGTCTCGATCAGGTCTATTTTAACATAAAACGAAACAAATGAGATTATAGAAAGAGTGAATTATATTGACAAAAAAATATTTTGGTGTATACTCATAACAGAATCGCAGAACGTTAAAAAGGGAGGATAAATTGAAAAATAAGCAGATTGATAGGTTGTTTATTGACCTAGATGGATGTTTCAATGCCGGGTCGGAAAAAGGCGGAGAGATTGTTTTCCCGAAAATCCAGCCATTTAACTGGAAACCGGAACTCCAAAATATCCTGGAATTCTTGAAATTCAGGGATTCCTACAAGCTATTCTGCCACGTGGTGACGGGCAGGTCGGTGAAAATATCTGAAGCCTTGCTTCAGTTGTTCACCAATGCCCCATCGGTTGTGGAACACGGAACAATAATTTACGATTTCCAGGATTCGGTAAGAGAAAGGCACCTTATTGAAGTTGACGAACAATACAATAATCTCAAGGAGGCCAAGGACGAATTAGAATCTTTCATCGCCAAAACCGCTCCCGGCTGGATACCAGAACTTCAACGCCACTTTCCCAAGCATAAACTAAGAATGCTTTTCGACAATCTTCACATCTGGACGATAGAAATCCGTCCCACAGACATTAAAGCTTCGAAGAGTTTGAAAAAGCTCATTGATGAAACTGTGCTTCCAGTACAATTTATCAAGTATATCGAAAACGGCTATCTAAGGGAAATAATAAGCAACGTCGCATACGACCTATTGCCGGCAGTCTCCAAAAAATCCGCGCTGGAAAGCTTAATAAGAATCAAGGAGATTGACGTTTCTTCGTCATTGGGGATCGGAGATTCTTTCCACTCGGATGATTGGCTGAATATAATCCTGCAAGGAGGAGGCGTCATCGGATGTCCGGCAAATTCGGATACGCGGCTGAAAGAGCTTGTCCACGATGCGGGCGAACGAGGATTCATAGCTTCTAAGACCTACTTTGAAGGTTCGAGGGAAATCCTTGAACACTTTGTCGGTTCTTTCCCCTAAGAAAGAAATATAGGCTTAGCCACTTAAGTTCTGAGAACTGAGGGCTAAGCCTTTTTTATTTTTACTTTATCAACGCTCACTTCCACCACAGAGTGATCATTATATTTAATGTTTTCTATTTTTGGCGCCAATAATTCAATAATATTATCTTTATGGTTTTTAACTGGCGAAGGACAGGGATAATAAATGTAGCCATTGTATGTTTTTTCCTGAAAAATTATAGTTGCTTTAACCAGCCAAAAAGTTTCAATTGTGCCCGGTGACCACTCGCAAGTAATCTCGTAATCGGGTTTAACTATTTTAAATTCGTAAGGAGAAATATCTAAATTAATGGTACCATCATAACAATTTTGAATTTCGTCTACGCCTGCTTTAATGAAAAAGGGCTTTTGCTTGGAAATTGTGTTATTTAATTTCAAAGTCGGGCCGGGATTTAAACCTGAAGCGATCCGAAGACCCTCTTTTACTTTACCTGTTAGAATAACCTCTTTCATAAAAATAGCTGGCCACATGGGACTATGTTGGAACCTTTCTTATTTAGATTTATTCTTAACCAATATAGGCCCTATTATCATTGCGACTATTGATCCTATTATGACCCTAAGTATTACAAAAAGAACCACTGAGTCTGATGGCGGTGATAATATCCAAAAACCGATTATAGCAATTAATCCTCCGGAAAACCCTCCGAAAATTCCCCATTTTAACCGACTGTTTACTTTTTTCATGGCTGACGTCGCTTTTATTCTTTTGGTAAATAGGGCCCTTGAAGTCCTTTTGTTTCTGGAACTCGAGAAAGAGTATGATCTTTACGATAGACATCTTTATAAATCAAAAACGGTAAAAGAGCTGAAATTAAAACAAAAATTCCTATTCCAATAAATAAAACGTTAAAACCTAGTGCGTTAGCGATTATTCCCCCCAAGGCCCCAGAGATCCCGGTTCCAATTCCAATAACGGTGGATCTAGTAGCCCATTCAAAAGCTTCTTTCCCTTTATCAATATGACGTGTAAAGATTGCAGTCCAGCCAGGGATATTCATTGCCATCCCCAAAGAATAAAGTCCACCTAAAGCATAAATGTGCCAAGGCAAAGAACTAAAAATATAACCGAAAGCTGCCCCAGCTGCCAAAATGTTTCCAATAACTATAAAATAAAGATCGTCTTTTTCTCCATGATTTTTATCTAAATATTTACCAAAAGGAATCATGAATAAGGACTTAGTTCCAAAATAAATAGCCGCAGCAAACCCGGCTACCATGGCTGCTTCTCCTATATCTCCATCTGTAATTCTTCCGGCAATAAAAATAGCGAAAATTGGAGCGACAAATCCAAAACCAGTCAAAAGAGCAATATCAGAAGCAATCATTACTTTTATAACTTTATTGATTGATTTAAGCATGTTATTTTATTATATCTTTTAAAATTAGCTGGCCCTATGGGACGATGTTAGAATCTGTTTAGAATAAAGATTTAAGATTTTAACTCAGTTATAGTTTTAAAGCTGCATGTGCAAGGAGCATTTTTACAAACATGGCAATTATTAGAAAACATAATAGAAAGTTCTTTTGCCATATTTTCTCCCATTGAATTAAAAACGCCTATAAAACAGGAGAATAAATCTGCAGCCTCTAATGGAATTTTATTAAAATCCTCTTCCTTGTGTCCTCCTCTATAAGCTAAGATTGCTTCTGCAAATTCACCGATTTCTTCTGCCAAATGAATACCTGCATTTTCTAAGGTTCGAGTTTCTGACGGATATATTTTATTAAACATGGTTTGAAAATCCTCAAGCGTTTTTGGATGTTTCTTTTCATTTATAAAAACTTTTTGTCTTTTTTCTACTTTATTCTTTTTACAAGCACATGGACACAAAGCACAATAAGAACATAAATAAGGAAATCTTTTCCAAACTTCGTTCTCTAAGTCTATGTGAAATTGGTTCATCATAGACACTAGCCAGCTAAAAGAAATCAATAAATTAAGTTTGGCCTTATCTTTGTCTTCTTTCCTAATTCCTTTGAGGCCTCTCGTTACGAAACGTTCTACATTGGTAAGCATATCCCACGGACTAAAAAATCTATCATTAGGTAGTCTATAAACCTCTTGAACAAAATTCTGGTATTCATTTATTGTGGTGTTTTGTTTAACAGAAGCCATACTCTAGATTTTTTATTTTAATATAATTAAAAGCCTGAGGCAACTCTCGGATGTTGGCTGGCTCTATGGGACGATGTTAGAACCTATTTATTGAGTAATCTTTAGTAAACTATCTATTACATCGGGCAGTTTGATGCAACTATCTTCATTATCTACTTCGCCAGAAAAATGACCCATATTGTGCTTAATAATTAATTCGGCATTAAGTTTTTCCTTAAAAATCTCTCCATGTTTTAATGCAACATAAGGGTCGTTGTCAGAATGTATAGCAACAAATTTTGGGCAACGAATCTTTATTGTTTCAAAATCAATTGGAGATTCAAAAAAACTTTTAATCTCCTCGTAGCCCAGATTATCCGTGAAGCCAGCGACAAAAACAGCACCTCCAATTGTTTCATTATCTTTAAGAGATTCTAAATATCTTAAAATCGTAATACACCCTAAACTATGACCAATAAGATAGATATTTTTATTGGGAATGGCGGTTGTTTCGCTGAGTTTAGAAAGCCAATCATTGAATTTTGGTAAATTGGTCTCTGGCATTTCTGGGATTAATACTTCAAATCCTTTTTCTTCTAATTTCTTTTTTGTCCATGGATACCAACAATAGTTTGGATAGCCCTCCCAACAATGAATAATAATAACTCTTTTCATATTTCAATCCTACCAAAAAACCGCCCCTTGTGCGAGGCGGAATTCAAAACTGGGGCTATGGGACGATGTTGGAACCATTATTCAACGACACAATGAGTATATTTATATCCCAGATTTAACTTAGTGGATCTGAATGGATTATTGTATAGTAATTGTTATTCTCTGATTCTCTTGTTCCATTTCTTTGTTTATTAATACAATCTCTCCAATTTCTTTTGCGTTCTTTACCTGTAATCCTCCGCAAGGAATCGGTGGGTAGTCTTTAATTGTACACCATCTAAAACCTTTTTTCTTTTCATCTGGATAATTTTTAATTTCAACCCCTGATTTTATATCAGCATTTGCCTCTTTGATTGCTTGAGTGATTGTTTCGCCCGGAATCTCGTGTTTGAAAACCAAATAGGCATTTTTAGACTTTACTGTGCCAGCAACCGCTCTTTCTTTGAACTTTGAGTCAAATACTCCAGCAAGCAGGTGTAAGGCAGAGTGTAGCCTTATTGCATTTAACCTGTATTTCCAATCTAATGTAAGTTTAACTTTATCCCCTACTTTAAATGGGTTGAACTGAAGAATGTGCCAGATATTATCTCCTTCTTTTTTAGAGCCTGCAATCTTAACATCCATTATTTTACCGAAATCTCCTGGTTCGGTATTTGTTTGAGGAATGAAAATTGTCTTGTCTAGTAAGACTTTATTCCCGTCGACCTTAACGACTTTCGCATCAGTCTCTTTCTTATATTGGTCTTGATAGTAGATTAATTCTGTCATAATTATTTGGCTGGGGCTATGGGACGATGTTAGAACCTTTTTAGAACTACAGGTGTCTCACCGACGCGTCTCGGTCGGGTCTACTTTACCATAAAGTTAGACAAATTGGACACTATAAAAGGAGTATCTAATGTCTAATTTTAGCGTGTCTCGCGCCGTGTCTCATTTTTTTGATTTTGAACGGGAAATAAGACAAATGAGACAGTACTTAAGGGTATATTTTAGTGTCTCATTTCCGAATGAACCCATCTTTTAGTAACCGCTCTTCCTGGACAGGATTTCTTGGGGTTATATTCTCTATGAAAGTGGATATCTTTCGGTTTTAAATTAAATCTATTCAATAAATTTTTTAAAACTCTTTTAGTATTGTTCCAAATTTTCCCAGTGGGAATTTTTTTGTCGTAATTTCCAATCATCTCAACTCCGATACTTCCTTTGTTACCACTATTTGCATGGATCCCTTGAATATTTATATCAGTAAAAAGATAAATTCCTTCGGGTGCTACAAACAGATGGGGCCCCGACTTCCAACCCTTACTTTCGTACAATCTCTTATAGTAACTAATCGAAAATTCTCCTCTCTTCCATTTTAGCAGAGTATCACCAGTATGATGCAAAATGATTTTATCAATTGATCGGGAAACTTTTTTATTTTCAATATATTTATCAAACTCTTCCTTAACTAAGCATTTATTAAGTATTCTCATATTAAATAATTCTAACAAATAAAAATGCCTAGCCAAAATATTTTTGACTAGGCGCTTCGGAAATACTGTTGAAAATAACTAAAGCCAGGTTTCGGTGATCGTCTCGAGCATGCCTGTGGCCTGCCGGATAAAATCCTGATTGGGGCTATGAAGTAAGGTGCATGACCCCATACAGTGCATGCGTTTCCCGTAGCCGCCCAATAAACCCTTTCCGGATTTCCCCGTTTTCTCATCGGCCGGCTCAAACTCCTCGGCGAGGGCACGCAGCTCATAAGGTGAAACGTAAATCATTTCGCCAATGGTCGGCTTTACAGAAGAGACTAGAGGTATCACTGATGCCTCATCATATCCTCCATCTTTTCCTTTGAAAAGGACGGAATACATTGCTGGCAGTCCCCGGACTGTGATGGGAATCCCCGTCTTTTCTCGCACGAGTCGCATGAGCTCCGCAAGATAATAATTGTATGGCACGCTTTTCTCGTCGCTGGCCATAACCGCTCCGCCGGGAAGTTCCCAATTACCCCGGAAAGATACGCCTTCGATTATGGAAGTTGTTTTCGTCCGTCTTGTGAGAAAAAGCTTTCCTGTATCAGGATCAATTATCCCGGCATAAATACCTCTGGCAGTCGCCATCTTTTCCATTCCTATTTTTACCTCCAAAATTATTTTTTGTGCTAATAAAACAATACCACATTTATGTGATATTGTCAATTTTCAGCTGGGCTATGGGACGATGTTAGAACCTTGTTAATTTAATCTAAAGTCAATTAGATTTATTTATTTTCCGGATAGAAATCGAGTAATAAAATAGATTGCAGTCACTGCAAATAACACCCACCAGAGCCACAATAGACCCGCGAGATAATTATAGAAATACAAACTTAATAAAATACCTAACGAAAGAAGGCAGATTTTTATTAAACTTACTTCCCACCATTTAAATGTCCATGCTCTAAATATTTTCATATTTTTTAATTAGTTTATTAATCAAATTATCCTCTTTTATTATTATACCAAAAAACCGCCTCAATTACGAGGCGGCCTTTGTTTGTTGGGGCTATGGGACGATGTTAGAACCTGTTTATTAAGAGAGTTTTCACCTACTCCGGTCTGGAACCAAGGTTTTAAGGGGAAATTCGGGCTGTTTTGAACTTTCCCATTAACTCGTCTCGATCAGGTCTATTTTAACATAAAACGAAACAAATGAGATTATAGAAAGAGTGAATTATATTGACAAAAAAATATTTTGGTGTATACTCATAACAGAATCGCAGAACGTTAAAAAGGGAGGATAAATTGAAAAATAAGCAGATTGATAGGTTGTTTATTGACCTAGATGGATGTTTCAATGCCGGGTCGGAAAAAGGCGGAGAGATTGTTTTCCCGAAAATCCAGCCATTTAACTGGAAACCGGAACTCCAAAATATCCTGGAATTCTTGAAATTCAGGGATTCCTACAAGCTATTCTGCCACGTGGTGACGGGCAGGTCGGTGAAAATATCTGAAGCCTTGCTTCAGTTGTTCACCAATGCCCCATCGGTTGTGGAACACGGAACAATAATTTACGATTTCCAGGATTCGGTAAGAGAAAGGCACCTTATTGAAGTTGACGAACAATACAATAATCTCAAGGAGGCCAAGGACGAATTAGAATCTTTCATCGCCAAAACCGCTCCCGGCTGGATACCAGAACTTCAACGCCACTTTCCCAAGCATAAACTAAGAATGCTTTTCGACAATCTTCACATCTGGACGATAGAAATCCGTCCCACAGACATTAAAGCTTCGAAGAGTTTGAAAAAGCTCATTGATGAAACTGTGCTTCCAGTACAATTTATCAAGTATATCGAAAACGGCTATCTAAGGGAAATAATAAGCAACGTCGCATACGACCTATTGCCGGCAGTCTCCAAAAAATCCGCGCTGGAAAGCTTAATAAGAATCAAGGAGATTGACGTTTCTTCGTCATTGGGGATCGGAGATTCTTTCCACTCGGATGATTGGCTGAATATAATCCTGCAAGGAGGAGGCGTCATCGGATGTCCGGCAAATTCGGATACGCGGCTGAAAGAGCTTGTCCACGATGCGGGCGAACGAGGATTCATAGCTTCTAAGACCTACTTTGAAGGTTCGAGGGAAATCCTTGAACACTTTGTCGGTTCTTTCCCCTAAGAAAGAAATATAGGCTTAGCCACTTAAGTTCTGAGAACTGAGGGCTAAGCCTTTTTTATTTTTACTTTATCAACGCTCACTTCCACCACAGAGTGATCATTATATTTAATGTTTTCTATTTTTGGCGCCAATAATTCAATAATATTATCTTTATGGTTTTTAACTGGCGAAGGACAGGGATAATAAATGTAGCCATTGTATGTTTTTTCCTGAAAAATTATAGTTGCTTTAACCAGCCAAAAAGTTTCAATTGTGCCCGGTGACCACTCGCAAGTAATCTCGTAATCGGGTTTAACTATTTTAAATTCGTAAGGAGAAATATCTAAATTAATGGTACCATCATAACAATTTTGAATTTCGTCTACGCCTGCTTTAATGAAAAAGGGCTTTTGCTTGGAAATTGTGTTATTTAATTTCAAAGTCGGGCCGGGATTTAAACCTGAAGCGATCCGAAGACCCTCTTTTACTTTACCTGTTAGAATAACCTCTTTCATAAAAATAGCTGGCCACATGGGACTATGTTGGAACCTTTCTTATTTAGATTTATTCTTAACCAATATAGGCCCTATTATCATTGCGACTATTGATCCTATTATGACCCTAAGTATTACAAAAAGAACCACTGAGTCTGATGGCGGTGATAATATCCAAAAACCGATCATGGCAATTAACCCTCCAAGAAATCCTCCAATAATTCCCCACCTTAACCGATTACTTAATTTATCAAAATGCATGTGTTTGAACTTAATTAGCTGGGGCTATGGGATCTAAATATTGGAACTATTATCCACCAACAAAATAAGTACATTTATACTTATGGCTAGAAGTTTCTATGTCCTTTCTTCGGAATTTTTTTTGTTTTTTTCTTCAAACCATTTATTTGAAGCATCTTTGAAACCATCACTTTCATGAATTAGGGAAGCTATTTTTCCCATTGCTAAACGTGCTTCTGAGACATTTTGGCCATTTTCTTTTATTTTTGAGGCGATACGATATGCTTCACCTAATTTTGATTCGGACGGAAAATCTGCTACGCCAAGTTCATGTAATTTTAACGACATTCTTTCTGCCAGACGTTTAATACCCCTTGCGCTATATAGGTTTGCATTATCAGCACTTATATAAAAAGTATACAAAACTGGATCCCTGATCGGTTCTTGCTCATTCTTATTACCTTCTTTTTCTGAGTTTATTTTTGGCAGATTGGTTTCTGGGTTAAACATATTTATTATTGGTTAATTATTATTGTTTATTATGCCATACCAACAAACTCAATTTAAATAAATTAGCTGGGGCTATGGGACGATGTTAGAACCTGTTTTATAAGGCAGTCTTAAAGAATTTTTTTCAGAGGTCTATATCGTGAAGTTCCTATAAGCACTATCCCTATTATTCCAAAAGGAATAGGCCAAATCCTTAATTCTCCTTCCCCTCCTGTTAATAAAAGTATCACTACTGTTGCTACTATTATTATTCCAATCCAAAACATTGCTTTATTTGGCTTTTTAGCTTCTTGTTCCATATATCTTATCCTACCAAAAAACCGCCCGATTGGCGATTCTCTGAATTTTGTTTGCTGTGTATCTCGGTCTAGAACCACGGTTTTAAGGGTAAATTAGAGGGTTTGGGGCGTGTCCCACTTACGCGTCTCGGTCGGGACTATATAGTAGGATTTTATTAAACCAGCTAGTGCTTTTATAAATAGTCCAATTCTACTGTCGTCGTAACTTATATTTTTATTCCACTTTTTTTAATAACTTCATCGGCCCTCATTGCTGTTAATTTCTGCCAAGATATCTCTGGAAAATTCTTTCTTACTAATTCAACGATATATGTGCCTATTTTATATGCGCTCCATCTCGGTAATTTTCCCCTTCCAAAAAACCACTCTCCATGGTTATATGTCCTATCTTTTTTCTTATCTCGCTTTCGGACAATTTTCAACAAATTAGCAATCTCTTTTTCGTCAAACTTAGTCCATGGAGGAATAATGGGTTTCCATTGTTCTTTTTCAAATACTGACGCTATGCCTTCGGATATTATAACCTCTAAGAGCGTATCTCCATACCCGACAGACCGAAAGCGAGCAACGTGATTCATTTCGTGGAATATAGCCCCTGGTAAATTCTTTTCAACGATATCTTTAAAACTGAATTTTTTATTTTTGGGATCAACATAAATGCAAACCCACTCACCAGTAATTGCATAACCACCGTATCCGGTTTCGGGTATCACTTCTGAAGGATTCTGATAAACCGTTATAGTTAAATATGGAATATTTAAAAGGTTACCTACCACCAAAACATACTTTCTTATTGTTTTGCTCAAAAGAATTCTTTCTTTTTTGGAAATATCAAATTTGCTTTTTACGTAGTTTATAAATATTTTAATCACAATGATGGGTCTAAGATTAAAACTTTTATTAAAAATATGAGACGGATCGGTCTCTCGAACCGTGCTCAAAGTGGCTGCCGGGCTTGGATTCGAACCAAGATAGAGGCCTTCAAAGGGCCTTGTCCTGCCGTTAGACGACCCGGCAATGATTTATTCCCCTACAAATTCAATTATAGCAAGCTCTAGGGGCAATTGCGGTATTGAAGAGTATTTCATCTTATTTTCAGCTTCCAGAAAAAGATCAATAATCTTTCTCAATTCCTCTTCTTTTAAGCTATCCGCCTGCTTTTTAAGCTTTCCCAGTTCTTCCTTAGTTAAACCTGCTGCCCACCATTCAGAACCTGCACCTGCTATCTTAAACATTAAAGCTCTTCTCAAATAATTAATCAAGGACTTGGTAAACTCCTGAAGATCAATACCTTTTTCAACCATTTCATTCAAGAAATTAAGAGCTTCTGAAGCTTTCTTTTGCGAAAGAAATTCGCAAAGCTGGCTTATCGTATTAATCTCCACTAACCCTAGTATCTCTTTAATGGTTTCTGTTTTAATCTCCTGGCCTCCCTGATAATTTAAAACCTGGCCTAATATGCTTTCTGCATCCCTGATAGAGCCAACAGCGTTTAAAGCAATAAGCTCCAAAGCTGCTTTTTCAACTTTAATGCCTTCTTTTTTCCCAACGAATTCCAATCTTTTAACGATTTCATCTAAAGTAAGCTTTCTAAAATCAAATCTCTGGCATCTAGAAATGATAGTTGGAATCATCTTGTGTATCTCAGTGGTTGCCAGAATGAAAATAGCATGCGAAGGAGGCTCTTCCAAGGTTTTCAAAAGCGCATTAGCTGCTTCTTTTGTCAATTGGTGTGATTCGTCAATTATGAATATCTTATATTTTGACTTTGAAGGAGCGAACTTTATCCCCTCTCTCAATTCCCTCATTTCATCGATCCCACGATGCGAAGCAGCATCAATCTCAATTAAATCCAAAGACCTATTTCCCAATATTTCCAAACAAGAAGAACATTTATTACACGGTTCAAATTGTCCTTCTTTTCTGTTCTGGCAGTTTAAGGATTTAGCTAAAAGTCGAGCGACAGTTGTTTTGCCGGACCCACGGGGCCCGGAAAACAAATAAGCATGGGAGATTATTCCAGAAGAAACAGCATTGCTCAAAGTCTGAACAACATGCTCCTGACCGACAACCTCAGCAAAAACCTGAGGCCTGTATTTGCGGTATAAGACTAAAGACATATTATTTTCTTAATTTTTTATACAACAACCAGCTTAATCCGAAAATAAACAATATTCCTATTAATACCTGCCAGCCCAAATTCCTCTCAATAGCAATGCCAGCTTTAGTAAGAAATAAAACAATTAAACCAGCGACAATAACCCCCAAGGAAATCAAAGGAAAAGCTTTTTTAAAAGGTATGTTAAAAACAAAAGCGATCAAAGAGCCTGTCCATCCGCCAGTAATAGGTAAAGGAATAGCGACAAAAAGAGGTAAAAGCCAAATACCGTACTTGTCTACTTTGTCTGAATGGTTTTCTCTTGTTCTGGAAAAGAGCCAAGTAAAAAAACGGTTGAAAAAACTAATTTTTTTAGATGACCATCTGGAAAAAACGCCCAAAAAACTAAGAATTAAGAGTACAACAAACAGATTTCCCAGAACAGAAAGAAAGTAAACAATTATCGGATTCATTTTGTAAATGGTCAAACCAATAGGAATAGCAGCTCTTAATTCTCCAATAGGCGTCATTGCCCATAAAAATATTTTCAGTTCCTGGATAAGCTCCATATTCATCATTTTACTCTTTTAAAAGCAGAAAATCAAGAAATAAAAGAACGGCAGCCATAATGAGAATGGCTGCCTGATATCCGATTTGAACGGATATTTGAAAGAATTGTGAATTGGAAAGAAACTAGTCCCCCGTCCTGCCTTTTTGGCTTCTTGCCTGTCGCACTTCATAATAAATGCCGGGGTTAAGCTTCAAAGGGGCATGAGGTTGTTCGCTATCTCCTTGGACATCATGGATTACTGTATTACCTTCGAAAGCTCTGATTATAGCTATAGGCAAGCCAAATTCTTGGTCAACTTCTAAGCTATCTCTTGTCTGTGGCGTTGGCGTAGGCCTCTCAGTTATTGCGATGGCACCGAAAACATCGACTCCTGAGACTACATGGACATGTCGGCCGCTCTCGCCCAGGATTTCTAATTTTGTCCCCGTTTTTTCATACCCTGGCGGTACTGCATCAATTTTGAAGAAACCTATGTCTCCCTGTCGGAACGATTCCATCGGATTTACCTCCTTTCTTTTTATTCTGTCTTACACCTTTAAAACTCTTTATCAAACCCTTGCCACTTCTCAGGATCTTGTTGGAACATCCAAGCTATAGCTCCGTGAACTGTCTTTACGCGTGATGAAACTTCTATAGCGCTGCCATTATTAGAGCCAGAAACATCAGGCAATAAAACAATGTTTGTCGGACGTCTACAATTGTGTCCGCAGCAAATCAAAGCGCCTCTATTGTTACGGTCTAATAGTTCCCAATGTGAATTTTCGAAAAGTGCTACTCCTTGCTCTTGCATAAAGTCTGTGCTCCAACCCAATGAAGCAGCTAGCCACACAGGAAGAAATTCATCAAGAATTTCTTTTGTTCCTTTGGGGGCAACAAAGCTTTCATGGTTGAGTTTTAGAAACTTCTCTTTCAGGTCAAGGGGTAGATTTGGAACGAACCAAACCTTGGCTGTCCATTCTACTGTATGGAACCATTGACTTTCCTTAAAGATTTTTTCAACCCCCTGCCTTATTAATTCCTCAGGAAGGTCTGGCGTATTCATCAATAGTACGTGTATACGTCTTCGCCAATTGGTAGGCCATCGTCCAGATGGATAGCGATATTGGTGATAATCGCCGAACAAAATCTCCTTTATTATATTAGCCTTTAGTTCCCCCATTGTCATATTTGGCGGTGAAGATGAAATTAATCTTAGAACAGTTCGTAGCCCCACAGAGCTTATCCATTCACATCCCATTGTTTTGTCCTCCTTTTTCGTAATTAAAAATTGTCAAAAATCTACATAAATTATTATAACACAAATATTAAGAAAAATAAAGAAGCAACAGATTAATTGCTAAGCAGATACTAAAAACCAAATCGTATGATATAATGAAGCAATGTTTAAAATCTACAATACCAAAACCAGAAAAAAAGAAATCTTAAAACCGAGAAAAAACAAAAAGATCAACCTTTTTGTCTGCGGGCCTACGGTTTATGATTTCTCGCATATCGGACACGCTAGGACATACGTAAGCTTTGACGTAATAACCAAATACCTCAAAGAATCAGGCTACGATGTTTTTTATTTGCAGAATATTACCGATATTGACGATAAAATCATTGAACGAGCTAAAAAAACAAAAACATCACCAAAACAACTGGCTGAAAAATTCAAGAAAGAATATTTTAAAGACGTAAAAAGCCTGAAGATAACCAGTGTTTCAAAATACGCCAAAGCCACAGATTATATCAAGGAAATATTAAGCCAGGTAAAAAGATTAATGAAAAAAGGATACGCTTACCGATTAGAAGACGGAATCTACTACGACATTTCCAAATTCAAAAACTACGGAAAGCTATCAAGAAGAACAATAACCCAGGCAGAAGACGGCGTATCAAGAATAGATCAAGCCAAAAATAAAAGAAACAAGGGCGACTTCTGCTTATGGAAAAAGTCAAAATCAGGAGAACCCAAATGGCCATCTCCCTGGTTTCAGGGAAGGCCTGGCTGGCATATTGAAGACACAGCCATCACTGAAAAGCAATTCGGCCCACAGTATGACATTCACGGCGGAGCCCAGGACTTAATGTTCCCCCATCATGAAGCTGAAATAGCCCAGATGGAAGCGATATCCAATAAACATCCGTTAGTCAAATACTGGCTACATACCGGCTTTCTTAAGGTAAACGGCCAGAAAATGGCAAAATCCCTGGGCAATTTCATCACTATAAAGGATTTCTTAAAAGAAAACGATTCAAGAACTCTAAGATTATTGATAATCAAAAGCCATTACCGCTCCCCGTTAGATTACAATGAAAAACTGCTTTCTCAGACGAAAAGAGAATTGGAGAGGATAGACGAGTTTATAGATAAATTAAAGAACACAAAAACAAAGGGTAAGCCGCAAAAGATTACTAAAGACCTTGAGAAACAATTCAAATCAGCCATGGAAGACGACTTTAATACGCCACAAGCGATTGCCTTATTATTCAATTTAGTAAACAAAGGAAATTCTCTAATCAACCAAAACAAATTAACAGTAATTGACGCCAAAAAAATTATAACTTTCTTAAAGAAAATCGATAAAGTATTTAACTTTATCTTCCCAACAAAACAAAAAGAAAAAATCCCCTCTTCAATTATAGATTTAGTCGAACTCAGGGAAAAACAAAGAAAAGAAAATAACTGGCAGAAGGCAGATGAAATAAGAAAAAAAATACAGCAGTTGGGCTACTGGGTTGAAGATACAAAAGACGGTTCAAAAATCAAGAAAATATAAAAAATCAGGCACCCTCCGAAGAAGGTGCCTTTTAGCCGCAATTATAAAACTATTATTCTTGGACAGCGTTTCGTGGCTAGCCACTCGAACGCCTCGTATAGTTTCTCGTCCTCACGCCCGTTTCTCTCCTGTTCTATTAATGGTTTTAGATCCGTCCATTTCTGGATGAACCAATAGGGTTGCCATATGACAAAGATTGCGCTTTGAGATAGATAACCCTTTCTTATTCCTCCGCCTATACGATTAAAGGCATAAATAAGCTGGAGAAAACTTTGAACCATAGCGGGATCAGGCTCTTTTCCGAGAAATTCTAGAATATTCTGTTTATTCATTAGCCTTAACAGCTCTCTGGCTTCCTTAGCCTCGTTTAATTCTCCCCTTACGAAGAAGACGCTAAGTAGTCGCCAGATGCGGTTCAAAAAAAGACAAACCAGGAAAAAGAAAACGGCTAAAGAAAATAGTACGGCTATTTCACTTATAGATAGTATCAATTCTTTCCTCCTTTCTGATTAAACTATAACACTCTTTTTGAATTTTGTCAATAAAGTTTCTTTCTCTTACACAATTTATAGAAATCTAACACCTGGTCTGCTATCTTAGGCCAGGAGTATTTTTTTGCTTCTTCAATCCCCCATTCTCCCATTTCTTTTCTCAATTTTTCGTCTTTAATCAATAATTCCAACTTTTCAGCCAAAACCTTATAATCCTTGGGTTCAGTTAAAAACATCTTTCCTTTTCCTTTTTCCAGCACACCTTTATACCCCTCATTAGCAAAAGCAACCACCGGAATACCAGAAGTCATAGCTTCAACTAAAACAATACCAAAGCTTTCTCCATATATTGCCGGACTGCAGAAAATGTCAGCTGTTTTATAGTATTGGGGAACGTTTTCCTCCTTAGCCCCTTTTTCGAAAACAACATTCTTTAATTTATTTCTTTTTGCCCATCTCTGGCAAACGCCCTTTAACGTACCGTCGCCAACGACAATCAGTCTCAAATTAGAATAGCTTTTATCCAAAATCTTAAAAGCTTTCAATAAATAAATTAATCCCTTTCTTTCTTCAATTCTTCCTAAAAACAAGATATTTAGCTTATCGTCAGAAAACCTCTTTAATTTCGGCAATTTACGACTAAACTCATCCAAATCTATGCCGTTGGGTATGATTGCCTTGGGCCCTTTGTAATTCTTAAAGAATTCCAAACAAAGAGGAGCCACGCCGATTATGCCGTCTGTTTTCCAGCGCACCAATCTGTCAAAAAGATAAAAGAATCCGGGGAACGACTTTACAAAGTTGTTTTTCTCAAGATTGGCATGAAAAGTTAATATATTCAGGGCTTTGGAATGTTCCAGAATCTGGAAAGTTGAAGGAAAACCGCAATTGTGAAAATGCAAAACGTCAAAGTTTTCCTTGTCCAAAACCTTCTTAATTGAAAAAGGATTGAAATTCAAACAAAAATCTCCCTGCGTTCCCCCAACGTTAAAAGGAAAAGAAGTGCCAAGCAGAATGACGTCTTTTCCGTAATTCTCCCTTCTTAACCTCCGAGGAGCGATAATCTTTGATTCAATCCCCCTTTTCTTAAATTCTTCATGCAAGCCAAAAATATGGCGTTTCACTCCGCCAGGATAAAGAAATGAATGGAAAGATATTAAGCCGACTTTCATGTTTTTGACATCTAAACTAACGCTTGCTATATTATACCTGATGAAGAGCAATGTTTATAAACAAGAATTGCCGGATAGGCTGCCCCCTCAGGACGTAGAAGCTGAAAGATCTTTGCTGGGCTCCTTGATGCTGGATAAAAACGCCATAGTCAAAGTGGTTGATTTTATTACTGCCCGAGATTTTTATAAACCAATTCATCAGGAAATTTATCAGAACTGCCAGGAACTTTTTGAAAAAACCGAGCCGATTGATCTTTTGAGTTTAGCCAGCAAATTGAAAGAATATAACAAACTGGAGGAAATCGGCGGCAACAGTTATCTGACAGAATTGATTAATTGCGTTCCTACTGCTTCCAATGTTTTACATTATGCTAAAATCGTCCAAAAGAAAAGAATTCTCAGAGACTTAATAGAGGTTGGTTCAGATGTGGCAATATTAGGATATAACGAGTCAGAAGACCCGGATGTTCTCTTGGACCAGGCAGAAAAAAACATATTCAGCATCGCTCAGAAAGGGCTTTCCCAGAAGTTCGTAGCCATAAAGGAAAGCTTAGAAGAAGCTTTTGAAAGAATTGACAAACTGTCAAAACACGAAGGCGGCATCAGGGGCCTGCGTACAGGATTTACCAACCTGGATAATATACTGGCTGGTCTACAAAAATCAGATTTAATTGTTCTAGCTTCCAGGCCCTCTCTAGGTAAAAGTGCTTTGGCAATGAATATTGCCAGCCATGTTGCCATAAACGAAAAGGTGCCAGTAGGTTTATTCAGCTTAGAAATGGCCAAAGACCAATTGGTTGACAGATTAATCGCTGATCAAGCAGGAATTGATTTATGGAGATTAAGAACGGGTAAGCTTTCCAGCGAAGGAGCTGACAATGATTTTACTAGAATACAGCATGCTTTAGGCGTATTGTCAGAAGCGCCAATATATATTGACGATTCAGCTATCTGTAATATCCTACAAATGAGAGCCATGGCTAGGCGTCTTCAGGCAGAAAAAGGCCTAGGCCTTATCGTTGTCGACTATTTGCAGCTAATGGAGCCGAGAAACACCAATACCACTATGGTTCAGCAAATGACAGAAATATCCCGTTCTCTCAAATCATTAGCCAGAGAATTAAACGTGCCTGTTTTAGCTCTGTCCCAGCTATCAAGAGCGGTTGAACAAAGGTCTCCTCAAATTCCCCGCTTATCAGACCTAAGAGAAACAGGAGCTATTGAACAGGATGCTGATGTGGTTTTGTTTATTTACCGCGAAGACAGATACAGACAAGACACTACCAGGCAGAATATAGCGGACATTATCATCGCCAAACACAGAAACGGGCCGGTCGGCAAAGTAGAGCTGTATTTTGATGAAAGCCGTGTTGTTTTCCGCAACCTGGAAAAACAATACGAAGAAGAATAAATGTACTCCCGTTCTATTCAAAAATTAATAGAATTGTTTTCAAAATTTCCGACAGTCGGTCCGAGAACAGCCAGCCGCTTTGTTTTCTATTTATTGGGTTTAACTAAAGAAGAGGTCGATGAAATCACTTTATCGATAAATCAACTGAAAGAAAACGTAAAACTCTGCAGCTTCTGTTACAAATCATTCGAGAAAGAAGGAGATCTCTGCGAAATATGCGGCAATCAAAGCCGGGATAAATCTCTCCTCTGTATAGTTGAAAAAGAAACCGATCTGATACCGATTGAAAAAACCAAAAAATATCAAGGCAGATACTTCATATTGGGTGGCACTGTTTCTACTTTCAAAAAAGATGAAGTCAAAAAGATAAGAATGCAGGAACTTTTGGAAACAATAAAAGATTCAAAAATAAAAGAAATCATTATCGCTTTGAATCCGACCTCAGAAGGCGAAGCTACAGCTTTATACCTGGAAAGGAATTTAAAGCCTTTAAATAAAAAAACAAGCCGTTTAGGACGTGGCTTGCCGGTGGGAGCTGAACTGGAATATGCGGATGAAGAAACTTTAGGAGCAGCTTTTGAAGGCAGGAAATAATTTAGGAAGTACTTTGTATTTGCGTAATCTCCACTTCCGTAAAAGGCTGACGATGGCCTTTTTTTACTTTATAGCGTTTTTTCGCTTTGTATTTGAAAACAATTACTTTCTTGGCTTTGCCGTGCTTTAAAATCTTTCCCAGCACTTTAACGCCTTTTAAATGAGGCAGGCCGATTTCCACTTTCTTGTTTTTCTCCATTAACAAAACATCGGAAAAAGCTATTTCGCTCCCCTCTTTTTTCTCAATCTTTTCAATTTTAATTTTGTTTCCGGGAGATACAATATATTGCTTGCCTCCGGTTTTAATAACAGCTAGCATATTATTTATCAGGTTCTTTTAATTGTTTTGTCTCTCCTATTTGTACCAATTTTTCCACCCTTTCGTCAAGTAAAGAAAGCCTTTTCTCTGAGTTTTCATAGGCTGAGGAAGCATTCCTGATATGGCCGCCCAGCTTTCTGAACTCATCCATCAGTTTTGAAGCGTCCTGGTGGATTTTGCCCATTCTCTTTAAGATATCCTGGGTTTTCCTTGAAACCTGAGTATCTTTGAACCAGTGTTCAATCGTCCTTAAAGTCAGATAAATCGTATTGGGAGAAGTTAAAATTATCTTTTTTGACCAGGCATAAGCAGCTATATCCATTTCCCTTCCCAAACTATTTATTATTTCGTAATAAACGGCTTCAGCTGGCACATACATTAAAGCAAAGTCAACTGTTCCTTCCGATGGCAGAACGTATTTTGAAGCGATTTCCTGTATTCTCTTTTTAACGTCTTCCAAAAAGCTTTTCTTAAAGAAGCTCTTTTCCGTTTCAGAAACAGCATTTACCATTTTATCGAAATTTTCAGAGGGAAACTTAGAATCAATCGGCAAAACTCTTCCGTTGGGCAGCTTCAAAGCAGCGTCAACCTGTTCTCCAGAAGGAAATAAATACTGAATCGTGTAAAGCTCTTTGGGAAAATGCTGGGACAGGATATGTTCCAATGATGCTTCTCCCCACTGGCCTCTCAGTTTTGGCGACTTGAAAATATCCTGGAAAGAAGAAACGTCTTTTATCGTTTCCTGGACTCCTTTTAAATCCTCCCTAATCTGGGTTGTTTCCTGAGTGAAAGAGCGTATTTGATTATGCATTTCCTTGGAAGCGCCGTTTTGCGTGTCTCGTATTTCTTTTAGTTGTCCGATTATCAAGTCAGTCAGCCTTCTCTCCAAGTCTCTTATGGAATCGGTTTGTTTTTCATCAACTTTTGATTTCCTAAAGAAAAAAACAAAAACTCCAAACACCAAAACAATTCCCAATATTAAAATAAATACATTAAGCAAATCCATAATCATTTGACTAAAATCTCAGTGATTAAGAAAACAATATATATAGCCAGCAGGAAAACCGCTTCTTTCCTGGTAATTTTCTGGCCGGTTCTCACAAACGTCAAAAATGAAAGCGCTGCCAAAACAAGGAAAATTCTGGCAATGGCAAATGGCGAAAAATCAGCAATCTGTATGGGACTGATTAAGGCAACGATTCCTAAGACCAAAGTGGAAGCAACTATCACAGAACCCATCAAATCTCCCAAGATAAGCCAGCCTTCCCCTTTTCTGGCCGACATTATGGAAAAATACATTTCAGGCAAGCAATTGCCAAGACCGACTATTAAAATACCAATTAAGGCCAGAGGTAAAGCAAAATAATCGGCAAAGAAGGAAGCTGAAACAACAATTCCTTGGGCTGCTAATAAAATTAAAAGA
This sequence comes from uncultured Candidatus Saccharibacteria bacterium, assembly GCA_964481125.1. Classification (GTDB taxonomy): domain Bacteria; phylum Patescibacteriota; class Minisyncoccia; order Minisyncoccales; family RBG-13-42-11; genus BS750m-G71. Next base: position 15,380 of record CAYZSL010000005.1, on the reverse strand, counting down.
ATGCCGACAATTACCACACCTAAACTCCTTGAAAGCTCTTTCATCTGTTTAGTAAGAGAACAAGGAGGCGCATCATAAACCTTTTGGAATCTTTCATCCTTTGAGAACAACCAGAAAATATACATGGCAAAGAACATAATAAGGATTACTCCGTCAATTCTTCCCAATTTCCCGTCTAAAACCAAAAGCAAAGGCAAAACCGCTATGACCAGGGTAAATATTGAAGACGTTTGGATGGTTTTGCTGGCAGCTGGTATGCCTTTGGCAAACAAGGCAGCTAAAGCCAAAACCAAGGTTAAATCAGCCAAATTTCCTCCCATAACATCACCGAAAGACAGTTCAGGAATACCTCTCAAAGCAGCACTGACACCGACAAAAAGATTAGGCAGGGAACCGGCAAAAGCCATGATAAAGAAAGCAACGACAAATTCTTTCCAGCATAAAACCTTAGCCACCTTAACTAAAGCAGTAATTAAGTACTTGCCAGCCAAAGCCAGTAAACCGCAGGAAATAAGAAAGATTAGTATATATAGGAATATCATCTCTTTACAAAATATATTATCTCATAAATAATGCCGACTAGAAATATCAAAATCAAAGGATAAACCGACAGGCATTTAAAAGTTGCTTGCTTTAGTTTAGCATAAGACTTTCTACACATTAAAAGAATAAGAATGCCTTCAATCCCCAGCATAACGCCACCGATCAAGGAAATTAGAGCAATAAAACCCTTAATGCCAATTAAAAAGAGGATTAGAGGGACAAAACAGGTAATCGCCCAAGCTAATTTCTCATTTATTTTAAAATCAAAATAGAAAACCTTTTTTAAATTCAGGCCCAAGGCGATAAAAGAGGTAAAAGTAGTCAAAATACCAAAGATAAGAGCCAAAGAAACCACTCCGTCCCCTAAAACGTTTCTCAACCCGGACAAAGCTGATTCAGTTGTTGCAGGCCCAGTAATTCCCAAGATAAGATAAATAAAAAAAAGATAAACGATTATCGGAATGAAAATGGCTACGGGAATTATTTTCAAAATCAGTTTCCTTTTTTCGCCCAGCATTTCTTCCACTTCCGGAATCATCGTTGCCCCCCAAAGGCAAAAAAGGATAATGCCGTAAGGCAAAAACAGAAACGATTTATCAGGAGTATTAAAAAGATTGTCAACATCTAACAGCGGTTTTCCCTGCAGGAATATGACAAAAAGAATCAAAAAGAACAAAATCAGTCCCCAAAACTCAACCTTGGCAATCGCTTTTATGCCGAAAAATATAAATGTCGCTCCGGCAGCAAAATAAAAAAGAGTGCAGATTAAAGAACTGCCGCCCAAAAACGGAGAAACTAATTCTGTAAGAAACTCTCCTCCGACAATCAGATAAACCAAAAGAGCTCCTAAAATGCCAACAACCGTTGAGACATATGCCAAACTTTGGCCCCATTTTCCGAGATAAATCTTGGCAAAACCGGGCATTCTTTTAAAATCAGGAGTTTTCAAGGCTAATTCCCCGAAAAACATATGGACTATTATTACTAATCCACCCAATAAAAAGAAATAGCCGAGTATCACCCAGAATCCCACTTTAAGGGTAACGTAAGGCAAAACAAAAAAACCCACTCCAATGCAAGTCCCGGCAATAACGGCTAAAGCGCAAGCAATTTTCATATTTCTTAATTATATATACTTTTTAAATAAAAAAACAACCCCTTTTCAGGGGTTCTTTTGTTTTTTCTGCCAATATTTGTAAAGCTCCCCTGCCCACAGAACCAAAGAAGAAAGCAAAACTATCATTAACAATTCCGAAACAGATATAATGCCGAAGCCGAACTTCTCCCCCACTCCTTTCACAAAAAGAGCAGCCGTTATCAGAATGAAAGAAGCTGCCATACCGATAACTATGAATTTGTTTGAAAAGAATCCTATTTTGAAAATCGACTGGGAAAGAGACCTCATGTTAAAAACATTGAACAGCTGGGTAATGGCCATGGCAGCAAAAGCGCCGGCCCTCGCTTTTTCTAAAGAACCGTTGCTAAAAAACAAATGGAATACGAAGATAGCCAGAACAGACATGATGACAACCATTAAAGCCAGAAAAGGCAAAACGTCTTTCGATAAGATATTTTCGTCCTTTTTTCTTGGCGGTTTGCACAAAACATCTTCATGGCGCGGTTCTGAAGCTAAAGAAATGTCGGCAAACCCGTCAGTCACCAGATTCAAAAAGATAATGGCTACAGGCAGAATGATCAAAACATTCCTGTCCCAAAGATAAACACCGACGATCAAAGAAATTATTAAAGTTGCGATTTCAGCAAGATTGGTGGTAATTAAAAACAAGCTGGCCTGCTTAATATTGGTAAAAACAGTTCTGCCTTCTTCAATAGCATTGATGATGGAAGAAAAGTTGTCGTCTGCCAAAACCATGGAACTGCTTTCCCTGGCAACGTCAGTGCCTATCTGGCCCATGGCAATGCCGATATCCGCCTTTTTCAAAGCCGGAGCGTCGTTAACCCCGTCTCCTGTCATGGCTACGATATTTCCCTGCTTCTGTAAGCTTTCCAAGATTCTTAATTTCATTTGAGGAGTCAGCCTGGCAAAAACAGAAACATGCTTGACCATTTCTGCAAATTCTTTCTCATTCAATATCTCCAATTCTTTCTGGGTTAAAACTAAAGGATATTTCTCTTTTTCTTCGATTATGCCAATTTCCTTAGCAATGGCCAGAGCCGTTTCTTTGTGGTCGCCTGTTTTCATGATCACTCTGATGCCGGCTGTTTTCGCTTTAGCAATAGCTTCTTTGACTTCCGGCCGAGGAGGATCTTTCATACCGACAACTCCGACAAAAGTTAAGTTCTCAATCATATCTTCAGTCAGTTTTTCTGTTTTTAAAGGCGCTTTTTTATAAGCTAAAGCAATAACTCTCAATCCTTTCCTGGCCAAGCTCTCCACTTTCCTTAAAACCTCTTCTTTATCTTTGGCTGTCATTCTCCTTTCTTTTTCGACTAACCCGAAAGAAGAAAGTTCCAGCACGGTTTCCGGAGCGCCAATCACGTAAATTTCTTTTTTCTTTGTTTTTGCGTCCATTAAAAGCGCAGAACCGTATTTCAATATTGAGCTGAAAGGCAGTTCGTCAATCTTTTTTTCTTTTTGCAATAAAACTTCTTTCTTGATTCCGGCTTTTTCGGCTAAAACAACAAGCGCGCCCTCAGTCGGGTCGCCGATAATCCTGTAATTCTCTTCTTTACCATCTTCTTTCATTAATCTAGCGCTGTTGCCGAGGCAAGCAACATGCAAAAGCTTTTGCAGTTGGGAATTTTCCAAAGGAAAGAAAACCTGGTCTTTTTGGATGAATTCGCCTTTCGGATTCCAGCCGTCTCCGGAAACCATAATCTCTTCCTGGTCAAGTAAAATAAGCTTTTCTGCATCCATTGTGTTTTTGGTCAAAGTACCGGTTTTATCAGTGGCAATAATATTGACAACGCCGAGGGTTTCCGTGGCTTGCAGATCCCTAATAATGGCATTTCTTTTTGCCATTCTGTTGGCCCCAATAGCCAGAACAATAATCAAAACAGCTGGCAGTCCTTCAGGAATAGCTGAAACAAGGGCAGCCACAGCAAAGCGCAAAGCATGCTCCAATCCGAGCCGGCTGACGAACAATTCAACCAGTAAAAGCGCAAAAACGCAGCCAAAAGCGATCAAAGCCATTTTCTTGGCCAGTAAATCGGTCTTTATCTTAAAGTGGGTTTTTGAAATTTTAATTTCTTCCAAACTTTCAGCAATCTGGCCTAAAGATGTTTTGGCCCCAGTGGCAACAATTATCGCTTTTGCCTGGCCAGCCACGACAAAAGTCCCCAGCCAAACCATGTTCTTTTGGTCAGCCAATGGAGTTTTTTCGGACAAAACTTTCAGAATTTTATTTATCGGCAAAGATTCTCCCGTCAAAGCAGCTTCCATTGTCCTGAAATTACTGATTTCCAAGAGCCTGGCGTCAGCCGGAATCCTATCTCCTTCTCTCAATAAAATAATGTCTCCTGGAACCAATTCTTTTGCCGGAATTTTCAATAATGCTCCCTCTCTGACTACCGTGGCAAAATGGACAACCATCTTTTTTAAAGCCCTGATAGCTTTTTCTGCCCGGTATTCCTGCGTAAAACCGACCAAAGCGTTTAATAGAAGAACGGCCAGAATTATGTAAACGTCAAACATATGGCCCGTCCAAAAAGAAAAGAGAGCAGCTCCCATAAGAATATAGACCAACCAGGAATGGAACTGCTTCAAAAAAATAAAAGCCGGATGTACGGCTTTTTTCTCAGGTATTTCATTGGTTCCAAATTTATCCAAACGGCTACTTGCCTCTTCTGAAGATAAGCCTTCAGGATAAGAAGAAAGTTCTTCAAAGGTTTTCTTAATTGATTTTGAATGGAAGAGATTGTTTTCCATAGTTGGCGGCCCCAACCGGATTTGAACCGGTGTTACCAGGATGAGAACCTGGCGTCCTAGGCCACTAGACGATAGGGCCAAATTATCTTATTTTATCATATACTTTTATCTAAAAGAAGTCCTCCTTTATGGGGAGGACTGGGAAAAAATCACTTGAAAAAATTACCTTGGTAATTGAACAATGTGGACGCCTTCAAGCCTAAGTCGCTTAAGTTGATGAATAACTCCTTTTCCACTATGGCAAAAACATGTTTTGAGCCTTCCTTCTTTATTCATTTTAAAATGGTGTACTGCACCACAGCTGCATTCCACCCAAGTGGAAATAGCTTTAACTTCTTTCCCGCATTTGCACAATAATTTTGGATTATTTGTTTTTTGTTGACAATTTCTCCCCCTATTGTTTATTTTATAGAACTATATTAATTACGATAAAATTATAGCCTTTTATATAATAGATGTCAATAATTATTGTTTTAACGACTGCGATATCTCAACCAAGTTTAAACCAAAAACCGTGCCAACGCAAACAACTGCCAGAATAGGATAAATCTGCTTCTTATTGTTTTCAAGACTCATATCAGCAAAAGAAGCTGTCCAAAAAGGGACAAAACTGCCATTATAATTGACTTTAAAATTGATGCCGCCGTTCAGTTTAATATCAGAAGCAAAAACATCGTTCTTTTCGTCAAACCCAAACTTCAAAGTCTCATTAGCTGCTTTTATTTTTTCATCTTCCACCAGAATCGGCATTTTAGAGTGTTTTATATAAAATGAAAGCTTATTAATATCATTTTCTTCAGTCTCAAAAATGAAAATATCCTGACCAATTTTAAAACACTGACCCAAAACCCGCAAAATCATTTCTTCTGTCTTTTTTCTTCTCTGGCCGACAATAATAACAACTTTCGGTTTTAAAAAGAAAAATTTAATTTTGTTTAAGATATCATTCATGATCAGAAGGTATTTGGTAATAATCAAGTATTGATTTTGCCAGTTCGCGAAAAATAGGCGCAGCTGAATACTCTGCTGTATTAGCTTTGGGATTGTTCAGTTTGACCAAGATAAGGAACTGCGGGTCAAAAGCAGGGGCAAAACCGACAAAACTCTGCCAGGTTTTATCCGAATACCCTCTTTTATCCATGCCCAAGGCAGCAAACGATATCTGAGCTGTTCCTGTTTTACCGGCAACATAATATCCCGGTATACCGGCTGACTTAGAATAGCCATTCTCCACTACGCTGACCAGCATAGCTACCAATTGATTGGCTGTTTTAGCTGAAACAACCGGCTCTTCTGACATTATCGGATTGGTCTCTAAAACCTGGTTTTTATCTACTATCTGCTTTACAACAAAAGGCCTTGCCATTTTCCCTTCGTTGGCAATGGCGCCATAAGCTTTAATTAGTTGGATAGGCGTCACCTCAATACCCTGTCCGAAAGAAGCTGTAGCAAAGTTTATCTCATAGCCTTTCTTAAATTCCTTATTTTCTGAATATACTTCGTCAAGATCAATGCCTGTCGGTTTGAAAAATGAGAACTTTTCAATATATTTCAAAAAAAGACTGTTGCCCAACTGCCTCTGGACAAAAACAGCTCCTGTGTTGATTGACCTTTCTAAAACTTCAATTATTGATCTTTCTCCCCAGACCCTATTGCCGTAATTATATATGGTATACCCCCCTATTTTTACAGATCCGGTATCAATATAAGTGGTTTCAGGAGTGACTTTCTCCTCCTCTAGAGCTGAAGCAACGGTAATCGGCTTGAAAACCGAGCCTGGTTCAAAAATCTCCTGAGTAGCTCCGTTCTTAAAAATATTAAAATCAGAGACCAATGAATATTGATTAGGATTGAAATTCGGGAAATTAGCCAGAGCCAAAATTTCTCCGGAATTGGGGTTGATGACGATGATCTCTCCTCCTTCAATATCCAAATCTTCCTTAGTTTTGGCTAAAAGCTCTTCAGCCTTGAATTGGATAAAATAATCAACCGTCAAAACAAGGTTGCTCCCCCGCTGATTCCTTTTGCCCTTTAAAGCATCGTTGTAATATTCCTCTATGCCGTATTGGCCATCAAGATTATTGTCCAGAAAGCCTGCCAGCTGGGAAGCGAAAGCTTCCTGAGGATAGTATCTGCCTGTTTCCTTGCCCAAATATATCCCCTCCAAGTCCAAATCTTTTATCTTTTGGCTTTCCTCCTCGCTTATCTTTTTTTTAATTAATTCATAAACGCTATCTTTTTCCAGCTTTTCCAAAACAGCTTCTTTGTCCAAAGAAAGAGCTTCAGCCAGCTTTCCAGCTGTTTCTTCTTTGCCAGACATTTCAGCTGGCGAAGCAAAAACCAAAGGCCAATCCATGTTTATAGCTAAAGGTTCTCCGTTCTTGAAAAATATTTCTCCCCTTTCTCCGACAATCTGCTCTTCAATATTAAACATGCCCTGGGCCAAAGCTTTGTAGTAGTCGCCTTTTATTACCTGGATATAAAAAAGCTTGGCCATAATGGCCATGCCGAAAATAAAGAATACTACCAAGATAAGATTAATTCTCCAGGAAGGCATAATTTATTTAGCCAAAGCCGTGCTTTCCAAAACGCGTATGTACTCTATTTTGCCAGCCTTTTCAAAGTTTTGAACGTAATTGTCTATGTTCTGCAGAGAACCAGCTTTGGTTAAATTAATCTCCAGAAACTTGTTTTCTTCAGAAAGCTGGCTTATCCTCTTTTCATACTGATTGGCAGCAAAAACCTCAGAAGTGTAGGCATTAAGCAGATAAATCGAGCTGATTAAAAGCGAGAACATGGCCGTTAAAACGACCAGCCAAACAAGCTTCAAACTCAATTTCATCTTAAATCCGACCAAGGGTATGAAAATAGGCATATTGGAGACTAAAGAATATTTGTTCATATTTTGATTGCCGCCCTCAACTTGCTTGAGCGAGAGCTGGGATTAATTTTTATTTCTTTAAAACTTGGAACGACCGGCTTTTTAGTGATTATTTTTAATACGTTTTCTTTTGCTTTGTCTTTGAAAAAGTTTTTAACCATTCTGTCTTCCAAAGAATGGAATGAAATGACAGCTATTTTTCCTCCGGCATCAAGAATATCTGCTGCCTGGGAAAGCCCTTCTGCTACATTGTCCAATTCGCCATTTACGGCGATTCTCAAAGCCTGAAAAGCCCTGGTGGCAAAGTGGATTTTCGGATATTGATATTTTGTCGGGACAGCTTTTTTAATAGCCTTAACCAATTGGAAAGTTGTTTTAATTTGCAAAACCCTTCTTTCTCTAATAATCTGTCTAGCTATTTGCCTGGCGAATTTCTCTTCTGAAAATTCTTTCAGGATTCTTTCAATCTCTGGCTCAGACCAGAAATTGATTAGCTTTTCAGCAGTCAAAGGATTTTTCAAATCGTATCTCATGTCCAAGGGCTCATTTTTCAAGAAGCTAAATCCCCTGCCCGATTCCTTGAGATGCCAGCTTGACATACCCAGGTCAAAGAGAATTCCTTTGACTGATTTAAAGTTTTCTTTTTTAACGATTTCTTTTAAATGAGCGAAGTTGTCGTTAACTAATATCAATCTGTTTTTCAGTTTTGCTTTTAGCTGACTGATAGCTTGCTGGTCCCAATCTATGCCCAACAATTTTCCTTGGGGCGCTATTTTTTCCAGAATTGCCATGGCGTGGCCTGCGCCGCCTATTGTGCAGTCAATAAAATTCTCGTCTGGCTTGGGGTCAAGGTTTTCAAGAACTTCTTTTTGGAGAACCGGTATGTGAACCATTGTTTTAAACTCCGAGTTCTTTAAGGCGCTCTGCGATATCGCCTGCTGCCATTTCCGTCTTCTTTTTGTATTTCTGGAATTCCAGATCGTCCCAAATCTCGATTCTGTCGTAAAGGCCGATAAAAACAACTTTCTTTTTCAAACCTGAATAGTTTTTTAAATAATCTGGAATCAGGATCCTTCCCAAGTTGTCAAACTTCACTTCCATGGCTCCTCCCAGCATCAATCTGGCAAATCCCCTGGCATCGCTTTGGGCCAAAGGCAATTGCGATATTTTTTTTGCCAGCTTTGACCAGGCTATTAAAGGATAAAGGAATAAACAACTATCCAGTCCCCTGGTAATAACTGCTTTCTTACCCAAAAGCTGTCTGAATTTTGATGGAACAGCCAGTCTTTTCTTCTCGTCTATTGAATATGTATATTCTCCTGAAAACATAGTTATCCCCAGAAGGGGTCAGTTATCTACATACTTTTCCACAATTACCCACTTCTATTCCATTATTATCCACTAGCTCTTGCAAGTCAACCACAATGTTCCATTTAATGAACAACAGGAAATAAGAGTAAAACAAGGGAATTGCTTCTTGTTTTTCCACAAATAATCCACAGCTCCAAAACAAAAACAGCCAAAAGGCTGTATATATGTAAAACTACCTTATTTCACAAATACCTATTTTTTGACCAAACTAAAGTCTTCAGGGTTAATTTCTATTTTGCTTCCCCTTTGTATTTGGCCTGATAAAATAGCTGAGGCCAAAACATTCTCCACTTTATCCTGAATGGTTCTTTTTAATTCTCTGGCGCCGAAAGTCGGATTATAACCCAATTCAATTAGCTTTTCTTTAAGGAGCCCAGTAATGACAAATTCAATTTCTTTTACTTTCAGATTTTTCTGCAGTTTCTTCAACATCAAATCAGCAATGTCCAAAAGGTTTTCCTTGGATAAGGGCTTGAAAACAACTACTGCATCAAAACGATTGATAAACTCAGGACGAAACTGGCCTTCGCCAAAAAGATAATCAAGAATTTTTTGCTTTACTGTCTGCCAGTCCATCTTTTCCTGCAATGCTTTTAATATTATCTGGTAGCCGGCATTGGAAGTGGCAATGATGATTGAGTTCTTAAAATCAACTTTTCTACCCAGTCCGTCTGTTAAATGTCCCTCGTCCAGCACCTGCAAAAATAGATTCAGAACATTGGGATGGGCTTTTTCTATTTCATCGAGCAGTATCAGGGAAAAAGGCCTTTCTCTTATTTTAGTGGTTAATAATCCTTCTTGGCCGGCTGAACCGATTAATCTGGGAATATCTGTAACGCTCTGGAACTCTGACATATCAAGCCTGATCATTTTCTCCTCTGACCCGAAGTAAATTTCAGCTAAAACTTTGGAAGTTTCTGTTTTGCCGACGCCTGTCGGTCCAAAAAACAGAAATGTGCCCATTGGCCCTGACCTGGTGCTGATTTCTGACCTGGCTCTTCTTAAAGCAGTAGAAACTTCTTTAACCGCTTCTTCCTGATTAATGATTCTCTGATGAATCAGACCTTCCAAATTGAGAAGAATCTGCTTTTCTTCTTTTTCTATTTCGCCTACCGGAATCTGGGTTTTTTCAAAAACAATGGCTGCTACGTGCTTTGGCAAAAGTATTTTATCTTTTGTCTGGCTGAGATGGACTATCGCCTCATCCAACAATTCCATTGCTTTTTCCGGGAAAGGATTGGCTGGCAAATACTTTGAACAGTAAACAATAATATCTCTGAGGGCCGGATAAGAAACGAATTTATTGCTTTTGAATTCCAATAGCAAAGCTAAGTCTTCCAAAAGCATCAAGGTTTCTTCTTCGGATACTTCGGAAACCTCCACCTTTTCGAATAAAGATAAAACAGAAGCGTTCTGTTCAATGTTTTTATGCAATCCTTCAAAAGTGGTAATCGCTATAATCTGGAAAGCGGGATGGACCAAGTAAGAAGAGAGTACGCCTGAAATATCTACCACTCCGGGCTTAGAAACCCCTCCAACAAAATTATGAAAATCGTCAATAATCAAAATAACATTGCCAGCCTCAATCACTTCTCTGAAAATATTGTCTAGTGTCGCTCCCACTTCTTCTGAAGACTGCACTTGAGCTAAAAGGCTGTTCAAATCCAGCTGAACAAACCTTTTGTAGTTAACTTCCCCCATGCTTTCTGCAAAAGCGCTTCTCTTGGCCATTTCATAAATCATGCTTTTTCTGCCCGAACCCGATTCTCCGACTATCAAAACATTGTTCATTTCCCAACGAGCCAATATTCTTTCCATGGCAGCAACCTCCTTCTTATGGCCGATGGTTTCTGGAAATCCCCTCCTTCTCATCATTTCCGATAAATCAATCGAAAAACGGTCCAAGGTTATCGTATATCCTGACGTCCACTGCTTTGCCATAGAGCCTTTTTTAACCAAATTCTTCCACTCCCAGAACCTTTTTGACTCTTTTATCTTTGTCTGCAGGTTCTCCAACCACCAGGCCAAATTCTCGATATCATGAACCTTTAGATTATTATCGATTAAGATATTTTTAAAAACAGGATCGTATTCAGCCAAAGCGATCATCAGGTCGCCTGTTTCAATATTAATATGGCCTTTCTTTTGAGCTACTTTCAAAGCTTTAACAATGGTTGCTTTAAAATCTTCAGAAAAGTCAGGTTTTGAAGATCCTTTGCCGGATTGTTCGGAAATAACATTCTTAAGATAATTCTTTATCTGTTTTATACTCAAAAGCGCTCTCAAGAATATGAAATTTGCTTCTCGATTGCCAAAAAGCAGAAAATAGAAAAGCAAGGTTGAATTAATCTCAGCAAACTTCTTTCTCCTGGCGAAATTAATGGAATCTAAAACAACTCTGGCTGCTTCAAAACTTAAAAAATCAGCCAGATTATATCCCTCCGAACTTTCACGCTTTGAAAGAGAAGGATTTTTAACTTTTGAATTTAAAAAAGATACCAGTATACGGCAGATTAAAAATAAACTGAGAGAAATTGTTGAAAATCCTAAAGTCAAAGACTGGCTTTTTATGCTCCAGTTATCAGTCAAAAAACCATAAAGAAAAAGAGGAAAAAGAATAATAAAAGCAACCAAAAACAGTTTGCCAAAAATACTGGCCAATTTGAAAATAGGATTTCTGGCCCATTTTATCGCCCGGTAAATTGCCGTTTTCTTTAAATTAAAATTGAATTCTTCCATTTTTTAAAATATAACTTTAATGCCGAAAGCTAATCCGAAAATCAAAAGAGCAGGCAAAATAAGCCAGCCCAAAAAAACAATCAAACCAAGGCCAATAATAAATATTTCCGTTATTAAACCGAAAACTACTAAAAAGCTTCTGACAATCGCTCCTAAGGCACGGGAAAGCAGATTAGAAAGAAAAACCTCAATGTATCTTTGAATATTAAATCCTCTGCCATAAGACCAGCTGTACCTTCTCCAAGGCGAAAAGAATGTCTTTAACAGTAAAACAACTGAAAAATAATTGAAATTAAAAAAAAGGAAATTCCTCCAGGCTCTTAAAATGCCTTTGGGAACGTCAAAAAAATGCCAACAAAGCCATTGAATGACAATATTTTGCCTTATGTGAACGTTAACACCTTCCATTTTTTATTCTTTTTTAATCAGTTTTATGCCCAAGCTTGAAATCTGGCCTCCGCCGAAAATCAAAATAAAAGCCAATATTGACCAGGCAGCTAAATTCATAATCCTGGCTATAAACCCAGCAGGCAAAGTATTTTGCAACTGTTGGTTGATCATTTCCTGAATCTGAGCTTGTATGTCTAAGCCACCTAACATTTGCAAAGCGGTTCCTGATTGTGTTTCAAAGAGTTCTGGCACCTCGGCTTTAACAGTAAAGATATTGTATGAATACACCAAAGTCCAGACGATAACAGCCAAACCTGTAATTAATAAAATCCAGCCGAATATTTTTGCGTAATTCATATAATTGAGCTTAATTCTTTTAAAGTGTCTTCCGGAATTATCGGCCTTTTATCAGCTGGCGTTCTTCCGGGATAACGCCAGGCAGAAATTATTTTAATGCCCTTTGGCCTCTTCAATATGACATACATTGTCCAAGCCTCGCTCGGATGCTTCTTGGTACCCGTTATCTGCATAGCAGCAATGGTATCTGGAGCTATTCCCTCTTCTATCCTGTTTGGCTTGCGAAAAATACTCAAAACTCTTTTCTCTGAAAACCGGTACTGCCTTAATTTATTTTTCGAATGCTGCGTCCAAAAGATCTTCTCCCTATCGTTACTAATTAATTTCATAGGTAATGGAAACCTGCACTTCTATTTTATTCTCCCCTGTTTCAACCTGCGGTGTAGCTGGCGCGACACCTCCTCCCCCTATTCCTAAAGCAGATTCTTTTATAGTAGCGTAGTAAGGAATAGCTGTGCTTTCTGAAAAATTACTGATTCTGACCAGTTTAACTCCTAGTTGTTTAGCTAATTCTTCAGCCTTAGCTTTAGCCTTGGTAATTGCCTCATCTCTAGCCTGTTTTTTCAGTTCATCTTGTTTATCAACGGTAAATTGCAGATCGCTGACTTCATTAGCGCCGACAGAAGTACCGCCTTCAATAATAACGCCTATCTTATCCAAATCCCTTAGTTTGACTTCCAGTGTTTGGCGTATTTCATAACCAACTAAAACCCTTCTACCAGAATAATTATCGCTGTCATACCATTCGTAACGAGGCGAAATACTAAAAGCAGTTGTTTTTAAATCTTTATCTTCTACTCCCTGTTCTTTAATGAAAGAAATAACATCATTCATTTTCTTCGTATTATCTTCCATTGCTTTAGCTACTGTCTTTTCCTCTGTTATCACAGAGAAAGAAGTAACAGCTAAATCAGGTTTAGTATATACTGTTCCTGTTTCAGAAATAGTGATTGTATTCTCTGTTGTCTGTATTTTATTCTTTACATCAATCGCAAAGTAAGCTATGAGAACGATTAATAAAATACCTACTAATAAAGCTAATATAGCTCTGACTCCTGAATGTAAATTGCACATATGTTTTAAAAAATTAACAATTATTCACGACCTTTTAATATTTTACCATACATAAAAAGAAAAGACACGGTTTAGGAATTATGGAATTCACCGTGCCTCTTCGGGCAGAAGCAGATGTTTATGTTTTATCCAGAAAGCATAAGCGTTGTCATATGCCTTCTTCTTTTCAACTGGTGTCGCTTCTCTTAAAAGAGGTTCTCGATGCACTTCCCTATACCTATTTGGAGCCGGACCCCTTTCCGGACTACAGGGATATGCAAAAACTCGTTGAAGGTCGCCATCATTGCTTAAAATTGGCACATAAACTTCTTTGCCATCTGTCTCCCCGAATTGAACTGTTTTCAATTCGCTGAAATTCATTTTTTAACCTCCTTTCTTAGGATTTAACTAGCTAAATTATACCAATAATATTTATAAAAGTCAAGTCAATAGCACAAAAAGAAAGAGAGCTGGCACTAATGCACCAGCTCATAATAAGGAGACTTATTCAATTTTAGATTTGGAAAATTAAGGGGAACTATCGTTTTTGGACTGATCTACAAGTAGCACAGAATCGTATGGTCGGGACTTCAAGAAGTTCCTGCATGTCCAAATTCCCCCCACACAGCTCGCACTTATATGTAAATTCTCCCTTTTCTAGGACATCCTTTCTTGAGGAAAGCATATCTAGGCTTGGTTGAAGCATTATCATGTGTTGGGTGAGATCCATAATCTCATTACCCGCCGTCCCAAAGCCAATAGAGCTCTTTGAAAAGTTATCCCGACCTGCTCTAGCTTCATCAATCGCAAATTGTAGGTTATTGATTTGCTGAGCAACTCTTGTTTGCTCTTCTACAATACGATTCAGAAATTGTGTGTTAAATGATAGTACTGCGGTTTCCATTAGACCCCCTTTATTCTTTTTCGGAAAGAACAAAAATGAACTAAGTCAAGGTTATACCTCCTTATTTTATTTGATTATTGTTTATATTATTCTATTTTATAAAAAAAGTCAAGCCCTATGGCTGTAATATATCCTCTGTTCTGCCATCTACGGAAATTATGACATTATCAACCGTTTCAAATTGCTTCAAAGTTTCTGTTATTTCAGCCCTGATGGCAGTCACCCGGCAGGAACCGCCAACTTGGAATTCCAGCTGTTGGTCAAAATCAACCTTAGCTATTCCATTCTCAATCGTTAAACTTTGTATTTTAACTCCTGAATTAATATTACTAAAAAACTCTCCTTGTTCTTCTTGCATTGTCAGTCCTTTTAAAAGTTCTTCCAGAGCTGCTCTGGCAATGCCCTCAGTTTGAATAATCACTCTTTCTGTCGGAAAAACCTTACTGCAGTCAGCTTCAGCGTTTAACTTTGAATTGCCAAAAAACACCTTAACGCTTGTTGTTGCCTGAGGTTCCTCTATTAGAGTGCTAGTAGCTGTTTCTTCTTTTATCAAAGTAGCTTGCTCACCAAAATGTATTCCTTCTGGAGCAACTTTCTGGATTATAAGATAACCGACAAAAGCAATTAAAACAATGATTAAAAGTATAAAAATATTGTTCATGTTTTAAAAATTCTTTGCCTTCTGAAGCCATTCTCCGTATTGGCAGTCCTGGCTGTGAGGAGGCGGCGCCTCTCTTTTTAAAACAGCTACTGCTTCCTTGAATAATTGGGGAATGTCAGAAGGATCTGTATCTATTTCCTGGATTTCCTTTCTGAAAGGCAATCTGTCGTTGAAACCGTTATTTTTATCAACTATATAAAAAGCCAAATACCCTTTCCTGGTTGTCGGGAATCCGTTTTTCTCCAAAAGATAAGTATATACATCCATTTGTATTTGGAAGCGGTCATACACCTTAGCTACAGTACTGCCGGTTGATTTATAATCTAAAACAGCCAGTTTACCGTCGGGAAATTCCAAAATATCGTCAACCGCGCCGAACATCGTTGCTTCTAATTCTTCGTCGAAATATCTGATTCCGCTGAAATTATTCCTCCATTGGTTCAAAAGCTCCTGGTTTGAAAAAAGTTTTGCCGGAATATTGTGGGCCACAAGCAAAGGATGCTGTTCCCCCTTTTTCCGGTAGCTGTCAAACTCTTCTTTCAAAAGCAAATCAACAGCTGCATTCAAAGCATAAGGATAAGGCTGGGGCCTT
>CAYZSL010000004.1:0-43266 GCA_964481125.1 uncultured Candidatus Saccharibacteria bacterium | reverse complement strand
GATTTTTACGATTATACTAAATGTAAGTATTGTGTTTTTTTAAATAAAAATGGTGACCTAAATTTAAGGGACAAGATATCTGATTTTGTGAAACTTTTATGGGATAGAGGGGCACAGCACGAAGAAAAGATCATAGAGTCATATATAAAAAGAAAAGGAAAGTCTTTTATAGAAGTAAGTAGAGACAAACCAGCCGGGACAGAAACTTTTAATGAAACACTTAAATTGATGAAAGAAGGAAAAGATTATATATATCAAGGGGTTTTAATAGTAAATGATTTTATCGGTAGGCCAGATTTATTAGAGCGGATAAGCGGTAAATCAAAATTTGGAAATTACTATTATATACCCGTAGATATCAAGGCCGGAAGGGGATATGAAGGAGATAATTTTGACGATGGAAAAATCAAAGAATCTTATTTATTTCAATTAAATTTTTATAATTTTCTTTTAAGTAAAATACAAGAGTTTAATCCTGAATTTGGTAAAATAATTAATATTAGTCAAGAAGAATTGGATTACAAAACAGATTTTAATAGTGATAAATTTTCTAGAATAAAAGAGGAAATAATATTAATGGTAAAAGGAAGAGAGGTATATCAGCCAACGATTGGTGGGAAATGCGATTTATGTAGATGGCAGACTTACTGTAATGATTGGGCAAAAAAGAAAAAAGATTTATCATTACTATTCTATGTGGGAGAAAATAAATACGAATTGCAAAAATATGGAATTAAAGAGATTAAAGACTTACTCGCTAAACCATTAGTAGAATGGCTAAAAGAATTACCAGCTCTAAAAAAACAAGGTCACTTTAATGGTTTTGCTGAAAAAAGTTTTTCAAATCTATACAAAAGAGCACAGGTCCACGAGAAAGGGAAAGAGGTTTTTTATTCGAAAATAAACTTTCCGGAATCGCAAAAAGAAATACATTTTGATATAGAAGACGATCCAACTCAAGATATCACTTATTTATTTGGATTTTGGATGAGAGACTTATCAAGCAGTCGTGACCATTACGAATGCTTAATGGCTGATGGCATAGATGGAGAAGAGGGCATAGCAAAGAAATTATGGGATTTTCTTAAAAAAAATAAAAATGTTCCAGTTTATCATTATTCCGCTCACGAAATATCTATCCTTAGAAGATTGCAAAAGAAATATAATTTAGATCAAGAAATTGTAGGAGATTTTGAAAAAAATTCTGTAGATTTATATAAAATAATACAACGTGATTCTGACTGGCCGTTAACTAGTTATGGATTAAAATCTATATGTAAATTTACAGGATTTAAATGGTCTGCCAAAGATGCTGGTGGTGCGAATTCAATTGAA
Organism: uncultured Candidatus Saccharibacteria bacterium; assembly: GCA_964481125.1. Lineage (GTDB taxonomy): Bacteria > Patescibacteriota > Minisyncoccia > Minisyncoccales > RBG-13-42-11 > BS750m-G71. The sequence continues at coordinate 41,931 of CAYZSL010000004.1, read as the reverse complement.
TGGTTTTCTAGATTTATTAATGGAGAGAAGGGAATGAAGGAAAAAATATTAAAATATAATGAAGAAGATTGTAAGGCAACCGCATATTTGAAAGATTACATATTAAAAAATAACTAAAATATAGTCTAAATTGAAGAAAAATGTCGCACAAGGTATATTCTACGTCATATAAAGCAAGCGTTTTTCAAACTAGAAAATCATAATCGTAATATGAAAATATACTTTGCAGCTCACGCTACCACCACGGATAACGAAGAGGGAATCGCTTCCGGCTGGAAAGATGTCGGTTTGTCGGAATTGGGCAAAAAACAGGCCGGGGAAATGAAAGAGCATTTCAAAGACGTAAAGATTGATTTAATCTGCTGTTCTGACTTAAAGAGAGCCCTTGATACGGTCAAGATAGCTTTTGGAGACGAATATCCGGTTATTTCCGATGAACGTCTCAGAGAGCTTAATTACGGCGACTTTAGCGGCCAGCCGAGCAAGATCGTGGAATCAATGAAAAAGGAACGCATCAAAGAACCTTTTCCTAACGGCGAGAGCTATGAAAGCGCAGTGGCCAGAGTTCAGGGCTTTTATAAGGAATTAAAAGAGAAATATCCTGATAAAGCTGTTTTAGTCGTCGGTCACCGAGCCACTCAATACGGTTTAGATACTTTAGTCGGTAATAAAACTATCCAAGATTGCTTATCTGTGCCGTTCAAATGGCAGCCTTATTGGGAGTATACTTTATAAAAAAACAACTAAAGCTTGATTTTTTTGTAGAAAATAGTATAGTAATTTCAGAGACTTTATTATAAGGAGGTTTAAGTTGAAAAAAGAACCAGTATTTAGGAAGTTTGGTTCCGGTCCAGTATGGTGGCATACCCGCGGGCTAAAAATGCATTTGAAAGAATGCGATGAGAACAGAAAGCATATTGTCATCGAGGGAAGCGCGGCTAAGGTTACAATTGATAGGGTCAATATAGATCGGATTGTCGGCTGGTTTGTTGAGTGGCGGGTGGTAAATTGCTTCCCCATCAAAGAGCAGACAGATGGCAGGGTCATGATGAGTTATTCAGAGTTAGCTGCCGCATTCGGCCTGAACAATGATTATGTTGTCCAAGGAAGTGATTGGCTTATTGACCAGTATGGAGGGACTGTTGCATCCCAGGGTAAATTCATCCGCTATCAGAAATATCTAAACATTCCGTGTCCTGGAACTGGTCATGATGGCGACCCAAACGTTTCAATTGAGCTAAAGGAAGAAATCAAAGAAGCCGTAGGGTCTGTGCTTAATTACACAAAGGTTCTGGTTTAGTCGAACGATCATAAGTGAACCCCGCTGCCATGCTATTGGAGCGGGGTTTTTCATTTTTTATTTATAACAGGTTCGAACGTCGTTCACGACGCGGAGCTTGATTTTTTTGTTTAAAAAGCTACTATCAAAATAAGCAACTTATTCTAATATACCTATTCTTTTAAAGCATTAAAACGCCACCCGAGATTAACTCAGATGGCGTTTTGTCTTTGAAAGACTTTGGCTATTTACTTTCCGTCAAGGAATTTGCGTATGATGTACAGAACCGTTTTCTCCTTTTCTTCCCAGGTGTTCTCGCCAGAAACGAGATGGAGATTAGGATGTCCTTTCCAGACTTCTTTTATTTTTTCGCCGAGCAGAAAAGCTTCCTCGTAACTCTCTTTACGAGCAGGATTATTATACCGGTGTTGCTCATAAACGTGCTTTGGCGGCATTTCCAGGCAGATGACTAGCTGGTATTTGGAATATTCGTAGTCTGCAGTTGTCTTAATTAAGGCTGAGAAATCCGTTAAAAGTCCCTTCATGTAGGCTGCATTGTCTATCGTGCCCCGGTCAAGCAGCATGGCTTTTTTCTTTTCATCAACCGCCTGTTCTGCGGATGTTGCTTCAAAAATGGCTTGTACCCGATAAAGGCTGCTATTAAAGCGGCGCGCATTAAGCTTTGGGTTTAAACCAACCAGCGTTATCATTATGGTGGCAGTTTCTGGCACGCAATGGATGAAATTGCCCATTTTCTCCTTAACAACCCTCAACATTTTTGATTTTCCTGCGCAAGGGGGGCCGGTTGTGACTATCCGCGGGATGATTTTGGGTACAATCTCGCTATAGAGAGCTACAGGGGTTTTTATTTCTCCTGTTTCCCTAAGCTCTGTGGCTAGCCTGGCCAAGTGCACATTTGAGACAGAATCGGTAACGTCTTTTGCTTCCAGAATCCAAGGTGGTAAGATAGCCTCTACTCCTGGCAATTGGTATTCGAATTCAGCTATGACAATTCCGCCCAAAGGATCCTTGAAGAAATCAATCGTCCATTCGCCGCCTTCTGTACGGTATTTCGGAAAATAGCGGGTTTTTTCCAAATAACTGGAGCACTGATTGAATAGGAAACTAGCAGGCCGAACACCGATTCTTTCCTCTTCTTCCTCGCGTGAATATCCTGTACCTTCTTTTGTGCAGAGAAACGCTCTTTGGCCGTTTATGATGCGGACCCTTAAATGCTTGTTGGGATTGATCAGGTCAAAGTATCCCTGCTTGATCTGCCAGGGTGGTTTTGCGTCCAAGGGAAAATTCGGATGCATCTTGGTCACCAGAAATCTGACTTCATTCTCAATAGCCATTATTCCTCCTTTTTAAGGTTCAAATATTTTTTCTCTCCGTTTAGATAATAAATTACTTCATTTATTTGTCAAGCTGCGGTCTCTTGACTTTTCTCGTTGAGATGTTATGATTCTGATTATCAATAAATAAAAAAAAAGGAGAATCGAATGTAAAAATTAGTTCTTTTTATTAGTCTGAAGACACTTCGACTGTGAAATTCAGCGAAGCAAACATTCTATAGGAGGGAATTGTGAAAATCATTCCGTTTGGTTCTTTGGTGCAAGACAAAATTACTGGTTTCCAGGGGTTTGTGGCTTCTCGGGTGGAACATATGCACAAGTGTATCCGTTATGGGGTTCAGCCTGCAGTGGATAAGGAGGGGCAGTTGCCCGACCTCCACTATATAGATGGGCCTGATCTAGAAATTGTTGCTCCGCCCAGCGCCAATCTGTCGCCGGCAATCGAGACTCCAAATGCCCTTAAGCTTGGCGTCAAGGTGAAGGATATACTCACTGGTTTGACGGGTATCATCGTGTTGCGCGTAAAACATATGCACGCAGGTGACCGTTATGGAATCCAACCGCCGGTGGACGGGAAAGGTAAAATCACCGATATCGTAAGCTTCGACGAAAAGGATCTCGAGCAGGTAGATCCGCCTCCATCCAAGAAAAAGAAGAAAGAGGGAAAAAAGAAGCGCCCTTATGGGCCGCACGATCACAATCTTGCAATAGCAAGGTGACCCGGAAATTTTGGACTCAAATCCCTACGCTGATAAATCAAATTCTCATTTCAATAGGGCAAATGGGGCTGGAAGGAAATCTTCTGGCCCTTCCTTTTTTATCAATTGTTGAATTTCGGTAAAATAGGGTAGAGTAGAAGAAGAAATATATGAAAAATAAATTAACCTATAAAACCGGATTAAAGAAAAACATCATTAAGAAAGCGATTTTTGATAAGGAAATCGCCATTTGCAGAATGTTATTTAAAAAGAACAAAGGTAAGTGCGGCTGGGGGAAATGCAAAGATTGCGGCGTAATCCCGCTTTTATATAAATTACATAAAGGGAAATTATTGGAGAAACCAGCTGAAATTAAAAAAGCCAAATCAAAAATAACCACTAATTGACTTTTACTGTTTAAAGTGTTATCTTAAAACAGCCTGTATATCAGGCTATTTTAGTTTTTTGTAGGAGGTATAAGAAATGAGTGACAATCTATGTTATAACTGCAAGAAGAACCGGGCTGGCAAGCCGGGCCACATGACTTCCTTTGTCTTTCAGATGATGGAGGTAAACGTCTGTAACATCGGTGGGTTTTGTATCGAATGCGTCAAAAATGAGTGGATAGATAACTTTAAGAGAAACGCCGAAGATTTTATCAGCGTGGTCAGCGGTAAGCTGAAGGTGGATTGGCCGGAATACAGTAAGCACTTTAAAATGGGAAGATTCCATGACCAGAAAGAGAGTTTCCATTCCATTTTAGTTAATCTCGGGATTCTTTCTCGTGAGGCAAAAGGAAACTGGGAAGTTGTGACTTACGGGCCAATCGGTCTTAACCCTAGAGCCCACATGGCTTATTTTTATTTCATTCATAAAGAAGATGCAGTGGAATTTTCACGCCTGGAAAAAGCTCGTACGGCGTTTGGCTGGGAAATTCACCATATTGATGAAGTAATTTCTGAAGAGGAGGTGTTAGAAGTCAATAATAAGGTCGCTGAATAAGCGGCCTTTCATTTTTAGTCGCCAAGAAAGTAGTTTTCTGTTAAGATTTGAATATATGAACATAGAAGTGGAAATCAGGGCAAAAGTTAATAGTTTCGATGAAATTAAAAAAGCTAAATCAAAAATAATCAAAATTTAAGCCAAAAATGAAAGAATTAACATTAAGAGAAATTCAAAAACGGATTTGGGATAATAAAGTAAAAAAAGGGTTTAATACTACTGATATTAGTAAGGAGTTTTTATATCTTACTGAAGAGTTAGGTGAAGCGGTCAGGGCTTATCGCAAGGACAATAAAGATGAACTAGCAGAAGAGATAGTAGATTTAATAATTTATTCTTTAGGTTTGCTTGAAATGTTGGGCGAAGACGGGTACGAAGAAATTATGAAAAAAATCGAGAAGAACGAACAACGGCGATATAAAGGAGAAAAGGGCGCTTTTAAGCAGTTGCGAGAAGACCAAAAATAATCAAACGTTAATCTAAAATGAAGCTATTCTTAACATCGGCGGGATTACCGCCAGAGACAACTGAAGAATTCCTAAAATTATTGAATAAAAAACCGGAAGAGACAAGGATTTGTTTTATTCCTACCGCTTCTTTCGACCACCATCCCGAAGGAGATGCCTTTTACGTAAAAAAGGATAGAGAGCGATTAATAGAGCTGGGTTTTAAAATGATAATAGAAATAGATTTAAGAAAGGAAAACGAAGAATCCTTAAAAGAAAAAATTAAAAATTTTGACGTAATTTTTGTTACTGGCGGTAGCACTTTTTATTTAATGAAATATATAAGAGAGAGTGGATTCGATAGATTATTGAAGCCGTTTTTAAATAAAGGAGGAATTTATTTAGGAGTTAGCGCGGGAAGTTACATTGCCGGGCCTGATATTTCGGGGGCTCAGTGGAAACACCTTGAAGACGTGAATACAGTAGGATTAAAAGATTTACGAGGGTTGGGATTAGTCGACTTTTTAATTTCTCCCCATTATGTTCCAGAGCACGAAGCGATTATTAATGAAAATAAAAATAAGGCTTCTTGTCCAATTTTTGCCTTAACTGATTCTCAAGCGATATTAGTTGATAATGGCGAAGTACGGTTTATAGGGCCTGGCGAATTTAAAAAATTTGAATAATAAAATTATGGACGGGCAAAAGAGGGAAAATGTAAAAATCGGTTCGGAAGTGGAAATTGTGCTTAAAGAAGATCAGAAAACTGGAAAGCTTACCCGCGGAATAGTGGCGGGAATTTTGACGAGTTCTACTTCTCATCATCGTGGGATTAAAGTGCGGCTAAGGGATGGGCAGGTCGGCAGAGTTCAAAAAATTTATCCTGTATTTCCCAAAATAAACGGGCAAGAATATCAAGAAGGCATAACATAGTGAAAAAACGGTGTTAAATCTATTTTTAATCAATTTGGAAAATTTATTGGGGGATAGCTTTTATCTTATTAGTAATTTATATTTTAAATAGATTCTCATTTGGTCTATGAAGCTAAATATTATATTTTTAAAATCAAAGAAGGCTTTTACTGAAAAGGAAAAGAAAGAAATAGAAAATATCATTAAAAATAGCGCGACTCACGCTGCCAAGCTTTTAAAATTGGGGAAAGAACATATTGTTAATTTTACGGTTTATCGTTTTAGCAAGAAACATATCTGGGCATACACTCAAGCCGAAGATTGGATTAGAGTTGCCATTCCTCAAAAAAAATTTGATAAAAACGAACTAAAAGCCATTGTCTGTCACGAAATGAATCATGTTAAACGAGGCTTTTGCGGCTATGCGGAAAAGAAGATTTCTTTCTTGGAAGCCCTATTCGCAGAAGGCCTGGCAACTGTTTTTGAACTAGAACAAGTACCGGAAAGAATTCCCGAATCCTCAAAATATACAAATAAATTTATTAAGAAATGGCTTCCGATATTTAAGAAAGAAAATTTAACAACTTCTCGTTTTTCTTACGATGAATGGTTTTTGGGGCAGGGGAAAAAGCCGAAACGGCTAGGATATAAAATAGGAACATATCTCGTACGTCAAATACGAAAGAATTATCCTAAATTGACGTCGGAAAAACTTATTAAGAAAAACGCTAAAGACTTACTGAAGTTAAGCAGAATCAGAATTTAGCCCGAATTTTAAAAAATCGTCAAAGAGGCGGTTTTTTACTTTCTAATCTGCTTGATAATAGCAAAAGCGTCAGCCTGGCGGTTGCTAGAATACAATAGAATTATAGCGATTTGTTTTCCGTTAACATTAAACATTGAAGCTAAGGTTTGTTTGGCTTCTGGCAAATAGCCTGTTTTTCCTCCGATAAATTCGGGAAGAGGATAGAAATTGTTCACATTCTGGAATTTAAGCAGGGTTCCTGATGCATCTGGAAGCCAGAAGTCGTTTTCTTTGCTCGTGCTTAATATTTCTGGATGATTCTTTTGAATGTAGCTTAAAAGCTTTAATAAATCTGAAGCTGTGGTTTTATTTGCCGGATTCAGCCCGTGCACGTCGTGAAAGACGGTATTTAACATGTTAAGCTCTTTTGCTTTTTGATTCATCAGTCCGATGAATTTTTCTTTTCCTGTGAAATACGATAAAGCTTCAGCAGCGTCATTAGCTGACTGGGTAAGGCTGGCTTTGAGAAGGTTTTTTGCGCTGATGTTCAATCCGAGAAAAAGACAAGGGCTTTGGCCTGCGGGTTCAAGCATTTTTTCAGTTAAAGTTATTGTTTGGTTTTCGTTAGTATTCTCAAGAGTAATGACGGCTGTCATTAACTTAGTAATGGAAGCCGGGATATATGTTTGGTTTGAGTTTTTCTGCAGAAGAACTGAATTATTGGAAAGATCTACTGCCAAATAAGATTTAGCGGTAATTCCTTGATTCAGTTGGAGATTCGAAATTAAAGATTGGAAAACAGCAATCTCAAACTTGATTATTTCTATCTGCTGGATTAATTTTGCTATTGTTGTTTGCTCAGCTGCCTTTGAAGTAAAAGGTAAAAAAACAAATATCAGTATGAGAAATAAGAGAAAGGATATTTTGAATTTCATGCTTTTATTCTACTATATTGGTTAAATCATTGGAATCGCCTTAAGGGCGGTTTTTTGGTAGAATAACAGAATGAACAGCAAAGAAATTATTAAAAAACTGAAATCTTTTTCCAATGCCAAGAACGTGGCAGGCATGGCCAGGTTCGGTATTAATCCGAAATACGCTTTGGGCGTTCGTGTTCCTGTTTTAAGGGATTTGGCCAGAAAAATCGGCAAAGATCATAAATTGGCTCAGGATTTGTGGAGGAGCAAGATTCATGAGGTCAGAATACTGGCTTCCATAATTGATAGTCCTGATAGGGTGACTGAAAAGCAGATGGAATCATGGGTGAAAGAATTCAATTCCTGGGACTTGTGTGATCAGTGCTGTATGAACCTTTTTGACAAAACGCCTTTTGGTCGGAAAAAAGCTATTGAATGGACAAAAAGGAAAGAAGAATTCGTCAGAAGGGCCGGTTTTGCTTTAATGGCTTCTTTGGCTGTTCACGACAAAAAAGCGAAAAACGAAGATTTCGTTAAATTCTTTCCAATTATTAAAAAATATTCGATTGACGAGAGGAATTTCGTTAAAAAAGCAGTCAACTGGGCATTAAGGCAGATAGGAAAGAGGAATGCTGTTTTACGGGAGAAATCAATTAAGCTTGCAAAAGAAATACAAAAGATTGATTCAAAAGCAGCCCAGTGGGTTGCTACTGACGCCATTAGGGAATTGATCAGTAAAAGATAATTTTATAATAATGTACAGAAAAGACAGAAAACAGGATCCTTATACGATCTTGGCCCAAAAACAAGGATATCCGGCCAGGTCGGTCTATAAATTAAAGGAAATAAACGAAAAGTATAAGATTATCAGGAAAGGAGATAGTGTTTTGGACTTGGGCTCTGTCCCCGGTTCCTGGCTTTTGTACATTTCTCAAAAAGTAGGAAACAAAGGTAAAGCAGTGGGCGTTGATACAGAAGATATTGAAATAATTAATAAGCCAAATATTTCATTTATTAAAAAAAACATCTTTGATTTGAAAGAATATGATTTCGAAGAAAAGTTCCAGGTAGTGGTTTCTGACTTGGCGCCCAAAACTTCCGGGGTGAAATTTCTTGATGCTGAGAAATCTTTGGAATTGGCGGAAAAATCTTTTGAAATCGCAAGATCAATTTTAATACCTGGCGGAAATTTCGTCTGCAAGGTTTTTGAGAATGAATCAAGCAGCGAGTTTTTTAAAAGAGTGGAAGAACATTTTGATTTTGCCAAAAGGTTCAGGCCGAAAGCAGTTATCAGCACGAGCAAGGAATTCTATATTATCTGTAGGGGGTTCAAAAGTTTTTAACTTGCACACAGTTTTTTTAAAGGGTAAAATAGAAAGAGTTAAAAGCGGAGGTTGAAAAAAAATAGAGGAAAGGTATATTAAATCAATGGCTAAAAAATCTAAAAAAACCTCAAAAAAGGCTGCTCCAAAGCCCGTAAAGCCTGAGAAAATGGACCAAAAAGATAAAGCTGAACAGATAAAAAGAACCAAGATCAGGGTTATTGGTATTGGCGGAGGGGGCGGCAATATTGTTTCTGAAATTTCCTCGAAAATATCTAAGGCTAGTTTTGTCGTAGCTAATACCGACACTAAATCTCTGAAGGGCTGCAGCAGGAAAGTGGCAAAATTCCAATTTGGCCAGAGTTTAACTCATGGATTGGGGACTGGTATGAATGTAGAATTAGGGAGAGAAGCAGCTCTAAGCGAAAAAGAAAGAATCAAGAAACTTTTGGAAGATAATGATTTGTGTATTCTGGTTGCTTGTTTAGGCGGCGGTACGGGATCCGGAGCCATCTCGACTTTTGCCAGGCTTTCCAAAAACCTTGGCAATCTTACTTTTGGAATATTCACTCTGCCTTTTAAATTTGAAGGCGAAAAGAAAATGGAAATAGCTATCAATTCTTTGAAGGAAGTGAAGAATTATTTGAATGCAGTTGCTATTATTCCCAATGAAAAAGTTTTCCAGATTATCAATAAAGACACTCCTTTGAGAGATGCCTTATCCGTTATTAATAAGTTTTTGTCGGAAAGCCTGGGCGGATTGATTGAAACGATTTACGAGCCAGGTTTAATCAATATTGATTTTGCCGATTTCAGGACGATTCTCGAGGGCAGGGGAAGATTGGCTTATTTGAATACGGTTGAAGTAGAAAGAAAAGAAGGCGCAATGAAAGACATTGCCGCCAAGGTCCTCAGTTCTCCTTTGTATCCTTACACTATTCGGGGAGCCAAAGGAATTTTATTTAATATTGCCGGAGAAAGGAATCTTTCGCTTTCTGACGTTAACCAGATATCAAGGGCGATTTCAGATTTGGCTAACCCTGAAGCTAAGATCATTTTCGGCATTGCCCAGAACAAGAAATATTCCAATGTTATAAAAACAATTCTTTTAGCGACAGGCTGCGGAATGAAAATCGGTTCTTCCAAGAAGAGAAAAGCTAGGCCCACAAAACCGGTTAAGAGAAAAGTTAGAAGAAAGCCAAAAGAGCAAAAGATTGAAAAACCAAAAACTATTGCAAAAAAGAAAAGAACCGTTCCTAAAAAGAAAATCAAAGTCAGAAAAAAGAGAAAGCAAGTAAAAGTAGAACCAGAAACCAAGCAAGAAGAGGTTCCGAATTCCGAGAACGACAAAGTAAGGAAAAACGCTTTGCAAATAAGGCAGGAAGCGGACAATATTGAAAAAGAAATGGCGGAGAAGGAAAAGATCTGGGAATCTCCTGCTTTTTTGAGAAAGAAAACAGAAAAAGGATAAATATATATGATTTACGACGTCATAATAATTGGTGGCGGACCTGCCGGCGTTGCTGCCGGCATTTATGCTTCCAGGCAGCGCTTAAACGCGCTTTTAATAACCAAGAGCTTTGGCGGGCAAATGGCCAGGAAAGCGGTAGCTATTGAGAATTATCCCGGGTTTGAGGAAATATCCGGACTTGATTTGATTAAAAAGTTCGAAAAACACCTAAGGAAATTCACTTCTGGACAGCTCAATAAAGGCCAAATTAAAATCGAGCTTGCGTTGGTTTCAAAAATTAAAAAAGCAGGAAAGATTTTTTCGGTTTTAACCGGAAAGAAAAAAGAATTCAGGAGCAAGACAATTCTTATTGCTTCCGGCGCTGATCCTAGGCCCTTGGAAGCGCTAGGGGAAAAGAAATTCATCGGCAAAGGTGTTTCTTACTGTACAGCCTGCGATGCTCCTTTATATGCAGGAAAAGACGTGGCAGTTGTCGGAGGAGGAAATTCCGGGTTTGAAGCAGCTCTGTTTCTGGCCGGTTGGGCCAGAAAATTATATATCCTGGAATATTCTTCAAAAATCATGGCCGAGGAATCAATACAGCAAAAAGCCAGGAAAACAGGAAAAATCAAAGTGATAACTTCAGCTGCTTTGAAAAAGGTGGAAGGGAAGAACTTTGTTGAATCTTTGGTTTACCAGGATAATGAAACGAAAAAGATAGTTTCTTTGAAAGTCGGAGGCATTTTCGTTGAAATAGGATCTCAGCCTGCCACTTCTTTTGTCAAAGGCTTGGTTGATTTCAGTGAAAAGGATGAAATAGTTATTGACCATAAAACAATGCAAACAAAAACTCCAGGGCTTTTTGCCGCAGGAGATGTCAGCGATGTTATCTTCAAGCAGATAGTTGTGGCTGCCGGCGAAGGGACCAAAGCGCTTTTAGCCGTTTCAAATTATCTCCAAAAAAATGGCTGAAATTAAAGGAATCAAAGCAAAAAGTATTCTTGATTCAAAGGGTAATCTGACAGTAGCCGCCCAAGTTATTACTGACTCTGGCAGGTTTTCAGCTTCAGTACCTGCTGGCACGTCAAAAGGCAGATTTGAAGCAAAAACCAAGGATGTAAAAACAGCTATTAAAAGTATTAATTCAGTTATTTGCAAAAAGCTTATTGGAATAGATGCTATTTCTCAAAAGCAGATAGATGCATGGTTATCCAGAAACAAGTCCCGCTTTGGGGCAAATGCCACTTTAGCTGCTTCCATCGCTGTTTTAAGGGCAGGAGCCAGAAGCAAAAAACTGCCTCTTTGGAAATGGATTTCTGCAATTGCCGGTACAAAGCCGAGAATTCCTTATCCTTTGGTTTTGCAGATTGAAGGCGGGCTTCACGCCAAAAATAAGCTGAACATCCAGGAGTTTATGGTGGTTTTTCCTAAAAGTTCTTTCAAGGAAAGTTTTTTTCAAAGCAAGAAAGTATATGGTCTTTTAGGGAAGAATTTAATTAAAAAGTACGGCAGATCAGCTGCGATTTTGGGTCTAGAAGGTGCTTTTGTGGCAACTGCCAAAAAAACAGAAGAAGCTCTTGATAGAATAATTGAATCTGTAGAAGAAGCCGGTTTAAAAAATAAGGCAAGAATTGTTTTAGATGCTGCTGCCTCTTCATTTTTTAAAAAAGGGAAATATTTCTTCGAGGGAGAAAAAAGGAACAGAAAAGAAATGCTTGATTTCTATGTTGGCCTTCTTAAAAAATATTCTGCTATAATCGCTATAGAGGATCCTTTTTCTGAAGAAGATTGGCAGGGGTGGAAATTAATGAATTTAAAGTTTAAAAAACTTTTGATTGTCGGAGATGATTTGACTGTCACTAATCCCGGCAGAATCAAGCTGGCCAAAAAGAGAAAAGCCTGCAATGCCGTAATTATAAAACCCAATCAGATCGGTACGGTTTCTGAAGCGATTACAGCTTCCAAGCTGGCAAAATCATACGGATGGAAAATAATCGTTTCCCACCGTTCGGGAGAAACCATGGATGATTTCATCGCTGATCTGGCTGTCGGTATCGGAGCTGATTTTATAAAATCCGGCGCTCCCTCAAAACCGGAAAGAATGGCAAAATATAGCAGATTATTAAAAATCGAAAAAGAAATTCATGGCTAAATTGCTTTTATTAAGGCATTTACAATCGCAGTGGAATAAGGAAAATCGCTTTACCGGCTGGACCGATATTCCTTTGAGTGAAGAGGGAATTGAGAGTGCAAAAGAGGTTGCTGGGAAAATGGCTGGTTTTCAAATTGATAAAGTTTATACCTCGCCTTTGATTAGAAACAGGGGAACTGTTTCTTTAATTTTGGAGAGTCTTGGCAAAAAAGATTTGCCTGTTGTTGTCGACAAAGCGTTGGACGAAAGGAATTACGGAAGGCTGCAAGGATTGAATAAAAACGATATTAAAAGGCAATATGGCGAAGAACAGGTCCGATTGTGGAGAAGAGGATGGAATGATGCGCCGCCAGAAGGAGAAAGCCTGAAAGACGTATATAACAGAGTGGTGCCGTTTTACGAAGAACACATTGAAAAAGATTTAAAATCAGGGAAAAACGTTCTGGTGGTGGCCAGCCATAACAGTTTGAGGGCTTTAGTGAAACATCTTGAGAATATTCCTGACGAACAGATCATCAATTTTGAAATACCGACGGGCGGCTTGAAAGAATATGACATAGTGACTTGACAGAGGTTCTTGGCAGAGATACAATAAAACCGACTGAATTAGTCGGCTTTTATGTTTAAAATATCCACTAAATCACAATACGGACTTAGAGCGATGGTTTATTTGGCAAAATGCAAAAAAGATATTTGTCCCTTGAAATTTATTTCAAAAGAAGAAGGGATTTCTTTCGATTATCTGGAGAAAATACTTTCTAGATTGGAAAAAACTGGATTAGTTATGGCGAAAAAAGGAGTCCAGGGTGGATACTTTTTAGCTAAGAAGCCTTCAAAAATAAGAATCAGCGAAATACTTAATTCGTTGGAAGACAGCAAAGGTCTAGTTAAATGCACGGCCAAAGGTAAATGCCCTATGGCAAGGAAATGTTTGGCTAAAAGTTTTTGGTTTAAAATCCAAAAAACTTTGGATTCTGCTTTAAATTCAATAACCTTGGCTGATTTAATAAAAAAATGAGCAAATTATTAAAGATTAAAAACCTGCACGTTAAGGGAAACGGTAAAGAAATATTAAAAGGTTTTGATTTGGAAATGGAAAGGGGTCAAATCCAGGCGCTTTTGGGGCCTAATGCTTCCGGTAAAAGCACTTTAGCCCAGGCGATTTTAGGCAATTCAAAATATAAAGTAACCAAAGGCAGTATTCTGTTTTGCGGAAAAGAAATCAAAAGGCTTTCTCCGGAAAAAAGAGTAAAACTGGGTTTGGCTTTATCTTGGCAGTCTCCTCCAGCGATTAAGGGAGTTAAGCTTTCAAGGCTTTTGGAAAAGATTTCAAAAAACCGAAACAATACTGAAATGATAGAACATTTGTTGGATAGAGAGGTCAATCTTGATTTTTCGGGAGGGGAAAAAAAAGCAGCTGAGCTCGCTCAGATTCTGGCTTTGAATCCCAAACTCGTTATTTTCGATGAAATTGATTCCGGCTTGGATTTGAAGAAGACAGAAACCGTTGCCAAAACCATTAAAAAACTATTATTAGATAGAAAAGTTTCCGTGCTGCTGATAACCCATTCTGGGACAATTTTGAATTTTTTAAAGCCCGACATCACCAACGTAATAGTTGATGGCAGGGTTATTTGTCAGGAAAAAGATTTCAGGAAAGTTTTAAGAAGCATTAAGAGATACGGCTATGATAAATGCAAAAAATGCAAATTATCTTCAAATTGACCACAAGGTAAAGAATATTTTCGGATTGGAAGGGGTTATTGTCCTGCCAAGTCTCCAGGCCTGGTTGAAGTTCGCCTGGACAAGGCCTTATTTTACCAAGAAGCCAAAAGAAGGATATTTTGTCTGGGTTAAAAAGCAGACTGATTTTCCTTTGGCTACTTGTTTAACTATTGCTTCACCCAAAGTTTCCCAGAATTTGACCAACCTCATGGTTATTGAAAAGAATATAAAAGCCAAAGCCAATGTTATTTGCAATGCAGCTAAAAACAATTTATACGGCAGCCATAGGGCCCAAGGCAAGCTTATTCTTAAAGAAGGAGCCAGTTTGGAATACGATCATTTTCACAAGTGGGGACAGAAAGATTTTGTCAGCCCTGATTACGAATTCATTCTCGGAAAAGACTCTTCTTTGGTTTATAATTATCAGAATCTGCTTCCGCCAAAACAGGTTTCTTTGAAAACAACGATTCATGCTGGCGAGAACGCTTCTGTTAATATGAATTTTGTTTTTCAGGGAAGAAACAATTCCAAGATAGATATATATGATGTTTTGCATCTTGAGGGAGAGAATTCCCAGGGAATAGTTAAATTAAGGCTGGTCGGCAAAGAAAAAAGCCAGATTTCAGCTAAGAGCTCTATTATGGCTAAAGCTGCCGGCAAAGGGCATTTGGATTGCCAGGGATTGCTGGTAGACAAGGGCTCAAAGATTTCTTTGATGCCCGAATTGATCTGCCATAATAAAAAAGCTCAATTGACGCACGAGGCTTCCATCGGCAAAATATCGGAAGAAGAACTGAATTATTTGAGGATGAGGGGGTTAAGCGAAAAGGAAGCAATTGATTTGATCGTCAGCGGATTTTTAAAACAATGAAAAAAGTAATTGTTGCGCTTTCGGGAGGAATAGACAGTGCTGTGGCAGCCGCTCTTTTAAAAGGAGAGGGTTTTGAGGTTGAAGGTGTTTTTATGAAACTTTTTCCCGGGGCAAAAAACAAGATTTCAGAAGCAAGGGCGAGGAAAGTAGCAAAGATTTTAAAGATTCCCTTTCACATTTTTAATTTGGAAAAAGAGTTTAAAAAAAGAGTGATAGATTGCTTTTTGAAAGAAAACAAAGGGGGACTAACTCCCAATCCTTGTATTATTTGCAATAAAGAAATTAAATTCGGTTTATTCCTGGGAAAAGCCTTGAAACTGAAAGCTGATTATGTCGCTACCGGCCACTATGCTAAGATTGTTCAAGATCGCTCTCGAGTTTTCAAACTGTGCAAAGGCAAAGACAAGGAAAAAGACCAAAGCTATTTTTTGTGGCGGTTGAATCAGAAGCAATTGAAAAAGGTTTTGCTGCCGATCGGAGATTATGTTAAAAAAGAAGTTGAGAAGCTGGCGAGAAAATTCAAATTGCCATTTTTGGTTAATGTTCCGAAATCCCAGGAGATTTGCTTTATTAAGGGCAAGTTTGAAGTATTTTTAAAGAAGCAATTGGGCGTAAAACCAGGCAAGATTGTTGATTTGAAAGGAAAAATATTGGGCGAACACCAGGGCTTGTGGTTTTATACCATCGGGCAGAGAAAAGGGATCGGATTTTCCGGCGGTCCTTATTACGTTTTGGAAAAAGATTTAAAAAATAATCTTTTAATTGTTGATAAAAACGAGAAAAACCTGTATAAAGAAGAATTGATTGTTAAAAAGGCAAATTGGATTTCCGGGAAAAAGCCAAAGTTTCCCTTGGGCGTGACAGTAAAGATACGATACCGCCATTTGGCGGTTCCGGCAGTTATCGTTAACGGATTGAAACCCGGAACTCTGCGCCTGAAACTCAAGAGGCCGCAAAGAGCAGTTACTCCTGGCCAGTCAGCTGTTTTTTACCAAGGTCAGGATCTTTTAGGCGGAGGAATAATTTATTAAAATGGATGTTTTATCTTACATTTTAATCAGCACGTTTCTGATAAGCTTGATTGCTTTTGAAGGATTCATATTTTTCTTTTTGAAAGAAGAATTTTTGGATAGAATTCTTTTAATTTTGGTTTCTTTTGCTGCTGGCGCTTTGATCGGCGGCGCTTTTTTGCACCTGATGCCGGAAGCCATTGAAAAAGTGGGCATTGAGGGTTCGTCTTTAATAAAGACATTTCTCTATTTGATTTTCGGTTTCTGTTCTTTTTTCATTCTGGAAAACTTTATCAACTGGCATCACCACCATGCCAAAGACCATCCCGAAATAAAATCTTTTTCTTATTTAATATTAATTTCAGACGGCGTCCATAATTTTATTGACGGTTTGGTCATAGCCGGAGCATTTGTCGTATCTATCCCTTTGGGTTTTACCACTGTTCTGGCGATTGCCCTGCATGAAATTCCTCAGGAAATCGGCGATTTCGGGATTTTAGTTTACAGTGGATTCAAGAGAATTAGGGCGCTGTTTTTGAATTTTCTGTCGGCAATAAGCGTAATTTTTGGCGGACTTGTCGGATTCTTTCTGTCGGAAAAAATAGGCAATTCCATTGTTTTTCTTCTGCCTTTTGCCGCCGGCACTTTCATTTACATAGCTTGTTCCGATTTAATTCCAGAAATAAAGCACAAAGTCGGTCCACAAAAAGCATTAATCCATTTTTTTGTATTTTTACTGGGAATAGGTATAATGTTTTTAGCAAAACTAATCTGATGGCCGTTGTTTTAAACGATGAAAATTTTGAAAAGGAAATCTCCGGAGCTAAAAAGCCATTTTTAGTTGATTTTTGGATGGAGGGTTGTGCTCCCTGCGTTTTGATTATACCGATTCTGGAAAAGCTGGCCGAGGAATTAAAAGAAGAAATATCTTTTGCCAAAGTTGATCTTCATGCCGCTCCTTTAACTGTCCAGAAATACGGGGTTAATGCAGCGCCGACAGTAATTCTTTTCAAAAACGGAGAGCCTGTTGGCGGGTTCGTTGGTATGATGCTAGAAGAAAATATACGGGTCTGGCTGGAAGAGAATTTAGCCCAGCAGGATGAAAAAGTCAGCAAGCTGATTAAAGAATACGAAGAATATGCCAAAAATAACGGCTTTTTCCTGAGTCCTAATAAAAAAGTGGTGGAGGCGATCGTTAAAAGCTTGCTGGAAAAAGAAAAGAATTTGGGGGCTAAATATTGCCCTTGTCGGAGAGTAACGGATGATGCAGAAGAGAACAAGAAGATTGTCTGTCTTTGTGCTTACCATCTTGAAGAACTTAAGAAGGACGGCAAGTGCCTTTGTGGACTGTTTGTCAAAAACGTAATAAAATAAATATATATAAGGTCGAAAACTTTAATTTCAAAACTTTTAAAATATGTTCGATTTGAAAAACAAAGTAGCCGTTGTTACCGGAGCCAGGAGGGGAATGGGAAAATCCCATTCTTTGCTTTTGGCTAAATCTGGAGCCAAAGTTTTGCTTTCCGATATTTCCCAGGAAGAATGCCAGCTGGTGGTTGATGAAATCGAAAAGGCGGGAGGCGAAGCTATAGCTGTAAAATGCGATGTTTCAAAAAAAGAAGAAGTGGAGAAAATGATAAAAGCAGCGGTTGATAAATGGGGAAAGGTTGATATCTTAGTCAATAATGCCGGCATTTGCCAGTTTAAGCCTTTTTTGGAAATGGTTGAAGAGGAATGGCAAAAAACCATTGACATAAACTTGAAAGGATATTTCCTTTGCGCCCAGACAGCAGCCAAGGAAATGGCAAAGCAGAAATCCGGTGTCATCGTCAATATTGCTTCCATAGTGATGGGACAAATTGGCAAGGGTATGGCTGGCTTAGCGCATTATTCGGCCTCAAAGGGAGGAATTGCCGCTTTGACCAAAACCTTGGCTGTTGAGTTGGCTCCTTATAATATTAGGGTTAATGCCATTGCTCCTGGCGCTATTGATACTCCAATGTCTGCCTCGACCAAAGACGATCCGAAAATATTAGAGCAAGCCTTGGCAATGATTCCGCTCCATAGGATGGGCAAACCAGAAGAAATTTCCAATACTGTTTTATTTTTGGTTTCCGAGGATTCATCGTATATTACCGGGTCCGTTATTGTGGTTGACGGCGGCTGGCTGGCTGCTTAATTTGATGCAGGAAATTACCGAAGAAACAGCATTATCGGAAGTTTTCGACGAACCCAAGTTTAAGGGAATCTTGGCAAAATACAATTTTCCTTGTTTAAGCTGCCCTTTTGCCCAGTATGAAGTAAAGGGCCTGAAAATCGGCAATGTCTGTAAAATGTACGGCATTGACGATAAAAAGCTTTTAAAAGAGTTGAACGAAGTTATTAAAAAATAATATTTGTGATATATTAAATATATGACGAAAAAAGTAAAGAAAATAATAATTTTAGTCGCTATTTTTTTGGCAGGAGCTGTTGTTGCTTCAGCCAGCGTTTATTTAGGTTACGAAATGATAAACCAGCTTTTGGGAAAACAATTGCCAGCTGATTTGGTTGCTGAAAACACGGTCAAATATATTAACGAAAATCTTTTAGCCGAAGGCAATGTTGCTTCTTTGAATTCTGTTTCCGAAGAAATGGGAGTTTATAAGCTTAGTCTGCAAATAGGAAATCAGGAATACGATTCTTACGTTACCAAAGATGGAGTGTTTTTGTTTCCCGAAGGTTACAGGATGAAAGAGGAAGTAAAGGCTTCAGCAAAGAGCGACAGGCCGGACGTTAAGCTTTTTGTCATGAGCTATTGTCCTTACGGTTTGCAGGCTGAAAAGATGTTTCTGCCCGTTTACGATTTGTTAAAAGACAAGGCTGACATGGGAATATATTTCGTTGACTACATCATGCATGATAAAAAGGAGATCGATGAGAACTTGAGCCAGTATTGCATTCAGAAAGAACAAAATGAAAAATATGCTTCATATCTCAGCTGTTTTGTCGTATCCGGAGATTCTGTTGCCTGTCTTTCTGAAGCTGGGATAGATACAGAAAAGGTTAATAGTTGTGTTTCACAGACTGACCAAGAGTTTAACATCACTTCGCTTTATAACGACAAAAGCACTTGGCTGAACGGTACCTATCCCAAGTTTGGCGTGCAAGCCGACTTGAACGAAGAATACGGGGTCTCCGGTTCACCGACAGTTGTTATTAATAGTAAAGTGGCCAACGTCAGTCCGAGAACTCCGGAAAACTTCAAGCAGATTATTTGCCAATCTTTCAATTCCCAGCCCGATGAATGTTCCCAGACACTTTCTGAAGAATCTCCTGCCCCGGGATTTGGCGGAGGAACTGGCTCTTCCAGCGATAATACCTGCGGTTAATATATGGTTAGACTTTTTACCACCCCAATCTGTCCTTACTGTTATACCTTAAAAGAGTTTTTAAAAGAGCATAATGTGGCTTTTGAGGAGATAGACGTTTCCCAGGATGCCAAATCGCGCGATTTCATCATTGAAAAAACAGGCAAGATGGAGGTGCCGGTAATCGATATAGAGGGAGAGGTTATTGCCGGATTTGACAGGGAAAGAATCGTTAAATTATTGAAAATCAAAGACTAAATATGGCTGTAAAAATCGCAATCAACGGTTTTGGCCGGATTGGCCGGCCGACACTCAGAAGGCTTTTAGAAAAGCACCGTGATTTGGAAGTGGTAGCTATTAATGATTTGACAGACGCTGCTACCTTAGTCCATCTTTTGAAATACGATTCTTTGTACGGCATTTATAATAAGTCGGTTAAGGCTGCTGGTTCTGCTTTGGTTATTGACGGCAAGCAGATAAAAGTATTGGCTGAGAAGGATCCGGCAAAGCTTCCTTGGAAGGAATTGGGTGTTGATGTTGTTCTGGAGTGCTCAGGTGTTTTTACTGATTATAATGGAGCTTTAAAACATATTGCTGCCGGTGCAAAAAAAGTTATAATTTCTGCGCCTTCCAAAGACCAGGACAAAATACCTTCATACATTCTTGGAGTGAACGAGGAAAAGTTTGACGCAAAAAAAGACAAAGTGATAGATATGGGTTCTTGTACTACCAATTGTTTGGCTCCTGTGGCTAAAGTCTTGAACGATAACTTCAAGATAGTTAAAGGCTTTATGACTACGGTTCACAGCTATACCAATGACCAAAGGATTCTTGACCTGCCCCATAATGATTTAAGACGAGCCAGGGCAGCTGCCATGAACATTATTCCGACAACCACTGGCGCTGCCAAAGCCATTGGAAACGTTATGCCGGAATTAAAAGGCAAGCTGGATGGTATTGCCTTAAGGGTGCCGACAGCCGTGGTTTCGATATTGGATCTGATTTGCGAAGTTGAAAAAAGCACGACTGCTGAAGAAGTGAACTATGTTTTTAAAAAAGCTTCCCGGGAAAAGAGTTTAGATACTATTTTGGGAGTGGAGGACGCTATCTTGGTTTCTTCCGATTACAAAGGAAACTGTTTTTCTGCCATTGTTGATGCTTCTTTGACCATGGCGAACGATAATCTAGTTAAGGTGGTTGCTTGGTACGACAATGAATGGGCTTATGCCTGTCGTTTGGCTGAGATGGCTGAATATGTTAGTAAAAAGATGTAGAATTTGAGAGGTTCGAATCCTACCTCCGGAGCCAAGTTCGGCCGCTTTGTACAAAAGGCGGTTTTTGGTAAGATAATATTAATAAAATGTTAAAAAGGAAACATCATAAAATATCTACATTCGCGCTAACTGGTAATCCTTTTTATTTTTGGCTTGATGTCTTTATAGTAGTTCTATCTATTTTTGTTTTAATTGCAAATCTTTTCCATATTCTTATCGGAAACTTAAGTACTGTAATTTTTTTAGGGGTAAGTATAATCGGGCTTTTGCCAGTTCTATTCAGCGCCATTCGCGCCTTAATCCATCGGAGATTAACCATAGACCTTTTGGCCAGCATTGCTTTAATTTTTGCCTTATTAAGCGGAGAATTGCACTCAGCAGTTTTTATCAGTTTAATGCTTGCCTCGGCAAGGTTTCTTACTTACTTTACTGAAGGCAGAACAAGGCGAGCCATTCAGAGTTTATTGAAGTTGAGGCCGAAGAAAGTTTTAATCAAAACCGGACAGGGGATTATTGAGAAACCGATTGAAGAAGTAAAAGTTGATGATTTGGTGGTTGTGGAGTCTGGGGAAAGAATTGCTGTCGATGGGATTATCACAGAGGGGAATGCCAGTATTGACCAGTCGTCATTAACAGGAGAGTCTGAACCGGTAGCCAAAACTGTTGGCGACGAAGTTTTCAGTTCAACCCTGAATGCTTCCGGTTCTTTATTAGTTAAAACGACAAAAGTCGGCCGAGATACCACCTTCGCTAAAATTCTGAAACTGATTGAAAAGTCCCAAGAAGAAAAAACCCCCATTACTTCGATAACTGAAAAGTTCGCAAACTTTTACATTCTTTTTACGCTTTTGGGGAGTATTTTGCTTTACTTTGCAACTCACAATTTGTCTTTGGTGTTGGCGGTTTTGCTTGTTACCTGCGCTGACGATATAGCCATAGCCATTCCTTTGGCTTTTGTCGCTACCATCGGTACGGCAGCAAAAAAAGGAATAATTATTAAAGGAGCGAGCTTTATTGAGGGATTAACCAAACTGAAACTGATGATTTTCGACAAAACCGGAACGCTTACCGAAGGCAGGCCAAAAGTGAAGCAGATATTTGTTTCTAAAAACTATTCCGAAGAAAAGTTTTTAAGCATATTGGGAGGATTGCTCGTGCAATCAAACCATCCTACGGCTAAAGCAATTTATAAATTTTTAAAAGATAAAAACATTAAAATTGCTGATATAAACCAAATTCACGAAGAAGCAGGATATGGGATAGGGGGAGTTATAGATAGCAAAAGGGTATTGGCGGGAAATACAAAATTCTTGGAAAATAACGGCATTGTTTTTTCGGACGCAGAGATTTCTGCCATTCAAAAGGAAAAATCTTCGGGCCATATGTTGGTGTCCCTCGGAATGGATGGCTTTTTAGTTGGGTTTGTGGCTCTTTCAGATTCGGTTCGTCCGTACGCTCACCACGTTATTAATGAGCTTAAAAAACTTGGTATAGAAAGAACGGTTATTTTAACCGGTGACAACGAAATAGTGGCCAAGCGAGTAGCAGAAGAACTTGGCATTGCCGAATTTCGGGCTAATCTTTTACCCCAGGATAAGGTTAATTTCGTAAGAAATTCTCTTAATAAAAAATATAAGGTTGGTATGCTCGGTGACGGGGTAAATGACGCAGCCTCCCTGGCTCTAGCGGATGTCAGTTTTGCTATGGGGGCGATAGGCTCTGACGCAAGCATCGAAGCAGCAGACATTGCTTTAATGAAGGATGATCTGAAAAATATAATTGATTCAATCCAGATGAGCCGGAAAACAATGAAAATTGTAAACCAGAACTTAATTTTGTGGGGGGTTATCAATTTTGTCGGTTTAGCTTTGGTTTTTGCGGGTTTTTTGGGGCCGAGCGCCGCTGCCGCTTATAACTTTTTGACCGATTTCTTTCCTCCTTTAAATTCCTTGCGGCTTTTCAAATTCAAACATATTAAACCGTAAAGATAAAATTCTAGTATCGTTCAATCAGGGTAGGAATTAACTTGTGGATAATAATGCCTTATTGTTGTGGCGGTTTTTTGGTAGAATAGGGTAAAGGTCAAAAAATAAATTATTAAAAATATGTTGAAAACTATCTTTATAACATTGGGCATTATTTTCCTTGTTCTTATTATCGCCATTGCTATCTTTATTGCTCTTGACCCGTTTAATTTAAAGCCACTTTTGTCTAATTTATTGACTGGCTTCCAAACCAATACTCCAATTACTACTGGAGAAGGCGACAAGCATCCTTTGCTTAGCGATGAGCAAGAAAGATTATTGGAAACAATCGGTGTCGACGTTGGCAGTTTGCCCGCACAAATAACCCCTGAAATGGAAAAGTGTTTTACAGAGACATTGGGTGCAGAGCGGGTACAAGAAATAATGGGAGGCGCTTCCCCTGGTCCCATTGATTTTTTCAAGGCAAAAGGGTGTTTGGGAGGATAAAACAAAGAATTAATATTAATTAGCTTTTAAAATATGTCGGGCTTTATTAATTTTATAAGGAAACAGGGAGTCGTCGGTTTGGCAGTCGGTTTTATTTTGGGCGGCGCTATTTCCAAATTAGTGTCAGCGTTGGTCGGGGATATTATAAACCCAACTCTCAGTATTTTTCTCGGCAGGGTTGAAGGTTTGGAAAATGCCAGCTTGGCTATTGGGCAAGTAAAAATATTATGGGGAGATTTCCTCAGCGTTCTTATTGATTTTTTAGTAATTGCCTTTGTCGTTTATTTTGGCGTTAAATTGCTGAAATTAGATAAATTAGACAAAAAGGGTTAAAATTTATGGCATTAGTAAAATGTAAAGAGTGCGGGCACGAAATATCTGATGAAGCTTTGGCATGCCCCAATTGCGGAAAGCCGCAAAGAGACAGGCCTCCCTCAGTCTCGTTGCCAACGCAGATAGCCGTATATGCAGTCAGTTTGTTTTTGCCGCCGTTCGGACTTTGGTATGTGTGGAAATATTTAAAACAGAAAGACGGCAAATTAAAAAGAGTTGGTATTGCCGCTTTAATTTTGACAATAATATCTATAATCGTTACGATTTGGTCTACTGAAAGGCTGGTAGATTCAATCAATCAAACATTAAACTCTATAAATATTTATAATTATTGAAATCGCCGATCAGGCGGTTTCTGATAAAAACAGGTTATAACATCGTTCAACTAGGGGAGCCAATAATTCTTCAAATTCTAAAAGCTTGCTTTTTTATAAGAAAGGGTATATAATAAAAACATAGGTTTTGAGAGTTTTGAACTACAAATAGTTATTAGATTATCATTAAAAAACACTTAATAGTACTATTTGCGACTCACCGTTATTAGGAGTTGTTTTTTATTTTTAAAACTATGATTCCAAGATTCAAAAAAGTTCAAAAAGTTATAAACCAACACTTAAAGAAAGAGGAGTTTTTAGAAGAGCATAACAGATTATCTCCCGCAAATTTGAGAGCCACTATTTCTTTACTTTCCCGCTTTAAAACGGAAAAAGCCTCGCTTTTTAAGGACGATAATTGGTCCATAGATAAGCTCAGGAGACCGTTTGTCTTATGGCTTACTTCTTCGGTATTGAAAGAAAAAGAAAGCATTAAGGAAGGATAGAAAATTGATTAAACTGTATGAAAAATTCACGCAATCCGAACAAAAACAGAAACAGACGGCTTCACAGAAAGTTCGTTTTAAAGCATCGCCGAAAAATCGGCTTAAAGAAAAAACACAGGAGTAAAAAATAACCCCTTGACTTTTTATTAAGAATAAGCTATTATGATGATGTAAGTATCTATTGCATTTCTTTTGAGGTTTTATTAAAAGTAAGCCGTAGAATAGAAATAAGATAGTTGGTCGGCTTACTGATAATAAAATTAATAAAAAATAAACATGGCTAAAAAATTATATGTAGGTGGGTTATCTTATAACACCACCGATGCCACTTTAAAGGAAACTTTTTCCGCAGCTGGAACAGTTGAATCGGCAGCCGTCATTATAGACAGGATGAGCAACCGTTCAAAAGGATTCGGCTTTGTAGAAATGTCTACTGACGAAGAGGCACAAAAAGCGATTGAAATGTTCAACGGCAAAGAGATTGATGGCAGGAACGTTACGGTGAATGAAGCCCGTCCTATGGAGCCGAGAGCTCCCAGACAAGGCGGATTCAACCGCGGTGACAGAGGATCTGATAGAGGTAACAGAGATCGCTGGTAAGAAATTGAAAAACCCCTTTAAGGGGTTTTTCGTTGGTTAATCAGAAAATAAGTTCTAATATCACTCGGCCAGGAGGAGCTATTACTTGTGGATAATAAATTACCGCCATTGGGCGGTTTTTAGTAAGACTTGATTTTTTTTACGTGTAATGATAGTTTATAAATAATAGAAAAAGGAGGTG
Organism: uncultured Candidatus Saccharibacteria bacterium; assembly: GCA_964481125.1. Classification (GTDB taxonomy): domain Bacteria; phylum Patescibacteriota; class Minisyncoccia; order Minisyncoccales; family RBG-13-42-11; genus BS750m-G71. Next base: position 17,018 of record CAYZSL010000004.1, on the reverse strand, counting down.
CACACGTGAGAAGCAATAAAAAAGGAATGGAAAAGATACATAGGTTGTCTCAGCTCTTTGATAACCAAATAGAAATCCTTAAAAATCTTGGTTGTCCTAAAAAAGTAATTGATATTTTGCGACAAAGATCACTGCAAGATAGGGTGATAGGGGCTTGTCTTCAAATTAAGCTTCATCCTAATAGGATTCCATTTATCCCAGTTATAACTCCCGCCCATTGCAGCGTGGATGTGCTTATGACAATGGTAAGAAACGGAAAGGAAAAAGGCGATGTGTATCCTCAAATAATGTCAGATAGATACCCTATTATAGAAGCCGTTGGCTCACAGCCCTTTTTACGAACGTATTTTGATCCTTATTATGCCATTAATATTGAAGATGGCACGCGTACTAAAGGAGTCGATACGAGGAAGGCCTGCAGAAAGATTCTTTTGAGTGGGAGATCTCCTTTAACCGTGGCAGAAAGCATATCTCTTTGCATACAAACGGATGTTCTCTCAAGGCATTATCTGTGGGCGGCAGGAAGTAGATGGGAGAAAGAAAATAAAATACCAACCATATGGTTAACAAGTTTTGGCTGTACTCCTCGGTTAGGTAAAGAATTCATCGACGATTGCCATGAATCTTTGTGGGGAACTCCGTCTTGTTGGGAGAGAGTGGGTTAGTTATCTATAATTTAACGCAGTAAACCAAAAAAGCTGTATGGTTTCGCCCAGCAGCTTTTATTTTTGCAAACCCATTCTAACATCGTCCTAAAATGAGACATTTCGACATACCCTTTCTAGTGTAACATTTGTTACATTTTAGCTTAAAATATCCTGACCGAGACGCGTGGGTGTACCATTCCCCAAATGACCCAAATTTCCTCTTAACTTGCAGGTTCAAGTCCGACTTGGCGAGCTAATTCCAACCGCTTTCTCAATAAGGCGGTTTTTTGGTAGAATAAAAATATGGAAAACAAGACAACAGAGTTTTCTTTTATTATTAAACCTGCCGAACACGGCGTGGGTGTTTTTGCAGTTCACGACATTAAGGCGGGAACATATCTTAGATTGTTTGGAGACGAAACCGTAGAAGTATCTGGTTTAAGAGAAAAGAAAAGCGTTCCTAATTTTTTTCAAGAATACTGCATAGATAGGGACGAAATGTTGCGTTGCCCTAAAGATTTTGGCTGTATGGAAATTGGTTGGTATCTCAACCATTCTAAAACACCTAATGCTTATCATAAAAATTACGATTACTATGCTTTGAAAGACATTAAAGCAGGTGAAGAAATAACCATTGACTATAACTTGCTTGGGGAATCAGAAGAAGCTAAAAAAGATTATATGAAATAGTTTTCCAAGACTGGCACGTGAAACCCACCAGATTGTTGAATCTTGGTTCCAACATCGCCCCATAGCCCGGGGGGGGCATATTGACAATACCAAAAAAATGTGGTATTGTTTATTATTAACAATTGAAAAATGAAAGGAGGATTATTTTGCCAGAATATATTTTAGAATTAAGAGAAAATGAGCGGAAATTTGCGGTAAAAGAGTATCACGAATTTGTCCGTAGAGATGGCAAAATAATTGGCCATCTTGGCGGGAATTTTAGTGGTAGAAAAACCGCAATAAGAATTCTTCGGGTAGAGCCGAGTCCCAACTGGAATCAGCTAGTTGGAAAAAAATTAACTGTTCCTGTTGTAATCAGAGAATTTATAAAGCGAGACGTTAATGGTTGTGCCCGGTATGATTCTCCGATTGATAGAGGAGAGTTTAAACTTAATGACTTGCAAATAGTTAAGGTGGCGTAATAATAAGGAAGTCTCAATGATACTTACTTATTATTTTCCGCCACCAATACCGAAGTAAGTGTTCAAAAGAAGATTTATTTAGGGCAAGAAATCAGCCTATTAGCTGGTTTTTTTGTTACAAAACAGGTTTCAACATCATCCCATAGCCCCAGAGGAGCCAATTATTCCGTCTATTGTTTTGGGCGGTTTTTTGGTAGAATTTAAAAATGAAAAAGAAAATTATACTTTTTGATTTTGATGGAGTTATTGCAGATTCTTTCGATATCGCCCTTGAAATAAATAAAATAATCGACCCTAAGATTGTTACCGAAGATGATTTCCGAAGACTTTTTGACGGAAATATAAATGATTGGAAAAAAAGAACTAAGCTCTCCGAAGAAGAAACACGTCGAATTGATACAGAATTTTTTAAGCTATATGATCCTCTAATGAAAAAGATAAAAACAATAAGGGGAATTAAAACCGTTATAAGGGAACTCGGAAAAAAATATATACTTGTTATTATTTCTTCTACTATCAGCAGTCCCATTCGTGATTTTATGGATCGGCATAATCTTTCTTTATTTTTTAATAAAATTATGGGCAATGATGTTCATAACAGCAAGTGTGAAAAGATTAGGATGATTTTCGACGAATATAAGATAAAACCTGATGATTGTATTCTTATTACAGATACATTGGGCGATATAAGAGAAGCGGCCACTATGAAAGTAAAATCAATAGGAGTCACTTGGGGATTCCAAAAAAAAGAAAATCTTTTAAAAGGCAATCCGTTTCGTATTGCCGAGAAACCTAGAGAGCTTGATTCCATCGTTTCTGAATATTTAGATAGGAAATAGCGTTGGCTAAAAAAAGATTTATTTAGGACAAGAAATCAGCCTATTAGCTGGTTTTTTGTTACAAAACAGGTTCTAACATCGCCCCATAGCCCCAGCCAAATTATTGACAATACCATATTTTTATGGCATTGTTTTGTTATAAATCAAAGATTGAAAAAGGAGGTTCAAAATGGCAATCATAACAGAGGGAATGATTCTGAAGGCTATTGCATTTATTAAACCAACAGCTCAAACAATGCTCAGAACCCAAGGACTGACATGGGGGCCAAAGTACGTGGAGGGAAACATAAGGATTAATGGTTTGCCAGCGAGTAAATTCCGTTTTGGAACAATGGTAAAATGGAATCCAAAATGGGGCGAGATCAAGAACTTTGCTAAGATCGCACAGCGTAAACGGGCAGAAGCCGAACGAGGAAGAACCAATACTAGCGCTATCGTAGCGGCTAGGCCATGGATCTTGCGAAAAGGGGATTATCTATATTCCGGCGGAGCTTACCGGGATGGCATTGCGGTTGGAGTGTCTGGTGCTTTCGGCTGGGTAGATGAGGCAATAGCCATAATGCTCATTGACGTCATCGTCATGCTGGCCCATTTGGAAGTTGATGGGAGGATCACAGCAAAACAAATGCAGCTATAGCTTTGTAATAGGCTACGACCAAAGAGGGCAGTTCAATATGAATTGGATTGCCCTCGTTCTATTTTTAATCGCTAATTAGACAGTTTTTATTAAACAGGTTCTAACGTCGCCCCATAGCCCCGGGAGAGCTGATACTTTGACAATAACACAGAGATGTGTTATTATTTTATTAGCACAAAAGAAAGGAGGTCATAAGGAGTGGATTATTGCGAGGTAGCTGTGTTCATTTTCTTCGGTGTAATAGCACATGGTTTAGGAGATTTTCTTACACATAGATTTAGAGAGGGAAAGTTGTTCTTCCTGCATTGCTTTCTTTATACACTCTTTTTCATCCCTCAATTTTTATATTTCCAGCTTGATTTATCATGGCTCCTTTTTATCTATATTTCCCATTGGTTTATTGATTTGCCCTGGACATGGGAATTTCTTGCTTGGGTGGCAAAAAAAAGTATAAAGTTTAGGATTGCGACAGGTAAAAAGGAAAAAGACAACTTTATTCATCTTATCGTTTTCGGTATAGACCAACTTCTACATCTGTTGGTGATAGGATTGGTCGCTCTTAATCTCTTAAACTAGAATAATTACCGCCAATATACTAATTCAGTTAGTTGAGGCGGTATTTTTTTTACCCAAAACAGGTTTCAATATCGTCCCATAACCCCAGAGGAGCCAATTATTCCGTCTATTGTTTTGGGCAGTTTTTTGGTAGAATGAGAATATGAATATATCCATAAATAAAAGAAAAGTTATCCATTGGCTGCCAAGAATTTTAAGTATAGCATTTGTTTTATTCTTATCTTTGTTCGCCTTAGATGTTTTTACGGAATATTCTGGCTGGGATTTAGTTTTTGCGCTTTTTATGCATCTTATGCCTTCGCTTGTTTTACTGGCAGTTGTTGCAATTTCCTGGAAATATGATTTAGTGGGGGCAATTGTTTTTTTCGCTTTTGCCGTTTTCTATATTTATGCGGCTGGACTTGGTCGTCCCTGGACCTGGTATGCTTTTATATCGGGCCCATCCTTTATCGTTGGAATTCTTTTCTTTGTAAACTGGCTTCAAAAGAAGAAGTCTGGAGAATAAATTTTTCCAAATAGGTTTTAATATCGTTCAACAAGAGGGTTTTCCATTATCCTCTTTTTTGTTTAAAAGATTTACGTTATAATAGAACAATGATTAAAAAAGGAGACATATACTATCCGACTGAAGATTTCAAGAAAAAAGCCTGGGTGAATAACGATAAGGTTTACAGAGAAGCGGCAAAAGACCAGACTAAATTCTGGGAAAAGCTGGCTGGAGAATTGCAATGGCAGAAAAAATGGGGAAAAGCTTTTGAACACCAGGCGCCGTATTTCAAGTGGTTTTTAGACGGCAAAATCAATATCGTTGAAAACTGTTTGGACAGGCATTTAAAGGATAAAAAGGACAAAGTAGCTTTGGTTTGGCAGCCGGAGCCGACCGAAGAAAAAGCAAAAACATTTACTTACCAGGAATTATTTTGGGAAGTGAATAAGTTTGCCAATGCCTTGAAAAAACTAGGGATAGGAAAGGGCGATAAGGTAGGCATATACATGCCGATGATTCCGGAGGTGATAATTTCAATGTTAGCCTGCGCTAGAATAGGAGCTGTCCATGCAGTTGTGTTTTCTGCTTTTTCAGCAAGTTCACTCCAGAGCCGCTTGATTGATTCTGAAGCAAAAATCCTGATTACGGCTGATGGATATTACAGAAGCGGTAAATTGATTAATTTGAAGAATGGCGCTGACAAATCATTGAAAGATACGGCTGTTAAAAAAACAGTGGTGGTTAAAAGAGCTGGCAATGAGGTGAATTGGCAGGAAAGCAGGGATTTATGGTGGCATGAATTGGTTAAAGACGAAAAAGATTCCTGCGAGGCTGAATCAATGGATGCAGAAGATCCTTTATTCATCCTTTACACTTCTGGTTCAACAGGTAAACCCAAAGGCTGTTTGCATGTTACTGGAGGCTATGCTGTTCAGGCCTATGCCACTTCAAAATGGATATTTGATTTACATGATAATGATATTTTCTGGTCAACAGCTGATGTCGGCTGGATTACCGGCCATACTTACAGCTGCTACGGGCCTTTATTGTGTGGGGCAACCTTTGTTATTTTTGAAGGGTTGATAATTTCTCCTAGTCCTGACAGATGGGCAAAGATGATTGACGATTATAAAGTGACTGTTTTTTACACCGCTCCCACAGCCATCAGGATGTTTGAGAAGAACGGAGCAGAAGTTTTTAAAAGTTGCAAATTGGACACTTTACGGCTTTTAGGTTCGGTCGGGGAGCCGATAGACGAGTCTGCTTGGCTTTGGTATTTCAGAGAAATCGGCAAGGAAAAGTGTCCGATCGTTGATACCTGGTGGCAGACAGAAACAGGCGGAATATTGATTACTTCTTTGCCGGGAATTGGTCCTTTTAAGTCAGCCTTTACTGGTTTGCCTTTTCCTGGATTGAAGTTTGATATTTTGAATAAAGAGGGGAAAACTTGTTCTGTCAATGAAAAGGGAAACTTGGTTTTATTCCCGCCTTTTGCCCCCGGATTATTGAGGGGAGTTTACAAAAATCCTGAAAAATACCTGGATACTTACTGGAGCCAGTACGGAAAGGAAATATATTTCACTTCAGATGGCGCTTTCAAGGATGAGAACGGGTTGATCAGGATTGTCGGCAGGGTTGATGATGTTATTAAAGTGGCAGGCCACAGGGTTTCTACTGGAGAACTGGAAGCAGCTATCAACCAGCATCCTGACATTACCGAATGCGCTGTTATCGGGGTGCCTGACGAGATAAAGGGCGAGGTGCCTTTGGCTTTCGTGGCTTACAAGGGACAGAAACCGGCTGACCAGGTAAAAGAGGAAGTGATAGGGCATATTAAGCAGGAAATAGGGCCGATTGCCATGCCTAAGGAAATTTATCTGGTTGAAGATCTGCCAAAGACCAGATCAGGAAAGATAATGAGGAGAATTTTAAGGAAGTTGTTCAGCGGAGAAGAATTGGGGGATTTGTCCACTTTGGCAAATCCGGAAACAGTTGAAACTATTAAAACAATAATTCAAAATGGCTGAACAAAAAAAATACATTCTTTGGTTCAAAGAAATTTCCAAAAAAGACGTTATTTTGGTCGGCGGGAAAAATGCTTCTTTGGGAGAGATGTTTTCCCAATTGAATAAAAAGGGGATTAGGGTTCCCGACGGTTTTGCCACGACCAGTTCAGCTTATTGGTATTTTTTGGAGGCCAATAAGCTTTTGCCGAAATTAAAAAAGATTTTTAAGAATCTGGATGCGAGAAATATCGGGAAACTGCAGAAAGCAGGCAAAGAAGCCAGAAACCTTATTATTAGAGCTGAATTTCCCGGAGATTTGAAAGAAGAAATATTAAAAGCATACAGGATTTTATCTCAAAAATGTAAGACAACTAATCTGAGCATAGCTGCCAGAAGTTCAGCCACTGCTGAAGATCTGCCCACAGCCTCTTTTGCCGGTCAGCACGAAACGTATTTAAACGTGAGAGGAGAGAAAGAAGTGCTGATAGCAGTTAAAAATTGCATTGTTTCTTTATTTTTGGACAGAGCGATTTCCTATAGGGCGGAAAAAGGATTCAACCACTTTAAAGTTGCTTTGTCAGTCGGCGTGATGAAAATGGTCAGGTCAGACGTAAGTTCAGCCGGAGTAATTTTTACTTTAGACACGGAAACCGGGTTCAGAGACGTTGTTTTAATTAACGGCTCCTGGGGATTGGGAGAAATGGTGGTAAAGGGAAGAGTGGTGCCTGACGAATTTTTAGTGCACAAGCCGACCCTGAAAAAAGGGTTTTCGCCGATTATCTCAAGAGTTTTAGGCACGAAAAGAAGAAAGCTTATTTATGCCAACAAGGGGAGTAAGTCAACAGAAGAAATGGCGGTTTCTAAAAGTCGGCAAAATATGTTTGTTTTAAGCGATAAAGAAGTTTTGCAGATTGCCAAATGGGCTTGCCAGATCGAAGATCATTACGGATTTCCCATGGATATTGAATGGGCGAAAGACGGGAAAACAGGAGAATTGTTCATTGTTCAGGCAAGGCCGGAAACAATTCATGCTTCAAAAATTGGCCAAAGCTACAATCAATACTTTTTAAAACAAAAAGGGAAATTGCTTTTGGAAGGGGAGGCGATTGGCTCTAAAATCGCTTCCGGAAAAGCAAAAGTTATTCCCAACATTGCCCAAATAAAGAATTTTAGGCCCGGAGAAATCCTAGTGACTGAAATGACAGATCCTGACTGGACGAGCATTATGAAGCAGGCAAAAGCAATTATTACCGAACAGGGCGGGAGGACCTGCCATGCAGCAATCGTTTCCCGCGAATTGGGTATTCCTTGCATTGTTGGCGCTGATAAAGCGACTAAGGTTTTAAAAACAGGCAGAATGATTACGGTTGACTGTTCTTTGGGTCAGACAGCCAGGATTTTTGAAGGCCAGCTGAAATTTGAAATCAGAAAATATAATTTGAAGAAAATTCCGAAAACTAGGACTAAGATAATGATTAACACTAGCCATCCCGATATTGCGTTTTTGAATTCATTTTTGCCGAGCTCTGGAGTGGGGCTGGCCAGGGAAGAATTCATTATTGCTTCCCAAATTAAAATTCATCCTTTAGCCCTCTATAACTTCAACAAATTGAAGAATTTAGGATTAAAAAGGAAAATCGATAAATTGACTGTTGGATATTCTGACAAGAAAGAATATTTTATTGACAAACTTTCCCAAGGAATCGGCAAGATTGCCTCTGGTATGTATCCCAAGCCCGTAATCGTCAGGTTTTCCGATTTCAAATCTAACGAATACGCCCAATTGCTGGGAGGGGATGTTTTTGAACCTGAAGAATCTAATCCGATGATCGGCTGGAGGGGAGCCTCTAGATATTATGATCAAGGTTTCTTGCCGGCTTTCCAGATGGAATGCCAGGCGATAAAAAGAGTCAGAGAAAAATTCGGTTTGAAAAATGTTAAGGTGATGGTTCCTTTCTGCCGGACGGTGGAAGAAGGCAAGAAAGTCATATCATTGATGAAAAGATTCGGTTTGGAAAGGAAAAAGGACGGTTTGGAAGTTTACGTTATGTGCGAGATTCCTTCCAATGTTATTTTAGCTGATAAGTTTCTGGATGTTTTTGACGGAATGAGCATAGGCAGCAATGATTTAACCCAGCTGGTTTTGGGATTGGACAGGGATTCTGCTTTGATTTCTTTTGTGGGCGATGAAAGAAACGAAGCTGTAAAAGAGATGTTAAAAACGGTAATTGCTGTTTGTAAAAAAAGGAAAAAATACTGCGGAATATGCGGGGAAGCGCCAAGCTATTTTCCGGAATTTGCCGAATTCCTGGTTGACCAGGGAATAGAATCAATGTCATTGAATCCTGATACGGTCATTAAAACAACTTTAATCGTCGCTAAAAAAGAAAAACATGTTTGACATAATTACTTTTGGTTCAGCCACTCAAGACATTTTTTTGCAGCCCAAAAGCTTTAAGATAGTCGAGGAAAAGAGATTCATCACTGGCAAAGGGATTTGCCTTTCCTTGGGTTCCAAGATCCAGGTCAAAGACATTAATTTTCTGAGCGGCGGAGGGGGGACTAATACGGCTGTTGCTTTTGCCAAACAGGGATTTAAAACTGCTTTTTGTGGCATGGTTGGCGCAGATTCTAGCGGACAGGAAATGATTAAAGAATTGGCAAAGAACGGCGTTATCACCCAATTGATTAAAAGAACCAACAAGAAGCCGACCAACCATTCTGTCGTTCTTTCTTCCAACAACCAGGAAAGAACTATTTTGGTTTATTGCGGAGCTTCCAGCGAATTGGCTGTTAAAGACATTCCTTGGCCGAAAATCAAGGCAAAGTGGCTGTATTTAGCTCCTCTTTCCGGAAAGCTTTGCAATGTTTTTGAAAAATTAGTGAACTTTGCCTGGAAAAACAAAATTAAAATCGCTTTGAACCCCGGCCATACCCAGCTTTCTCTGCCCAGAAAAACTTTGACCAGGATTCTGAATAAAGTAGATGTTTTGATTTTGAACCAGGAAGAAGCTTGTTTTTTGTCTAAAATTCCTTTTAACAGGGAAAAAGATATTTTCAGGAAGATTGACGATCTTTGTCCAGGAATCGCCGTAATGACCAAAGGGCCATTGGGAGTATTGGTTTCTGACGGAAAATGCCTTTATAAAGCAAGCTCTTTGAAGGTTAAGACAATCGACCGAACCGGAGCAGGCGATGCTTTTGCTTCAGGCTTCATTTCAGGCTTAATCAAGAAAAAAGGGGATATTGTCCAGGCAATTCAATTGGGGGTTGCTAATTCATCTGCTTGTTTAAAGGAATTGGGGGCGAAAAACGGTTTACTAGCTGTCAATCAAAAATTTGAAAAGGTAAAAGTGCAAAAAGGAAAATGCCTGTAAGCCAATTGGAAAAATTATTTAATAAAGCCCAGAAAGGGAAATGGGCTATCGGCCATTTCAACATTTCCGATTTTAAAATGTTAATACCGATTTTCCAGGCAGCGAAAAAGCTGAAAAGTCCGGTGATTATCGGGATGTCGGAAAGAAGGAGCAAGCGCCTGGGATTGAAAAAGGCGATTTCCTTGGTCAGAAAGCTGAGAGAAGAAAACAGCTTTCCTGTTTTTTTAAATCTTGACCACGGCAAATCTTTCATATATATTAAAAAGGCGATAGATGCAGGATATGACGCAGTGCATTTTGACGGTTCTGATTTACCTCTTTTAAAAAATATCAGCATTGCCAGGCAAGTTGTCAGATACGCCAATAAAAAGAATGTTTTGGTTGAGGGAGAGGTCGGCGTAATCGGCGGAGAGTTGACTGAGCCCAAAGACGCTAAAAGATTCATCAAAGAAACCGGCGTAGATACTTTGGCGGTCAGCGTCGGCACCATTCACGGCATAGTTAAACTAGGAAAGAAAAATCCGCCGATATCTTTAAAAAGATTAAGAGAGATAAAAAAGAAAACAGGCAAAATGCCTTTAGTGCTTCACGGGGGATCTGGTACTCCGGATAAAGATATTAAAGCCGCTGTTAAATCAGGCGTTGTCAAAATTAATATCAATACCGAACTGCAAATAGCTTATAAGACAAAAGGTTTGAAAGCTGTTCAGCGGGTAGTTGAGAAGAAAATTAATTTATTCGGTTCGAATAATAAAATACATGATTAATCTTTCGGCCAAAGTCAGGAAAGATTTTGGCAAAAAAGTAAAAAAGATAAGGCAAAAAGGGATTATTCCCGCGGTTTTATACGGCCCCAAAATAAAGAACGCCTCATTAGAGGTTGATTTGAGGGAATTTGAAAAAGCTTACAAAGCATCTGGCGAAAGCTCTTTGCTGCAGCTTTCGGTCGGTCAGGAAAAGTTTTTGGTTTTGATTAATGCCGTTGAAATTGATTGCCTTTCTCGAAAGCCGCTTCATATTGATTTTTACCAGCCGAGACTGGACGAGGAAATTACCGCCCACATTCCTTTGGTTTTTGAAGGGGAATCGGAAGCGATAAAGAATCTTGGAGGCACTTTAGTTAAAAATATCCATGAGTTGGAAGTGAAAGCTCTGCCCCAGAATCTTCCCCATGAAATTAAGGTTGATATCGGCAAACTGAAAACGTTTGAAGACAATATTCTGGTTAAGGATTTGCTTGTGCCGAAAGAGGTGAAGATTCTCAAGGATCCGGGAGAAACAGTTATTTTTGTTGCTGAACCAGAAAAAGTGGAAGAAGAATTAGCCAAGCCTCTAGAAGAAGAAAAAGCAGCAGAAGAAGTGCCAGTTGAGGGCGAAAAAGAACCAGAAGCTGCTGAAGAAGAGCCTCAAGAAAAAGAAGAAAAAAAAGAGGAAAAACCTGAGGGAAAATGAAAATCTCCAATTTGTTAAAGCCAATTTTATTGATTTGTTTGGTTTTTGGTTTAATGTCGCCCAGCTTATATGTTTCTGCCCAGGAAGATTGCAAAACCAAAGAAGAATGCGAGGCTTTGCTACAGCAGTATGAGGACGAGATTGCAAAATTGGAGCAGGTTATCGGAAAAACAGAACAGGAGAAAAAAAATCTCCAAAATCAAATCAGCACTTTAAAATCAAAAGTTAAGAAAATAGATTTGCAGATACAGCAAAGCAGCGTCATGATAAAAGACATCAGCTATCAGATAAAAGATACCGAAGGCTCGATATATCAGACGTCTTCGCAAATCGGAAACATGAGGAATCAATTAGCAGCTATCTTGCAGATCATTTATGAGGAAGACCAGACCTCGCTTGTTGAGATTTTGCTTTCAGGCGTTGACATATCAGAGTTTTTCGAAAATCTGATGGCCCTGGAAACTTTGGATGAAAAAAGCCATGACTTTCTGCAGGAGATTAAAGGTTTGAAAACTTCTTTGGAGGGCCAAAAAGAATCCTTGGATACTGAAAAAGGCGATTTGGAAAGCACCCTTAAAATGCAGACTCTGCAAAAACAGGAAAGCCAGAATGTGCAAAAACAGCAGGAGTATTTTTTGCAGCTGACAGAAACCCAATACCAGCAGTATCTGAAAGAAAAGCAGGCGACAGAGGCAAAAGCAGCTGAAATCAGAGCCAGGATTTTTGAAGTGGTAGGCATAACCAAAGCTCCTACTTTCGGAGAAGCCTATTCAATAGCCAAATGGGTTGAAGGTTTGACAGGCGTCAGGCCGGCATTTTTACTGGCAGTTTTGCAGCAGGAATCAGCCATCGGCAAGAATGTTGGGCAATGCTATTTGTCCAATGCTTCGACGGGAGCCGGGGTTAATATCAATAGCGGAGTTTCGATCAAGAGCGTTATGAAGCCGATGGGACTTTCCGGCAGAAAAGGAGATGTTGAAGCCTTTCTGACAATAACCAAAGAACTAGGAATGGATCCTTATAAAACTCCGGTTTCCTGCCCGATGAGCTTTGGATATGGAGGAGCAATGGGGCCTGCCCAGTTTATCCCGACAACTTGGATGATTTACAAGAGCGATTTAGCAAAGATTCTCGGCAGACCTGCCAATCCCTGGAATATCCAGGACGCTTTCCTGGCTTCCGGACTTTATCTTGTAAGATACGGAGCGGCAAAACAAACCAGGGATGCTGAATGGGCAGCAGCCATGTACTATTTTGCAGGTTCGCTTAATTCTAAATACTCTTTTTACGCTAACAGCGTGTTAAAGATAGCTGACGGCTTTGCAGACGATATTAAAATACTTGAAGCAAGCAAATAATTAGAGGTTTTCTTTTAGAGAGTCGATTATCGGGTCCAAGTTTCCTTCCATGATTTTTTCAATATTATGGAAGCTTTTTTTTATTCTGTGGTCGGTCACCCTGTTTTGGGGGAAGTTGTAGGTTCTTATCTTTTCTGATCTTTCCGCTTTGCCTATCTGCGTTTTCCTTGCGTCTTTCAGTTTCTTTTCTTCTTCTTTGACTGTTTTTTCCAGTATTCTCGCTTCCAAAATAGCCAATGCGTTGTCCTTGTTCTGCTGCAGGTTTCTTTCTGTTTGCGAGGTGACAACGGTGTTTGTCGGCAAGTGGGTGATTCTGACAGCTGTTTCTCTTTTATTGACGTATTGGCCTCCGGGACCTGACGCTTTATATGTATCGAGTTTCAGGTCTTTGGGGTTAATGACCACTTTTCCTTTTTTCGGTTTAGCCAGAACAGCTACTGAAGCAGTTGAAGTGTGGACCCTGCCTGATTTTTCGGTGGTTGGAATTCTTTGTACCCGGTGAACGCCTGCCTCGTTTTTCATGGCAGGCCATATTTCACCGTCTTTAATTTCAAAAACTATTTCTTTGAAACCGCCTATTTCGCTCGGCCTTGAGTCCAGGACTTTCTGTTTCCATCCTTTTAATTGAGCGTATCTTGAATACATTCTGAATAGATCTGCGGCAAAAAGAGCTGCTTCTTCGCCTCCGGTGCCAGCCCTTATCTCGATGATAGCCGCTTTTGCCAAGTCAGCGTTTTTTGAAGATTTTGTTTCTTCTGTTGATAGTTTTTGGATTTCCTGTTCAATATTCTTTAATTTTTCATTTAGTTGTCCTATTTCTGTTTCCGCCAGAGAGAAAAGCTCTCTGTCTTCCTGGGAATTCAGTATTGATTTGTTTTCCTCTATTTTATTCTTTAAGTCTTCAATTTCTTTTTCTTTTTCAATGATTTTTTCAAGAAAGATTTTTCTTTTGTTCAGTTCTTCAAATTTATCCCAATTTGAAATTAGCTCAGGGTCGCTGAGCTGCTCTAAGAGTTCTTGATATTCTGTTTTCACCTTTTCAAGGTCCAACATTTCACTTTTTCTTTTTTCCTTTCAGCTCTTCTTTCCTGGCCAGTCTTTTTCTGAATTTCTGAACCTGTCCCATGGCGTCCATGCTCTTTTCCTTGCCGGTGTAAAAGGGATGACAGGAAGAACAGACTTCCACTTCAATCAATTCTTTTGTCGAGCCAACGGTAAAAACGTTTCCGCAGGCGCAGCGGACTTGGGCGTTCTCGTGGTATTTGGGATGGATATCTTTTTTCATATGTGATAATATTTTAATTGTTCTTTAATATCTTAGCAAGGCTGGAAAAAAAATCAACCCTTTGTCTTGATATTAATTTTTATCCGTGTTATATTCAAAAGTGAATATTTTTTATGACAGAAACAAAAAAGAAAACAAAACAATCGGATTTCGGCATAGACGTTGAGGAAATGGCTCAGGCCGGAGTTCATTTCGGGCATAAAGCTTCGAGCGTCCACCCGAAGATAAAGCCGTATTTATTCGGTGCCAGGAACGCCGTTCATGTTTTTGATTTGGAAAAAACAGCTGAAAAATTGAAGGAAGCTTTGAACTTCATCCAGCAGCTGATTTCAGAAGAGAAGATATTACTGCTTGTCGGCACGAAAATCCAGATGAAAGAGATGGTAAAGTCTGTTGCCAAAGAGTGCGGTTTGTCTTTTGTCTCTGAAAGATGGCTGGGCGGCACTTTCACCAACTTTGAAACGATTAAAAAACGAATTGATTACTTTAAGGATTTGGAAGAGAAAAAATCTTCAGGAGAGCTGGAAAAATACACCAAGAAAGAGAGATCAATGGTAGACAAGGAGTTGAGAACCCTTGAGGCGAAAGTGGGAGGAATAAAGGAATTAACCAGAATTCCCGACGCTGTTTTTGTGCTGGACATGCAGAAAGACACTTTAGCCATAAAAGAGTCAAAAAGAAAAGGGGTGACTGTCATTGCCGTAGTTGATACTAATTGCGATCCGACTTTGGCTGATTATCCCATACCGGCTAATGACGATGCCGTCAGTTCAATAAAGTATATTTTGGAAAAAGTGAAAAAGGCGATACTGGATAAGAAATCAAAAGCCAAACCCAAGAAATAACATGGTTTCAATCGACCAGATAAAACAATTAAGGGAGGAGACGGCGGCTGCTGTTTCCGACTGCAAAAAAGCGCTCGAGGAAGCAAAGGGAGATTTGTCCAAGGCAAAGGATATTTTGAAAAAATGGGGAAAAGATTTTGCAGGTAAAAAAGCAGGCAGGGGAGCGGAACAGGGAATTATCGCCAGCTACATCCATCCCAATAAAAAGATAGGAGTTTTATTGGAACTGAACTGCGAAACGGATTTTGTCGCCAAGGGCCAGGACTTCCAGAATCTGGCTCACGAATTATGCTTGCAGGTCGCTGCCAGCAGGGAGGAGATTCCTTTACTGGAACAGCCCTGGGTAAAAGACCAGGCAAAAGTAGTAAAGGATTTGATTGACGATTACATCGCAAGAACAGGCGAAAACATCGTTGTCAAAAACTTTACCAGGTACGAAATTTAAAAATTATGATGTCAATAATCGTTTTCATCGTTTTTCTTTTAAGCTTAATCGTTTTGGCGGTGATCATATTAAAGAAAATACCCTTGCTTTTACAGTTGCCGGAGACAGCGCCCTTCAATTGGAAAGAATGGCTGACAGGGGTTAAGGATTTATTTCCTGCTGGTAACTTTTCTTTTGAAATCTTTCTGCAGAAAATACTTTCCAGGGTAAGGGTTTTGACCTTAAAAACGGACAATAAAACTTCAAACTGGCTGCAGAAACTGAGGGAAAGGGGACAGAAAAAGAAATTTGACGAAGAAGATAACTACTGGCAAGAGATAAAGAACCACACTAGGAAATAGTGTTTTTGTGCTTTCCTTGTTCTGTTAAAACTTTGCCTCCTTAGCTTAGTGGTGAAGCAGCGGTTTTGTAAACCGCAGACGTCAGTTCGATTCTGACAGGAGGCTATAATAGACGTTTAAAAGTAGTTAATAGGCTCGACTATTTTACCCGGCTCTTTTTATTGATATAATAGATTAATGGTTTATGATTTTTATAAAAACCAAGAATATAAAGAAAAACAGAGCGCGATAACGAAAAAGAACTGGAGAAAAGGCCTTTTTAATTTTCATTATAAGAAAAAGAAAAGATTATGTGTTAGAAAGGAATGTAGGAAAATTTTTACGGTTGTTCCAAGTAGTCCTAAAATTTATTGTAGCCAAAGTTGCGCTGCTAAGGATAATAATTCTAAAAGAAGACCTCCTTCCAAAGAAACAAAATTAAAAATAGCAAAATCACTAAAAGGAAGAAGGAATTTGTTTAAAGGAATTATAAAGGTATCTAGAGTAAGAACTGTATGCGCAAATCCTTGTTGCAGAAAAGTATTTCTAAGAGAGCCATGGGTAAATAGAAAATTTTGTAGCAATAAATGTGCTATGGAGGTTATTGGTGGGAAGCCAACTTCTCCTAGAGCTGCTCGTGGAAAAGCAGGCATTCGCAAAGATCTTGATAAAACAGTTTATTTTTACAGTCGTTGGGAGGCCAATATTGCTCGTCTGTTTAATTATTTGGGTATTAGATGGTTACACCAACCAAAAATATTTAATTTAGGAACACAAAATTATACCCCCGATTTTTATCTTCAAGATTACGATATTTACATAGAGGTCAAAAATTTTCTTTGGAAATATTCAAAAATAAGAGACAAAAAAT
The DNA here is from genome assembly GCA_964481125.1 of uncultured Candidatus Saccharibacteria bacterium. Lineage (GTDB taxonomy): Bacteria > Patescibacteriota > Minisyncoccia > Minisyncoccales > RBG-13-42-11 > BS750m-G71. The sequence goes on along the minus strand of CAYZSL010000004.1, from coordinate 722 downwards.
TTAGAAAAATCTATCCAAATATAGATTTAATACTATTATTAAAGAAAGATTATTTAAAGCTAGAAAAGGAGTATTCACATTTTATTAAAAATTGGGAATATAAAAATAGTCCATAGTATGAATTTTTAGAATAATGCCCTTGACAAGAAGTTTTAAAAAAGTAGAATTAGAAACAGAAAGAAAGACAAACATATGGCTAAAAAGAAAAAGAAGAAAAAATCAGATTGTTGCTGCGGCTAAGGAAAGCCGCAGACAAAGAGAATTCGTTGGAATCAGGAATCTCTTCCTGGTTTTTTATATCCTGAATGCCGGAAGGAAGAACCTTAAAAATTGAATAACGAAAAGAGTCAATTAAAAAAGTCAGTTAAAAGAGTCAGTTATTTGAAGTTGTCCCGAATTTATTTTTTTTTGAGAGTTTGATCCTGGCTCAGGATGAACGCTGGCGGCGTGGATAAGGCATGCAAGTCGTGCGGTCCTGAATTTTTCGCAAGAAAGATTCTGGATAGCGGCAGACGGGTTAGTAACGCGTAGGCACATTCCCCGGAAATGGGAATAATCACGAGAAATCGTGACTAATGCCCAATAGTTTCCGCTTTTTGCGGAATAAAGGAGCAATCCGTTCCGGGATTGGCCTGCGTTCTATCAGCTAGTTGGTAAGGTAATGGCTTACCAAGGCTATGACGGATAGGCGGTGTGAGAGCATGATCGCCAACAATGGGACT
>CAYZSL010000003.1:0-76447 GCA_964481125.1 uncultured Candidatus Saccharibacteria bacterium | reverse complement strand
GGGTAGCTAAGTCGGGAACTGATAAGCGCTGAAAGCATCTAAGCGCGAAGCAGGCTCCAAGATCAGGACTTCCAGATCCCCCGAAGAACACGGGGTTGATAGGCTGCAGGTGTAAGTGCAGCAATGCATTCAGCCGAGCAGTACTAATAAATCATTGTTTTTTGTTCGCCCTTAAAAGTTGGGCTAGTAATTAATAACCGTAAAGCAAAAGGCGTTGAGGTGGCGGTAATACTGGAGATGTCCCACCCGTTCCCATTTCGAACACGGAAGTGAAATTCTTCAAGGCCGATGATAGTGAGTTTTCTCGCGAAAGTAGGTAGCCGCCACCCCAACGCCTTTTGAAATCAAAAAATCACCTGTTTTTGGTGATTTTTTGATTTGTCTTTATTCGCTGTCTCCGTTCCAATTTCCGTATTCATTTTCTAGTTCTGGATCTTCTTCGGAATCATTTTCTTCTTCGGAATCTTTTTCTGAGTCCGATGATTCTTCCTCATTTTCCTCGTCCTCCAGGCAAACCGGGGAGACGAAAAGTTCGTCTTTCATCATGAGAATTTTTAAAAATAGTTAAAACTTTTTTTGGTTTAAAACGACCTTTTTTAATTGCTAAGATTAGTATATTTATGCAAGAATCCTTGTCAATACCGGTTAATTAACAGGTCTTTAAATTTGGAAAATACTTTTGATTTATGATAAAATTAGTTTAATGAAGAGGCGTCAAAGTATGAAAATTATCATATTGCTGATTTTAGCGGTGGCTATTTTCGTTGTTTTGAACTTGAGCGGTTTTTCAAAAGACATTAAAGATTTTTTTTATTCCGTATCAGCCCCTTCCCAAAAAGCCTTTTGGAGATTAGGGGATAATGTTTCTGGGTTTTTTAGCAGAATGGCAAAAACAGAAAGCTTGGAAAAAGAATTGGCCGATCTTAATTTAAAAAATCAGGAGCTTTTAAGTGAGGTAGCTGTTTTGCAAGAATTTAAAAAAGAGAATGAATTTTTAAGGAAGGCTTTGGATGTCGGCTTGGAAAAAGAATTCCAATTAGAGCTGGTTCAGATAATCAGCAAAGACGTTTCTGCAGATTCAATTTTAATCAATAAAGGAACAGGGGATGGAATCTCAGAAGGATTTCCGGTGGTTACCAACCAGAAACTGCTTTTGGGGAGAGTTGGCAAGGTTTACCGGAATTTTTCAGAAGTGATTTTGATTTCAAATAAAAAAAGTTCTTTTGACGCGGAAATCAGAGAAAAGGAAATTTACGGAATAGTAAAAGGAAAAGGAAGCTTTGAGCTTTCCTTTGATTTAGTGCCAAAAGACAAAGAAATTTCTAATGGCGATTTAATTGTTACTTCTGCCTTGGGAGGCGTTTTCCCTCAGGGTTTTTTGGTCGGAAAAATCAAAGAAGTGAGGAAGTCGGACGTTGAACAGTTTCAGACAGCAGTAATAGATCCTGGCTTTGATGTTGGAAATTTGGATTATCTGTTCGTTATTACTAATTTTTAATTGATGATTAAAAGAATTCTTTTTTTTATTTTCTTTTTCTATCTTTTGATTTTGATTCAGACCAGCTTTCTGGTTCATTTTAATATATGGGGCATTATGCCCAATCTTGTTTTGCTTGCGGTAATTCTTATCAATGTTTTTGGCCCCGGCCGGGAATCGGCTATAATTTCTTCTGTTGTCGGAGGCCTTTATCTGGATATTTTCTCTTTGAGCGGTTTTTTGGGATTTTTCGGCTCTTATACGCTTATTTTGATATTATTTTCCTTATTTCTGAAAATAGTTTTGAAACAATATGTTCGGATTCCAATCATTAAAAAGTTTTAAAAACAGGAGGATTCAGCTGGCTTCCAAACAGGATATTGAGCCGCATGAAATTATCCTGGATTCTCTGGCTGAAAAACAGGAGAAAGAATTCGGCTTTTCCGGCAGGAAGCTCGAGGTTCCCCTTATGCAGAAAATCATCAAGGGGTTTTATCTTTTTTGTTTTTTTATCCTTTTGATTCTTTTCTGCAAGACATTCCAGCTTCAGGTGATAGAAGGAAAAGATTTTACGCAGCTGGCCAATAAGAATAAATTCATTATCCATCAAATCCGGGCAGAAAGGGGAGTGATTTACGATCGGAATTTTGAACAGCTGGTTTTCAATAAATCAACATTTAATTTAGTTTGCCAGAAAGCTGAGCTTCCCGAGTCTGGGGCTGAAAAAAAGAAGGTTTTTCGGGAGGTTGCCGGAATTTTAAAGAAAGACGTGGGAGAGCTTGAAAAAGAGATTGAAGAATCTGAATCAGACCAGGTTTTAGTGGCTGCAAATCTTTCCCACGAGGAATTAATTCTATTTGAAGCAAAGATTGGCGCTTTGATTGGTTTTGAAATAGGCAGCAATGTTGTCAGGGAATACAAAGACAGCGAAGTTTTCGCCCATCTTTTAGGCTATACCGGCAGGATACAAAGAGAGGAGCTTGAAGGTGCTGCCGAGTTTTATTTGGTTAATGATTATGTCGGTAGAACCGGCGTGGAAAGTTTTTACGAAAGCGCTTTAAGGAAAAATCCCGGGGAGTTGAGGATTAAAAGGGATGTTTTGGGCAATGCCATTTCAGAAGAAACAGTTTCTTTGCCGGAATCTGGGAACAGCTTGGTTTTATGGCTGGACGCTGAACTTCAAAGGAAAATTACGGCTGAACTGGAAAATATTCTACAGAATACGGGGACGAAAAAAGCAGTGGCCATTGCTTTGGATCCGAGAAACGGGGGAGTGCTCTCTTTGGTCTCTTTGCCCAGTTTTGACAGCAATCTGTTCCAAAAGGGGGCTGATGAAAAAGCTTTGCAGGCTCTTTTAAATGATTCCCAGAAGCTTAATCCTCTTTTTAACCGGGCTATTTCCGGAAGATATCTGACAGGGTCTACGATCAAGCCTTTGATCGCTTCTGCTGCTTTGAAAGAAGGAATTATTGATCCTGACAAAGAGATAAATTGCCATGGCCAGATTGAAATTCCCAATCCCTGGGATCCTGGCAATCCGACGATCAAAAAAGACAATGCCATTCACAGCTGGACTGATATGAGAAAAGCGATTGCCGAGTCCTGCAACGTTTATTTTTATACGGTTGGCGGGGGATACGAAAAGCAGGATGGATTGGGTCCGACCAAAATTAAAGAATATCTTGAATTGTTCGGCTGGGACGAAAAAACAGGAATTGATGTGCCCGGCGAAATTGCCGGATTCATTCCTGATCAAACGTGGAAAAAAGAAAAAATTGGAGAAGCATGGTGGGACGGGGACACCTACAACTTAGCTATCGGCCAGGGCTACATTCAGATTACTCCTTTGGAAGTAGTTACTGCTTTTGGAGCAATTGCTAATGGAGGCATATTATATCAGCCTCAGGTTGTTAAAGAAATAATTGACGGTCCAGGCCAACTGGTAGAGCAGTTTTCTCCGGAAGTTATCCGCCAGAATTTCATTGATTCTGAGTATCTTCAAATTGTCAGGGAAGGAATGAGACAGGCAGTGACTGGTGAGAACAGCCCTCAGGCTTCTTCTGTTTTACTGAATTCTTTACCAGTGGCCGTTGCAGCCAAAACCGGAACCGCTGAGCTGGGCAAAGACCACTATAACAACTGGGTTACGGTTTTTGCGCCTTACGATAATCCTGAAATTGTCTTGATCGTAATGATAGAGGACGTCATTGGAGTTCAGGCTGCTGCTTTACCCGTGGCCAGAGCGGTTTTGGAATGGTATTTTACTCAGGAACAAGAATAGGTTAAACTTAAAATATCTATGGCAACTATCGACGAAATACGAAAAACCAGGTTAAAGAAACTTGAAGCTGTCAAAAAAGCTTTGTTTAATCCGTATCCTGAAAAGAGCAAAAGAACTCATAGTGTTTTACAGGCTTTGATTGATTTTAATGTTCTTTCCCGTTCCCAGAAAGAGATTGTTTTGGTTGGTCGTATTAAATCTTTGAGAGGACACGGCGGTTCTGTGTTTTTGGATATTGAAGACGGAACAGGAAAAATCCAGGCTTTTTTAAAGAAAGACGGAGTAGGCGAGAAAAGATACAAGTTTTTTTCGGACGGCTTTGATATCGGCGATTTCATTGAATTAAGGGGGGTTTTATTTAAGACAAAAAAGGGGGAGAGGACAATAGAGATAAGCGATTTTAAGATGTTGGCAAAGTCATTATTGCCCTTGCCGGAAAAATGGCACGGGCTGCAGGACATTGAAGAAAGATTCAGGAAAAGATACTTGGATTTGATTTTTAATACTGAAGTAAGGAAGAAATTCGAGATTCGTTCGAAAATCATTCAGGAAATCAGGCAGTTTATGGGAAAACAAGGGTTCTTGGCAGTGGAAACACCTATTTTACAGACGATTTACGGAGGAGCTACTGCCAAACCTTTTAAAACGCATTTAAATGCTTTGGACTTGCCTTTATTTTTACGCATTGCGCCAGAACTTTATTTAAAGAGACTTTTGGTTGGCGGATTTGAAAAAGTTTACGAGATAGGAAGGGTTTTTAGGAACGAGGGCATGGATAGGTTCCATAATCCCGACTATACTATTTTTGAGTTTTACTGGGCTTATGCCGATTACAAGATGGCAATGAAACTGACAGAAGAAATGATTGAGACTGTTATGCGGAATATATTCGGCAAATTACAGGTTGAATATGAAGGGAAGAAGATTGATTTTAAAACTCCCTGGTTGAGAATGGAATTCAACAGCTTGTTTAAAAAATATACAAAGATTAATCTGGAAGAGATAAACGAAAAAGCTCTTAAGGAAAAAGCAAAGAAGCTGGGAATCAAGGTTGAGAAAGGGGAGGGCAAGCCGGAAATGGCAGACAAGATTTTCAAGAAGTACTGCCAGCCGAAAATCTGGAATCCCACTTTCATAATTCATTATCCTTCGTCTTTGAAGCCTTTGGCTAAAACTTTGGAAGGCAATCCTAAAAGATCGGCCAACTTCCATTTAATCGTTGCTGGCTGGGAACTGGTTAATGCGTATTCTGAATTGAATGATCCTTCAGAACAGCGAAAACGCTTCAAAGAGCAGGAAAAGTTCTTTAAGGAAGGATTACAAGAGGCTCAGAGAATGGATGAGGATTTCATTGAGGCTTTGGAATACGGCATGCCGCCGGCTGCCGGATTTGGCATGGGGATCGACAGACTGGTTGCTTTACTGACTGATTCCCATTCTTTGAGAGAAGTCATTTTATTCCCGGCAATGAAACCGAAAAAATAATATGCTGGACATTAAGCTTATCCGCGAGGATCCGGAAAAAATTAAAAAGGCCTGTGAACAAAAGCGCGTCAAAGCTGATATTGACGAGCTTTTGGATATTGACAGGAGGAGGCGGGAAGCTTTACAGGGTATAGAAGACATGAGGTCAAAGAAAAACAAAGCCAATAAGGAAATCCAGAAAACTGCCAGCTCAAGGGAAAAGAACAAGATTATTCTGGAAATGAAAGAGCTCGACAGAAATAGCGACAGGCTGGATAAAAACTTGAAAGATCTGGAAAAGAAATTTAATAAATTGATGTGTAGGATTCCCAATATTTGTTTGAAAGGAGTTCCCATCGGTGATGAAAAAGACAGTAAGGTAATGGAAAAAGTTGGCAAAGAAACAAAATTTGATTTTAAAACAAAAGACTATATGGAGATTGGCGAAAGTTTGGGGCTAATTGACGTAAAAAGGGCGGCCAAGACAACCGGAACAAGGTTCGGTTTTTTAAAGGGCGAAATTGCTTTGATGGAATTCGCCTTGATAAGGTTTGCTTTCGATCTTTTGGTGGAAAAGGGATTCATGCCGGTTATACCGCCTGTCATGATAAAGTCTGAAATGGCCATGGGCATGGGATTCATACAGCAGACAGATGATGAAGAAGCATATTATCTCCCGAAAGACGACCTTTATCTTATAGCTACCTCGGAACAGGCTTTGGGCTCAATGCATTCTGGCGAAGTTTTTGGAGAAAATGATTTGCCGAAAAGATACGCTGGATTTTCAACCTGCTTTAGAAGGGAGGCTGGTTCTTACGGCAAAGACACCAAAGGTATATTCAGAGTCCATCAGTTCGACAAAGTAGAAATGTTCAGTTTTGTCAAACCGGAAGATTCCGTCAAAGAGCATAAGCTTTTACTGGATATTCAGAAAGAGCTGATGAACGAATTAAAATTGCCCTACCAGGTGATTAACATTGCTTCTGGGGACTTAGGCCTGCCGGCAGCTTCCAAATACGACATTGAAACTTGGATTCCTTCCGAAAACCGCTACCGGGAAACCCATTCAGCTTCCAATTGCACTGATTTCCAGGCGCGAAGATTAAATGTCCGTTACAAAGGCAAATCCGGGAAATTGAATTTCGTCCATACGCTTAACGGCACTGCTTTTGCTATAGGCCGAATGATCATTGCCATTTTGGAAAATTACCAGCAGAAAGACGGAAGCGTTAAGGTTCCCGAAGCTCTGCAAAAATATCTAAATTTTAAAGAGATTAAATGAAAGAAGTAAGAGTTTTAATCAACGGTCTTGAGACCAACTACAAAATTGCAGGTTCAGGCCCTGCGATTTTGGTTTTGCACGGCTGGGGAGGTTCGTCTGACTCGTGGGTTAAAGTCCAGGAGATTTTAAGCGAGAAAGGATACCAGGTTATTGTTCCTGATTTCCCGGGGTTGGGTGTCAGCGCTAATCCGCCCGTAGCCTGGGGCGTGGAAGAATACGCTGATTTTGTTTTGCGGTTCGCTGAGAAGCTGGAACTTGATAAGCTTTTCCTTTTGGGGCATTCTTTCGGCGGAAGGATAGCCATTAAATTTTCCGCTTTGTATCCTAATAAATTGAAAAGCCTTATTCTTATTGGTTCAGCCGGGTTACAGCGGAGTAAAAGCTGGAGTTTGAGACAGAGAGTTGTGATCAAAGGATTAAAGTTTTTCCATTTCTTGGCTGAATTGCCGATTTTGAACATTTTCTATAATTCCTTGCGCAAGGCAATATATATTTTTTCTGGAACCAGGGATTATTATGCGATAAAAAGTCCGGTAATGAAGGAAACTTTTAAAAAGGTTATTGAGGAGGATTTATTTGATTGCTTGCCCCAGATAAAGAATAAAACATTAGTGGTTTGGGGTGAAAAAGACAATCTGACGCCGCAAAGCATTGCTCACTTACTGAAGGAGAAAATCGCTGATTCGGAATTGGCGATAATCCCCGGCGTCGGCCACAGCCCTCATTTAAAATCGCCGGAACAATTATCCGAAATTATTTTAAAGTTTTTGAATAAATAGATTATGTTTTATCTTTTAAGTTCCCTTTGGTTGGTTAGGACGACAAAAGCGGTTTTGTTCTGGTTTTACCTTTGGCAGCTGAAAGAATATCATATTGGCAGGCTTCTGGATCATTTCCGCACTGAAAAAGGCAAGAAGCTGATTGTTAATGAATTGAATGTTTCTAAAATATTCTTATTGATTCTTTTTCCTTTTTATCCTGTTTTAGTTTTCTTTTTGATTCTTTTCATATATATCTTTGAATCTTTTAAAGTTGCCTTGGATATCTTGAAGAGAAGGTTGAGGAGGCCGGTTCTGACTAAAAAGACCGTCTTTTTAATATTAATGGGATTGTTTACTGAGGGATTGATTGTTTTCTTTGTTTTTTCAAATATTAATAACATTCGCTTGTTCGCTTTCTGGCTTTTATTTTTTGATGTTTTTCTTCCGGTTATTGCTTCTTTGATCGTTTTACTCTTTCAGCCCTTTACTGTTTTAATGAGAAATAGGGTTATTCAGAAAGCGAAAGAAAAAAGGAAGAGGTTTGCTAATTTATTGGTTATTGGTATTACCGGTAGCTTCGGTAAAACTTCGACCAAGGAGTTTTTGGCTGATATTTTGTCTTTAAAATATAAAGTTTTGAAAACAAAAGAGCACCAGAATTCTGAAGTGGGTATTAGCCAGTGCATTTTAAACGATTTGAAAGACGAACACGAGATATTTATCTGTGAAATGGGAGCTTATAATAAGGGAGGGATAAAGTTATTGTGCGATATTGCTATGCCGAAAATAGGGATTTTGACCGGGATCAACGAACAGCACATGGCTACTTTCGGCTCTCAGGAAAACATTATTAAAGGAAAATACGAGCTGATTGAAAGCTTGCCAGAAGACGGTGTAGCGTTTTTTAATGCTAAGAATAAATATTGTTTGGAGCTTTATGATAAAACCAATATTAAGAAGTTTTTGTACGGCCAGGAGGCGAAATTTGCTGGAGGGGAGAATATTCTGGGAGCTGTGGCTGTGGCTCGTGAATTGGAAGTACCGGAAGATGAAATTTTCAGGTTTGTTGAAAAAGTTGATAAGGTTCCAGGCGTCCAAATCAAAAAGGGAATTAACGGTTTGACTGTTATTGATTCCACGTATTCTGCTAATCCTGACGGGGTTATGGCGAATCTTGAATATCTAAAGAGTTTTTCCGGCAAGAAAGTGATTGTCATGCCTTGTTTGATTGAATTAGGTCGTGCTTCGAAAGAAGTGCACTTGAGGATTGGTCGGAAGATTGGCGAGGTCTGCGATTTAGCCATCATTACTACCAAAGATAGACTTAAGGAGATTAAAGAAGGAGCAGGGGATAAGGCAGTGTTTATTCCAGATGCCAAAGATATTTTTAAAAAGATTGAAAGTTTTTGTCGGGGAGGGGATGTAATTCTTTTGCAAAGTAGAGTGCCAAAGCAACTTATAAATTTATTAAAATGAAAGTACCTTCGTCTTAGAGACGAAGGTACAAATAGAATGATCTATTTTAAGTTGCGATAATATAAAAGAGCAGACTTGAAGCAAGCATTATGACGATAGAGCCAACTACCTTACCATCAAAAGGTATTTCGCCTGCCATCAGTAATATTCCGCCGAGCAAACTGAAACACAAGAGTAAGGCAGCCACACATATCAGAAAAACTCTAATAATATTTTTCATTCAGCAAGTTCCTCCTTTCAGTTTTTTAAGAGCTTTTTCTAAATCAGCAAGTTTCACTCTGATAGAAGCTTTGTTGCGATAGGAAGTTACTCCACAAAGAGTAATCTCTACTAGTGGCTCATCTAAGTATTTATCGCTTTCTAAAACAGCTTTGGTTAAAAGTACAAATCCTTCAACTACTACTTGATTTGCCAATTTATTCCTCCTTAATTAATAAATTATCATAATATGTTTTCCAAGTTTTGTCAATATTTTAAGCCAATTTCAATATCTTTGTCGCCCAATGTTGAGAAAGACGATGTTTGGCTGGCTTTTAAATTACTTTTTCAGCCTTGGTGTCGGATTACCGGCACTTTGCCGCAAAAACTGGAAGATGAGTTTAAAAAATATCTTGGGGTGAAACATGCTGTTTCTTTTAACAGCGGAAGGTCAGCTTTAATGGCTATTCTTGAATCTTTAGGATTGAAAAAAAATGATGAAGTCTTGCTCCAGACTTTTACCTGCAACGCAGCTTCCAATCCTGTAATTTGGTCGGGATTAAGGCCCATTTACGTGGATTGCGACGAGAAAACTTTTAATATTGATACAGCTGATTTGCAGAAAAAGATTGGTTCTCAAAGCAGGGCAGTAATGGTTCAGCATACTTTCGGTTTGCCAGCAGCCATGGATGAAGTTTTGGAGGTTTGCCAAAAAAACAATTTAATTCTGATTGAAGATTGCGCTCATGCTTTGGGAGCAAACTATAAAAGAAAGAAGGTGGGTACTTTTGGCAAAGCTGCTTTTTTCAGTTTTTCCAGGGATAAGATTATTTCTTCCGTTTACGGCGGAATGGCTGTAACTGATGATGATGAATTGGCTAGAAGATTGAGGCAGTTCCAAAAGAAAGTCGGATATCCTTCTCGCTGTTGGACTTTTCAGCAATTATTGCATCCTGTGTTGATGAACTGGCTGATTCTACCGACTTATAAAATATTCGGCAAATATCTACTTGTTTTATTTCAGTGGCTTCGGGTTTTATCAAAAGCTGTCCACTGGAAGGAGAAAAGGGGCAAAAGGCCCTGTTATTTTCCCAAAAGAATGCCTAATGCCTTGGCTGTACTTGCTTTAAATCAGTTTAAAAAGTTAGAGAAGTTTAATAATCATCGCCGGGAAATTGCTGATTTTTACTATAATGAATTAAAGAATACTGGCTTTGAATTACCCTTGGATTCAGTTGATTCAAAACAAACTTTTTTAAGGTTTACAATAAAACACTTAAAAGCGCACGAGATTATTAAATCAGCCTGGCAGAAAAACCTTTTAATAGGGGATTGGTATACGACTCCTATTGCTCCACACGATACCAGATTGGAAAAGGTGGGGTATGCCTTGGGTTCTTGTCCTCAGGTTGAAAAATTGTCTAAAATTGTTTTGAATCTGCCGACCCATATTAATATATCTGAGAAAGAAGCGAAAATAATCGTAAAATTTTTAAAGCAATTTAATAAGGTATGAAAATAGCAATTTGTGCAAGTATTGATTTTACATATAAAACTAAGGAAATAGCTGATAAATTATTAAAGCAAGGACACAGAGTAGAAATTCCTTTTTATTCTAGAAAGATTTTGAGTGGTAAAATATCTATGGAAGAATTTTTAAAAACTAAAGGAGAAAGTGGAGATATAAGTTTTAGAAAGGAATCAGAAGAAGATTTGATAAAAAGATACTTCCATTTGATTCAAAATTCGGATGCTATCCTGGTTGTTAATATTGATAAAAAGGGAATAAAAAATTATATCGGCGGCAATGTTTTTTTAGAAATGGGCTTTGCTCATATATTAGATAAAAAGATATTTTTATTAAATGATATCCCAGACGTTTTGTATAAAGATGAAATTTTAGCGATGCAACCGATTATTATTAATGACGATTTAAATAAAATAATATAATGAAACTAGAAATAAAAGAAATACAGGATAAAAAGATTTGGGAAGACTTTCTTTTAGGTTGCGAAGATAAAACTTTTTTGCAATCTTGGAATTGGGGAGATTTCAATAAGGCTATGGGAAATAAGATTTGGCGGTTGGGGATTTACGATGGGGAATTGATTGGAACGGCTTTGGTTTCAAAGGTAGCTGCCAGAAGAGGCACTTTCTTGCTTATTCAGCACGGGCCGAACGTTAAATCGCAAAAACAGAATTTAAAAGTCTTGAACGCGCTTTTGGAATATTTGAAAAAGCTCGGGGAAAAAGAGGGAGCTGCTTTTATCAGGATGAATCCCTTATGGGAAGATAATCCGGAAAACCAAAACATTTTTAAGAATCTTTGCTTTAAAACAGCCCAAATGCATGCCAATGCTTATGAAGCTACCTGGAAGCTTGATATTAGTTTGCCAGAACAAGAACTTTTGTCTGATATGCGCAAAACCACCCGCTACCTTATCCGCCAGGCTCAAAAGAATCCTGAAATTGAAATTTCAAAGAGCAATGAAATGAAAGACGTGGCTTGTTACGATAAACTTAATAAAGAAGTTGCCAAACACCAGAGGTTTGTTCCTTTTTCCCTTAATTTTGTTAAGAATGAGTTTGATGTTTTATCAAAGGATAATCAAACTTTATTATTTTTCGGTAAGTACAAAGGCGAGATTGTTGCTTCAGCTTTGGTTGTTTTTTGGTCTGGCATTGCTTTTTACCATCAGGCAGCTTTATCTCCGAAATACCATAAGGTTCCTGTTGCCTATCTTTTGCAGTGGGAGGCGATAAAAGAAGCAAAAGAAAGGGGATGTAAGACATATGATTTCTGGGGGTTTGTTGATCCCAAAGAAAACCCCAATCATCCCTGGGCAGGCCCGACCCTTTTTAAAATGGGCTTTTCCGGAGAACTTTATCAGTACTTAAAGACGCAGGATTTTCCTTTATCTAAGAAATACTGGCTGACTTTCGCTTTTGAGAAACTGAGAAAAATTAAAAGAAGCCTTTAAATGAAGCATTACAGGAAATCGCACAGATATAAGAGGAGAAAACCGATTTACCGCAATCGCTTTTTTTGGTTTTTTCTTTTGTTTTTGATTGTTGCTACCGGCCTTTGTTATTTCGTTTTTTTTACGCCATTTTTTAAGATTAAAGAAATTAAGATAAACGGCAATGAGAAAATATCGACTGAGGATATTGAAAGTATAGTTAAAGAAGAGGTTGGCTTAAAAGGCAGTCTATTTTTTAGAATTAATGCTGGGAAGATAGAAGAGAATATTTTGATGAAATATCCTGAGATCGGTTTGGCCGACGTGAAAATGAGGCTGCCGGACAAATTATCCATTGAGATACAAGAAAGACAGAGAGTTGCTCTTTGGTGTGCTAATGAGAACGATTGTTTTAAAATAGATGAAAACGGAATAGTCTTTGAAAAGATTGAAGAAGTTCCTGCTGGAGAAATAATAATCAATGATTCTTATTCCCAGGACGAGAAGAAAACAGGGGAGCAGGCGATTGATAAAGACGATTTGGCTAAGATTTTGCAGATTAATTTTAATCTGGAGAAAAATTTGAATATTCAGGTTGCAGAGTTTTTCGTTTCTTCTACGGACAAGCTGGTGGCGGTTGCTGAAGACGGTTGGGAGCTGTATTTTAATCTTCAGAACGATATAGACTGGCAACTAATGAAGCTGAAAGTGCTTTTGGAGGAGAGAATATCTTCAGAAGAGAGGCATGACTTGGAATACATTGAATTGAGGTTCGGCAATTTTGCCAATCCTAAGTTTAGAGGCGTTAGCACTCCTTGACAGTGACTGCTAATCCGGTTATTATGGATGTATATGGAATTAACCGAAAGGCAGACAGGGATATTGAATAATATCATCAAAAACTACATCAGGTCGGTTGAACCGGTCAGTTCTGAATTTCTGGAAAAGAAATGTGATTTTGATGTTTGCTCTGCTACTATTAGGAACGAAATGCAGAAGCTGACCGATGCGGGTTTTCTTTCCCAACCCCATACTTCGGCCGGCAGAGTGCCGACCGATAAGGGCTATCGCTTTTTCGTTGATAGTTTATTGCAGGAACATTCTTTGAAAGAGGATATTTTTGAATCTGACTGGTTTAATGGGGAAATGGATGATACAATAAAGTTTCTCCAATCCGTAACCAAGAATTTGGCCTTGGTTTCCTCAAATTTTTCTTTAGGGTATTTATCTGACAAGAAAATATTTTGGAAGGAAGGCTGGGAGGAAATAATCAAAGAGCCGGAATTCAAGGAAAGAAAGCTGATTGACGATTTCATTGCTATGGTTAAAAGCTTTGAGGAAGAAATAGCTGATTTTGATTTAGATGCTGATATTAAAGTTTACATCGGCAAAGAAAATCCTTTGCCCAAAGCCAGAGAATTCAGCGCCATAGTGACCAAATGCCATTTCCCGAAAAATGAACAGGGACTTTTGGCCATATTCGGCCCGAAAAGAATGGATTACGATAAAAGCATCTGTTCTCTGAATTCTTTAATTCATTTATTGGATAAAGTTTAATATATGGTTGAAAAACAAGATGAAAATTTAAAAAAGAAACTGGAAGAGTGTTTAAAGCAGAAAGACGAGTATTTGGCCGGCTGGCAGAGAGCGAGAGCTGATTTTTTGAATTACAAAAAAGAAGAAATGGAGAGAATTACTGCTTTACTCGCTTATGCCGGCGAAGAACTTATTTTGAAGATTATTCCCATTCTGGATAATTTTGAACTGATTGAAAATAAATTGCCAGAAGGGTTAAAGAAAGACGAAAACGTAAAAGGGATTTTACAGCTTAAAAATCAGATCATGGATTTCTTGAAAAACCAGGGGGTTGAAGAAATGAAGACAGCTGGTGAGAAGTTCGATCCTAACTTGCACGAGGCGATTGAAACCAAAGAAGGCGGTCAATCCGGAGTTATATTAGAAGAAGTTCAAAAAGGCTATATTATTAACGGCAGGTTATTAAGGCCTGCGAAAGTAAAAGTCGCAAAATAATATTATTTTTTAATTTATTAAATTAATAAAAATATGGGTAAAATATTAGGTATTGATTTGGGAACAACCTTTTCTGCCATGGCAGCCATGGAAGGCGGGGAACCAAAAATAATTGAAAACAAAGAAGGAGGAAGAACCACTCCCTCTGTCGTTGCTTTAACTAAAAGTGGAGAAAGGCTGGTCGGCGTTTTGGCTAAAAGGCAGCAGGTAACCAATCCTCAAAACACCATTTTCTCAGTTAAGAGATTAATCGGCCGGCGCTTTTCCGATCCGGAGGTGCAAAAAGACAAAAAGCTTATGCCTTACGAGATTAGAGAAGCTGGAGATGGCGGCGTTGAAGTGAAGATGAGCGAAAAATGGTTAAAGCCAGCTGAGATTTCGGCCATGATTTTACAAAAGTTGAAAGCTGATGCTGAGGCAAAACTGGGAGAAAAGATAGACGAAGCTATTATTACCTGCCCTGCCTACTTTGACGACAGCCAGAGAAAAGCAACTAAGGTTGCCGGAGAAATTGCCGGATTTAACGTAAAAAGGGTGATTAACGAACCGACAGCCGCTGCTTTGGCTTACGGCTTGAATAAAAAGAAAGGAGAGCAGATTATTGTTTATGATTTTGGCGGAGGCACTTTTGACATATCTGTTCTGGATGTTTCTGAAGACACCATAGAAGTAAAAGCAACTGGCGGAGATACTCATTTGGGAGGGGATGATTTTGACCAGAAGATAATGGACTGGCTGGTTAATGAATTCAAAAAGAGCGATGGTATTGATTTATCAAAAGATCCTTTAGCTTTGCAAAGAATAAAGGAAGCGGCTGAAAAAGCAAAGATTGAATTGTCTTCTGTCGTGGAAGCTGAAATCAATCTGCCTTTTGTTACAGCTGATTCTTCCGGTCCCAAGCATTTCTATTTTAAGTTGAGCAGGTCAAAGCTTGAAGAATTAGTTAATGATTATATCGATAAGTCTATTGATTTGGTAAAACAGACTTTGAGAGAAGCCAAGTTAGAGCCGAAAGATATTGAAGAAATAGTTTTAGTCGGAGGCCAGACCAGAATGCCGAAGATCCAGGAAGAATTAAAGAAAATATTCGGCAAGGAAGCCAATCGTTCAATTAATCCTGATGAAGTGGTGGCTGTCGGAGCAGCTATCCAGGCTGGCATTATGCAGGGAGACGTTAAAGATGTTTTATTGTTGGACGTAACTCCGCTTTCTTTGGGAATTGAAACTTTGGGCGGGGTAAGTACTCCTTTGATTGTTAAGAATACGACCGTACCTACTTCAAAAAACCAGGTTTTTTCCACGGCGGCTGATAGTCAGACATCAGTTGAAATCCATGTTCTGCAGGGAGAAAGGCCTATGGCTCACGATAACAAAAGTTTGGGAAAGTTTATGTTGGACGGTATTCCGCCAGCTCCCAGAGGTGTTCCCCAGATTGAGGTGATTTTTGATATTGACGCCAACGGCATTTTGAACGTTACTGCCAAAGATAAGGCAACCAGTAAATCCCACTCAATAAGGATAGAAGGATCTACCGGCATTTCAAAAGAAGAAGTGGAAAAAATGAAAAAGGAAGCTGAAGCACATGCCCAAGAAGACAAGAAAAAGCAGGAATCAATTGAGGCTAAGAACATGGCTGACAATGTTGTTTATATGACGGAGAAAACAATGAGAGAATCGGGAGATAAGATTTCCCCGGAAGCCAAGAAAGAAATAGAAGAAAAACTTAATGAGTTGAAGAAAGTGAAAGATGGTGATAATATTGAAGAAATTAAACAGAAAACTTCAGATTTATCACAGAGCCTACAAAAAGTAGGGACTGAACTTTATCAGCAAGCGCAAAAGCAGGAGAAACCGAAAGAAGAGAAAGTATCAGAAGAAGAAAAAAAACCGGAAGAAGGGGAATACAAAGAAAAATAATTTATGAAGGACTATTATCAAATCCTGGGTCTTTCTCGGGATGCTTCTCATGAAGAAGTTAAAAAAGCATATTACAAGCTGGCCCATAAATATCATCCTGACAAAGGCGGAGACGAGAAAAAATTCAAAGAGATAAGCGAAGCTTATCAGACCCTTTCGAATAAAGACAAGAGAGCCCAGTACGATCAATTCGGTAGGGTTTTTGAAGAAGGAGCTGGTTTTGATTCCGGATTTGATTTTAGTTCATTTTCCGGCAGGCAGAATGTTGATTTTGAGTTTGATTTCGGAGACTTGAGCGATTTGATGGAGGACTTTTTGGGTTTCGGAATGGGAAGAAAGAAAAAAGACTTCAAACGCGGTAAAGACATTGAGGTTGAAATGGAAATTCCTTTGGAGGACGTGCTTTCCGGCAAAGAAAAAGAAATTATTTTGGATAAATTCGTTTCCTGTTCCAGGTGCCAGGGCACAGGAGGCGAACCGGGGACCAAAGTAAAAGAATGCTTTTCCTGCAGAGGCACGGGCTGGGTCCAGCAGATAAGAAGAACTCCTCTTGGTTCTTTTGCACAAAACGCCACTTGTCCTGAATGCGGAGGAGAAGGTTTTAAACCGGAGAAACCCTGCAATGTTTGCCAGGGAGAAGGAAGGATAAAAAAACAGGAGAGAATTAAAGTTTTCGTTCCGGCTGGCGTAGACAGCAATCAGATAATTAAGATTGAGGGGCAGGGAGAAGCTGGCAGGCGCTCTGGAAAAGCAGGCGATTTATATGTTAGAATATTCGTCAGGAAGCATCCTGTTTTCAAAAGGAAAGGAGATGATTTATATTCTCAAGAGTCGATTTCTTTCAGCCAGGCAGCTTTGGGAGGCGAGACAGAGATAATGACCTTGCAAGGAAAGAAGATTTTTCTTAGAATACCATCTGGAACAGAATCAGGAAAAATATTGAAGATTTCAGGCAAAGGATTAACTCATTTTTCAGGTTTTGGAACAGGGAGTATGTATGTTGAGTTAGTTGTCAGAACTCCCAAGAAGTTAACAAAAAAACAAAAAGAATTATTGGAAGAATTACAGGAAGAAGGCATTTAAGCCCCCGTAGCTCAATTGGTAGAGCAATTCCCTTTTAAGGAAGTGGTTCCGCGTTCGAGTCGCGGCGGGGGCACAGCAGAAAAACCCTGATCAAGGGTTTTTTGCTTGTTTCAAATATTTTATTATGGTAAATTAATATAATAGTGTTTAAATCAAAACAAAGTTTTGTTTTTTAGTTTATTTCTAATATGTTGAGCAAAATAGCTAAAGTTTCCATTCTTTTTTTTGTAATCGTCATGATAGCGGTTGCTTTCGGCTTTGGCTTTTGGTATGGCCAGTCCAAGGTTGTCTGCCAGGTTTGCCCGCCAGAAGACCTTGATTTCTCTCTTTTCTGGGAAACTTGGCAGACCATACAGGATAAATATGTAGGCAAAGCGGAAATCAATGTTCAGGAACTGATTTACGGAGCGATTTCCGGCATGGTTGATTCTTTGAACGACCCATATACTGTTTTTTTAAAGCCTGATGACGCTAAAAGATTTGTTGAAGACGTTAAAGGAAGTTTTGAAGGCGTGGGCATGGAAATTGACATCAAGGACGGCCAGCTTCAGGTAGTCGCTCCATTAGAAGGAACGCCGGCCCAAAAAGCAGGGCTGAGAGCTGGCGATAAGATTATGAGTGTTGACGGAAAATCCACTGTTGATATAACAACAGATGAGGCAGTCAGTCTGATCCGCGGCCAAAAAGGGACTGAAGTTGTTCTGACGATTTTTCGGGAAGAGTGGGGAGAGAATAGAGATATTAAAATAATTAGGGGAGTGATTGATATTCCTTCCTTGAAACTGGAAATCAGGGATGATAATATCGCTTATCTGAAACTTTACCAATTTTCTGAAGTAGCTTCTTTTGATTTTAGAGATGCAGCTGCTAAAATATTAAATAGCGATGCTGACAGAATAATTATTGATTTAAGGAATAATCCTGGAGGGTATCTGGATGTTGCTCAGGATATTGCCGGCTGGTTTTTGGAAAAGAACCAGGTAGTGGTTGTTGAGGACTTTGGCGGAGCAGAAGAACCATATTCATATTTGGCCCAAGGAAATTCAAAACTGCTTGCTTATCCTGTAGTAATATTAATTAATAAAGGATCAGCTTCAGGCTCTGAGATTCTGGCAGGGGCTTTAAGGGATAATCGGGGAATCAAGTTAATCGGCGAAACATCATTCGGCAAAGGGTCTGTCCAGGAATTGGCTGAATTAAGGGACGGTTCTTCCTTGAAAGTGACTATTGCCAAATGGTTGACTCCAAAAGGAGACTTCATTACTGACAAAGGCCTGGAACCTGATATAATGGTAGAGATGACGGATGAAGATTACAATGCCGGCCGCGACCCCCAACTTGATAAAGCAGTTGAAATAATTAAAGAATTGAATTAAGATAATATATTATGAAGGTTATTTTATTAAAAGACGTTGAAAGGGTGGGAAAGCAGTTTGAGGTTAAGGAAGTTAAAGAAGGCTATGCCAGGAACTTTTTGATTGATAAAGGTTTGGCAAAGCCAGCGACCGAAGAAGCTTTAAAATGGCTTGAAGTACAGAAAGAAATCCAGGAGAAAAAAGCTGAAGATGAATTGAAAAAAGCCCAGGAGCTTGCTTCAAAGATTGATGACATGGAACTGGCTATTGCCGTTAAAGTCGGAGAAGAAGGACAGCTGTTCGAATCAATTAATGCGCAAAAGATTTCCGACAAATTAAAGGAAATGGGGTTTGACGTAAAAAAAACCCAGGTTGGTTTGCCAGAACCCATAAAAGAGATAGGGGAGTTCCCGGTTAAAATTAAACTTGAGCACAATTTAGAGGTCGAAATCAGAGCGATAGTCAGTAAATTGGAAGAGTAGCTATGGCTAAATTCATTTTCATTGCAGGCGGAGTGATGTCCGGCATTGGAAAAGGCGTGGCCACAGCTTCCATCGGAAAGATTCTGCAGGGCAAGGGCTTCAAAGTGACGGCAGTGAAAATCGACCCGTACATTAACGTTGACGCAGGGACGATGAATCCCATAGAGCACGGAGAGGTTTTCGTGACAAAAGACGGAGTGGAGTGCGATCAGGATGTCGGTAATTATGAAAGGTTTTTGGATGAAGAACTGACAACCGAGAATTACATTACCACCGGCCGCGTTTACGAAACGGTCATCCGTAAGGAAAGGAATTTGGAATACGGAGGCAAATGCGTGGAAGTGGTGCCTCATATTCCTAACGAAGTGATTTCCCGCATCCAGAATGCTACTAAAAAAACAAAAGCTGAATTCGTTTTGATTGAGATCGGCGGGACTGTCGGCGAATACCAGAATCTTCTTTTTCTGGAAGCAGCCAGAATGATGAAACTGCAACATCCAAAAGATGTTCTTTTTATTTTAGTCAGTTATCTGCCGGTTCCCAATATGATCGGGGAAATGAAAACCAAACCTACCCAGCACGCTGTCAGAACCTTGAATTCCGGCGGCATACAGCCTGATATTATTATTGCTCGTTCGGAAGTGGCGCTTGACCAGCCCAGGAAAAAGAAAATATCGATTTTCTGCAACGTTCAGGAAGAAGACGTAATATCCGCTCCTGACATCAAATCAATTTACGAGATACCGGTTAATTTTGAAAAAGACAATCTTGGGAAAATGATTTTGAAGAAGTTCGGCTTAAGGCAGAGAAAACAGAATCTAAAAGACTGGAAAAAGCTGGTCAAGGTTATTAAAACGGCAAAGAAAACGGTTAAAATCGGTATTGTCGGAAAATATTTTGAAACAGGAGATTTTACCCTGGCAGATTCTTACATTTCCATAATTGAGGCGGTAAAGCACGCTTCCTGGTTCTATAAATTGAAAATAGAGTTATCCTGGTTATCAAGCGAATCTTATGAGAAAGACCCGGGTAAACTTAAAGAATTGAAGAAGCTTAATGGCGTAATCGTGCCTGGCGGATTCGGCAGCAGGGGGACAGAGGGCAAGATCAAAGCGATTGAATACTGCAGGAAGAATAAGATTCCTTACTTAGGGCTTTGTTTTGGCATGCAGCTGGCAGTTATTGAATTTGCTAGAAACGTTTGTCATATGAAAGAGGCCAATACGACTGAAATCGTTAAACACTGCAAGTATCCGGTTATTGACACTATGCCAGAGCAGGAAGCCTTAATCCAGGAGAAAAAATACGGAGGGACTATGAGGCTGGGAGATTATTCCTGTTTGATTAAAAAGGGAACCATTGCCCATTCAGCTTATTTAAAATCCCGTTGGGGAAAGCCGAACAAAAAAGGCGATATCCTAGTAAAAGAAAGGCATCGCCATCGCTATGAATTGAACAATGAATTTAGGAAAGAGCTTGAAGCAAAGGGCTTGATAACATCAGGAGTTAATCCTGAAAGGGATTTAGTGGAGATCATTGAAATTAAAAAGCATCCCTTTTTTGTGGGAAGCCAGTTTCATCCTGAATTCAAATCAAAACCATTAAATCCGCATCCTTTATTCCGTGAGTTTATCAGGGCAGCTATTCAACGTTAACAACCTTAGCGGTTCTTTGGGAGTTATTGAAACTCCTTTTCTTTTTAGTTTTAAAGTTAACCGTACCTTCTTTCAAAGCAAAAAGAGTGTCGTCGTTTCCTCGTTTGACGTTTTTTCCGGGAAGGAACTTGGTGCCTCTCTGTCTGACGATAATGCCGCCAGCTTTAACCTTTTGTCCTGCAAATAGCTTTATACCCAAATATTTAGGCCTTGAATCCCTTCCTAATTTAGTTGATCCTGTAGCTTTTGTTTTTGCCATAATATATATAATTTAATTAACAAGATGATATTAACAAAGATGAAAGATTTTGTCAAAATTCATAGAGCGGACATAATTTTGGTTGTCGGCGTTATTCTGGTATCTTTGCTTTCTTTTGCTTTAGGTTATATAACCGCAAAACAGCAGGACAAAGAACCGCTTAAAATAGAGTATCAGGCAGATTAAAACCTATGAAAATAGCTATTGTCGGAGCAGGTATCAACGGGCTTTATTTAGCGAGGCGCCTTTCGAAAAAGGGCCATGAGGTTATTGTTTTTGAAAAGAGAGATAGAATAGGAAAAGAAGCTTGCTCCGGATTGTTTAGCCAGAGGATTTTGGATTTTATTCCCCAAAGCAGGGATTTGATTCAAAACCAGATTAATTCTGTTTTGATTCATTTTCCGAAAAAAACTGTTAAAGTCATATTTTCCAAAAAGTTTTTCGTCATGAGCCATCTTGAGCTTGATAACTTGGCAGCTGATTTGGCTGAGAAATCAGGCGCAAGGATTATGTTAAAGCATGCAGTAACCGATGTCTCTGAATTAAAAGAAGACTTCGAAAGAGTTATCGGTTGTGACGGTCCGAATTCTGCAGTCAGAAAAAGTTTGAGTCCGAAAGAGTTGGACGTTCGTCTGGCCATACAGGGATTTTTAGCGAAACAAGACAATTCTGATTTTGTTGAGACTTGGCCGATAAATCAAGGTTTTATCTGGAAGATTCCCAGGGGCAATGAGATTGAATACGGCGTAATCGGCAATTCGAAAGAAGTGAAAGATGTTTTTGAAGAATTTTTAAAGAAAAATAATCTTCATTTGGAAAGAATAACATCAGCGCTTGTCCCTCAGAGTTTCCTTTTTCTTTCTCAAAAACAGGTTACACTTTGCGGGGATGCTGCCGGACTTTGCAAACCCTGGTCTGGCGGGGGAGTGGTCTGGGGCTTGATCGCTGCAGATTTACTCTTGAAAAATTTCCCTGATTTTATAAAATATATTAGAGCAGTTAAAGTTTTTTTTATTCCGCGGATTATATTTTCGAAACTGGCCGTAAAGCTGGTTTACTTTTTCGGATTCCATTTTCCTTGGATTCTGCCGAAAAGCATTAAAATTGAAAGCGATTTTTTACTTTAAAATTATGTCTAATAAAAACATTCCCAAACATGTATCCATTATTCCTGACGGTAACCGCAGATGGGCGCAGAAAAGGGGATTGAGTGCCTGGATTGGCCACCAGCAGGGTATAAAAATGTTTGAGAAGATATTGAAGAAAGGCAAAGAGCTTGGAATTCCATACATTACTTTCTGGGCCGGCTCCTGGGATAATCTGACCAAAAGGCCTAAAAAAGAGGTGGATTTTCTATTTAAGCTATATACCGAACATTTTGAAAGAATAGCTAAAGATAAAGAAATCCACAAGAACAAAGTGAAAATAAATGTTATCGGCCGATGGAAAGAGATTTTGCCCGAGAAAGCCCAGGAAGCGATAGAAATGTCTTTGGCAGCGACTAAAAATTACAATAATTATTTTTTGACTTTTCTTTTGGCTTACGACGGAACCGACGAGATGAGAGACTGTATTGAGAGAATATCCAAACTTTACCAGAAGAAAAAAATAAAAATTAATAAAACTTTGATAAAAGAAAATCTTTGGACAAAAGATCTGCCGCCAGTCGATCTGCTTATCAGAACGGGCTGCAAAAACGATCCGCACGTTTCTGCCGGTTTCATGATGTGGGACACGGCTTACTCACAGCTTCATTTTACAAAAACTTTTTGTCCCGATTTCGGTCCAAAAGAATTTGAAAAAATCATTAATGATTATTCAAACAGAGAAAGGAGATTAGGCGCCTGAACGAAAAACCCGCCGTAGGGCGGGTACAATCCCGCGAGCGGGATTAGTTTTCTCTTAATATTAAGACGTTTTAATTCGATATTTATTACACTATTATTTAAGAGTTAGTGTCAAGTTTTGCAGCTTGATTTTTTTGTTTATTTTTAATATAATATTATCAGCTATTTTTATTAGGGAGGATTGAAATGAACTATGATTTGTTGTTGAGGGCTAGAAAGCTTTTGCAGTCTTTATGGAGTAAGGCTTGGTTGAAAGGACACTATTGGGGTAAGGAGTCGCTGAATAATCCTTACGGCGACGCAAACATCACTATCTGTATTGGTAACGAATTGATTTTAATTTCAGCGAGTGATGGCCAGTTGATGATACATGAATTTGTGAAAACCACCAATACCCAGCTTGGCAAAAGAGCAAGGGAATTGTTCCAAGAAGGGGGATTGACCCAGGAGATTAAAGAGGTTATTTCTCCTTTAGGATATACTGCTTTTTGTCCAGCATGTGGTTGGAGAGATGAGTTTGACCCTGGTTTACTTAGTGAAACTGATAGCAGGGGACAAGGATCTCGAGAGCTGATCATAAAAATTTTCAAAACCCACGATAGAGTATCTACAACAGGTTGTCGTTTCCCTACGATTCATGTTCTAGACGAAAATTTAGTGCAGCAGTCCACGCTTACCAGAATAATAGCCTTGCGGCGAAGATAGAACCAATAACCTGCAAAGAAATCAAAAAAGAAGCTCTCTTCTTACGAGGAGAGCTTTCTAATTTATTGTGCGACAATAATAGGGTATAACGGTAAATAGGGAAGGAGGGTAGTTTTATACTATATAAGCTATAATAGGGCTAAAAAGGCCTATTTTGGCCTAAAAATAAGGGGGGAATAAGGCTATTTTGTGAGATGTTCCAAGACAGCTTGAGCCACAGGAATCCACTTTGGAATCCTGTTTTTTTTGCTTTTATACTGCTGGGATGATTTTTGGATAGTTATTAATCGTTCAAATCGCTCCTTAGGCCATTGGCTGAGAGCTTTGCCTTTATTTTGATAAAGAATGGCAATTGCTTCAGACCAAAGTTCGAAATCTTTCTTTTTGTCTTCGGAAAGAGAATGTTCTTTGAAAAAGGGAACAATTTTATCGTGAAGCTCGTCAATATTCTGCACAGAATACCTTATCTGGGTTCCAGTAATATAGTGGAGCCGGCCGCAGTCCAAGGTTTCTTTTATCCTCCTTAACAGCTCTTCTTTATCGATAGAACCGACAATGACAAACTGCGCCTTCCAGGAGTAGTATATGGGAGAGTTAGTTCTTTTATGCCTGACATCTCTGCGGAACTGTAGGTCAAAACAGCTGGTTTCATTGACTATTTTAGATATATTCATAAACAAGTAAATTCAATTAATTTATCGTCATTAGGTACTATCAAATAGATAAATTTTTTTATTCTTTTTCTTTCTAAATTTAACCAAAGTTTAAAAAAGGAAGTTGTTCCTACTTCAATATATAAATTTGGTTTACCCTTTTTAAATATTCCTAGATCGGCGCGACCACCATGTATTTCTGGCTCGCTGTCTACTTTAAAACCGAGAGAAAGAAAATGACTTTCAATTTTTTCCATTGTTTCTTGGTGCCAATCACTTCCATGACATTTTTTGGTTTTATTCTTTTTCCTCAGTTTTTTATTAATCCAAAAACTTTTTAAAATTGGGGATCTTGTAATTTCTTTTGCTTTTACTTTTCCTGAGACAATTAAAATAGCAATTCTTCGTAGAAAGCATTCGCGACATCCCATAGGAGCACCTTTTTCTTCTTTAAAGAAAGTATTTATAGCATTGTTTAGCCAAAATGTTTCTTCTTCAATCTTTTTTTCTACCGTATTCCAATTTTTCCAAAGTGTCTTAGGTTTAGGCAAATAGGACATAATTATTCTTTTAGCGGATGATATTTTTGGAAGCTTTTTTCTGCGAAACGATTGGAAATTCGAACGTAACGCGTGGTAGTATCCAAAGATTCATGGCCCAATAATATCTGAATTGCAGCTACACTGGCTCCTTTTTCAGCTAAAAATGTAGCAAAAGCTCTGCGGAGACCGTGAGGAGTAATGGGAATATTCAGACCAAGTAATTCCCGATATTTTTTAATTCTTTCTTCTAAATAGTTAGGAGAAAGCTTTTTCGCTTTAAGGTTTACGTTTCTTCCACGATAGGGAACAAATAAGTAAGGAGATTCACCTCCAGCACGAACATCCAAATATTTTCCAATATGCCTTTGGGCCCTAGGTGTTAGATAAACAAATCTTTCTTTTTTTCCTTTGCCTTTGATGAAAATTCGGCCATTCTTATCAATATCACTCATCTTGATGTTTATAAGCTCTGAAATTCTTGCCCCTGTAGAAAAGAAAGTTTCTAATATTGCTCGATTACGCAAAGAGACGATTTTGTTTTTTTCCAGTTGCGTGGGAGCTTCAACTAGTTTTTTTATTTCATCAAACTCTCCGACGCGGGGCAGATTTTTTTCAGTTTTTACCAGCTCTATGGCATTGGGAGGAACGGGTATAGCACAATCTATATTTGTTAGGAATCTTAAATAAGATCTAAGAGTAGAAAGCATTCTATTCATCGAGAAACTGGCCAATCTTTTCTTTCCAAGGATAGATTTTGGAGTCCTGCGGTCTTGGGAAGTTAGGTAAGCTTTATAATTAAGAACAGTTTTCTTGTCAATCTTTTCGAATGGGGTATTAATCTCATTCAAAAAATTTTCAAAAACTTTTAAGTCCCGTTCATAATTATATACAGTTTCTTCTGAAAGATTCCTTGTTTGAAGCCCTAGAAGAAAGTCATCTAAATAAGGTAGCTGTAATTTGCTCATATTCTTTATGCGTGTAAGGGATATTATACGCACTAGTCTATACTCATAATATCAAGCCCAAAAGGCCTGTCAAGTGCTCCCCTCAATACTTATCTCTGTATAAAAAGGGAAAAAGGACTCACAATAGAACAAATAGTGAGCCCTTTACTCTTACGGAATTGGATGTAGGAGTTTATATGCCAATCATAGTTGGCGAGATAATCAGGAAAGAACAGTGTTTAATAAAAAGAACTTTGTTCGGTAAAGAGAGAGATTGGGTTGAAGTGTTTGCTCCGCCAGGATTATATGTTGTTAACCCTTTACATAGGAGCTAATGTCCAAATCTTTCTCTTAAGAGATTTGCTTCCTCCTTGTCCTTTGAAATACGATAAAGCTAATCTCCTACTTTAATTATATATTTTCCACAGACGTGTTGTCAAGCGCCAAAGAAAACAAAAACCATTAGAGTTCCCTGCCCTAATGGCCTGTATCATTTTTTAATGTCGCACAATAATATGAATTAAAAAGTTATCACAAACTCGTGATATTTATCGCCCTTGGACGGGCATTTAGTTTCCCTGCATTGTATTTTTTTGCCTTTTTTGGGTAAAACCAGCTCAGCCAAAGAAGCCATGTATCCTTCGTTGCACCTGCACCAAATAGGATCTAATTCCATATCCTCTACCTTTAAAACGGCGCGGCCTCCTTTTTCATCATATTCTACGAAAGTCAATTTACCTATATTCCAATATTTCCCCCACATATCCTGAGCCCTTTTCATTATATTGGGAATTGAAAAAAAATATTTGGCAAACAATCTGATGACCAAAGAAGTTTTGGGCTGGAAAGCGCAAACCTTTCTGATAGCTTCATCGTCGGAATCAAAAGCCTGTTTAAAGGCCAGCAAAGACAAGGCCCTTAATCCTGCCGGATAAAATTTCATGTTGTTTATTTTAGAATATTTAAAAGGATAGCCTGCTTTTTCCATTTCTTTTTCCACTTTTTCCAGACCTTCCCTGCCTTTTTCTTTTAAAATGTATTCACCATCTTGCTTTATGGCAATGCCTCTGGCCTCCCCTTTTATATTCATTAACTTGTCGGCAATTTCTTTAGTTAAAATTTCTTTCATAGTTTTATTTTATTAGTTCTTTAAATTTATTCCACAATGAGGACGCTTCGTTTTTCGCTTCCTGTTTCATTTCCTCTTTTTCTTCAGGAAAGTTTTCTTGGAAGATTTCTTTTCTTTTTTCGACTTCCGGACTAAGCCAGCTCATAATCTTTGAGTTGATGTATGAAGAAAGCCAGCCCCACATTTTCTGCCAGATGGGCAGAACGTCTTCGTTCCACATTTTTTCAACTATTCCCGGCATTTGCCTTTCACCTTCTTCAAATAATTTTTCGCCGAATTGTCCGGCTTCTTCCATGGTTTCCGGCATCTTTTGGGCAAAAGAAAAAGTGGGTAAGAGAAAGCAAACTAATATTGAAATTACGATTATCTTTTTCATTTTAGAAAAGCTCTTTAGCTTCTTTTATTCTTTTTAATGTTTTTTCTTTTCCCAGGATTTCTGCTATTTCAAACGGTCCGGCCGATGCTTCCTTAGCGGTAAGCGCTACTCTCAGTGGCCAAAGTATTGCTCCCCTATTGTTTGTTTTCTCAGCTTCTTCCGATAAAACCTCTTCCAGTTTTTCTTTGCGCCACTCCCCTATTTTGGACAGCAGCTTTTCAGTTTTATCAAGAGAATCTTTTATTTCTTTATCTGACATCTCTTTCCATTTTAGCATATCTTTCTCGTAATCAAGTTTGTCTTTGAAAAAGAAATCAGCCAACTCAACGATTTCAGAAAGTTTTTTCAGTCTTTCTTGGTAGAGTGAAACGATTTTCACCAGATCGTCAGATTCAGTTTTTATGGGCAATCCGGCTGCAGCCAAATAAGGAAGGCATAATTCTGCCAGTTTTTCAGTAGAGCGCTGCCTGATGTAAAAGCCGTTTAAAAAATCCAGCTTTTTAATATTAAAAATAGCTCCGCCTTTTTGGATTTTTTCCAAAGAGAATTCCTTGATTAAAGAAGGCAGAGAATATATTTCTCTTTCGTCTCCCGGATTCCAGCCTAAAAACGCCATGAAATTAATCAGGGCCTCGGGCAAATAGCCTTCTTTCCTGAAATCATAAACTGAAGCAGAACCTTCTCTTTTGCTCATTTTCGCCCTGTCTTCTCCCAATATAAGGGGCAGGTGGGCGTATAAAGGCTGGGGAAATCCTAAAGCCTCCTGAAGCAGGATTTGTTTCGGAGTGTTGGAAATGTGGTCTTCTCCCCTGATGATGTGGGAGATTTTCATTTCAAAATCATCAATAACCGCAGCGAAATTATATAAAGGCGAATCCAGACTTTTGGCAATGACCATATCCCCCATCAAAGAGGCGTCGAATTCCAAGTGCCCCCGTATCAAATCTTCAAAAGCAACTTTTTTTTGAGCGATCCTGAAACGTATTATTGATGGTCTTTTTTCATCTAAATATTTCTTTACTGTTTTTTTGTCCAAGCTGGCACATTGGCCGGAATAATGAGGAGTTAACCCCTGGGACATCTGGTATTGCCTTTCAGCTTCCAAATCCTGTTCAGAACAAAAGCAGTAGTAAACTTTATCTTCCACAATCAGTTTTTCCATATACTTTTTATAAATATCAGTTCTCTGGCTCTGCCTGTAAGGACCGTATTTTTCTTCGGTATCAGGGCCCTCGTCCCAGTTAAGGCCGAGCCATTTCAAGCTTTCCATAATGTCTTTTTCAAATTCGGCCGATGATCTTTCTTGGTCCGTATCTTCAATCCTCAAAACAAAGCTTCCCTTGTGCTTCTTGGAAAAAAGATAATTGAAAAGAGCGGTTCTGGCTGAACCTATATGGAAATGTCCTGTGGGCGAAGGGGCTATTCTCGTTCTTACCTCGCCAGGCTTTATGAATTTGAAATCTTCGCTGATCATTTTTCGTTAAGATATTGGTTAAGATAATTGGCAATGGTCTTGGCTGCTTCTATCTTGGAAAAGGCTTTAGCTTTTTCAGCCATTCGTTTTAATTCTTCCTGATCGGTAAAAAGAGTTTTTAACTTTTCAAGAAAAAGGCTGGGAGTGAAATTATTTTCTTCAATAACCAAACAGGCTCCGTTTTCTTGGTAAGAATAAGCGTTTTTTACTTGGTGATTCTGGGCGGCTTCCGGCAAAGGAATGAGAATTGAAGGCTTGGCTACAGCGGCAATTTCGAATATACTACCAGCGCCTGCCCGGCTGATGATCAAATCAGCTACAGCATATGCCCGGCGCAGTTCAGGTTCTTTTAAAAAAGGAAAAAGATGGTAAAAGGGCTCTTCTTCTGTCTTCATCACTGCTTTTGATTCTGCTCTTGTTGTCTGATAATTGTTTTCGCCGCACTGGTGGATCAGTTCAAAATCCTTTAAAAGCTGCGGCAGAATATCAAGAATGCCGTCGTTTATCCTTTGCGATCCCTGCGAACCTCCCAGAATCAGGAGGACGGGCTTGTTTGAATTTAAATTGAAAAACTTTTTTGCTTCTTCTTTATTGCTGTCCATCAGTTCTTTTCTGGTCGGATTGCCCACTAAGACCATTTTTCCCCGGGGGAAATATTCTGTTTTCGGAAAGGAAACGAAAATCTTGAAAGTAAGGTCGCTTAAGAACTTATTGGCTGCTCCCGGAGCAACGTCAGACTCGTGCAGGAATACCGGCACGAAAAGCATTTTAGCGGCAATAACCACTGGAATAGATCCGAATCCGCCTTTGGAAAAAACCAAATCAGGAGACATAAAGAAAATATGGAAAAAGGATTGGATGATGCCGATGGGAATTTTTATGCAAACGTCAACAAAATTACGGAGAACTGTTTTCCAATCCAAGTACCTTCTGATTTTTCCGGCAAAAACAGTTTTTACCTTAATGTTTTCCTGGGAAAGCAGAACATAACCGAAATCGTCCCGCGGTCCGATAAAGAAAAGCTTTAAATCGTTTTGCGGACGGATTTTCCTCAGCTCTCGGGCAATAGCGACAATCGGTATGATATGTCCGGCTGTACCTCCGCCGGCAAAAAGTATTTTCATGTATTTTTAGATATATTTAACAGTATGCCTGAAGCAATCAGAACCATGATCAGAGCTGAGCCTCCATAGCTGATAAAAGGCAAAGGAATTCCGGTCAAGGGCAGAAGGCCTATCATTGCTCCGATATTAATGAATGCCTGGACAACAATCCAGGAAGTGATACCTACGGCGCTTAGCTGCAAAAACCTGTCTTTGCTGTCTTTAGCTATTTTAAACCCTCTCCACAAAAATATCAAAAAAAGCAGGATTAAAACAAAGCCGCCGATAAAGCCTGTTTCTTCGGAAAAAGCAGCAAAAACCGAATCTGAAAAGGGCTGGGGAATGAATCCGAACTTCTGTATGCCCATACCCAAACCAGCTCCAGAAATTCCTCCAGAACCAATGGCAATCAATGACTGCTTTAACTGATAGCCTATTCCCATCGGGTCTATTTCCGGATTGAAGAATACCAAAAGCCGGTTAGCCCGATAAGGAGCTATTTTAGCTAAAATGAAAATAGCAGTTACTCCTAATGTCATGGTAAAAACGCTTTGGATAAAAGGAGTATTGGCGGAAAAATACATTATGGCAACGACAACGAATATGACTGCCAAAGTGCTGATATCCGGCTGAAAAGCCAGAGCTAAAGCAACAATGCTAAAGATAATGAGAAAAACAATGAAAGTCTGGCTGATTTTCTTTTCACCTTTGTTTTGCGAGGGTACCTTGCTGGCCAGCCAGGCAGCTAAGTAAAGGATAAAGGTCAGTTTTAGAATTTCAGAGGGTTGGAAAGCTATCGGTCCCAAACTCAGCCATCTGGCTGCTCCTTCGATCTTCAGGCCTATTCCAGGAATGAAAACCATAATAACCAAAGCCAAACTTCCAAAAAGCAGAAAAGGAACCCATTTTTTCAAAAGAGAAAGCTTAATTTTGTAAAAAAAGAAAGCCAAGATTAATCCCGGAATCAAGCCGAAAATAATCTGATGCTGCAAAAAGCCGAAAGTATTGCCGAATTTCTCCTGGGAGTAGGGAGCGGAAACGCTGGCCAGAATAACCATGCCGAAAGCCAGCAAAAATCCTATTGCTCCCAGGAGGGCATAATCGGGACGGTTAGGTTTTTTCCCCAGTACCATATTTTCTTACGTATTTTTTAAACAGATTCCCCTTTTCTTCATAGTCTTTGAAAATGCTGAAGCTGGAAGAAGCAGTTGAAAGAAGACAAATATTGTTTTCACCGGTATATTGATATGCCACTTTAACTGCCCTTTCCATATTGTTTGCGAAAAAATGATTTGGCCTTTCTTTTTTTGCCTGTCGCACAATCTCTTTCCAGATCTTTTGTCCTGTCGTCGGAAACAGGATAACTGTTCTTACTCCGTTTTTCAAAACTTTTTCAGCTAATTTTTTGAAATCAATCTTTCTGTCGAAACCGCCAAGCATTATCGTTTCCACTCTTTTTCCCAAAGTATCCATGGCTGCCATTGTTGCTTCGGGTATGGTGGCTAAAGCGTCATTGTAAAAAGTAATTCCTTTATAAGTTCCTACTAATTCCAATCTATGAGGCAGAGGTTTGAATTCTTTAATCGCTTTTTCAATGATTTTTTCTTTAATCTTGAAAACCTTAGCCGCTGCTTTAGCTGCAGCCTTATTCAGCTCGTAGTATTTTCCCTTAATCGGGATTTTTCTGGCTTTAGATTTTTTAGCGGTTGCTTTGATTATTTTGTCTTGGGAATTAAAAATCAAGAAATCTTCTTTTTTTTGGTAACGGGCAATATTTGCTTTGGCTGAAGCATATTCTTTGAAGCTGCGGTAATAATCCAAATGTTCCGGGTAAATATTCAGAAATACGGCAACTTGAGGAGATTTTTTAAGATTATGCAGTTGATGGCTGGAAAGCTCGTAAACATAGATATCTTTATCGGTAGTTGAAGGCAAAAGATTCAGAATCGGTTTTCCAATATTACCGACCAAATGGACTTTTAATCCTGCTTTTTTCAATATCTGGAAAATCAAGGAAGCGGTAGTACTTTTTCCTTTGGTGCCGGTAACCCCGACAATCTTGCCCTTACAATTATCAAAGAAAATTTCAGTTTGTGTAGTAACTTTCTTAATTTCGGATTTCGGCAGTGTCTTAAAAGGAATGCCTGGTGATTTGATTACGATATCATATTTCTTTAACGCTTTTAAATAGTTTTTTCCGAAATGCTTTTTGATTCTTTTAGCATTAACTTTGATTTGATTTTTATCTGCTATTCCTAGAACTTTGTTTGGAAACATCTTCCTGAAAAATAAAAAAGCGTCTTTCCCCTCTTTGCCAAAACCGAGAATAAGAATACGCTTGTTTTTAAATTCGTTTAACACCATATTATCTTAAAAATACCATATTTTTTAGCTTTTTGGAATAAAAAAGCCCCCCACACGACCGTATAGGTGTATAGGGGGCATAAACTTAGGAAGGAAACGAGCGGCTCTCCTTAGAGTGCTAAAAAACTTTAGGAGGTGAGCAGATTGCCGTTCTGTTTCCATGGTTAGTGTTCCCACGGTTGGTATGGATGCAGGTTACTATCAGTGCGATAGTAAGACCAATGGCGATTGCGATAAATATTGCCGCTATGGTCAATGATGGTGTCCCATTTGGGATAAAACCACTATCACTTGCTATATCCACTGTCGGGGATGTTATGCCAGCCATAATTAATAAAACGGCTAGCGCCAGGAAAACACATATTAATATTATGAATGGTGCTACTAACTTTTTCATTAAGATTTACCTCCTTTATGTCTAATATACCACTTTTTTCACTTTTGTCAATAGATAAGGAACTTTGTTTTTCCCCGCTTTCTCCAAGCTTAATTTTAAAGCATCTAAGCTTTCTTTTCTAGTACCTACACATTCAAAAGGCTTTGCTCTCCCCTGCCCCATTAAAGCTTTCATAATTGGCAGTAATTTTTTATTTTGGAAAATGTCTTTTCCAAAAATCAAAAGCAATTGTTTCTTATTTAAAAAAGGATACAAGGTCAAATAAACGAATAAACATTTTGGACAGTTGCCGCACCACCTCACTTGTTTAGCGCCCATACGCATACTGTTATTGCAGCTGGAAAAAACAGGAAAATATTGAGGAAAGTTAATTAGCTTTTTGGATATTTCCAACTCAGTATATTTTCTCAAAAAACTGGAGTAATTTATGTTTCTTGCTAAATATTTTTTACAGTATTTCTTAAACATTATTTCAAATTCAGAACTTTTCGCCCACTGGTGGTTTATCATTCTGCCCAAATACTTTACATTTCCTTCATTAGCACTTTTTTCGTTTGAGAAAACAATATTTTTGTAATCAAACAGAACGGCGCAGAAAACGCTCAGAAACGACAAAAGTGCGGTAAAGGGAGTGTGTCCGTTCAAATATCCTTTTTTATTTAAAGCTAAAAGTTTTTTATCAATAATACGTTGAACAATGATTTGTTTTTTAATGTTTGTTACCTTGGCCGCTTTTTTAATCTGCTCGTTTGGGTTTACCAAGAACAAAGCTGTTTTTAATTTCTTTTTTAAAAGCTCAATCGTTACGATTGAATCCCTGCCTCCGGAAAAAGGCACCAGATATCTGTTTTTTAATTTTCCGTTAAATACTTTGTGTTTATTATTGCTCTCAGATTTAATTTTCAAAAAATTCTTAGATTGCCAGTCAATTTTATTTTCAAAAAAGAACTGCCCCATACCTTTAATAATCAAGCTTTTCCACCAGCTGATCTGTTCTCTGTTCAGGAATCCAGCCCGAATAATTACTTCCGGAGAACAAGTCGCTTTCCAATAAGTGGGAATTTCCATTAATCCTAAATGAAAAATTAGGTTTTCCAAATTATTAACTTTTCCCTGAATGTTTTTAATAACAATTTTCGGTCGAAAAGATATGTCAGGTCCAATCTTAAAATTAAAAAAAACCTCTAAGTTCTTTCCAGAGATTCTGTAGGAATATTTTTCAAAAACAAACCTCGGATATTTTTTCCTTAATTGTTGGAGTTTCATTTATCCTAATAATCTAATGGTCATGCCGACAATGGCTGCCACCACTCCGATAATCCAGAATCGCATGGTTACCTTGTAGTGGGGCCAGCCTTTAGCTTCAAAATGATGGTGAATGGGCGAAGACAGAAAGATCTTTTTATGCCGGAATTTCTTAGAAAGAAGCTGCAGGATAACAGAGGCTGATTCCATAACCAGCAAAAAAGCAATGATCGGCAGAACAAAAACAGAGTCAGTCAAAAAAGCAACCACGGTCAGAACAGCGCAAAGCCCCATCATACCTGTTTCCCCCATATAAAACCTGGCAGGAGGGATGTTGAACCATAAAAAAGCAAGCAAAGCCCCCAAAATAACTGCGCAGAAAGCAGCAATGTCAATTTGTCCTGTAAACAAGGAAATGCCGGCAAAAGCAGCAAAAATGAAGACAAAGGAACCGGCAGCCAAACCGTCCAATCCGTCAATTACTCCCCCGGAATAAACAGCCAGCATTACTAGGACAAAAACAGGAACATACCAGCCGTCAATTTCCAGATTACCCAGTCCCGGGACATGGATAGTTGTCCAGTCCAGTTTGAAATAAAACCATAAAGCGCCAGCTAATCCAATTAAAGCGACAATAAAAAGCCTTTTTTTCAAACTTACTCCTCCGGCAATGTATTTGCCTTTGCCGAAAACCTGCATAATATCGTCTGTCAGGCCTAATAAAGAAGCAGCTACCAAAGTAAAAAGCGGCAGCCAGGTTTGGTTTCTGCTTAGAAAGTTAAGCTTCTCTATCCACCAGATATCAGTGAATTGCGAAACTAACCAGAAAAAAAAGATGGTTATTACCACAGTGCCCCAGATTAAGATGCCTCCTGCCCTTGGAACATTCGTCTCCCCTTCTGTGTGGAATTTCTGGAAAACAGTTACATCTCCTCCGTCAATCGCTTTCTGCCTTACTTCTTTTCTCCAGAGCTTGTATTTGTACAAAAGCTTGGTTACAAAAGGAGTAAATAAAAAAGCAACGATAAAGCTGAATGCTCCCAGGGTGAATATTTTAATGGCGTCTATGGCTGCTTCAGGCAAATACATATGGTTACCATTTATATGCTTGGTTAAGCCAGTCAACCAGTCTTTTCATTTCCTGGAATCTGTCTTCAGTTCCCCTGGCGCCCAAGATTATATTGATTAAAGTTCCCTGGCCTCTCGGCGATTCCATGACCATAAGCAAACAGCCTCCTGCTTTTTCCGTATATCCTGTTTTGCCGCCGATTATCCTGTTTTGCCAGATATTCGAGTCGTCCATTAAGAATCTGTTGGTATTTATCAGTTCCGGTCCGTACAAAGAATATCGGGGGGTAGAAAGTATCTGCCAGACTAATGGCTTTTCCAGTAATCTTTTAACAAGTTTTGCTAGATCGTTAGTAGTTGAATAATTCATTTCCGTACTGGATTCTTCAGGGTCAAGGCCGCTCGGATTGTCAAAAAAAGTATCGTTCATCCCTATTTCTTTTGCTTTACTGTTCATTAGTTCTGTAAACTCTTTTCCTGTTATTCCGTCATAATCGTTAGCCAGGGCAAAAGCCGCTATATTGCTTGATTCCATTAATAAAGGATAAAGCAAATATTCTGTCGGGAAACTTTTTCCTTCTTGCAGTTTTGGAATGCTTCCGTTCTGATTGGCAGCTTCTTTGGAAATGGTAATTTCTTTTGCCAGGTCGTAGTTTTCCAAAACGACCAAAGTCGTCATTAACTTGGTCAGGCTGGCAATCGGCAGCTTTTCGTCTGGTGATTTATCAAACAACACCCTTTCTTTCTCAACCAAGACTGAAATTGCTGACTTTGCTTCTGTTTCGAAAACGGCTATCGCCTTGTTCCTGATAGGCTTCATTTCCATTAACCTTTCTTCAAAAGCGATTTGCGCGGCAAAAATCTTAGGATTATTGCTCACCTGGTGCCAAAAGAAAAAATCGTTCAGGCTTTTTTCCAAAACGTTCGTTCCCCAGAAAATGGGCAAACTCAATATTAAAGAAGTTAAGAATATCTTTGTTTTTTTTGACATTATTTTTTCTTTTTTATTTCTATGTGAAGTTCTTTCAGTTGGGCTTTTTCAACTTCAGAAGGCGCATCCATCATCAAGTCCCTATTATCCCCTGTTTTCGGAAAAGCGATGACTTCCCTGATATTGGGTTCATTACACAATATGGAAACGAATCTGTCTAGACCTGAAGCAATTCCGCCGTGGGGAGGAACGCCGTATTCAAAAGCTTCCAAGAGATGGCCGAATTTCTTTCTGATATTCTGTTTTTCATGCCCCATTACCTCAAAAACCGCTTCCAGGATTTCAGGCTTATAAGAACGTAAAGAGCCGCCGCCGATTTCATATCCGTTTAAAACAAAATCGTATTGGTGGGCCAGAACGTCTTTCGGATTCTTTTTCAGTTCCTTAATATCTTCGGTTTGCGGCCGGGTAAAAGGATGATGGACAGCATCCCATCTTTTTTCTTCTTTTTTCCATTCAAACATCGGAAAGTCGACTACAAAAGCAAAAGCAAGCTCATTGGGATTGTTTTTATCTTTTCTCAGGTCCGGCTTGTCAGATTTATACTTTTCCATCACTTCCTTGTAGTTTAAACGAGGGAAAGGAATGGTTTGAATCTTTTTTTCCGGAAAAATCTTTTTTACTAATTCAATATAAAGTTTTTCAATGAGACATAAAATATCTTCCTGTTCGACAAAAGACATTTCCAGATCCAATTGGGTGAACTCAGCTTGCCGGTCAGATCTTGGGTCTTCGTCCCTGAAGCATCTGGAAATTTGGAAGTATTTTTCAAGGCCGGCCACCATTAAAAGCTGTTTGTACTGTTGGGGCGATTGGGGTAAAGCGTAGAATTTGCCAGGGTGCAATCTGCTGGGAACGATGAAATCCCTAGCTCCTTCTGGAGTTGATTTGGTAAGAATCGGCGTTTCCACTTCAATAAACCCTTCTTCAGTTAAAAAGCTTCGTATCTCGTTTATCACCTTGTGCCTTAAAATCAGATTATTCTTCATTTTTTCTCTTCTCAAATCCAGATAGCGGTATTTCATCCTTACGTCTTCTCCAACAGCTTCTTTTTTATCGTCTATCTCAAAAGGCAAGGTTTTAGCCTCGCTAAGAACTTCCAATTTTTCAACCTGAAGTTCAATCTGACCTGTTAGCAGTTTCGGGTTGACCATTTGTTTTGGCCTTTCTTGTATGGTTCCTTCAAGCGAAATGACCCATTCAGGTCTCAGGCCTTGGGCTTTTTTGTAAATCTCGCTGTTTTTAGGAGTGAAGACAGCCTGAAGGATTCCGGAAATATCCCTTAAATCGATAAAAATGATTTTTCCGTGGTCTCTTCTGATATTAATCCAGCCTGAAACCTTAACTTTTTTGCCGATGTATTTTACTGTTTCTGCGTTTAAAGTTCTTTGCATAATTATTTAAGATAGCTTTTGATTTTCTCAATAATTTGTTTTGGAGTAAAGCTTGTTTTAATCAAATAATCTTTTACACCCAGTTCAAAAGCAGCTTTTTTAGTTTCAGGACTGTCAAAATTGGAAAAAGCAACTACCGGCAAAGAATCGAATTCCGGTTTTTCCCTTAATTTGGTTAAAAAGCTGATTCCATTTTTTTCAGGAAGTAGAATATCAAGGAGAACTAAATCTGGCTTTACTTTTAAAACAACTTTAATCCCCTCTTCTGCCGAACCAACTAAAGTAATATCAAAACCAGCCTGAACAAATTTATCATAGTACATTTCCCTTAATATTTTTTCGTCTTCGATAATTAGTATTTTTTTAGCCATAGATTTATTTTATTGGTAGTTCTATATAAAAAGTTGAACCTTTATTTTTACCTTTTGACTCAGCCCAGGCTTTACCTTTATTTAGTTCAATAAATTTTTTAGTTACATAAAGGCCAAGTCCAGCTCCCTCTGTCCATAATTTAGTTCCCGCCTTACCCCTGGAAAAGCTTTCAAAAAGAAAGGAAAGTTCTTTTTTTGTCATACCCTCTCCAGTGTCTGTGATACTGGTTCGTAATTTATTGCCTTGATTCTCTATTTTTACAGTTATTCCACCTTTTTCCGTGTAATGGATTGCATTATCTATAATATTAATAATTGCTTGTCTAATTTTATCTTTATCGGCAAAAATATTAGGTAGTACCTTTTTTGACTTTTCAAGTTTTAAATAAATATTTTTATTTTCAGCTAAGCTTCTTAATTCTTCAATTATACTGTTTATCATTTCTTCCAGAGAGAAACTTTCTTTTTTAAATTGTAGTCTTCCGGCTTCAATTCTGGAAACATTCAGAAGATCATTTACCAATTTTATCAATCTTTCATTGGAAGTATAAATATTTTTTAAAGGTAACTTCATTTTTTCTGGTGGGTTTCCGTAATCATTCTCTAGCATCATTGAAATATATCCCTTAACCGCCGTTAAAGGTGTTCTCAATTGGTGTGAAGCAATAGAAACAAATTCTGATTTTGCTTTATCTAATTTCTCTAATTCTTTATATAATTTTTCTATTTCGTTTCTCCTTTTGATTTCTTGATAAGTGGCCCTAATCAAAAGATAACTAAAAACACAGAATAAAAGAAGTATGATAAGGGTTATTGTTTTTAGTATAGGAATTTCTATTAGAAAAGGTAAGATAAATAACATCAACCCCATTATTCCAATTAGAAATTCGGTCAGAATAACACGAACTCCAAAAAGAAAATGCCTAGTGATACCGACAGCAGCGACAATAACAAATATAACGCCCGCGAGGTATTCAAACGGGTATATGCTAATTCCATAAGCGGGTAGAAAAGCAGGCGAAGCAACAAGAGAGAAAATGACAAACCCCCAAAGGAGATATTTCACTTGGATATTTTTGAGGGGGTCTTTTTTTGTTCTTTTATAGTTTTCATAAAGAATAAAAAAGAAGAGGCACATGTAAAAAATAAAATACAGTACAAAAGGATGATGAGCTATCGCAGCTTTTGCGTGACCTCCCCAAGAATATTTGTAAACATCATCTATAAAATAATTCGTTCTTAACAAGAGAAAAAATATAACAGCCAGAATATAACCTATAATTAAGAGCTTTTTCTTATTTTTCGTGTATAGTTTAGTAAATTCCAATCCAAAGTGATATAACAAAATTGGTGCAAAAATCGCTGTAATATAATTAATTTTATCCCAGAAAATAATTTCAGCGTCTGTTTCCGAGGTGAACATTTTAAAGGTGCCGATAAACCAAAGAATAAAAGAGAAAGAGATTAATAGGAACAGAAATTGAGATTTGGATTTCTCTCCCTTCAAAAAAATAAAGAGAACTAAAAACAAAACAAAAATAGCGCTGACTAAAGGAATATAAATTGCGATATTCATAAATATCTTTCCTTATATTAGCAAATATATATAAATAAAAAAAGAGGGGGGCTGGGTTAATTTCTTAACTTCACTCCCCTCTACGATTGGTAAAAGAACGATTCTTCTCTAGCTTGCTGAATCTTCCCTGAGTTTTCTTTTCAGGATTTTTCCTACTCCGGATCTGGGTAAAGACTCAACAATCCTGATTTCCTGGGGTACTTTATAGTCGGTTAAGTTCTTTTGGCAATGCGCCAGAATAAGCTTAACACTTTGCGGTTCTCTCAGAACCACGAAAGCAATTATTTTTTCCCCCCAGAATTGATCAGGCACGCCGATAGCTGCAGCTTCGGCGATAGACGGATGAGACTCAAGCGTTTGTTCAATCTCTACTGAGCTTACCTTTTCGCCCCGGACGTTAATCACGTCTTTTATCCGGTCTATCACGTAAAGATATCCATCTTCATCTAAACATCCTATGTCTCCCGTGTGCAGCCAACCGGCCCCGAAAACTTTTTCAGTTTCTTCGGGATGATTCCAGTATCCGAGAGCGATATTGGGACCCTTAATTAGGATTTCACCCTTTTCGCCAGGATTTAACTTCTTCCCGGAATCGACATCTACGATTTTGACGTCTACTCCAGAAAAAGGAATGCCTACGCTCTTTGCCTTCTTTAGGCCGTCGATTGGATTCGCGAAGCATACCCCTGTACTTTCGGTTAAGCCGTAGCCCTCGGTAAGCGCCGGGAATATTGTATCCAAGATCTGGAAGAGCGGAAGCGGACAAGAAGCAGTTCCGATCGCGCAGAATTTCAGAGAGTCAAATTTGTATTGTTCCTGCATCGCTCCGAGCATAGCTGCATAGATAGCCGGCACTCCGAAGAAAAAGCTTGACTTGTACTGCGTAATTGTTTCCATGGTTTCCGCTGGATTGAACTTCGGGAGCAAAACCAGCTTAGCGCCGATATATATCCCCCAGCTGATTACATTGACCAGGCCTGCAACATGGAACGGCGGCACTACCACCACAAAGGTTTCCTTTTCTTTTTCCATTGGCCAACAGAAGGCGTTAAGTTGCAGAACATTACTGACAATGTTCTTATGGGTTATCATTACTCCCTTGGATAGACCAGTAGTCCCGGCAGTGTATTGGATTACCGCAATATCATTTGGAAGAATTTCGACTTCCTTATAGTTGAGAGGCCCGGCTACAAGCCTTTGGAAGGGAATGCCTATATCTGACGGAGGACCCATGGAAACAGTGATTATGTTTTCTATCATCACTCCCTCTTTGATCTGGGCAACCATCGGATACATCTGCTCAAAGCAGATCATCGCCTTTGTTCCCGAATCAGCTAACACGTGCTGTAATTCATTGGGCGTATACCTTGGGTTTAAAGGAACGATTACGCCTCCTGCTTTTAGCGTTCCGAAGAAAGCAATTGCCATTTCCAGGCAGTTTGGAAGGAGCATTGCGACCTTATCACCCTTTTTTATCATTTGTTGAAGGGCGCCGGCGAAGCGATTACTCTTTTCTTCCAGCTCGCCGTAGGTCATTTCAGCTTTTATAGGAGCGAAGACCAGGGCAATATCTTCAGGAGACCGGTTTGCTGAATTTGTTAGAATCTGAGATACCGGGATTTTCGGGATGGTTATGGAACGTGGTACCTGTGGTGGATAATGTCTGAACCATGCTTTTTCTTTCGTCATTTTTTACCTCCTAATTCTGGAATTATTTTACCAAAGCAAGTGAACGGCGCTAATTTGAATCCCCACTTCTTACTCCATTTTTGGGTTATTTCCAGGTGATCGAGATCAACGGGACCGACATAGCTTTTTTGCTCATTTTCGAGCGCCTGCATTATTACTTCAGCAACACAGGCATACATTGCGCCCTTTGGCGGTCCTATCTGGAAGCCCAAGTTTATTCCGGCATTACTGACCAACCCACCATCAATTCGCAAGATATCGGGTCTTTCGTTGGTTACCGTTTTTGAAACGTTGGGCGGAGTAGAGACATCTACAATAACAACTCCTTGCTTTAGATGAGATGAACTTAACAGCGCAGAAGGATGGTTGGTTGCGGTTATAATTATGTCAGCCTCTTTTACTGTCGTAAGATCATTTGTCATCAAGCAATAGTTACTTGAGACGGCATCTTTCAGTTTCTTAAAACCCTCCATGTTTCGTCCTACGAGAATCGCTTTGTCGCAAATTGGAACTAGTATTCTTGAAACTGCTTCACCAATGGTTCCATAGGCTCCAACTATTCCGATAGACGCTTTCGCCAAATCAATTTCTTTGATTTTGGCAATTTTTTCAACTGCCTCAATCGTTATAGCGGCAGTAAGTGCATCGCCGTGGTTGACGAAACCCTTATACACGCCTTGTTGGACTATCCACTGTCCGGCACCAGTAACCGATTTCGTTAGGGCTCCTAATTGAACCAGTTCTATGCCGAATTTTTCTTGGGCAATGACGAGGGCATCAATGATTCTTTTTTGCACAAATTCCCTGGGCAAATTCATGACCTGGGAAGCTGTAAGCAATACAGCCATAAGATAACCGTCTACTTGGTCAAAGGCATTGAATTTTGAAGCAAAGAAAACTCCCCTTTTACCTTTGAGGTTTTTCATTACTTCTTCTAGCAATCTGTCGGGTATTACCTTGAGCAATTTAGATCCCCTTTTTAGATCCGAAGCCTGTATTAAATGTCCCAAAATACCTATTCTTTTCATTACTGCACCTCCATTTTATATTTAGTTGTAAAGTACTGTTTTTAGAGAAGATCTTAATTAAATATT
Source organism: uncultured Candidatus Saccharibacteria bacterium (assembly GCA_964481125.1). Taxonomy (GTDB): domain Bacteria; phylum Patescibacteriota; class Minisyncoccia; order Minisyncoccales; family RBG-13-42-11; genus BS750m-G71. Next base: position 34,804 of record CAYZSL010000003.1, on the reverse strand, counting down.
TTTTTTAGAAATGGATTAATACCCAAACTATAGCAATGATTGCTATAATTGTTATTAAAACCTCTAAAATTGTTAGAATTAAATTCCCCCTTTTCATAGAACTTCTCTAATTTAGATTAGCAAAGTGGGAAATTTCTGTCAAGACTTATTGACAGAATTTGTCTAAAAATATAAAACATCCATTTTTAAAGCTAAAAATAGGATTATCTTTGTAAAGTGAATTCCGACACAATCAAGAATTGACTTCAAATAAATCTTAAAGTATAATAAGCCCATGACATTTTCATTAATGGAATTGGAGTTAAGAAAACTAGGGCTTTCTGAAAAGGAAGTCAGAGTCTATTTGGCTGGCTTGGAATTGGGTCCAAATTCGGTTCAGAACATAGCGAAGGAAGCGGGATTAAGTAGGCCGACTGCCTATGAAATCGTTAAGAAGCTAGAAGATAAGAAATTATTTCTTGAAACAAAGCAAAGAGGCAAAAGGCTTTTTAGGGCCCAATCGCCAGAAAGCATTTTAGGAATTTTAAGAACGCAAAAAAGAGAAATTGAAGAAAAAGAAAGAGAATTTATTAGAATCATCGCAACTTTAGAAGCAAAATATTCGAGAGAAGAAGGCATCAGAGTCTTTAAGGGAAAAGAGAGCTTGAGAAGTTTAGAAGAAATAATTTCTTTTAGTTCCACTCCGAAAATCATTATCATCAATCAAAAGGATATTCCGATCAGTTCTGAATCATTAAAAAGAGTTTATCAGGAGATTAAAAAAAGGCTTGGCAAGATAGAATTCCAAGAATTAAAAGTTGAAAAATTCAACGGTGCAATGATCATTTTCGATAAAGTAATATATTTCCCTTCGGGAAAACAGGAAGTATTTTTAATAGGCTAATTTCCGACTACCCAAAAAAGCACCCAAAAAGAGTGCTTTTTTGTTTATCTTACAAAAACTAAATTTACATTGCCGGTGGTTCAGAAGGCGGTGGTGTCATTGGCGGCATTGGTTCTTCCGGTTTATTTGGCAGAGTGTTGCCCTTTTTCTTTTTTGACATTAGAATCCAAAGAATTCCGACTGCCACTATTGCTACGATTGCCCAAAATAATGTCATGTTAATATGTTCGATTATTTTTAAAACTATCGACCTTGAGAACAATAACTTCTATATACATTTTTTCTTTATTTGCCTTTCTTGTCAAGTTTTAAAACCAGCTGATATATGTTTCCAGCTCCCATTATAACCAAAACGTCAATCTTCTTAATATTGCTTTTAATATGGCCAAGCAGTTTTTCTTTGGAAAGATAAGCCACATTCCCCTTTTTTATTGATTTAACCAGTTTTTCAGAAGAAACTTTCTTTTTAATATTCTTTTCTTCCCTGCCAGCCACGTCAAAAATATCAGTAATGATTATCTTATCCATTGGCGCCTCCCTAAAAGCCTGCACAAAGTCTTTAAACAGATAATAGGTTCTCTGATATTGGTGTGGCTGGAAAACGCACCAGATTCTGCTTTTCAAGAATTTCTCTCTAGTTGCTTTCAAGGTTGCTTTTATTTCCGTGGGATGGTGTCCGTAATCAGAAACAACGGTCAATGGTTTTCTCTTAATTATCATTTTCTTAATTTCAAAACGGCGCCAGCATCCCGTGAAGGACGACAGAGCTTTAAAAGAAACTTTATCAGGTATTTTCAAAATTCTAGCTACAGCCAAAGCAGCCAGAGCATTGGAAACATTATGCTGTCCTGGAACTTTAAGAATCTTTTTCAGCTTTTTTGCTTCAGCCTGCTTCAATGAATAATATTTTTTTAAAGCAGAACAAGATATCTTTTTAATACTTTCATCGTCTTTATTCAAAAGCAGTATTCCGTCTTTCGGCAAATGAGAAACGTATTTTCTGAAAGCTTTAAGGATATTGCTAAAGTTCTTATAATAATCCAGATGGTCTTTTTCAATATTTGTCAGAACGATTATTTTCGGCCAGTAATTCAAAAAGGAAGCAAAGTGTTCATCAGCTTCAATAACCAGATATTTGCTTTTACCTACCCGACAATTGCTGTCTTTAAATTCTTTCATTTTTGTGCCGACGATTATTGTCGGATCAAGGCCAGCCTTTATCAAAACAAGCCCGAGCATGCAGGTGGTTGTGCTTTTTCCATGGGTTCCTGAAACAGCGATCGTAAAATGCTGTTTGGTTAATTCCCCCAAGGCCTGAGGATAGCTTTGGCATTTGATTTTAAGCTTTTTCGCTTCTTTAAATTCAGGATTATCTGGCTTTACTGCCGGACTATATATGACTAAGTCTGTCAGATTCTTGAGATTTGAACCTTTATGAGAACCAATGAAAACTTTCACTCCCCTGCTTTTTAGAGCTTTTGTAATTTCCGAAGAATTCAAATCAGAGCCTGAAACTTTGTGGCCCTGAGATAAATAATATTGGGCTAAAGCGGAAACGCCGATTCCGCCGATGCCGATAAAATGGATTTTTAGCTTTTTAGCGGACATGATTCTAAAATAGTATATTCGGGCCCTCCCCTTTTTAATTGGCTTTCCATCACTTCAATAGAATTAACTTCAAAAGATAAGGATATATCTTTATTGACTTCCGGCCTTTCTTCCGGCTCCAATTTCCTGAATTCCCATGTTTTTATTCGTCCTAAAGTAATATGAGGACTATACGGTTTCATTTCGCTTTTTTCCGAACCGCCGTAAAGGGAATTTTCCAGATCCTTTTGCAAATCAGCCAATTCCTGGTTTTTCTCTCCTTCCACCCAAACTATGCGAGGGGGCATTTTTTTTGGCGGCCCGTAAATGATTCTATTCAAATTAATTGAAAATGGCTTAATTTTCGGAGCAATGTCTTTGGCAATATTGATAGTTTCCAAGAGTTCTTCGTCGTTCAGATAACCTAAAAAAACAAGGGTGATGTGTAGGTTTTCCTTTTTCGTCCACCTGACAGGAAGATCGGGCCACCCTTCTTCGTATTCAGCCAGTTTTTTCTTAACGTTCTCTGGCAAATTAACGGCAATGAAAATTCTGTGGGACATGATAATTGTATTTTATCATAAAAAGGATTAAAATTTAAGTATGAAAGAAGCTTATTTATATCAAACAACCGCTGATCAAAAAACGCAATGCCAGAATTGCGCCCATTATTGTCTTATTGAACCGGGCAAAAGAGGCATTTGCGGAGTCAGAGAAAATATCAACGGTAAGTTATGTGCTTTAAACTACGCAAAACTTGTTGCCTGCAATATTGATCCGATAGAAAAAAAGCCATTTTTCCATTTTCTGCCAGGCACTCGTTCTTTATCTATTGCCACAGTAGGCTGCAACTTGAGATGTTTGAACTGTCAGAATTGGGATATTTCCCAGGAAGTTAAAGAAACAAAAGAAATACCGGGAGATTACGTACAGCCAGAAAAAATTATCGATATCGCTTTAAAAAATAAAGTGCCCAGCATTTCTTACACCTATACTGAACCAGCCATTTTTTCAGAATATGCCATAGATATTATGAAACTGGCCAAAAAGAAAGGAATAAAGAACGTCTGGGTGACCAACGGCTTTTGGTCAAGAGAACTTTTTGACTGGGTATCGCCATATCTTGATGCGGCCAATGTTGACTTGAAAAGCTTTTCCAATGAATTCTATATTAAAAACTGCGGAGCCAAACTCCAGCCGGTCTTAGATACTTTAAAAAGATTAAAAGATAAGGATATTTGGGTTGAAATCACTACCCTAGCCATTCCAAGACTGAGTGATTCAAAGGAAATGTTTGAAAATATAGCCAGATTTATTAAGGAAGAACTGGGCAAAGAAACTCCCTGGCATATCAGCCAGTTTTCCGGCAGCATGTCATGGCAATTGCAAGGTTCGTTGGAAACCCCGATCAGTACTTTAAAAATGGCCTATGATATAGGTAAAAAAGCCGGGCTAAGATACGTATATACCGGTAATGTTCCAGGATTGCCGACAGAAGACACTTTCTGCCCCAAATGCGGCACTTTGGCAATCGACAGGACAGGATACAGCATTTCCCGCCACGATGAAAAAGGCAAATGCCAGAAATGCGGGAAGAATTTGAACTTGATTTTAAAATAGGAAAACTTAATACTTCCAAAACAAAATGTCAAATATAGTTTCAGCTTTCATCTCCCCTCACCCGCCGATAATCCTACCTTCAGTTGGTTCAAAAGAAGACAGAGAGAAAGTTAAAACAACAATTGAAAGCCTTTACGTTTTATCAAAGGAATTTACAAAAGCGAATCCCCAACAGATTGTCATTTCTTCTCCTCATCCTGATTGGGGTTTTGAAGTTCCTTTGTATTTCCTGGCTAATAACTTTCAAGGAAAGATTGACAGGGTTTTAACCGGTTCAGAATCCTCGGAATTCTATTTTAACGAAGGAAAAAGGATATATAAGAATTTGGCAGAAGGCAAGAAATACGCTTTAATTGCCTCAGGAGATCTTTCCCATTGCTTAAAAGAAGACGGTCCTTACGGATTAAATCCTCAAGGCGAGAAATTCGATAAAGAACTGATAGAATCTTTAAAAAAGAAAGATATTGAAAATATTTTAAAACTGGACGATAAATACCCTGAAGCCGGAGAATGCGGGTTGAGATCCATTTGTTTTTTATTGGGCATGCTGGAAGAATCAAAAACCAATTGGATTCCTGAAATCTTATCATATGAATTCCCTTTCGGCGTTGGATATTTAGTAGTAAACTTCAAATTAAAATGAATCAATACATTTCACTCGCCAAACAAACTGTAGAAACATATCTGACAGAAAGGAAAATCATTGAACCTCCAACAAACCTGCCCAAAGAATTTTTCGAGAAAAGAGCAGGCGTTTTTGTTACTATTGAACAGGATAAAAAACTAAGAGGCTGCATCGGCACTTATCTGCCAACAAAAATAAACATAGTTGAAGAAATCATCAATAACGCCATTGCCGCAGCTACCGAAGACTACCGGTTTGAACCTATCAAAAAAGAAGAACTTCCCTATCTTTCCTATACTGTATATATTTTAAGCGAACCGGAATTAATCGAGAATATTAACGAGCTGAATCCTAAAAAATTTGGTATAATTGTAAAGACAGCGCCTTTTGCCTTTCCTAATGAAGATCCGGTGTTTGACGCTAATATTTCCTCCAAAACAGGGCTTTTACTGCCTGATTTGGAAGGAATCAACATATCAGAGGAGCAGTTTTCCATTGCCTGCCAAAAAGCAGGCATCAACCCCAAAAAGGAAAAAGTATTCATTTATCGCTTTACAGCAGAAAAATACCAATGAAAATAGACAAAGAAAAAAAGAAATTAAAGAAACAAAGAGAAGAAACAAAAATCCAGGAAATAGTCAATTGTTATTTCTACAGCAAAGGCTTAAATCTGGAACAGATTAAAAAAGACGCCAAAAAGAAAAAGATAATCTATTCTAGATTTACCAGGCCGGCAAAACAGCTTTTAGAGCTGGCAGGTTCTGCCAGAAAAGCAAAGAACGCCATCAATAAAGTAGCTGAATGGGCAAGGTCCAGAGGTTTGGATTATGCCATTGAAACGGTTTTTAAAAAATGGCTGGAATTGGATAAATTGAAGCCGAAAGAAATAGTCAAAAAGCCGTATTTCCAGGGAAATCATATGGTTTGGTCAGAATCCAAGAAAAAATGGTATGTCATTTCTCCTGAGAACGACTGGCTGGAATTTGCCGGGAAAGAAGAAGAAATAGAGTGGCGCATTGTTAAGTGATATATATGTTAAGAGATCTAAAAATAGTATTTATTGGGACGCCAGAATTCGGCGCCATTATTTTAGATAAGCTTTGTCAAGGCGAATACAAGCCGGTTTTGGTTGTTGCTTCGCCCGATAAGCCAATCGGCAGAAAACAAACTATTACTCCCCCGCCAGTGAAGATTACAGCTGAAAAATATGAGATTCCAGTAGCTCAGCCAGAAAATATTAAAGACATTAAATCGGAAATCCAAAACTTAAAACCTGATTTGGTAGTTGTTGCAGCCTACAGCCAGCTAATTCCAAAGGACATATTGGAGATTCCAAGTTTCGGCTTTCTGAACGTTCATCCTTCTTTATTGCCAAAATACCGAGGTCCATCCCCTATCCAATACGCAATCTTGAATGGAGACGAAGAAACAGGCGTAACCATAATGCTAATGGATGAAAAACTGGATAGAGGTAAGATAGTTTCCCTTTCTAGGCTTTCTATATCAGAAGAAATAACAGCAGAGCAACTAACTGAAAAAACAGCTGACCTAGGGGCAGAATTATTACTGAATATCATTCCAAAATGGATAAATAATGAAATAGAGCCCAATTCTCAAGACGAGAAAAGAGCAACCTACACTAAAATATTAAAAAAAGAAGACGGAAAAGTTGATTGGCACAAATTAGCCAAAGAAATTGAAAGAAAAGTAAGAGCTTTCTCTCTTTGGCCAGGTACCCACACTTTCTGGCAGAATAAAGGCAAAACAGTAAAGATAAAGATTTTAAAAACAAGAGTTTACAAATCACCCCAGCAAAAGAGATATGATATAGGTAAGGTTTTAGTCGTCCCCCAGAACGAAATCGGCGTGCAGTGTAAAGAGGACTTTCTGGTTATTGAAAAACTGCAAATAGAAGGTAAAAAAGAATCAAATGCAGAAGAATTTCTACGAGGTTATTCCGACTTTGCTGGCTCAATCCTAGAATAACATGCTCTCACATAACGATTTAAAAAAAGGGATAGATTTCATTTTAAACAACCAGCCCTATGAAGTGCTGGATTCTTCTTTAGTTTTTAAAGGCAGAGGAGGTTCGGTTGTCCAGACAAAGATAAAAAATCTGATTACCGGTAGTGTAGTTTCAAAAACTTTCCACGCCGGAGAAGAACTTGAAGAAGCGGAAATTGAAAAAATCAAAGTGAAATTCGTTTACCACAAGCAGAGCAAGTTTTTCTTCTGCCACGAAAAAAACCCTTCCAAGCGTTTTGACTTGGTTGAGGAAGCTGTTGGAGAGAGCGCTGTTTTTTTAAAACCGAACGAGATTGTCGAAGGATTGGAATTTAAGGGAAAAATAATCAATATTTCCCTGCCGATAAAAGTCCAATTGAAAGTTGTTGAAGCTCCGCCGGGAATCAGAGGAGACAGGGCCCAGGGAGGGACAAAGATAATAAAATTGGAAACAGAAGCTGAAATTAACGCTCCCCTTTTCGTTGAAACCGGCGATATTGTTGAGATCAATACGGAAAAAGCAGAATACGTTAGAAGGGTGGAATAAAATTAAAAACGAGACTTAATTAGGAGCCTCGTTTTTTATTTGATCATTTCTAGTATTTTCTCTTCTTTATTTTTCTTTTATTATCTTTATCGCCTTGCCCTCAATTAGGGCTTCAGCTATTTTTTGGCGGGCTGATGTTAAAGTCCGTTGAAGAGTGCTTTGAGAAATTTTCATTTTTTTTGCCGCTTCAGCTTGGTCTAGGTTTTTAAAATCGCAAAGCCGCAATGCCTCCAGTTCGTCTATGTTCAAATCAACCTCATCCAGCATAGATAAAGGCACCGCTCTCGGTTTAAAATAGACCACATTTGGGTTAAATAACACTCTTCTCGGTTTTATTGGTCTTGTCATATTATTTTCTAACTAAATTAATTTTACATTTTGGACATTCAAGCGTCGAACAAGGGACGCCGCGTTCGTGAAGGGTTTTATAACCGCATTTCGAGCAGGCACAATAGCCGCCCGGCCCTTCTCCTTTCGCCTCTTCAATCTTTCCTCTAAATTTGCCTTTTCTTTGCCAACCAAAACTCCTGCCGAATTCTGGTTTATAGAATCCCGTTTCTACTTCGTGGCTTGTGATTTGAATGGCGACGTACTGAAGACTTTCTATTGCTTTTATAAGTTTTTCTCTTAAGTTGTCGGAAATTTTAGTTGCTTCTTCTACTTTTAAATTGCTTGGCAGTTTTATTTCCAAATTGGCAGTAACAGCCGAACCTTTTTTTTGGGTCTTTAAAGAGGAAATTTCAATATTCTGTGTTTTAGCGATTGTTTTTATCTTTTCCTCAATTTCTTCACCAGCTGAAACATCAAGCAAAGAATCAATTGCTTCTTTTCCCAAAGAAAAAGATTTTTTAATGATATAAGCGCCGATCAAAAAAGCTAACAAGGAATCAGTATAAATCCAATATTTTGTCAGAAATAAACCAGCTAAAACAGCCAGCGAAGCATAAACATCAATCCTTGAATGGAATCCGTCTGAAAGCAAGCTGATGGAGTTCTCTTTTTTGCCATAATGAATTTTTACTCTGGCCATTATTTCGTTGACAGCTGCTGAAAATATCATTATTCCGAAAGCTAAATAGCTGACTTTAATTTTTTCAGGGCCAAGAAAACTTTGATAGGCTTCGTAAATAATTCCCAAGCCTGTTGCCAGAAGAATTATAGTAATAATTGTGCCGCTTAAAACCTCAAATTTATAATGGCCATAGGGATGTTTTTGGTCTTCTGGTTTTTTAGATATTTTGATTCCAATATAACCAACGGCCGAGGAGAAAATATCCATAAAAGAATGAACTCCCTCTGCTAAAATAGCGGCCGAACTCGAAAACACACCGACAGCGATTTTTCCTCCCGCTAAAATCGCATTCGTCAGTATTGAGATAATAGCAACTTTTTCTTTCATTTTAGTCTTGCGCTTATTCCGTTGATAATTTCTTTGAACAATTTTCTATATTTTGGATTTATTTTAACCACGGGCTTCATTTTTATCGTTGATTCAACAAAATCTTTTCTGTAAGGGATTTTTCCCAAAATTGGAATATTATTTTTTTTGGCAAATTTTTCTATCTCTTTATAAAAATCTTTTGAGAGACCGAATTTATTAATAACAATTCCATGTTTAATCTTGAAATGATCGGCAAGGTATAAAACCCTTTTTAAATCAAAAAGGGCGGACGGTGTCGGCTCGGTTACCCCGACGATATAATCGGTGCCGACCAAAGAAGCAATGACGGGGCAGCCGATTCCCGGCGAGGAATCAATAACAATTACTTCGGCTTTCATCTTTTTATTAATCTTATCGGAATATTTTCTTACTTCAGCTACTACTTCGCCGGAAGCGAGTTCTCCCAATTTAAGCTCGCCTGAAACCAAATTAACATTATAATTCTTTCCAGTATAAATTGTGCCGATTTCTTTTTTAGTTTCCGTTATTGCGCCAGTCGGACAGGCAACAATACAGGCCTTGCAACCGATACAAACATCTTTGACAAAAGCAGGATATTTGCCCTTGGTGAAAACAATAGCGTTTTGTTTGCAAACAGAAGCGCATTTGCCGCATTTTGTGCATTTCTTAAAATCCCATTTTGGAATCGGTTGATAAACAGTAATATATTTTTTTCTTTTTACGGAAAGTAAAAGGTGGTCATTTGGGCATTCGGCATCTGCATCCACTAACATTGTTTTATTTCGTCTTGCGAATTCAATCGCCAGAGAAGTCGCCACCATTGATTTTCCCACCCCGCCTTTTCCCCCTGTTATTGCAATTTTCATATTCTTAACTTTTTATTAAGCCTTAATGAATAAACGGCAAAAACAATGGCCGTCTTTTTCGATTTCTTCCCGATGCCATTGGCAGGGACAAATTTTAGACTTATCTTCTTCTTTGTCCCCGGTAACTCTCCGACAAGGACAATATTTGGCGCTGTATTTTTTCTCATTTTCCAATAAACCATTAACCAACCTTTCCACTGCTTTTTTATCCGGGTTTAATTTAAATCCATTAGCCTCAGCATATTTTTCATAATTATCTATTAAATTTTCTATTTTCTTATCATCCATATTTATTATAAGTTTTGCTCTAGCCAATTTTTTATAATAGCTTCTGGTTTTACCCCGATAAATTTACTAATCGGTTTTCCTTCTTTAAATAAAATTACAGTTGGAATTTGCTCAATCCCGTATTTTTGGGGAATTTGAGAAACGGTATCTAAATCAACTTTAGCAAAAGTCAATTTATCTTCGTACTCTTGAGTTACTTTTTCTAAAATTGGTCCGAGTACTAAACAAGGTGAACACCACTGCGCCCAAAAATCAACTAAAATCGGTTTCGAGGCATTTGCAATTTCCTTTTCAAAATTTTCGTCAGTCAAAGTAATCATATTTATCTAGTCTTTAGAAGTTTTTTTCTATTGCTTCCATTGGACAGACATTTTCTCCTTCACATTTTGCTAATTTCTCTTGATCTATTATTTCTGCTTTTCCGTCTATCCCAAGCTTAATTGCTTCAGGACAATTAGTCATACAGGCTCCACAGCCAACACATTTTTCTTTATTTATTTTATAAGCCATACTATTCCGAAATTAATTTAATTTTAATTATTTGAGCTATCTCTGAGTTTAAGGCCCTTAAATGACCCTTATCTAAATTATGAATATCAGCTTCGCCGCAAGCTCCAGCCACCATTTTTATTTCTTCGGTACAATTTTTAATGAAACTGGCGATATTCTGGGAAGTCTTTCCAACATCTAAATTTTTTCTTAATTCCGGATTCTGAGTGGCAATTCCCTTTGGACATTTTCCTAAATAGCATTGCTGGCAATAAACACAACCCATAGCAATTAATAATGGGAAAGCAACAAAAACTGCGTCTGCTCCTAGGGCTAAAGCTTTAGCAAAATCTCCGCCCTTATTTAAGCCTCCCCCTATCCATAATTCCTGTTTAGCTCCTAATTTATCTAAAACTTCTCTGGCTTTTGCTAAGGCTGCTAAAATAGGAATGCCTACTTCATCTAACATTACTTCCGGAGCAGCGCCGGTTCCTCCTTCTAAACTATCAATAGCGATAATATCCGGATTAGCTTCTACTGCGATTTTAACATCTGCCTCTATGTCTCCTGCTCCTAATTTTAAAATAATGGGTACTCCCCCGGTAATTTCTCTCAACCAATCAATTTTTTTCTTTAAATCTTCAACGTTTTTAATGTCTGAGTGATAAGCTGGAGAATGAATATCTTTACCTTTTTCAATTTTTCTTACTGTAGCGACTTCCTCTGTTACTTTTTCTCCTGAAAGCAATCCGCCTTGCCCTGGTTTTGCTCCCTGACCGATTTTAATTTCAATGGCATCTGCTTTTTTAAGAATTTCTTCCGTAATTCCGAATCTGCCGGTAGAATATTGAATAATGAGTTTTTCTGAAAATTCTCTTTCTTCTGGCAACATTCCTCCTTCACCGGTATTTTCCATAGTGCCTGTCATAGTAGATGCTTTAGCTAAAGCGATTTTAGCTTCCTTGGACAAAGCGCCAAAACTCATGGCTCCAATTATTATCGGAGTATTAAGTTCAATCGGTTTTTTACTGTTTTTTCCAATAATTGTTTTTGAGTTAATCTTTTCTGTAAAATAATCTACTGGCTTTTTGGCTAATTGGGCTGGAACAAAAACTAAATCATCAAAGCTAATTTTGCCAGTTTTATTAGACCGACCGCTACTAATCGGAATCCCTTTAGTTCTGTCTTGAATTTCTTTAATCCAATTTTGATTCATATCTTATGCTCTTCGCAAACATCTTCCGTGCTTGCTTTTTTAAGTTTATTATTTTTCCACATATCAAAAATCTCTTTTACCGTCTCCGCTTGGCTAACATAAACATCAATTCCCAACTGACCGCATAAGGCTAGGGCCCTCGGTCCAAGATCTCCGCATAATAGAATATCTGCCCCGTGTTTTTTCATTAACTCCGGCGGTAAACCCGCACCGCCCATGTGTTCGCTGGGGTTGTCTATAATTTCAACAACTTCGCCTTTTTCATTAAGGAAAGTATATGTCAAACAGCGGCCGAAATGCTCGGCTACCGTATCTTCTAGCCCTTTCTTGTTATTGGTCGGAATTACTATTTTCATTTTTTTCTCCTAGATCTAATTATTAAAAAAATAATCACTATCACAAAAAATAATGCTGTTCCGGCGTATGCGAAAAAATTAGTTTCTGGTTCAGGAAAAAAGAATAATATAATCAATCCAAGAATTGTAACTATCGGAATAAGATAATTAATTTTCATCTTAATTCATTTTTTTGAGTTTTCCGTCAATAAATTCTTGCAAAACTTTTTCTATCGTGCCGTCCCCGATATAAATATCCACCTTAAATTGATTCAAAACATCAAGAGCTCTCGGTCCGACATTCTTTGTAATTACGACCTTAGCGTCTTTTTCTGCTATTAATTGCGCGGCTGCAATTCCCGCCTGGCCCAACTGGCTTGCGATTTTATTTTCTATCGTTTCAACTTTTTGAATTTTTCCGTTTTCAATTTCTGCAATAATAAAATAAGGGCATCTGGCAAATACCTCGCTGACATTATCTGTGAGTTTTTTTCCGGTTGAACTTATTGCTGTTTTCATTTTATTCTTTATTTAATTTTATTTTTTTCCTTTAAGTTTGGCTAAACGAGCTTCAATGGCTTTAAGTTCTTCTTTCAAATCTGCCATATCTTCTGCTAATATTTCTTTTTCTTCTGTTTTTGTAATTTGAGGCTGATACGGCTGATAACCCCAGAAACCTCTTCGTCCGAAACCTCTTCCTAATCCGCGACCGGATCCCCTTCTAAAGCCCGTTCCGGCGCCACAAGGACCAATTCCCCGGCCTGTGCCGGGACCGTAACCTCCAGGACCTGTTCCGTCAAATCTTGGCATATTTTTAAATAATAGTTGATTGTATCAGAGAACTCGACCAGGCGTTCTCTATTATGAATATATACCCATAATAGAACCTTGTCAAGACCCCTCTTTCTTTTTTAAAATATAGCAGCGAAATAATAGAAAGCGAGTAAGAATAATAGAATTGAAGCAAAAAGATTAAGCGCTACAATAAACCTTGGAGAAAGAATCCAGATTTTCATCGTGAAAACAGCGATCAGGAAAACAGCGATTTCATCCAGCATATAAAACAGAATATAGACTCCGATATACAGCAAAGACAAATAAAGGGGCAGATTAGCTTCAGCCAGTATGCCTGAAAATACGGCTGGAAAAACAGCAGAGCAAGGAAATTCAACAATAGTAACGATGGCGCTGAACAGCAGGACTGCTCCAGCCAAAGCTAAGATACTTGTTTTGCTTTCGAATATTCCCTGGATCTTTCTGGAAAACTTATCGGAAATGCCTCCAAACTGGCAGGTAGCTCCCTTTTTGCGCGTTTTAAAGAATTCTTTCAAGAAATAAACAGCTCCAGCAAAAGCCAGAAGGCCTATCAGTATCTCCATTTGTTTTATATGGGGAGCGACAAAAACGAAAAGCCGATTCCATAAGAAAATCAAAAGACCGTAGATAATTATCGTAGTTAAGATATATATTCCTCCAAAAATCAATATCTTCCTTTTTGATTTTAAAGCAAGGGTTAATCCTAAAATCAGAACCAAAGCCCCCAAAGAGCAGACGTTAAACCCGTCAAGAGTGCCTAAAATAACAGCCAGAGCAGGTAGAGAAAAGTTGCCAATATCAATTTTTCCCAAAATAGGGATTTCTATTATATTTGCCGAAGTTGTTGCCGGACATTGTCCCGGTATATCTTTTCCTTCGGTCAGTTCCATAATGTAATTTTCAATGTTTTGGCCGATTTTTTCATTGAATCCGATAAAATATCTGTCTCCGATAAAAGTAAGCGGCACGAAACCCTGTTCCTGGTCGGAAACATTGTACTTTTGGTATAATTCCTTTACTAATTCAAGGTTTTCAGCAAAGTCATATCTGATTATTTCAATATTGGTGCATTTTAGCTCTAATCCATCCAAAAACGCCTTTTCAGCAATACAATGAGGGCAGGTTGGGCTGCCAAAAAAATAAAGCGTCGGTTTGTTCTCTGTTTGTCCGAAAACAGGCAGAACCGGCATAAAGACAATTATAGAGAATAAAATGGCTAAGGTTATTTTTTTCATATTCTTTTTCGTTTTTCAGCCTTTCTTACGCTTCCTTCGTCCATGCCGAAATGGTGGGCCAATTCGTGCCAGACAGTATCTGTGACAATCTTTTTAATTTTTTCGTCAGAACTGCCCACTTTTTCAATCGGATCTTTAAAAATAGTGATTTTGTCGGGTAAAGCCTGGCTGTAACTCCACCTTTTGGTCTGGGGAATGCCTTCATACAAGCCGAAAAGAAAAACGCCCTTTCTTATCTTTAACTTTTCCAATTGTTCTGTTGTAGGCGTTTCCTCGACAATAATATCGACGTTTTCCAGCATTTTTAAAAAATGCTCGGGAATTGCTTTTATTCCTTCGTCTACCAGCTTTTCAAACTCTTCCATGGTCATAGCCTTATTTCCTTTCCAATTTCTTTTCCAATTCCTTTATCTTATTTTTCAATTCAATAATCTTTAGTTCCCTGCCCACGGCAAACTTATTGAACTTTTCCAAATCTTCGTTCTTTTCTTTCAATTCTTCTTCTGTTGTTTTCTTTTCGGTGATATCTCTGAAAACTGCCACTACGCCAATAATTTTTCCTTGTACTTTCAAGGGAGAGCCAGAAATTTCAGCAAATAATTTTTTGCCGTCTTTTGTCATGCCTTCAACTTCATAAGGCATTATTTCGTTATCAGCTATTGTTCTAATGAAATTCATCATCATTTGAGCCAAGCTTTTAGGGGTGAACATGGTCATAAATTTCAAACGTTTGCCAATAAGCTCTTCTTTCGGATAGCCCCCTATTTCAATAAGGCTTTCGCTTATTTTGGTGATTTTCCCTGTCTTATCTAACATGACTAAACCATCCCTGACGCTGTCAAAGATAGCTTCTAATGTTTCCTTAGAGTTGTCTTTTTTCTGTTCTTTCTCCATACATCAGATTATATCAAAAATTAGCTTTTTGAAAAGCTGCCTTAAGCAGCATTTTAAGTTTGTTTTTCCAGTTCCTTTATCTTATTCTTCAATTCAATAATCTTCAGTTCCCTGCCCACGGCAAACTTATTGAACTTTTCCAAATCTTCGTTCTTTTCTTTAAGTTCTTCTTCTGTTTTTTTTCTTTCGGTAATGTCGCGGACAATACCCAGAACCAATCTTTGTCCTTCAAGCTTTACCATTGTTCCGCTTATTTCTACAATAATTTTGCTTCCGTCTTTTTTATTTAATATAAATTCGTCGTATTCCGTCCTTTTCCCTAGGGCATGTTCAGCTAAACGTTTGGCAATCTTTGGCATCTGGTCTAAAGATACTAAATTCAATTTGAGCATGCTTTTGCCTAGTAGTTCATCTTTTCTATAGCCGCTCAGTTTTTCCGCTGCTTTGTTGCCATCGATAAAGACGCCGTTTAATTTGCTTAAAAAATAGCCGTCAGGCGCTTCCTCAAAAATTATCTTAAACCTTTCTTCCGAGCTTTTTAAATTTCCTTCCAGCTTCTTCAATTTAGAATTTTCTTTTTCGAGTATTTCTATTTTCTTTTCTAGTTCTTTGATTTTTTGATTAGTATTCATATTAATATAGGCTTTTAATGTTTTTTACTAACTCTGGGAAAGAAGACTGGTTAAAGTGTCCCCTGTTTTTAAATACTACAGCTTTTGCTTTAGGCAAAGCTTTAGCATATTTTTTCATATTGGAAAAAGGAGCAACTTTGTCGTCCTTGCTGTGGTAAATAACGATTTTATTGGCCTGTTTTTCAAGGTTTTTAAGGCTTTTGGGCAGTTTAAAGTCAGCTAAGTAGTATTTCTTGCTTTTCCCGCCAAAGGAGGCAGAAACCAGGAAAACAGCCGATATTTTCTTAGGAAATTTGTTTTCAGATAAGTATTTAGCTAAAAAAACAGCGCCAAGAGAATGTCCCAGTAAGATGACTTTGTTCTTTAAAAAGGGAAAGAGCTTCTCAAAGATTATCTTCCATTCCTTGTACTTAGCGTTCATCGGATTTGGCATTTTAGGATAAATGACTTCGAAGTTCTTTCCCAGTTTTTCAGCTAAAGTTTCTTTCCACCTTTTCTTTTTCAGCTTATTAATCTCAATTTCATAGTTTTTCAAAAAAGCCAAATAATCCTTATAGCTTTTAAAAGTGTCGCCGCCGTGAATAATGACAACTTGTTTTTTCATATTTATATCTTTAATAAGGATTTAGCTTCTTCTGTCAAAGAGAAAATAAGTTTTGGAGGAACTCTGAATATCTTTGAGAATTTTTTAGGATTAATTTTAACTACATCCTGAACAAGCATCATTTTCTCTGAAACGAAAATTTCCCTTAAAGGCCCCCTTAAAGAAGGAAGGATGGTAATAGGATAAAGAGCATATTCCTCTATCAGATATTCCAGTCCCCTATTTTTCGGGTATTTCCATCCTAAAAGGCCTATATTGTTGCACTTGGAATAAACTAAAGAGCTGGTGGTGAATTTTTCATTAGTAACTAAAACGCTTTTTACTTTGAAGTTCTTGTATTTTTGGGTTTTAAAGTAAGGGCCCTTAAGAATATCCAGAAAACGGGCATAGTTTACCAGAGCGTCTTTTGAATGAACCTTTTCCCCGGCATAATTTCTGTATTTGCATTCTCCTACGTATATCAGATTACCTTTCTTGGCTATAAAATCTATTTCGTAATCTTTCAGGCAAAATCCAGGTAAATGTTGATTAATCTTTACCTCAAACCCCATTTTCTTGAATATTTCTCCGATAAACTTTTCAAAAGGAAATCCGCTGGGCCCTAACTTTCTCATCCCCTTTTTCAGATTAAACCTTAAAGCAGCCCTTTTTAGCCTAGGATAAATAAGTCTTTTTACCTTTTTAAAAATGTCTGAAGTGCTGATGCCGGAATAAACTTCCTTTTCAATGGCATTGGCAATTTCCATGGCTAACTTTGGGGGCGTTCCTACCCTTCTTATAGACCTGTATAGTTTTTGGAAGGAGAAAGGTTCTTTTTCTCCGTTTGAATTTATAACATACATTGGTCAATTTTAACAAAAAATCGCCCATTTGGCGACTTATTGAGATAAAACCTTTTAACTCTTGATAACTCTTTTTGGCTTGCTATAATTATAATAGTTTTACAGTACGTCCTGGCGAAAGCTGGGGCGGTTTTTTATTCTCGCGTTATTTTATTTTTAATATCCTCTAAATAAACATAATTAGACGCCTCTAATTTTATTTCCCAAGAGATAGTTTTTCGAGAAGAGAAAATTATTACTCTTTTTTCACGCCAAGAAATTGGTGATAATTTTGATCAAAATATCTTTGTCTTTTGGATCGCTTGTCGCAATTAAAAGCGTCAAAGCGGTCAAAGCATTATCATTGATTTTCTTTTCGCCGGAAGAACGATAAAGATAATTGTTTCTATCCAAAAAATAGATGAATAAAAATGAGGCAATTCGTTTGTTACCATCAATAAAAGGATGGTCTTTTATCGTAAAATATAAAAAATGCGCTGCTTTTTCTTCAAGCGAAGAATATAGTTCTTTCCCGGTAAAAGTTTGATAAATATTTCCCAAAATCGCTTTAAACTTTTCGCTGGTTTCTTGCCCGAATAAATCACTAGTTTCTTTTTGGACAATTAATTCTTTTTTTACTTCATCAATCACGCCCTTTGCATCTTTATACTTTAAAACGAATTTCCCTCTTGCTTTCTTAATGAGCGGCAACTTTTCTTTATCATACTGTTCAAGGAGCGTTAATGTTTTAGAATAACTGGCAAGAAGATTTAAAATTTCTTGTTCTTGCCCGACCAAAAGTTCATGTTTAGCTTTTTTCTGTAAAAAATCAACCGCTCCTTGCAATTCTTTTAATTGATTCTGTGTCCTTAAAAGCCGTTTTTCATTGATGGTATAGCCCCTAACTAAATGTTCTTTAAGTGTTTTAGTCGCCCAAATCCTAAATTGAGTAGCGCGTTTAGAATTAACTCGATAACCAACAGAAATAATCATGTCCAGATTGTAAAGATTCATTTTCCTAATCTTTTTATCTGCGGCAACCTGTTCCAAAACGGAACAAGTTGATTTTTTATCTAACTCGCCTGTTCCGTAGATATTGTTTAGATGTTTGACTATTGCCGGTCTATTAACGCCAAAAAGTTGTGCTATTAAATGCGCATCAAGCCAAACAGTATCCTTTTCAAGCTTAACTTGAATTTCCGGACCTTTTGAACTTTTATAAATTACTATTTTACCTTTATTAAATTTCTGCTTTACCATAATTTTATTTCGAGCTGAATTTTGATTATTTTTACTTAACTCGGTTAAGCTTAACTTAATTAAGCAACACTTATTGATCTTAGATTTCAACCGAGTCTCTCGGGGCCCCGAGCCTGTCAAAGGGTAAACGAGGCCTAAATTTCTGCCCCGTAGTGTCCGCCGAAGGCGGACTACTACTAAGGTTGATTGTTTTCCTATTCCTATTCCTGATTTATTTTAACAAAAAACCGCCTATTTGGCGACAAAGAAAAAGGCAAGAAGAGAAACAACCACATCTTTCCTTTGCTTTCCGCTTCTGCCGGTCTCACTTCTTGCCACTTCAAATATATCAAACCGTGTTTAGAAGTCAAGTTAACGAAAAAGCCCCGCCATAGGGGCGAAGCTTTTTCTTTTTCGACTTTGAGATCTTATTGCTTAGGTTTCTTTCCGGAAGTCCAGAAAATGAAGCCTCCGATAAGTACCAGAATAATTATCAGCCAAATCCACCATGAGATGCCTCCTTGAGGTTCTTGCGTAGTCTCTCCTGGAGTTTCTTCAGGTGTTTGTTCAGTAGTTCCCGGCTCTTCTGTAGTGAAAGTTTCCTCTCCATTCTGAGTTTCTTCTTCTCCAGTCATCTCTTCTGCACCAGTTTCTTCTCCCAATACTTCACCTGTTCCGCCTGAATAACCAATCCAATCTGCTAAAAGGTCAGGCAAAGGTATGTTAAGAGAAGGACATTTCAAAAGGTTAATCCATCTTTTGGTTGTCTTATAAACATAACCTGTAGGAACGTTTTCATCATCATGCATTCCAGCTTGCACCCAAGGCCTTAAAACCTGTTCTTTGTAAGCTAATTGGAACTGGTTTACAGCGTTTAAGGTTGCTTCGTCGTAAATGCCGTTTACCGTCAAATTAGCTGCCATAAAGTCATTTAAGAACAACTGAAGCTTTGTTACTTCTGCCGGGTCATTGTCAGCTCCGTATTTGATGTATTGGAGCAAATATATACCGCAAGCAGCTTCTGTTGCTTCACCTAAAACTTGTCCTTGAGTTGCTACATATCCGCCCGGGTAGGATCCACCTGTAAGACATGCTTGTGTGTTACAACTTCGTGAACTATTTCCTCCATCTAATTCGCTACAATCTGCGCCACCATTAGCTGGAGTTGGATTTGTACAAGTTCTCGTTTGTGTTCCACCGCCACATTCTACAGAACAGGCACTCCAGTCTGACCAACCTCCATTTATAGGTTCTTGGGTTGCTTCACACTGGTATATATCTAAGTTTAAACTACCTGAATTGTCACTCATACCTGTTTGATTCTGCCATGAAGTGTCAAACCATTCACCATATCTGTCTCCGATAACAAACTGTATACCATTATCTCCTGTTACATTGTAATACTTGGTATAGACATGGTCAGAGTTGAAATTACTCCAATCTACTACACCAACATTACCTGTACCCATATCAGATAAAAGTGCATGGGCAGCGTAATCACTATCTACTCCCTGAATTCCGTATTCTGTTGCTAAAGATGACCAGTTATTGTTAGTAGTGTAGCCAGCGTCAGCATAATAGCTTCCGTTCGGCATAAACGTTCCTGTAACTTCAAATAACAATTGACCATTTATACCGCTGTCAACAAGCGTTCCATCTATATCGTTTCCAGCAACTGTTCCAGACCAAATAGCCTGTTCGCTCTTTACTGTTCCTTTTGGACAGCTGTGCAAGCCGTCATAAATAGGAACGAGTTTACAATCAAAAGTACAGAAGTTTGCGCCTTGAGTTACTCCAGCCGCACCATCACATTCCTCCCCAGATTCTAGGCTTCTATTACCGCATTCTGACTCTGTTCCTTCTAATTGACAGGTTTCCCGAGCAACCGTCATCGTCATCAGTATTTCCATCGTCACACTCTTCATTACCATTCTTTATATCGTCTCCACAATATTCGGTTGTTTCACATGCTCCCCATTGGCAACTAACACAATTTTGTACACCGCTATAACCATTTTCAGTTGTACAACTTTTTGGAGCATCACCATCACACTCTTCCTCATCTTCTGTTATTTGGTTGCCACAAACTGGGCCCGTTTCTACCTTACAGTAAACTGCTACATTATCCAGGAAAGTACCTTCTGAATTAGGAGTTCCAAGATCTTCAAACTGAATATGGGAAAGATAACCCGTAGCAGAAACATCATACTGATATTCAGTCCAGACCGTATTAGAATTACCCACTCCACTTTGATTCAAAGTACTAACTTCGCTACCGTTCCATTGAGTCTTTAAAACATTTTCAGCATCACTCTTATTTGGTCGTGGAGAGAAAGCAAAAGAAATTGTGTAATCTCTTCCAGGAACAGTATTAAGATTTTGTGAAAGGGAAACTGATGCTTCTTCTCCGTTGATACTGCCATCTGGTCCGTCCCAGTCAGTATCTAGTTCGGCATACTGGCTTCCTTCAAAGGGCTGCCAACCGTTAACGCCTCTGTGTAGTTCAGCATTAGCTGTTCCTGGAGCATCAAGGAATGAGCTTATCCATTGGACAATCCATTCCAAAAGGGAAGTTCCGCTCTGGAAAATATCCCACTTGGCTGAGTGCTCAACCATAGGATTTTCAAACCCACCATTAAGAACAAGATTCACATTGGGATCACAATCAAGAGTGCAATTATCAGTACAAATCTGTCCGTATGAGACACCATCATCGCCATCACACTGCTCATATCCCTCTTTTACACCATCACCACAATCAGGTCCTTCTTCTTCAAGAACATTGTAGGCGATACAATAAACATCGCTGGGCCAATTAGAAGAATTGCTTCCCAAATTTATCCATTCCAAATTATCTCCATTAAGTGCATCTGTATGGCAACGTATAGCTGCAAACTCAGCATCGTTGGGCTTGATGGATAAGTTTTCACTCACCCACAATGAACCACCATTTATTAGTTGGTCCTGTTGTTCCGAGTCAAGTTGGGAAAAACTAGTAGTTGCTTCTCCGTTGCTGTCGGTAGAACCGATAAAACTAACCCATTGAGTCTGTGCTTGGTCAATAGAAAACTTAAATTGCCAACCATCTGTTCTTTGACAGCTAGAAGGAATTTCGCACGGAACAACTGGTTTGTTTAGGTAAGGAACTGAGAAGGCGGGGTAATTAGTAAAATTAATATACTCTCCTCCGGTAGCATCTTTATTGCTTGCATCGCCATTACCGGTAATATCGGTCCAAGCTGGACACTCTACTTTTATAAAGTGAAATATAGGATCTGGTTCTTCACCATTAGTCTCTATTTGACAGTTTGCCGAACAGCCATCGCTATCTATATTTCCTCCATCATCGCATTGTTCGCCTGCGGTTGAGTTGAGAATGCCATCGCCACAAGATGAAAGAGTACAATCTATATTGCAAGTCGCTGTTTCGCCACCAGTGCTATTTCCATCTCCATCACAATCTTCTCCTTCTTCTACTATTCCGTTTCCGCAAACAGAATCGCAAAGAGTAATCTCGGCATTACTACAAGGAATTGTTCTAGTATCAATGATTTCTATTGTACATTCTTCTTCAACGTCTAAATGTTGAGGATAATCTTTTTTAAAGTCGCTGCGAATATCACCACACAACCCATAGATATTACATAAATCATTATCAGAAGGACGATGACACTTAGTTGGATCAGCTGATTTCTCATAAACTACATCTGTATTATGATTAGTGGTTGTATATGGCCTTTCCTCATAATGCCCCCGAGGCCAATCTCCACAATAACATTTATCAGGATATTTCTTCCTTTCGTCGCAACCAGGCGAACAATCACCATATTCTTTAGTCGTCCATTCATAATGAATAACAGGACATTCGTCACCACACACTTCTTCGTAAAAATCTTGCGTTTTGGTTCCTTCAAAAGTACCGCAGTCAGTAGTAACACAATCAGAAGTATCTACCCATCCTTCAGTTATTGCTCCTGCTTCCGGTAACTCAACCAACGGCGCAATCGACGTAAATAAAAATAATATAGTTGCTATCGAAAGGAACTTATTTCCTTTTTTATATAACTTACTCATATATGTTTTGTATTTTGTTAAATGCCGAAAAACGACCATTTAACGTTAAATTAATTATAAACGAATCGACTGATTAAAACGATAAAAAAACCACCATTCTAATTTCCTTTAAAAATTAGGATACTAGTTTTGAAAAATTACCTCCTATAATCTTTCGTGGCGGTGTAAATGTGTCTAATTCAAAATAACACATCAAGAAAATCTGTCAAGTTTCCTAGGGTTGTCCTACCCCTAGAACTTGATTTTTTCGGCAAATCCGCCCAATAGCGGAATTTCTTTCTTTTTTTTGTTCAAAACGTTAACAATCCCGATAATACCCAAAACAAACCAAACAAGCCAAAAGATATTAGTCAGAAACCACAAAAACGGCACAATATAAAAAACTATACAGGTAGCTGCTTCAGCCAGAAATAAGATAAACCCTTGTCTGGCGTGAAACTTAACAAATTCGTCTTTTTCCTTATTCAATATAGGAATCAGACAAAGAAAGCCGATATAGCTGATTATGGCCATTACGTTAGATTCTTCTTTTTTTGTTTTTTCTTCCATATATTTAGTTATTAATTATTTTTCGACTTTTTATAAAAAATTATTTAGACTATTCGCCGCAAACAGGCTGGCAACTATCAATCATTTGCTGAGTGGTTAGGTAGTTAATATTCTGTTTTTTAAACCAATTCAAAAGTTTAATGAACTCGTCCCACCAGTTATCGTCACTAACCAGAAGATAAGGATGGAATTCAGTGATAAAAGGACTTTCTTCTTGCTGGTGTCTGACAAAATAATCCTGGATAGTATTTTTCCACTCTTTGGCTGTTTTACCAAAAGATGCCATAGCTGTATCACAAAGCACATAGCCTGTTTGCCCTACCCCCTCTATGGAAACTATGTAAAAGCCGTAATTGTTCGAATAATAAGGAGCAAAAGAAGCTTCGGGATGCCAATTGACCACAAAGCTTCCGTGCCAATTAACCCCCAAATCTTTGATAATCTCGTTGGTATCTTTATTCTGACTGAATCTCTGGGCTCTAAAGCCTGAAACCTTATGACCCAAGCAATCTTCAAGGGTATCTTTGGCCTCTTTGATAATTATTTCCTGTTCTTTTTTCGTTAAGTCTGCCAGCTGCAAAAACTGCCCATTTTCATCCAGGGCATAGCCAAAAATAGCGATTTCATAACCTTTTTCATCTAAATTCTTTATAAGAGAACAATTGTCCTGTACCAGTTCTTTACCGACAAAAATAGTGGCCGGTTTAATGCCTCTTATTTCCATTTCGTTTATCACCCGGACAAGAGCATCAGGATTTTTATATTCTGTAACCTGTAGATTAGTAAAAACAAGACTTTTTTCTATAAAAGGCCTTTCAATAAACAGCCAGAGAGCCAGAGCGATAAAAATTATTAGACAGATGATAAGAATTATTTTTTTCATAATATAAGCAGATATTGTTTATTCTTGATTTGTTGTGTTCTTTATTTCTTTCAACCGCATTCCTTGATAAACACCCTCTGAATCAAATTGAAAAGAAATAACAGCAGCATAACCGGAACTGCAAGCATGGCATCCCCGTTCATCTTTTATATCTGCTTCAAAGATAAAATTATCGTTTTCTTTCTCTATAAAGCCATTATCGTTCCCCCAGATACTGTATTCTGGATTTATTTGAGATAACAATTCGTAGTTTTCAATATCCTTATTGCCTACCCCGATTTCTTCTTCTGCTACGACTATGGAAGGCTCTCCATTGATCATAGCATAATCGTCGTTAGCATTTGCCCTCCAGGGATTCAAAAGATAAACCAAATCCACTGTCCCGTATTCCTTGAACTCTGTGACAAACCAGCCGGTTTCCTCGTAAAACTCAATCGCTTTTGCTCCAGCCCCGTATTTCTCCATTACAGCTTTAACGCAAGCAGGTTCTCCTCCGATACACTTATGAAGCTCGTCTAAAGCCTCATTATCCCACCAGACAATCTGTTCGTCATACTTATCGGTTTGATTTATTTCTTTCTGTTGTTCTGGTTCTTCTGGCTTTTCCTCTGCTTTAAAATACTGCCAGACTAATATTCCTCCGATAACGAAAACTATTATTATTCCTAATATTGATACTTTTTTCTTCATAAACTTATTTATTTTTCGCTTTCCAATTTTATTTTAAGCAAAAAAATTGTTTCTGTCTTAAGCTTGGTTCGCACCCAGTCCTTTTGTTTTTCGGTCAATAGCTCACCCATGCCTCCGAGAATATCTCTATCGCTGAATTTTTCCATAGCAGTAATGGCTTTCCCCAAAAATTCTTTATACGGCATAGCCATGCGTTTTTCAATGATTTTCTTATTGATTGGCCAGTCGCGAGCAAGAAAAAAATACGCGTCATAAATGTCACGGTTGGTTTTGCCAATTCGTTCGTACATCGCGCAAAGCTTATGGGCAGTCATATCTTCCCTAACCATTACCTGCATAGAGATGCCAAGAAATGACTTCACATCATATTTTGAACCAAACTCTCGGCGATTGATTTCTACCTTAATATTTTGAGCATTGATACTTTTTTGATCGTAAGAAAGAACGTAAAAAAGATTAAATCTTTTCTTCCTTATCTGTTTTAATTTGCCGTAATTTTCAAGAATGGATTTAACGCGCTCAAATACATAATCTTCTTTTTTGACACTAAGCAAATCAAAATCTAAATCTACTGAAAAACGGTCAAGATTGTAGAAAAGTATAGCAGCTGTCCCGCCTTTAAATCCTAAAATTGGACCAACGGTAGGGTCACTATAAATGTCTTTAAGAATTTTAATCAATATACTCTTATGTTTTGCAGTATCAAGAGCCATAATGCCGTTAGTTTAAATTTTCCTTAATTGCTTCATAATACATTTTCACCATTTTTCCCATTCGTTTATTGCCTCTGTAAATGGGTAAAATTTCATACACTTTTTCCCAATTTAAAATAGACAGATTATCAAAGTGATAATCCTTATGCAGATAGACAACGTCTAAAAACGCTCTTTCGGGCGAAGCAATATTATAATTTTCTCTCCATTCTATGCCGGCCTGATTGGTAAGAATGGTATCTTTAATTTTTTTATAAGAATATTTTTGTCCGTCGCACTCAATCTCTTTTGTTTTATATGATACGATAAAAATCTGACCGTATAATTGAAAAGTAACGCCCGTAGCTCCCAAAACCGTCTCTAAGCTGATATATGAAGGTGTATATATTTTCGTAGCCAGCTCATATTTGTCATAATTTTTATCTTTGGAATAAATACCTTTGCGTATGGAATTTATTTTACCGGCTTTAACATAGCGATGAATTTTTTTCTTTACAAAATTTATATCGGACTTTCTCCAAAGTAAAATTAGCTCTTTAAAAGTAAAGACGGTTTTTTTTGACTTCATTAAGTCTAAAATATGGTTTTCTCTCATAAATTTATAATTTATGCCCCATTGGTAGTCATATTTGGGTACCTTTAGTTTAAATTATATCAAGTATTATGTCAAGCGATATAAGAAATAAAAATCCCCGAGAGGGGTTTTTACTTGATTAATTACAGACCCTTCTGTTTTAAATCTACTCTGCTATTTTACTGTAAAAAACCAGCTTGTAGCCGTCAGGATCTTTAATGGCGAATTCCCTATTCCCCCATTCAAAGTCTTTGGGAGGAGCTGAAGGATTCAGTCCGTTATTTACTAATTCTGAATATTTCTCGTCAACATTATCAACGTTAATGTACAAAAACACGCCAGCTCCCTTAAATCTGTCAATATCCTGTTTAAAGAACACTTTTGCCTGGTCGTAGCAATGAAGTTCAAAATCGCCTAATTTAGCAATAATATAGTTATCTGTTTGTTTTGCAATCTCAAAACCCAGCTTTTCATAAAAAGAAGCTGTTTTATTCAAATCTGATACGTAAAGTAAGATATAGTTAAATTTCATTGAATTTTTCTATTAAAATATTCTCCCAGCAGTTTTTTCAGATAATTCTTGAACTTTATCTGTTCGGCTATTGAATTATACATTTCCAGAGCAATAACCTTTGAAAAAATGAATCTGGGAAGGGTTTCCAAGTAATTGAAGTCTTTTACGTTTTTTACCGTATGCATATCAGTGTTCTTTCCCCAATCATAGCCGTTTAAATGATTACAGGCAAATTTGCTTTTATTTTTCTTGATATAGGTATAATCAAACTCTTTGGTCCAGGAAGTTAAAGCTACCTTGAAATGGGACAGATCAACGCAGAATCCGCCGATATTCTCAATTTTTACTTTAGGGGAAACGTAATCGTCAGTATTCATTTCCAGATAAAGCTTTTTTTCAAATCCCGGCCATTTGTCCAAGAAAGCGAAACTGTTCTCATGGATCGTAAAGTATTTGGTTTTGAATTTGCTTTCCAGAAAAACAAATTCTTCTACTTCCATGTCGTTTCTCGCATGGCAAAGAGGTATTTCTTTTAAAGTGGAATCCAAAAGAGCCCGGTAGATTTTCTTTCTTTCAGCCTGGTCAAGTTCTTCCAAAAACAAAGCTGCTTTCTTAATTTTCAGCTTATTTAAGGCTTTTAATTTTTCTTCTGCACGGCAGTGAGGACCTTTCCCGTCGGTAATACCAAACAAAATACGATTTTCAAAGTTTATTTTAGGCATTAATTTATGTTCTGGGTATTTTCATCTTCTTTCTAAAACCTTGAATCCGACAATTATTGAATCGCAAAGAAAGTTTTCTAGGGGAATAAAGTCGTTGCCAAGCTGCGCCTTTCTCAAACAATTATTATAAAAACGCTTCTTTTTTTGTTCTATGACGGCCGGCGGCAAATTATTCTTCAACAGCATCGCGTCAGCCAGCAAACGCCCTACCCTTCCGTTGCCGTCGGAAAAAGGATGGATTTGTTCAAATCTGCTGTGTATATTCGCAGTATGGGCGACAGCATCTTTGTCCTTATGGTTAATATCTTTTGTCAATTCTTGCATTAATCTTGGCACCTTTAAATAATTGGCTGTTGGCACGTATGTTCCGACAATGCGTACTCCGTGGTTCCTATAAGCACCAGCGTCCTTTCTAATACTATTCATCAGAATGCCATGGAGTTTCAAAATAAATATTTCATTGATTTTAAAAGAAGCGGATGAAAGGCTTTTTAACAGATATTCTAAAGCGGCTTGATGATTTTTTACCTCTAACTGTTCTATAATATTTTTATTCGGCAAAGAAACATTATCAAACATAATCGCCCTGGTTTCGTCCTCGGTAAGGGTGCTGCCTTCTATTTTATTTGAATGATAAGTTAAAGAAAGTAAAAATTGGTCGTAAATGTCAGTACTCTTTACTATTTTCTTTAAGATGTTACCGCATTTCCGCGATTTGTCTGCAATTATTTGTTTTTTTGCCCGTAAAGGATCCTCTTGGATATTTTTCTGCTCGGTGTAAAGAAAATACAAATCATTTATATTTTTATCGCCTTTTCTGTGCGCTTTTGATTTTCCATTGATCCAACTATTAAGTGTAGCAAAAGACACTCTGAGTTTTTCAGCTAGTTTTTCCTGCGTTAATCCAGAAAGATTTTGAATGATTTTCAGTTTATCTTGTATGGTCATACGTTCCCATTATATAAAACTTTATAAAGTATGTCAAATCTAAAAAGTTTATAAAGTTTACTAGTAAACGAAGCACAATAAGAGCATATTTTAGTATCTCATTCTCCAATATTTCGTATAAAGCCAATTAGTGGTAACTCCGACTATTATTCCCAAAACAGCTCCGGCCAAAATATCGCTTGGCCAATGAACTCCGACAAATATTCTTGCTGTGCCCATTAACGTGGAACATATGAAAAAGAATATCCCTAATTTTTTATTAAAGCTGTATATGACGGTGCTTAAGGCAAAAAACAGAATAGTGTGACCGGAAGGAAAAGATTCTAAGTTTTGAGCAGGACTGGCAGATATAAGCTTATGGGTTAAAGGCAAATCTACATACGGTCTTGGACAAGTATAAAAAAGCAATATTATCTCTTTAACTACGAATTTGGCGATAAGGGCAGCGATTATAGAAACCAAAACCATTGCCCTGTTTTTTATCCTGTCTTTCTTCGGCCAAAATAAAAAAGACAATAGCAATAGTATTAATAAATAAGGCAGATATTCTGCCAGGAATATTCCCAAAGCATCCAGAATTTTTGAATGATTAGCTAGACCGTTGATCGCTTCAAAGATTTTAAGGTCGCAATACATAATTATCTTTTAACGAGATTAATGATATAGGGCAGAAATATCAGAACCCCCATGGCAATAGAGCCAATTACCGAAAGCAAAACCGCAGCCGCTGTTAAATCTTTGATCCTTTTCACCACTGGATGATGGTCCGGATTAATCAAATCCAAAAACTTTTCAACTTGGGAATTAATCAATTCAAGGCTTAGAACCACTAAAATAATCAAAATCAAGATAGTTTTTTCAATGTAATTCAAACCAAGAACTATCATAAGAAATATGACTACAAGCCCTATAAGAAATTGTATTCTAAAACTCTTCTCTTCTTTAAGAGCTGTCATAATTCCTAAAGATGCGATTTTTAATCTTTTTAAAAACTTTTGGTTTTTCATATTAGTCTATCATACCAAAAAACCGCCTGATTGGCGATTTTTTAAACTTAATTTGCTGTGGGCACTGGACGATATTGGACCCTGTTTAATATTATTTTAATTCTTTAACAATTTTTATGAGTTTGATTTTTAATTGGCAATTTTCTCAATTTTGTTTATCTGAGAATATTTAATTTCTTTTTTGAAACCTCTTGCAACATCTCCAAAGTAGCTTTTACGGAAGGGTTGTCCGTATTTTTAAAAATCATTCCTTCTCCGTATTTTTCCGTTAAAGGACTTAAAAACTCATCTCCCCAAGAAGGAGAAAACGTCAATACTCCCTCAAAATCAATTTCAATTTTTTCTTCTTTTTTTCTGTTGTTTAAAGCTGGCTGAAAAGCTAAAAACGCCTCCCTGCCCATTTGTCGAGACGTAAGGGTTGTGCCGAATTTTTTCATTTTTATAATCATAGTTAAAAAGAAATTAAGGCAAGACAGCCGTGAAAATTGTCTGCCGTATTTGTTATTTTTAAATCAGGGCTTTTGCCGCTAATTTGCAACTTGGCGTTTCCGCTTTGGAAAAGCAAATCTATATTGTTTTCAGAGATAATTTTTCTTACATATTTCAATCCGTTTCCCCTGGATTCCGGCGCCCGGCCGGAAATTATTTCGGTAAAAGCCACCTCTAATGCTTGTTTATGATTTTTTAGAGTAGGCTTTACTCTTTCCAGGGTTTTTAAAACCCCTAATCCTCTATCTGCTAAAACTACTTGTTTCTTGTTTAAATCGTAGCCAAAGAAAATTCCGGGCATATCGGGCCATTGCCCTAAATTATGAGCAAAAGAATTATCCCCTATCTCTCCAGTCGCAGAAACGATTAGAGAAAAAATATTTTTAGTCGTTTCATTCTTAATCATCAAATTTTCCATTCTTATAAGGCGGTCTTGGAAAATCGAACTATTTTGGCAATAAAATTCTTCAGGAAATTTTTTATTAAAAACCGCCCAACCGTACGCAAGCTTGAATAAATTATTCGAAAGGATCTCTATATCTTTTTTATATATGACAAAATTACGTCCTATTTTTTGAGCTTTAATTACGCCGTTCTTAATCTTTTTAAAAACCGCTACCCTGCTAATGCCCAGTTTTTTGGCCAATTCACTCGTTGTAAAAAATTCTTTTGATTCCATGCTCTTTATTTTAGGTTAACGTATGTTAACCAATATGTCAATACCCCATCAAGAAACCACCACAATAATAAGGCGGTATTATCCATAAGTAATCGGCTCCCCTGGGGCTATGGGACGATGTTAGAACAGTTTTAACAAACCCTTGCTCTTTTGGGAATTAAATAAAAACAATAATCAGGGGAAATTTGGAAGCTTAATTTCTTATAAAGATTAACCGCTATTCTGTTCCTTTTTGAAATCAGTTGTTTTCCGGAGAAATTAATTAGTGTCCGACTACATTAGCATACCAATTTTCTCCTTCAACCCTGGTTCTGGCTTCAGAAGTAAATCCTCCCATAAAACCCATCCATTTATCTGGAGATTCTAATAACACTCTTCCGTATGGATATTCCTGGCATACAGAACTATAATATTGGCAATATTTATCGTTCGGAACATCAAGACTTCCCTCAAGCTCTGTGGCCAAGTCTCTTTTCGTTCCTATGGGGTACCATTCTCCGATGCTATAATTGTTTCCATCTTTTTTGCACATATATCCTTCTTCGTAATGTCCATAACTTCCTGCTTCTTCGTTACACAATACATATTCCTGAGATGATCCTTCTATCTGACCCGTTATTTCATAGCTGTTTCCATCAAACGGTCCGTATCCGTCTGTCATATCTATGCTAAAAGTTATATTTGCAGATCCTACTTCTTTAGCAGTGGCTCCGCTTAAACTGTATGTATCTCCGGGAAATTCAAGGACTCCCTCTAAATATATAGTCCCCTCGGGTATGTCTAAAGGAACAATGGTCGGTTCAACTGGCCCTGTGCTTTGCTGATTAGATGGTTGTTGCTGGTCTTGAGTTGCTGTTCCTTGGCCTTGAGAATCGTTATCCGAACTTTTATTTGAATCATCTGTTGAATCGTTTCCTTCTTTTATCCCTTCAGGTTTTTCATTTGAAATAATAATCTTATTCCCCTTTTTTGTAATCTTAACGTATCCGTCTTTAGCAAATTCATACAATTGACCTGCTTTGTCTGTAATGTAAAAAAGATTGTTCGGATCCCCTATATCTTTCAGGGAAATAATGGAAATTATTTCTGTTACTGGTTTTATAGCTTTTTGCGTATCTCTTAAAAAAACTGCATCTTCTTCCCTGCCCATAGCAATATATACATCTTCTCCAACTTCTAGAGCTAGAGATGCTCCAGATATAGCTAGTATAGTTCCTTGACCCAGAGTTACAGCTGCAGTGGCTCCGCCCGCTGTAATGATATTAGCCCCAACAAATACAGTTACTTTACAGGTATCTTTTAAGGCCCTGGCTGCTGTTTCCCATCTTTGGTATGTATCCCCTGCCTTATCCCAAGCTTCAGCCTCTAATAAGTTCTGTTCTAATTGAACTTGAGCGAGGGCTCTTTTTGCATCCCATCCAAAAACCTCCATAACAGTTCTTAGTTTTTGTCCGTGTGAAGCTGAATCAAATACAGCTGTTACCGCCCCTAACTCAGGAGTGGCTGTTACTTTAGATTCAGCATAAGCCACTGAACCCAATAGCTTATCTTTTTCTATATTATCGGGTACAAAAACCTGCGCTTCTTGAGGAACTCCGAGTTCGTTCAATAAATTATTAAATGTTACACTATCTGTTTGTATTTCTTGCCATAGCTGTTCTGCTTTATTTGTTTTTTCTTTCCATTCTCCATATGTGGTAGCAGACATATTAGTAGTAAACACTTCATTAGTCAAAAGAACGGCTTCTAAGTATTTTTCTGAAATATCGATTAAAGACTGTTGCAGATTAATGTTTTGCTCTTCTGTCCAATTTGTCCCCTCTGCCACTAAAGGAATTTCTTCTTTTATAATATTTCTATTGCTAAAATAGAAAATTAAAACAGCAACTAGTAAAATAGCTGCTATTATGTATATGATTTTTTTATTCATATATATTTATAAATTATAATTTTTATCCGACCCTTTCCATTATAAAAAAATAAACCAAATAAATCAAAGATTTCGATGTCCGGTGTCAACAAAATATAGTATAGTACCGGGGCTATGGAATAATGTTGGAACCTGTTTATTGAGTCAAACCTAAAAATAAAGCTGGATACCCCTTTTTTATCAGGTCTTTTTCAGAAATTTTAATTCCAAACTTTTCTAAAAAATTTATACATTCTTTTTTGGCTTTTACAGGATTATCAAAACTACCTTTTGCTTCTACTTCTACAAAAAATCCCAATCCTTTTACGTCATCTAAAGCAACCTCAAATTTTCCACAATTCCAATATTGCCTTTCTTTATCAACAATTATTACTTTTTTAAAATCTAAAAAATTTAGGATTTTCTTAAGTTCTTCTGGTCGAGAAATCTCTGTCTCATATTCTTCGGCATATTCCTGTAAGCCGTCGGCCCCCTTACCCACGGACTTGTCATATTCAAAAATAACCTTATCGGGATTGGTTCGGACTCTAAGCCATTCTACAGGATGTGGTTTTTGGGCAAAAAAATTTCTATGGCAGGGAACATAATAATCATCAATTTGTCTTATTGATTTTATCAATTTACCAAAATTAGGTATTTTTTTCTTTATTTCTTCTAAACTATCTACTTTGATTTTTATTTCTATTTCAATATTCATAATCCTATTTTATCAAAAAACCGCCTGATTGGTGATTTTTTATTACCACTGTCAAATCCATTTATACAAAACCCGCAATTTTTTTGATTAATTCATCTTTCCCTTCGTTTGTTTTGGCCGAATATCCCAAAACCGGTATATCTCGCGTTTCTTTCATAATTGAAGAAAACTGTTTTTCCGAAGAAGCTTTAGCCAATTTATCAATTTTGTTTGCGATAATGACAATTTGATGTTTATTTTCCTCAAGAATTTTTATCATGTCCCGGTCAAGAGCGGTCAAGCCGACATTAGCGTCAATAATCAAGAAAACCGCCTTAGGCCTCGCACCGGAAAACTCGATATACCAAAAAATCCTTTTGATCATTTTGTTGCGTTCCGATATCGAACATTTCGCATATCCATATCCGGGAAAATCCACAAAATAGAAAGAATCATTGATGCGGAAAAAATTCGCTTCACGTGTTTTCCCAGGCGTCTTACTCGCCTTTACGAGATCTTTTTGACCGACCAAAGAATTAATCACGCTTGATTTCCCCACATTGGAACGGCCAAAAAAAGCGATATGCGGCAAATTGTCTTTCATGCCATAATCGTCCCCGATAACGCCCTTAGCAAATTCTGCTTTTGATATTTTCATAATTCTATTTGATTCTACCAAAAAACCGCCTGATTGGCGATTCTTTGATTTTCGGCAGGTGGCCTAGGGGACGATGTTAGAACCTGTTTTTAAACGATAAAGTAATACTTATATCCCAAACCCGATAAAATAATAAGAGGGTTGCAGATTGCAACCCTCTTGTGGTCTTACTTGTGGTCTTAAATGATTTCATGCACCAATCCTAGTTTCTTTCCTTCTAATGGATTTAGCAATAAAAAAGATTTTGTCATGATTCTTTTCGCTAAATCTGCGGGAATATTAGTTCTCTCTTTTATAAGATTGATAACAATACTTTCATAGTGTTCCTTCCAAACTTCGTCCTCTTTTGAACGACGTAAGGAAATAATTTTCCCCAACATTAGAGTTAAATCTCCCCTAATCGTTCCGCCTGGATGGATTAAAAACCAACTCTTAGTTGTAGCCTTTCTTAAGGTCCCAGCCAAAAAAAGTGTGATGGCGGCGGAAGAAACTTCAGCTACCGCAACGGTTACGAGTGGAATCTTTTTAATTCTTATCCACTCAAAAAAACTAATTGCGGCAACGCCAGAGCCTCCTCCACTTGAAATATAAAGAACTATTTCCTGGGTTTTGTTTTTCTCATAAAGAGAATCAATTTTTTCTCTTATTTGAGATATACTTTTTGAATTTACCTTGTCAGAGAAATAAACTTCTCGACTCATTACATTCTCCTTTCAAAAATATTTTTTCTATTTATAATATAAAACAATACCACATTTTTGTGATATTGTCAATATTACTCTTTTCTACCAAAAAACCGCCCAATTGGCGATTCTTTTATCATATAATCTTTTGTTTTAAATACTTCTTTCCTTTTAATTGATCGGGCAGATAGTCTTCTTTAGAATACTTCTCGTATCCCTTTCCGTAATCCAAATCCTTCATAAGTTTAGTTTCCGCATTACGCAATCTTAAAGGAATGGGCAGGTTTCCATGCTTTTTTATGTCTCCCATTGCAGCCATATATGCGTTATATGAGCTTCTATCTTTCTTGCATTGGCAAAGATAAACAACTCCGTGAGCTAAGTTGATGCCGCACTCCGGCAATCCGATAATTTCCACGGCTCTAAATACGTCGTTAGCCACCACCAAAGCTGTGGGTTGGGCCAATCCTATGTCTTCTGAAGCGAAAATAACCATTCTCCTTGCTATGAATTTGGGGCTTTCGCCAGAATCAATCATCCGCGCCAAGTAATATAAAGCGGCATCAGGCTGGCTGGCTCTCATACTTTTAATAAAAGCTGAGATTGTATTATAATGCTCCTCCCCTACTTTATCGTATCTTAAGAACTTTGACTGCAAGGCGTTCTTCAGATTCTCTACGGTGATTTTCTTGTAAAGTTCGTTCGTGTTTTCAAGCATGGTAATGGCCTGTCTTGCGTCTCCGTTTGCCATATTAACCAGCCAGTCAATTGACTTCTTGTCTAATTTGAATTTAGTCCGCTTGATGATGGTTTCCATCTCTTTATCTGAAAGTTCGTACAAAACAAAAATTCTGCAGCGGGAAAGCAAAGGCGCAATTATTTCAAAGCTTGGATTTTCCGTAGTGGCTCCGA
>CAYZSL010000002.1:104062-154759 GCA_964481125.1 uncultured Candidatus Saccharibacteria bacterium | reverse complement strand
CGGCACAAAATGCGGGTGTCGTATAACGGCTATTATGCAACCTTGCCAAGGTTGAGAAGAGGGTTCAACTCCCTTCACCCGCTCCACGTTATACCCTTGACAAAAGCCATGGATGAGCTATAATGACTGAATCCCGTTAAAACGGGGTTTTAAAATGGATATATACTCTAAAGTCCCCGATTTATCTGGGATTAAGGCGAAAATCATAGTTTTTCTCTTTGCCGGCTTAGGGATTCTAATTCTCGGGATGCCGTCTCTAGGACTGCCTATTCAAAACAGCGAGGCAGAGTTACTTTTGAACGCAGACGCATCAATACAAGAAAAATTGGCACTTTTTAGCCAAAATACCTTAATTCCTGTTATCAGCCCGTCTACCGAAGAAGCTAAAGAGATTAAAAAGGTACCGGTAATTATTACAGCCTATTCCAGCACGTCCTGGGAAACAGACAGCACGCCTTTTGTTACTGCTGCCGGAACCTGGGTCAGAGACGGAGTTATCGCCAATAACTACTTTTCTTTCGGAACACAGGTGAAAATACCAGAACTTTTCGGAGAAAAAGTATTCGTAGTTGAGGACAGAATGAACTGGAGAAAAGACAATTATCATATTGATATTTGGTTCCCTTCTTACTGGGAAGCAAAAGAATTCGGAGTGAAAAGAACATATATTGAAATCATGGAAGGATAAATTCAAAAATTAACCCCCCGCCGATAGTGGCGGGGGATTTTTTATAGTGCCCGGGGTGGGAGTCGAACCCACACGAGATTACTCTCACAAGATTTTAAGTCTTGCATGTCTGCCATTCCATCACCCGGGCAAAACTTGAGGCGGCGGTGGGAATTGCACCCACGTATAGCGGTTTTGCAGACCGCTGCGTTAGCTATTTCGCCACGCCGCCAATAAGCTAATTTTAGTTATTTTTTATCCTTTTTCAACCCTACCAGAATCTCTTCAATTTTTCCTGCTTCCAAAGTTTCTTTTTCTTCGACAAAACAAATCTTGGGTATGGGCCTCATTCTCAGCCTTTTATTCAGCAATTGCTGAAGGTGCCAAACTTTATTTCTTAACATAATAAATGCTTTTTCTTGTCTCGCTTCCGGTATGACACTAAGATATATTCTGCTTTCGCTTAAGTTGGGAACTGTTTCAACCCTCGTTAAAGTTACTAAAACGCCTGGTGAAAAATCAATTTCCCTGAGAATGATCTGAGATAATTCCTTTTTAATTAACTGATTTACTTTTGCAATACGGTTTAGCATTAAATTATAGCTGGCCTTTTATTCTTTCTTCAGTATAAAGCAGCAAAATATCTCCTTCTTCAATCTTAACTTCTCCCTCAAATAGAATGCCGCACTCTTCTCCTTTTTGGATCAAAGCTGCGTCTTTTTTGTTTCTTTGAAGGTTAATCATCTTTCCCTGACCAATCTTTTCCTCGTTCCTAAAAACTTCGATTGAAGCCCCTTTTCTTGTTTCGCCCTCTGTCACTCTACAGCCGATAATTTGGCGGTTTTTATCTGTCAGGAATTTAGCTAAAACTTTGGCCTTACCTAAATCAGTTCTTACGTCCTGGGACTGGACGATCTTTTCCATTAATTTGCGCACTCCTTCCACCAGTTCGTAGATAACTTCAAAAAGCAGTATTCTGGTCTTTTCTCTTTCCGATATTTTGGCAGCTGTTTGGTCTGCCTTTACTCTGAATCCGAGAATAGTTGCTCTTGCGCTTGAAGCTAATTTTATATCTGATTCATTAATATTGCCTACTTCCGATTTTAAGATTCTTAAGATAACTTTTTCTTGAGGAAGCGATTTCAAGATTCCTTCGACAGCTTCAAGAGAGCCTAAAACATCAGCTTTAATAATCAAATTCAAAATTCTCTGGCCTTCTAGAGCCTCCACTATTTCAGGAGATTTTCTTTCTTTTTTCGAAATTGCAATATGTTTTTCAGCGCTTTCTAAATCAGGAAAAACCTTAAATTCTTCGCCGACTTTCGGAACTTGGTTAAATCCGAAAATAATTACTGGGTCAGACGGAAAAGCCTCTTTAATCTGTTTTTTCTGGAAATTCTCTATGCTTTTTACTTTAACGAAAGCTGAACTGGTAGCGATTATTTCTCCCGCCTTCAAACAGCCGTCAGTCAAAAGCAAAGTAGCTGTCGGTCCCCTTGAATTGTCCAAATACGATTCAATAACCACTCCTTCTGCCGGCTTTTTAAAATCAGCTTTCAGTTCTTCCATTTCCGAAATTAATAAAATCAGCTCTAAAAGCTCTGGAATGCCTTTTTTCGTTTTAGCTGAAACTTCAATTGAGGGAATTTTACCGCCCATTGACTCAACCAAAAAGCCTTCTTTTGACAATGTTCCTTTTACTTTTTCTGGATTGGCTTCCGGCTTGTCTATTTTATTTAAAGCGACTATGAAAGGGATATTTGTTTCTTTTATGTTCAAAAGCACCTCTTTGGTCTGAGGTTTTAATCCTTCGACCGCATCAATAACTAAAATAGCAATATCAGCTACTTTAGCTCCCCGAGAGCGCATTTGAGAAAAGGCTTCGTGTCCGGGAGTGTCAAGAAAAGTGATTTTTCCCTTTTTTTCTTCAATCTGATAAGCGCCGATATGCTGGGTGATACCACCTGATTCTTTTGCCGTGATTCTAAAGTCCTTGATTGCTTCAAGCAGGGAACTCTTTCCATGATCAATGTGACCCAGCACCACCACTATTGGGGGCCTGGTTGTTGTTTGGTTTTTGTTCTCCATATTTTTTTGCCATTTCAATTGCTTTTGTTTCTTCTTTGGAAAGCGCGTATTGGGAAACGCTCTGTTTTATGGGCTTGCCGTAAACCCTGTTTCCTTCCCTAGTGTAAAAGCTGGTAATGACTAAGCCATCGTCGTTTCCGTCAAGCAAAGCAACGGAAAAACTCTGGTCTCCACCAATTTCAGAAAAGGGATTGAATCTGACCATGCCTATTTTCTGAACGGCAAACTGGTGATTTTCTTTCAAATTCTTGAATTCCTGGGAAAGTTCATTGAAATCTCCTTTCAGGTCTTTAAACTGTTTTAAAAGTTCTTTCAAATCTTTTGGCTCTTTTTTCTCTTTTTTAAAATTGAACATATACGGCGAGGGGAGGATTCGAACCTCCGATACTTTTGCAAGCATAGCGGTTTTCGAAACCGCCCCAATAAGCCTCTCTGGCACCTCGCCAGATTCTGTGGACCCGCGGGGAATCGAACCCCGGACTCAACTATGCCATAGTCGCGTGTTACCGCTATACCACGGGCCCTTCTTTGTGCCCCCAATAGGAATCGAACCTATATCCCCACGTTAGGAGTGTGGTGCTCTATCCATTGAGCTACAGGGGCTCAAAGGACAATTTTCAATTATTAAGGTTAGCACAATTTTTCATTGTTGACAATTTCTTTATATGATAGAATGTTAGAATATGATAGAAAAATCACCGATTATTGAAATCGCAAAAAGGGTCTGCCCAGCAGTCATCACTATCGTCATATCCCGCGACCTTCCTAAAATAGAGGGATTTTATTTTTTCCCGTACGGAGAGCAGGAATTTCTCGTGCCTAAAATGCAAAAAGGCAGAAAGGAAAAAACGAAAATCGGAGGAGGATCCGGTTTTATCGTCTCTCAAGACGGCTATGTTATTACCAGCAACCATGTTGTCGGCGAAAAAGATGCTGATTACACCGTAATTTATGAACCAAAAAAAACTTACCCGGCTAAAGTAATTTCCAGAGATCCGATTAACGACATTGCTGTTTTAAAAATCCAGGGAAAGAACTTCCCATGTCTTGAATTGGCTGATTCAGATAAAGTTGAATTAGGAGAAACAGTTATCGCTGTAGGCAACGCTCTTGGCGAGTTCCACGACACTGTCAGCACCGGAGTGGTTTCCGGCTTATCCCGCTACATTGCTGCATTCTCTGGCTTATCAAAACAAGCGGAAATGCTGAGAGGATTGATCCAAACAGATGCAGCCATTAATCCTGGCAATTCTGGAGGACCATTGGTTAATATTGAAGGAAAAGTAATCGGTGTTAATACAGCCACAGTTATGGGCGCTCAGAATATCGGCTTTGCCATTCCAATTAATTACGCAAAAAGAGATTTGGAAGAAGTTAAAAAATACGGAAGAATAAAAAGGCCATTTTTAGGAGTAAAATACATTATTCTCAACAAGGAAATATCAGAGAAAAACAAATTGCCTGTTGATTACGGAGCCCTGATAACCAGGGAAACCCTGGGAGAATCAGCTATAGTACCAGGAGGCGCAGCTGATAAAGCAGGTTTAAGAGAATTTGATATAATTCTAGAGTGCCAGAAAGAGAAAATTACCGAAGAAAACCCG
This sequence comes from uncultured Candidatus Saccharibacteria bacterium, assembly GCA_964481125.1. GTDB lineage: Bacteria > Patescibacteriota > Minisyncoccia > Minisyncoccales > RBG-13-42-11 > BS750m-G71. The sequence continues at coordinate 150,400 of CAYZSL010000002.1, read as the reverse complement.
CTTTCATGTATTCTACAAAAATACCAAATTAGCCAAGAGGTTTCTTTAAAAGTCTTGAGAAACAAAAAAGAAATAACTGTAAAAGCAAAATTGGGAGAGAAAAGATAGTATTTATTTAAAAACAAAAAAATCCTGCTAAAATGCAGGAGTTTTTAATTATTATATTTAAAAAAACTACCATTCTAATAAGAATTCATGACATGTGTCGCCTTGATGAACGCATTTTAATTCTCGGCAAATGACTTTATTCCCTATTATCATTTGCACTAACGTTGAAAATATCCCTTCCATAACTCGGCATTGAATTGGATGAAAATAGTAGTTTTCTATTCTTAGAATTATCTTTTTTTGTTTTTTATCTAGTTCTATTACTTTTGCGTCTCCTGTCGTAAAGAATTTTCTCCACATTCTCGGAATTTCCTTTGCTGCCTTATCAAGAGAAACCAAATACTTCATAAGAATTTTAAGAATTATTGAAACTTTGGCCCTAAACTCTCCCATGCTTTGGAATTTATCGTCACCATACTGAAAGAGTCTTTTGAGGACTACAAAAGTAATGGCGAGCAACTTTGAAGAATAATAATCTGTTGCCTTTATTTTTTGGTAATTTATTGGAAAACCAAGCGCTTCCATTGTTTCTTCTAATTTTCTTAAACCTTCCTTACCTTCTTCTTTCAAAACAAACTCACCAGTATTTTTAATGCTATTTCCGGTTGTTTCACCCTTAATTTGCTCTAATTCCAATAATTCTTCTTTTGAAATTATCTGCTCCATATAATTAAACTACCATTTCAATAAATATTCATGATACTTATCTCCTCGGAAAACACATTTTGTTTCCTCACACGTCGGCTCAGCCCCCAATACCATCTTAAGAACGCTAGGGAAGTAACCTCTAAGGGTTTGGTGACATTGAATCGGATGGCAAGGGAAATTTTCAAGCCTTAAAATCATGTGTCTTTTTCCTTTATCGAGTTCTGCCACCTTTAGCTCTCCTACTGTGTAAGACTTCTTCCACATGTCGGGAACCTTTTTAGCCAGCATATCAATTGAGAAAAAATATTTTAAGAATATTTTAATCATTAAGGAGATTTTAGGCTGAAAACTTCCCAATTCATAAAATGTTTTTTCGTCGTAATTTAGAAATTTCTGCATGGCAGCTATAGAAAGAGCCTGGAACCCTAAAGGATAAAAATCCATTGTTGCTAATTCTCGATACTTTATCGGATAACCGACTTCTGCTAGAGCGTTCTCCACTTTCTTTAATCCTTCTTCACCGTCTTTTTTTACAATAAAATCTGCGTAGTTTTTAAGCGAAACTCCCCTTACTTCTCCCTTGAAAATCATAAATTCATCGGCTATTTCTTTTGAAAATATTTGTTCCATATTATCTTATCCTACCAGAAACCGCCTTCTTGAGAAAGCGGTTTCTGGTTTTTCGAAAGGTGGTCTAGGGGACGATGTTAGAACCTGTTTTAACTATTGTTGAATTCAAGCGCTTGACAATATCCTTTAATATTGCTAGCCTTAAAATAGAATCACTACGAAAAAGCACTTCTTTGGGTTCCGTCCCTAAGCGGTGCTTTTTCATTTATACTCCAATATACTCTAATCTTTTCTTAAGATTATCCATAAACCAAATCTTCTCTCTAGCGGCTTTTTGTAAAAGTACGGAACAATTCTCTTTATTGGGACTTAAGACTATTTCTAACTTTTCATTTTTATAGAGATATTCAACCAACGAATAAAAATCACCATCACTCGTGACAATAATTGCTTTAGAATATTCGTTATAATCAATCATTGATTGTAAAACCAAGTCTGCGTCCACATTACCCTTTGGCCCTCCTTTATCGTCTTTTATTACTGGTTTAAAAATAAGTAGATATCCGTATTTTTGTAAGGAACTATATAAATTTTTATTCTCTGGTAAATAACCAATAAAAAGATATGCCGTTTTCACGGAATATTTTTCTTTTAAATAAATCCTCAACTTTCTAAAGTCTAATTTCCAACCCGACTCTTGGACGCCCAAGTTTACATTCTGGCTATCAATAAAAGCATAATTATTTAATTCTTTTTGCATATATATTTTACTCTACCAAAAAACCGCCCGATTAGCGATTAATTGGCTCCTCTAACGGGGGAAATGAAAGGTGGTCTAGGGGACGATGTTAGAACCTGTTTTAGTCTAGAAACTTAAAAGTAGAAAGTATTTGGTCGAAAACAGATAAATAATTTTCTTCGTCTGTCTGAAACCATATTTTAGAAATTTTCTCTTTATCAAAAAAAACATTAGCTTCCCATCTAGTAGCACCCGTTGATTCTATATGAATTACTTTATAAGTAATTTTGATGGCTGGGAAATTATCTAATAATATCTCTTCTTCTTTAAAATTTACTACATTATCCGATTCATAAAAAATCCATTTTTTTAAATCAGAAATCGCCGTCTTTGAGTCACCAAGGTTTCCAATTATTACAATAGCCTTTCCTTCTTTTTCACCTAAAAGTGGTGTTTGTGATTCCCAATCTTGCGGATACTTTATTTCAAGTCCATAATACTCATCTTTATAAACCTTCCAATTGGCGGTTTCGTCTTCTGCGTCGGGACATGGTGCAAATTCGCAGTTAGGACCAGTGCGACCAACATAAGAACCATCGGGACAAAGTTTCGCCTCCATGGTACAAGCAACATTATCTGTTTCTTCTTTAATAAATTTAAAAGTAGAAAGTATTTGGTTAAAAAGTTCACGATATTGATTGTCTAGAAAGTCAATTTTGTAAAACACTTCACCACTTTGAATAACTACACTAACTATCACTGAACCTTCTAACACCCCTGGCAAGTCTATGGTCTGTAGAGTTGTATATTCTGTTGTTGCCCGATTATCGACAAAAATAATATCTTCTTTGATAAGTTGACTATATTCATCCGATTTAATTTCTGGTCTTTCAACATCTTTATTTATAGTCATTCCCAAAGTAATACTCCCCCCAGTAGCCCATTCTATTTCATTTAATCCTTTGATTATAGATTCGGGAGCGATAAGTAAAGATTCCTTAGAGTTAGGTGACTGACCAACACTCCAATCTAATGGATACTTAAATTCAATTCCATATTCTTCATCCCTGTAGGTTTGCCAATCAGCAGTTTCGTCTTGATCAGAGGTTGATGTAGGCGTTGATGGAGGGTTTAATACATTAGTGAGTTCTATCCCAGAATTTTGATTCCCAAGAAAGTAGAATATGGTTAAAAGTCCTACAACAAATGTAACAATTAATATAATTAAAATACTAGAGAAAGCTTTGTTTTTCATAATATTTTTAATTGATAATTATTATCCTATCCTACCAGAAACCGCCTTCTTGAGAAAGCGGTTTCTGGTTTTAGACAGGTGAGCGAGGAGATTCGAACTCCCCCTAAGAGTTCCACAGACTCTTGTGCTAGACCACTACACTACGCCCACCATGGTGCCCTCGGCAGGAATCGAACCTGCATATCCAGCTTAGAAGGCTAGTGTTCTATCCATTGAACTACGAGGGCAAGTTTTTAACGTATATATTCTACCTGAAATCAGCCTTTAGTCAATCTGAAAAGGATCAGAATATATTTTAGAACCAGCTAAATTGAAACTTTCTTCCCTTTTTTGCCACTCCTCCAGAGCCTTCTGCTGTCTATCAGTATCGAATTTCAACGGCTTTTCTCCACTTAATTCATCGCCAACGCCGAGAGAATAGCCAGATTGATAGTAATAAAAGATAAAGCCTCCCACAAAAGCAATAATCAGAAACAACATTATGAAAAACAGGAAACTGCGTTTGGCCAAACTTTTTGGCAATTTTCTCAATACTTCTTTTAATTTCGTTGATTTAAACTTAAACATTTTATTTGACAAATACTTTTATGGCAAAGCTGGCCTTGATATTGGTTAATCCTCCTTCTTCTTGAGCGCCTACTCTGCTGATGTTCATATTCTGCACGTCAATAAGATAAGGGCTGTTTTCCAACTTTTCCAACAGTTTTAAGAAGTTAAAGAAATAACCGCTGGAAACCAGTTGGAAAGTGGAATAGGGCCATACGTCTTTTTCTGTATTCTTTTCGAAACTAGGCAAGATTTCTGTATTAATCTGGCATTCTTGGGAAACGTCTTCTAAAAAATTGATGAATTCCAAAGGAACTTCCGAATCAATAAATAACTTGCCAACCTCTTCCATGAATTGTTGCGATGATTTCATCGAAGACTCGTTTTCCTTTAGGCTTACGCTTTCTATTTCCAAAAGCGCCATTTTTTGTTTTTGTACGACTACTTCTTTGGAATTGTTTCCGATTGCCTGAAAAAGAGGAATAATGGCAAAAACAATTATTGAAATAATCAAAAGTGAAAAAAATATTAAAGTGATATTAATTCTTTTAGTTATTGTCATTTATTTTGAAAGTTACCGTGAAATTAATATCAATTGACTTTAACCAAGTGGCTGGCGGAAAAGAAACCTCATTGAAACTCTCTTCTTTCTCAAGGTTTTCTTTAAAAACAAGCAGCATTCCACTGGTCGGGGAAAATCCCTTGAGCTCGCATTGCATTATTTTATCTTTGTCGCTCCCCAAAGTAATGGCTAAATTTGTCAGGTAAATGCCTTCTGGAATTGTCTGTAAAATTTCCTCAATGGTTTCGGTCGGAGTAAGCTGATTCTGATAGAAATTATCCAGCTGAAGAACAACTTTATTAAATCCGATTATCTCTGTTTTTAAATCCAACATTTGGGAGGATTCGAATTCTTTTGCCTTTTGTTCGTACAAAATCTTTTCCAGACTAACGTCTCCGGCAATAGAAATGTTTATTGCATAAAGAATAAGAATAAAGCAAACGAGAACTTCCAAAACACTAATAGCCAAAATCATCAGTATCTTCCAGTTTTCTTCCTGATTTATTTCTTGTTTTTTGGAAAACGGTAAAAGATTAATCATTTTCTTTAATTCCTCTTAATGCTAATCCCAGAACAGTGGTATAGCTCAACGATTCTTCTTTTTCATAAATCAAAGCCTTCTCCTTGGGTTGGCTGGCCGGAGGAAGAATATTCACCCAAGGATTTCCTATTTTCACCGCAATTTTTAGCTGTGAAGAAAGGAAATCAGTCAATCCTTTCAGTTTGGCTCCGCCGCCGCAAACCAAAATAACTTCTTCTTTTGTGCCGTTCGGCGGCAAGTGTTCATGCTGGGGCCGAGCCCGGTAATAATCAAAATATTTTTTAATTTGTTCTATTAAATCGGTCAAGGGCGGGATCAAAGCGTTAAAGACTTCTTCTCCTGTTTTGTCTACCTTGCTTTCCAAGCCGTATTGCTTTTTCAGGTTTTCAGCCTTAACTAAATCAATTTGCATGGAACGGGCTACAGCTTCAGTAAGCTCTTGTGAAGAGACAGGTAGAAAAAACGTAAACTTTACAGAATTACCGGAAAATATGATAAGGTTTGTCTTACTCAAACCGAAATCAAGCATAAAAACAGGATGGGTAGAAACCTCTTTTTCTATTAAAGCGCGAGTAATAGCCAGAGATTCTAGCTCTAAAGCAACTGGCCTGATATTGGCTTTTTTAAGGCAGCTGACGTAGGAATCGATTATCTTCCGTGGGAAGCCCACAATTAAGACATCAAGATGGTCCAAGTGATCGTATAAAGGAGTAATAGCCTGGTAATCAAAATAAACTTCTTCCATGGACAAAGGTATGTGATTTTCAGCTTCAAGAACTATCGCTGATTTTAAATCTTCTCCTGAAAGCTTGGGCATTTGGATTATCCTCAAAAAAGATTTCTCTTCCGGCAGAGAAATTACAGCGTCTCTTGTCTGCAGTTTTTCACCTTGGACGTTTCTTACTGACTTTTTAATTATTTCTGCCAATTTATCTTCGTCTCTAATTTCTCCCTTTCTGACTATACCGGTTTCCAAGGGCACTTCTTTGAATGAAGATACACTAAAAAACTGGCCATGTTTCTTAAGCTTTGCAATTTTCAAAGAAAAATCAGAAATATCGAGCCCAAAAGCTTTTTGCTTTAAATTAAGAAAATTAAACATTATATTGATATTTTATTATATTTCCTCCCAGCCGACAATTCTGAAGTCAGAACCGGTATAGGGAACAAAGAGAGGCGGACTGTAAATTACATTTAAGTCAACTTTGTGTTCGTAAATTTTGAAGCCTGATATTATTGATCCCCCGGAAGCCCAATTAATCCTGATTCTATTGCTGCTGACTATTGAACCAGTTATCTTCAGCTTATTCTTAAGATTTGAAGGATAATGGTTTATGCCAAAGCGCCCTTTTTGGGCAACGAAAATGCCGAACATATCCATTTGACTTGGAGCATTAGGAGCGATTAAAATATTTTTTTCGGTGATTAACGCTAGCCCGCAAGAGCCGCTCTGATTATCGTAATAAATATCGCCTGGCAAAATAATGCTTGTATCTTTACTCGGACTAATCAGGTCTGCTGAAGCAATTGTTACTTTTCCGTTTATCTCCCCGTTTACCCAAAGATTATCCTCAACAAAGATAAGCCCACAATCAGGGTCTGTGAAAATCGTACCGCCGTAACGATACTCCCCGCTGATTATAAAAGAGTCATAATGCCAACCTTCTTCTGCGCTGTAAGAATAAGTTGAAGTTAAATCGGTAATAATCCATACTTCAAACCCGCCAGTTGTCAAAAACTTAAGATGGTATCCCAAACCAATAGGATCAACCTCTGTTACCGGCGGCCAGTAATACTGCAAGGGATGGCTAATGGTAATGTCTTTTATCGCTCTCAAGTCTATGGTAATTGCATCAAAATTAAAATACTCGACAGGAAAAGAAAATAAATCGGGATTAGATTCCTTGGTGGTGGTAAAAATCCCCGGGCAGCGGCAAGATGAGCCCTCCCGAGAACAATCAGTAGGACAGCTTAAATAATCGCACCCGTAAGAAGCGGTGCAAAGCCAAGAACTGGTAGCTGAAAGAACCGAAGATTTGTTTTCTCCATCCATTCTTATACCGGCATTGGAACGGTATACTCCTTTTACCTGCGTACCTGATTCTACCCAAACATTGGTGTTGGTCAAATAGGAAAATCCGGTTATGGAAGATCTGGAATAAAACATGCTTATCTTCCTCTGGGTATCAGGGAACTTGTTAGCCCAGCCAGTAGAATATATTCTCCTGGAAACCATTTCTCCACAGGCATAATTGGTGAAATCTTCCAGAAAAAATTCTCCCAATGGATTACCCTCAATATCAAAATGCTCCTTTTCAAGCTGGCAATTATCTTCAACCGCGTTATTCAAACACCATCTGTAATAATGGAGGCCGGCTTCGGCTGTGTGCAGAGCCTGATTCCAGGCCAATCTCTGATTAGCTTGTTTTAACTGCAGCAAAACAACCCCGACAATACTGGCAAGCAATATGGTGAATATGGCTCCGAAAACCAAAGCGTATGTAGTGATTATTCCTTTTGGCATATTACTCTTCTTTTAAATTTCTTATCTGAGCTGAAGACAATAATTCAAAATTCTGAGAGGGATTGTCCGGATCAGCATTGATGGCTAAATAAACCTGGATCAGCCTTGTATTAAGGATGCGACTGCCAAGTTCCGCTATCTCCTGATTATTGCTGTCAAAATATCTGAAAACAGGCAGGTCATTACAAACGAAAGAGCTTAAATTTTCAATCTGTTCCTGATCCAAGGGATAGCTGATGACTCCTTCGTTATTGAAGGGTTCTGTCACCCCCTTTTTAAAACTGTTAGTCGCTTCTCCGGCCTGCCAAAAATATCTGACCCTTTCAATACTGCTGTCTTTGTTGATATCTGAATAGATTATTAATTCTCCATCATCAGCCTTTCCAAGAAGATAAGAACCGTCTTCTCCGGATCTGGCCTTTCTGATTTCCTGAACCATTGTTTCAATAGCTTTCCTTGCTTCGTTGGTAGTTGAAGACTTTTGCCAAGTTTGTCCGTATGTCCTATAGGTCATAACAATCAAGCCGACAACAAGGCCAATAGCCAAGGCAAAAACAGCGATAGTGGCCATGGTTTCAACGAGAGTAAATCCTTTTTTCATAAAAATTATTATGGCTGAGCCTGACAAGAAGCAAGTTCTTCGTCTTTGCTTTGCGGAGATATATCAGTGACCATTTTTATCTCTCCGGGAAACCGACTCTGCCAAGAGACTCTAATATCAACCCGCTTGTAATCCAAATCGCAGCTGTCTGCGCCTCCGGTTCCGTCAGCTTCGTCTGAAATATATTCAATCTTCCTTTCAATAAAATAATCAACGTTATTTAAGGCAACGGTACTCGTTGAAGATAAAATACCGACAGCTGTCGGCAAAGCGCCATTAATAATACCAACCGAAGAATAAACAAGATTCCTTATCTTTTCTATTTCTTCGTTAGCAACTGAGGCAGCAGTAATTTTGTTCTTTGAGAGGACGATTATTTTCGAGGTCAATTGAAAAACGCCGAAAATGCTAATAAAAATAATCAGCAGCAAACTGACGCCAATCAAAACATCAACGAATGTAAAAGCTTTTGAATTCTGATTTTTCATTAAATTGCGCCCAACATGGAGTACATCGGCTGGATCATTGAGATAGCAAAAAAGCCGATAGCAGCTCCGATCATAATCATTAAAACAGGTTCAATAACGGAAACTAAATTCTTGGTAGCGTAATCTATTTCTTCCTCGAAAAAGTCGGCCAATTTGGTCAAAATGGGCGCTGTTTTGCCGGTTTCTTCGCCAACTTTAATCATCTGGATAACAACCAAAGGAAATATATTTTCATAAGGACTCAAAGCATCTGAAAGCTTTTCTCCTTTTTTGACTTTCTCCATAGCTACCAAAAGAGCGTCCTTGTAATAAATATTAGACAGTACGTCTGAAGTAACCTTTAAAGATCTTATAATCGGCACGCCAGCAGAAATCAAAGAACCCAAGGTCCTAATAGCCTGAGCAGAGTTAGTTTTTATTACCAAAGTAGAAATAACCGGAATTTTCAAAAATAAAGCGTCCATCACTCTTTTGCCTTTTTTAATTTTCGGAGTGAAAGACAAAATGAAAACAAGGAAAATAATGCCCAAAAGAACGAGAAGCCAATTAGTAGCCAAAAACGTTCCCAAACCGACTACTATTTGGGTGGTAAGGGGCAATTCAATTTCCAATTCCTCAAAAGTATCAGCCAGACTCGGCACAACCATAATCAGCATCAAAATACCTATGCCGATCATTGCCGAAATTATTACTACTGGATACATCATGGCGCTTTTTATCTTTGACTTCAGCTCGTTTTCCTTTTCCAATTGCAGAGCCAGAATCTTCAACACTTCGTCAAGGTTGCCGGCTTCTTCCCCGACCTTCACCATGTTCTGGAAAAGTCCTGAGAAAATCTGGGGGTATTTTGTCAAAGCTTCAGAAAAATTGTTTCCCTTAATAATCTCATTGCTGATATCTAGAATAGCTTCTTTGAATTTTTTGTTTTTCGTCTGTAAAGCTAAAGTTTCGAGAGCTTTGGGCAAAGCAAGGTCAGAACTTATCATTACCTGGAGGTTTCTGGTGAAAATTAATTTTTCGGTCAGGGGAACTTTCCCGCCGAAAGAAAATAAACTGACAGATTTGCTTTTTTTTGCTGATTCTTCTTTTTCTCCGGCTCGGATTAAAATAAAACCTTGGTCTTTTAAAATTTGGGAGAGCTCTTTTTTGTCTTTAGCCTGGGCTATCCCTGATTTCTCTTCTCCCTTTAAGGATTTGGCGAAATAATTATAAATAGGCATATGTTTTTAATTTAGTCTACTGCTACTCTTAAAACTTCCTCGATTGAAGTAATGCCTTGCGCTGCCTTTAGGAAGCCGTCTTCAACCATTGTTCTCATGCCTTCCTGCAAAGCCTGTTTTTGTATTTGTTCAGCATCAGCCTCTTTTACTATTAATTCCTTTATGGTTTCGGTAACCGGCAACACTTCGTAAATCCCCAGCCTGCCCTGGTATCCTTCGGGAGAATCTTTGGTGATTTTCGGCCGGTAAAAAGTAACATCTTTCAAATTTTGGTCTTCCTTTATTATTTTTTCTTCTTTCAATGCTTTTAAGATTCTGTCCAAGTCGCAGTATTTTTTAAGATTTTTTATTTCAGAGTCTTTTAAATTGTATTTTTCTTTCTCCTCGCAAAGCCGCCTGACTAATCTTTGAGCCAAAACAACATTCAGGGTCGAAGAGATTAAAAACGGTTCAACTTTCATATCGATAAGCCTGGGCATGGCGCCGACAGCTGAAGAAGTATGCAAGGTGGACAAAACCAGATGGCCGGTTAAAGCAGCGTTGATGGCCAAGCTTGCGGTTTCATTGTCTCTGATTTCACCGACCATAATTACGTCAGGATCCTGCCTGACCAAAGAACGGAGTCCGGAAGCGAAAGTCAATCCGATTTTGGCGTTCACCTGGGTCTGATTGATTCTCGGCATTCTATACTCAATAGGATCTTCAATGGTTGAAATGTTTATAGCCGGACTGTTTAAAATTTCCATCATTGAATATAAGGTAGTGGTTTTACCAGAGCCAGTGGGGCCGGTTACTAAAATCATGCCGATCGGCTTTCTCAAATTGTCCTGAATGAATTCCAACGACTCTCCCCTCAGCCCAAGCTGTTCTAAAGTAAATGCTTTAGCTGTTTCCGACAAAAGCCTCATTACCACTTTCTCTCCGTCAAAAACCGGCAGAATAGAAACACGAATTGAAAACTTGTAGTCTTCTGCTTCAACCCTGAAACGGCCGTCTTGGGGCAGTCTATGTTCATCAAGTTTTAAATTGGATAAGACTTTTATTCTGGCAACGATTCCTGAACTGGCCTGTTTCGGCAGAACCATGGCATCCCTTAATATGCCGTCAATCCTGTATCTGACTATTACTTCCTTTCTGGTCGGTTCAATATGAATATCTGAAGCTCTGCCTAAAATAGCGTGTTTCAAAAGAGTGTCAATAATCTTGATTACCGGCAGATCTTCAGCTGCTTTTTTTAAATCCTCGACCTCTCCTTTTTCTGTTAAAGCACTGTCTTTGACTGTTTTGATTCCGCCGGCCTCTTTTTTTATTATATCTCCAAACTCAGCTTCCAAACTCTTCTGATATTGCAGAAGAACGTTTTTAATGCCTTGTGGAGTGGTTAATCTCGGCAAAATCCTAAAATCAGCGGTTTTTTTGATAAAATCAATCGTTCCCAGGTCTTCTGGATCAAGCATAGCCACCTCCAAATCTTTTCCTTTTTTCCTGAAAGCAACAATATTGTTGGAACGAGCGATCGGTTCAGGAATAATCTTCAGGATTTCATCATCAATCTTTTCCCTTTCCAAATCGACAAAAGGAATACCCAAGATATACGCTTCCATCTTAATCATCTCTTCTTGTGAAATGACTCCTTTGCAGACTAAAGCGTCCTGGACTTTCTGGCCTTTCTTTTCAGCTTCTTTCTGAACCTCATTAAACTGCTTTTCAGTAGTTAATTTGGCATCCAAAAGAAAAGCTTTTAATTGTTGCGGCTCTACTCTCATTGATAAATTGTTGTTATTCGTTGATAGTCTTTTTTATTTTCTCCAGTACTTCTTCCAGGCTATAATTCGCTTTCACCAAATAAGTGGCTGCTCCCAGTTCCAAAGCCTTTTGTATGTCTTCCATTCCTTCAAGATTGGTTAAAACGATTATCGGTATGTCTTTGATTGCCTCGTCTTCTTTTATCTTTTTCAAAACCTCAAATCCGTTCATTTTCGGCAAAATCAAATCAAGCAAGATTAAATCTGGTTTTTTTTCTTTCGCCATTCTCAATCCTATTTCTCCGTCTAGAGCGGAAATTACCTGGTAGCCTTCTTTGGTTAAAACTTCCCCGAGGGTCTTTTGGAGAGTGAATTCGTCTTCAACAAAAAGAATTGTTTTCATAATATTTATTTTATTGGCAAGGTGAACCAAAACGTCGACCCTTTATTTTCCTTAGAGTTAAATCCTATTTTACCGCCTGATTTTTCAATAATTGATTTGGCAATGTATAAACCGAGGCCTGATCCTTCGGTTTGACGCTTTTTTGCGTTTTCAGAACGGAAAAACCTCTGAAAAATATATTTTTGGTCTTTTTCGGGAATGCCCACTCCGCTGTCTTTTATCTCAAAGTAAAGCTTGCTGTTTTTCTTCTTTAAGCCTATTTTCACGTTTCCTTTTGCTTTTGCATAGCGAATGGCATTTTCCAAAAGGTTAGCGACGGACAACTTAAGCTGCGACGGATCGAAGATAATGTCGGGCAGATTGTCTGCCGGATTGAATTCTACTTCAACGTTGGACGCTTTGGCTAAAATTTCAGTTTCTTTGATTATTTTTTCAACTAAATCTTTAAAAGAGGTTTTTTCTTTTTGCAGAGGCAACCTACCTTGTTCTATTCTAGAAACAGTCAGTAAATCAGAAACAAGCTCGTCCATTCTCTTGCTGTTTTCTTTTAACATTCTGAAGTATTCTGTCTGCTTTTCTGCAACCGGACAAACTTTGCCAGACATCAAAAGCTCAATAACCCATTTTAAGTTAGAGAGGGGCGAGCGAAGCTGATGGGAAACAATGCTGACAAACTCTGATTTCATCCTGTTTGTTTCTGCCAGAGTTTCAAAACTACGGGTAATGGTTGCCGCAATTATAAGCAGGACAATGCTGACGGCAATAACTATCAAAGCGACCAAAAGCGGATCCTCAATGTAGCGGTTGCCGATAGCATAAGTAAGCAAGGAAGATACAATAATAATTATGCCCATTATCAGGAAAAGAAACTGGGGGCACTGCCAAACAGACAAGCTATATTTCCTGCATTGCTTAATAATATTCAGTTGTTCAAGAATTTTTTTACCAATCATTATTATATTAGTATACCATACTAGAAAATTGACCAAAAGAGTAAGTTCTACTAGAATGGGAATGAACGGGGCATAGTGTAACGGTAGCACGAGTCCTTTGGGAGGATTTAGTTCCAGTTCAAATCTGGATGCCCCGACCAAACGAAATTTATTGAACTTTGCGGGTGTCGTATAGTGGTAATACCCCAGTTTTCCAAACTGGCGCCAGGGGTTCGATTCCCCTCACCCGCTCAAATGCAAAAACGGCCCGAAAGCCGTTTTTGTTTAGATAATAATTGTCTATTTTGCGTGTTCAATCACTCTTGTTTCCCTGATAACTGTCACTTTAATTTCGCCAGGATATCTTAGCTCTTCTTGTATCTGCTTAGCAATATCTTTGGCTAAAGTTTTGGCTTGCAAATCATCTACTTGTTCCGGTTTAACAAAAACTCTGATCTCTCTGCCAGCTTGCAAAGCCCAGGCTTTTTCCACTCCCTGGAAATTCAAAGCGATTTTTTCCAATTCTCCCAGTCTTTTCAAATAATTCTCCAAAGTGTCTTTTCTGGCTCCAGGCCTGGCGCCTGATATCTGGTCAGCGGTCTGAACTATTATTGATTCAAGGGTTTCGTAAGGATAATCTTCGTGATGGGATTTCATAGCTGAAACCACTTCTTTTTCAACTCCGAATTTCTCCAAAATCTTAATTCCGATATCAACGTGAGAGCCTTCTATTTGGTGGTCAACCGCCTTGCCAATGTCGTGCAAAAGCCCTGCTTTCTTGCAGACTCGAGAATCAGCGCCGATTTCAGAAGCTAAAGTGCCAGCCAAATGACTGACCTCAATAGAGTGTAAGAGAGCATTCTGGCCGAAGCTCGTTCTGAATTTCAATCTTCCCAGCAATTGAACTATTTTCTGGTCAAGTCCGATCACTCCCGTGTCGTAAATCGCTGTTTCTCCGGCTTCTTTAATCTGTTTGCCGATATCTGCTTCAGCAGATTGAACTTGCTCTTCAATTTTTGCTGGCTGTATCCTGCCGTCTTTGATCAGCCTTTCTAAGGCAATTTTGGCAATCTGCCTACGCACAGGATCAAACCCGGAAATAACCACTGATTCTGGTGCTTCGTCAACAATAATCTCAACCCCTGTCAGCTTTTCTAAAGTTCTAATATTCCTGCCTTCTTTACCGATAATCCTTCCTTTGATTTCTTCTGAAGGCAAGCTTATGGAAGTGGTGGTAATTTCCTGTGCTTGGCTTAGGGCGCACTTTTGAATGGCGATGGTTAAAAATTCTTTTGCTTTTTCTTCGTACTTTTCCCATCCTTCCTTTTCCAGTTTTCTTATCTTTTCCAAAGCTTCCTGCTGGTATTCTTTTTCCAGGTTCTGGAGCAATTCTTTTTTCGCTTCTTCCATGGAAACTTTGGAAATTCTTTCTAAATTTTCTATAGCTTCCTGTCTAAGTTTTTCCAAACTTTCCTTAATCGTTCTTAATTTCTCAACTTTTTCTTGGAATTCTTTTTGGTCCCTTTCAAGAGTGGAGATCTTCTGGTCTAAAATATTCTCCCTTCTTAATAAAAGACGCTCGGTTTTTAAAACCTCGTAGCGCCTATCATCTGTTTCTTTTTGGGCAGATTCTAAAAGTTGTTTTGCTTTCTCTTCCGTTTCAGCAAGAACTATTTCGCTTTCTTGCTTGGCTTTGAGAACTTTCTTTTGAAGTTTTGCTTCTAAGGTACCTGCTTGTTTCTTGGCGATTGATTGGCGGGCATAGTAACCCAAAACCGATCCTAGGGTCAAAGCAAATATGCCCACTAAAAGTAGGGTAAATTGATTCATAATTCAAGTTGAAATATTGGTAATTCACCAAAGTTCAAAGTTAAGCTAATAATACGTTTTGATGTTAGCAGGTTTCCTTTATCTTGTCAAAACTAAAAGCCAGGCCCCTGGCCCGGCAGAAAATCTTCAAATAAAACAGTTTTTAGTGACAAGGATAACTAAACCAGCCTTGCTCTAAACCAGTCCATTCGCTTACGCCAATTACCAGGAAAAAAGAATTGATTAATAGCCAGGAGCCGTAAACTATGACTAGGCCGAAAATCACGGAAGTTAAAACGCTTTTTGCCTTAGTCAGCCCGCCAGTATCTCCGGCGGAAAAGAAAAACATCACTCCGCCGATAACCAGCATCAAGGCAGCCAGCGGCGGCACAAGAGTTATCATGACGAAATCAACAATTCTATCGAACATCAGGAAAATATCGCAAAGCTTGCACGCCTCTTGACCCGGCCCTCCGCAAGGAACAAGTCCTTCTGATTGGGCCCGTGCTACGATAAAAGACAGGAATAGACCGAAGAAAACCAATAATATTGTTAATCTTTTTTTCATTGTTTTAAATAATTAATTTTTTGGTTTGATAACTTTATCAATCAGGCCGTATTCTTTTGCCTCTTCAGCTGATAAATAAAAATCTCTGTCAGTGTCTTTTTCAATCTTCCCTAAATGCTGGCCCGTATGCTTAGCCAGAATATTATTTAGTCTCTCTTTAATCTTAATAATTTGCTTGGCAGTAATTTCTATTTCCACTGCTTCGCCGCTTACGCCGCCTGCCACCTGGTGTAGCAAAACCTGGGAATTAGGAAGAGCAAAGCGCTTGCCCTTTGCTCCAGCCGCCAACAAGGTTGCTCCCATGGAAGCGGCCAAGCCAATGCAAACCGTAGAAATATCAGGTTTTACGTATTGCATGGTATCGTAAACAGCCATGCCAGCAGTTACCGATCCTCCTGGCGTATTAATGTAAAGCTTAATGTCTTTTTCAGGGTCTTTTGAAGCCAAAAAAAGCATCTGGGCAATAGTTGAATTGGCCAGATGGTCGGTAATAGGGCCTACCAAAAATATGATTCTGTCTTTTAAAAGCCTGGAATATATGTCGTAAGCCCTTTCCCCGTATTGGGTTTTTTCTATTACGGTTGGTATCAAATTCATATACTTAATTATATTATTTTAAAATTTTTAGTCAAACTTAAAAAAAAACAGCTTGCTTTTTGTTTTTGGTTGTGTAAGATTGGAAATTAGCATTCCCAAGAAAGGAGGTGATAATATTTGGGAAATTTAAAAAAGTTCACAACTCTCCCTGTCGAGAAAAAGCTTCTGATTGTTTTTGTTATTGTTTGTCTTGCTTTGCCTTTTAGCTTTTCCCGTTCTCCCATAGAAATACTTTCTCATTCTCTCCCTTTATTTGTATATTTCCAGGGGACAGTAAACTACTGGCTTATCAGCGGCAAACCTCTCTGGCAGGCCAGCCTTGCTTGTTATGGCATAAGCACAGTTCAGCTATTTTGTATTTATTTCGGAACCTTTGGCATAATAATCTTTCTGAAAAAAGCACTAAACTGGCTGAAAAAACAATTAGAAAAAGGATTAGTTCTCCCTTTTTCAAAAAATCAGATGCTAATTTTGAAAAAAGGGACTGGATACCAGGCCTTAAATTCGTTTGCCAACGATAAAAAGCAAAAGTTTACTGTATGGCTGAGAAAACAAAACACTTGGATCATATTATTATTCCTACTCCTTCCTTTGCCCGTAACTGACATCATCGCTGTTGCCGCTCTAGGAGCAAAAGGATTAAAATACGGCCACTGGTATTTGGCAGCAGTAAACCTACCTCACATATTCCTAATTGTTTATCTGCTAAGCCTGGGAATAAACCTCTTCTTTTCTTAAGGCGACTCTTTCTCTGATTGAGGCGCTTTATACTAGGAAAACAACAATTAATAAAGCAACTATATTGAGAACTTTTATCATCGGGTTTATAGCGGGACCAGCAGTATCTTTGTAAGGATCACCAACTGTGTCTCCAGTTACCGCTGACTGGTGGGCAAAACTTCCTTTTCCTCCGAAGTTTCCTTCTTCAATATACTTTTTTGCATTATCCCAGGCAGCTCCTCCTGAAGTCATTGAAATGGCTAAAAATATTCCGACAATAATTGAACCGATCAATAATCCGCCCAGAGCTTCAGGTCCCAAAATGAAACCGACTAGAATCGGAAAGACAACTGGCAAAAGAGCGGGCACTATCATTTCTTTTAAAGCAGCTTTGGTTACGATATCAACGCATCTTGAATAATCAGGCCTGGCTTTTCCTTCCATCAATCCTTTTATCTCTTTGAATTGCCTTCTTACTTCTTCAACCACTTTGCCAGCAGCCTTGCCGACAGCTGTCATTGATAAGGAAACAAAATAATAGGCGACCACTCCGCCGAGAAAAAGGCCGGCTAAAACTTTGGGGTCGTCCAATAAAAACTGGACCTTTCTTCCCATATCCAGCAATTCCTGAGTGTAAACTGAGAAAAGCACCAAAGCAGCTAAGCCGGCAGAAGCAATGGCATAAGCTTTGGTTACTGCTTTTGTCGTATTACCGACAGCATCCAAAGCATCAGTAGTTTTTCTGTTTTTTTCAGGGAGGTCTGCCATTTCTGAAATACCTGCTGCATTGTCAGTTATTGGACCGTAAGCGTCCAAAGCAATAATCAATCCTGTCAAAGAAAGCATGGCCACAGCAGCAATAGCCAAACCGTATGTTCCACCGAGCGCGAAACTGATAAGAATGCCCGCAGCAATAATGATAACTGGCAGAACGGTTGATTTCATTCCTATTGCCAAGCCAATGATAATATTAGGGCCATGGCCTGATTGGGAAGCTGAAGCTATTGATTTAACAGGAGAATATTTTTTGGAAGTGAAAAATTCAGTGATTATGAACATGAAAGCAGCAATCAAAAGGCCGATTAAAGCTGGCAAATATAGATTAGCTACCGGTATTTTCAAACTTTTGCTGAACTGGAAAATGGCTGGCAAAAAACCAAGAGCTGATAAAAAGCCTGCCACCATCAATCCTTTGTAAAAAGCTGGCATAATGCTCTGGTCCTTGCCCAACCTGACAAAAAAAGTTGCAATAATAGAAGCTAGAGTTGCGATTGACCCCAAGAGCAAAGGAAGCATGATCGCTTCTGGCAAACTCGGGAAAAACAATCCTCCCAAAACCATGGCTGCCACAATTGTTATCACATACGTTTCAAAAAGGTCAGCTGCCATTCCTGCACAGTCTCCAACATTGTCGCCAACCTGATCAGCGATAACTGCCGGATTCCTCGGATCGTCTTCTGGAATTCCTTTTTCTACCTTACCGACCAAATCAGCGCCCACATCCGCTGCTTTCGTGTAAATTCCACCTCCCAATCTGGCAAAAACGGAAATCAAGCTTCCGCCAAATCCTAAAGCGATTAAAGATTTCAAATCCTGGGTCAAAAGATAAAAACCGGAAACAGAAAGCAATCCCAAGCCAGCAACCAAGAATCCTGTTACTGAACCTCCTTTGAAAGCTAAACTTAAAGCTGATTTTAAGCCGCTTTTGGCTGCCTCAGCCACTTTGACGTTGGCTTTAGTCGAAACAACCATGCCGAGATAACCCGCCAAGCCTGAAGCTAAGGCGCCAATCAAAAAGCCGATTGCTATTTTAAAGCCTAAAGCTATCAAAAGAATAAAAAATATAATAACAGCCACAACCGCGCAGGTCTTGTACTGCCTTTTCAAAAAAGCCATGGCTCCCTCTTTAATAGCCTGGGAAATTTCAATCATCTTCCCCGAACCGGAAGAGGCTTTATTTATTTCTTTTATCAGAAAGTAAGCGAAAACTAAGGAGAAAACGGAAACGATTATTGGAATGATTATCATAAATGTAAGATTATTGATTATTATTTTTTAACCTTTTCTGTCTCTTTCTTTTTTGGTTTCTTTGTTTCTTTTTTCTCTTTTGGTTCCTCTTCTTTCTTTTCTTCTCCGACATAGCCCTCTGCTTTAACGTCTATTTTCCAACCGGTCAGCTTAGCTGCTAATCTTACGTTTTGTCCGTCTTTGCCAATGGCTAAGGACAACTGGTCTTCAGGAACAATAACTATGGCTTTGCTTTTCGGCATTATCTTCACCTCCAGGACTTTGGCCGGAGAAAGGGAATTGGCAATATATTTTTCAGAGTCTGGCGAGTACTCGATAATATCAATCTTTTCTCCTCCCAATTCATTAATTACTGCCATAACCCTTGTTCCTTTCTGACCAACCATAGAACCTATCGGATCTATTCCTTCGGTTTCGGAAATGACAGCTATCTTTGAACGAAAACCCGCCTCTCTGGCAATTGATTTTATTTGAACTTGGCCTGAAGAAACTTCCGGAGCTTCAAGTTCAAAAAGTTTTGAAATTAATTTAGGATAAGCCCTTGATAAAAGTATAACAGGGCCTCTGGGCGTTTCTTCAACTTTCAAAAGAAAAACTTTAAGGCGCTGTCCGGGCCTGTAGAATTCCCCTGGTACCTGCTCTTCCCTGGGCAAGATTCCCAAGGTTTTGCCGACATCCATAAAAACATTCCTTCCTTCAATTCTCTGGACAATACCTGAAACTATTTCTCCTTCTTTTGATTTGTATTCCGTAAAAACGCTTTCTTTTTCAGCTTCCCTTATCTTTTGCAAGATAACCTGTTTTGCGGTTTGGGCGGCGATCCTACCGTAATCCTTTTTTTCTTCCAAATCAGTTTCCAGCTCTTCGCTAACTTTTATTTTAGAATTTATCTTTTTGGCTTCTTCAAACATAATATGCTTTTCCGGATTAAAGCGGATTTTTTTGTCTTCTGATAAAGCCTGCTTTTCAGAATCTCTTGAAAAGGATTCGGAAGGCAAAGTTTTCATTTTCTCCAATTCTTCTTCCGAATAAATCATTTTCTTGTCTACGACTATCTTTACTTGTTTAAACTGAACATTGCCTGATTCCGGATCAAGTTTGGCTTTGATTATCTGTCCCTTTTTCCCGTAGTCTTTTTTATAGGCTGCGGCAATGGCTACCTCAATGGTTTCCAAAACCTTTTCAGGCGAGATGCTTTTTTCTTCGGCAATCTGGGCGATGGCCGACATGAAATTTTTGATGTCAAACATATTTTTAAAAAGTGCCCGCAACTTTTGCGGACTAATTAAATGATAGCAAAGCAAAACAAACCGTCAATAGGGGAAAATTATGGACCCGGGCGGATTTGAACCGCCGACTTCCGCGATGCGAACGCGGCGTTCTACCACTGAACTACAGGCCCAGCTTTCGGGGTGCTGGGAATTGAACCCAGGCCGCAGAGTCCCGAACCCTGTATACTACCGTTATACTACACCCCGTTTAAGTAACCCAGTATTTTTTCTTGGTCATCTCGTCTCTCTTGGTTTCGATCTTTTCTCTTTCTGCTTTTGCTTTTGCAAAAAAAGAGAGAATTTCCTTTTCCGATAATTCGCCTAACTTTTTAATTTCTTTTTCTAGAAATTCTTTTTTGTTCTTTCCAGGATCAATTAAAACGTAACTTAATAAAATATCCAGTATCTGGCCTATTTTCGGCCCTGATTCAATATTTAGAATCTTCATCACGTCTTTTCCGTTAGCTTTCAGCATTTTAGCTGAAATCGGATCTTGAGAGACCTTATCAATTATATACTTTAAATGCCTTAGCTTGTAAGGTTCAGCCTTGGGAACGCCAGAGCCTATTCTGTCTGCCATTCTCACCTGTAAGAGCTCTTCCATGTTTTCCGGGCCTGCTTCGCGGACCAGTCGCCTGACAGAACTTTCACCGACCTCTTCAGGATTATAGTAGAAAAGATGGTATCTGACCAGCCTGACTATCTTTTCAATGTCTTTTTTGGGAAATTTCAAACGGTTCAATATTTGATAAGTCATTTTCGCTCCGATTATCTCGTGGCTGTAAAAAGTGGAATCCTGGCCTTTTCCTCTTTTGGATCTCGGCTTGCCGACATCGTGAAACAAAGCAGCCATTCTTACGTGCTTGTTGAAATTCTTTTTAGCTGCATAATCCAAAGATTTCAGATAGTGGTCGTAGCATTCATATATATGATGCTTGTTCTGGGAAACTTTGTATCCTTCTTCCAGTTCCGGAATAATATACTTTAACAATCCCAATTCTCTTAAAAGATCTATGCCCTCAGCCGCCCTTTCTGACATGACAATTTTTATTAATTCATCCCTTACTCTTTCTTTGGAAATTTCCTGAAGGAGCGAGGCATTTTTTTTTATGGCTTGAGCTGTTTTTGGCTCAATCTGCCACTTGGCGGAACCGTTCAAAGTGGTGAAAAATCTAACTCCTCTCATCATTCTCAAAGCATCCTCTGAAAAGCGCTTTTGCGGGTCGCCGACAGCCCTTATCAATCTTGTTTTCAAGTCTTTTTGCCCGTCAAAAGGATCTTCTATATCATATTCTTTGCCTTTTAAAGCTAAAGCAATAGCATTGACTGTAAAGTCCCTTCTGGCTAAATCTTCTTTTATGGTTTTGGCGAATTTAACTTCGTCAGGATGCCTTTTATCGCTGTATTTCGCCTCAGACCTGTAAGTTGTAATTTCAACTTCTTTCAGTTCTTTGGCTTTACTGTTGGTTTTAACAGTCACTGTCAGAAATTTATTCTCGTAAAAGCTCTTTGAGAACAGCTTTTGTATTTCTTTGGGCTTGGCGTTGGTAGCAATGTCCCAGTCTTCCGGCTTAGCTTTCCTTAAAATATCCCTGAGGCAGCCACCGACAATATAGGCCTGGAAACCAGCCTTTTTCAGTTTTTCAATAATAGTTTTTACCTCTTTTGGAATCAGCATATTCTCATCTTATCTTAAAAACTTGTTTTTTTCAATTAATCTGCTATCATTAGAAAATGACGCGCGCCCCCGTGGCGTAATGGATAGCGTGTAAGTCTTCGGAACTTAAGGTGAGGGTTCGAATCCTTCCGGGGGCACAAACGAGCCCCTGTAGCTCAATCGGTAGAGCAGATCCCTCTTAAGGATAAGGTTCCGCGTTCGAGTCGCGGCGGGGGCACAGCAATAATTTTTAAACAAAAACATATGCTTTCACAACAAGAAAAAGAAAAAATAATCAAAAATTACAAGTTGCACGACGTGGATACCGGTTCTCCGGAAGTACAGGTTGCTTTATTGTCCGAGGAAATAAAACAGCTGCTTTTACATTTAAAAATTCACGCCAAAGACGTCCACTCAAAAAGAGGGCTATTGAAAATGGTTTCAAAAAGGAGAAGCCTGCTCGGTTATTTAAAGAAGGAAAGTGCAAAAAGATATAACAGCATAATCAAAAAAATAGGATTAAAGAAATAATTATGGTAATCAAACATTCGGGCCAAAGAGTGGCCGTATTGATCGACGTTCAAAATCTTTACCATTCTGCTAAAAATCTGCATGGCGCCAGGGTTAACTTCGGAGCCATTTTAAAAGTGGCTGTTTCCAACAGGAACTTAATCAGGGCTTTTGCTTATGTTGTCAAAACAAAAACAGGGGAAGAAAAGCCTTTTTTTGAAGCTTTGATAAAACTGGGCATTGAAACCAGGGTCAGAGATTTGCAGGAGTTTTTCGGAGGATTGAAAAAAGCTGACTGGGATGTCGGCATTACGGTTGACGCTATAAGAATCTCCCAGAGCTGCGATGCCATTGTTTTGTGCTCAGGGGACGGCGATTTCCTGCAATTGGTGGAATATTTGAAAAACCAGGGTAAAAGAGTTGAGGTTGTTGCTTTTGGCAAGTCATCTTCTTCCAAGCTGAAAGAATCGGTTGACGAATTCATTGATTTGGAAAAAAACCTGGATAAATATTTATTAAAAGCAAGATAAAATGAAAAAAGAAACTTTTAAATTAGAAATCGGAGGTAAAGAGCTAAAGGTTGAAATCAGCAACTTGGCCGAACAGGCTTCGGGCAGCGTTCTGGTCCAATACGGAGAGACTACGGTTTTAGCCACAGCTGTCATGTCTGATTTCGAACGGGAAGGAATTGATTTTTTCCCTTTGACTGTTGAATACGAAGAAAGATATTATGCTGCCGGCAAGATCTTAGGCTCAAGATACTTACGAAGGGAAAGCCGGCCTTCAGACGAAGCTATTCTGACTGCCAGATTTATCGACAGGGCAATAAGACCCCGTTTTCCTAAAAATCTGAAAAGAGAAGTCCAGGTAGTGGTTACCTGCCTTTCCTGGGACGGGGAGAATGATCCTGATATTGTCGGATTAATTGCTGCTTCCATGGCTCTTTCCATTTCTGACATACCATGGGCAGGACCGATAGCCATTCTCAGGGTAGGTAAGGATGAAAAAGGCTTTATTATCAACCCGACTTACGGAGAACGAGAAAAAGCTGAATTAGATTTGGCAATTGCCGGACTTTCCTCGCCCCTGGCTAATGATTTGGGTAATGACAAAGACGATGACATTTTAATCAATATGATTGAAATGGAGAGTAATGAAATAGAAGAGGACACTGTTTTGAAAGCGGTTGATTTTGCCAAGCCCTTCTTGAAAAAGCTTATTGGTTTTCAAAAAGAAATTACTCAAAAATCCGGCAAGGAAAAAGTGGTAATCAAGGAAACTCCCAAAGACGAAAACCTGGAAAAAGACATTAGGGATTTTCTGGGAAACAAACTGGAAAAAGCTTTCTTCCAAAAAGACAAGAAAAGCCAAATGGACGAAGTCAATCTCTTAAAAGGAGAACTGGTCTATTTTATCCAGGAAAAATATCCTGACATGGGAAAGGAAAGTTATGCAAAGACATTTTTTGAAGAAGAAATCGAAAAAATGATCCACGAAAGCGTTATTAAGTCTGGCAAAAGGCCTGATTCCAGAAAGATTGACGAGGTAAGGAACATAGAATGCGAAGTAGGATTATTGCCCAGAACCCACGGCTCAGGATTATTTGTCAGGGGTCAAACCAAAGCGCTTTCCATACTGACCTTGGGCGCGCCAGGCGACGTCAGGCTTCTTGAAGGAATGGAAACTACCGGTAAGAAAAGATTCATGCATCATTACAACTTCCCTCCTTACTCTTCTGGCGAAGTAAAACCGATGAGGGGCCCTGGCAGAAGGGAAATAGGCCACGGCATGCTGGCAGAAAAAGCTTTGATGCCTTTAGTGCCCGGTTTTGATAAATTCCCGTACACCATCCGCATAGTTACTGAAATCCTTTCTTCCAACGGTTCAACTTCCATGGCTTCTGTTTCAGCCGCTTCTTTGGCTTTAATGGATGCTGGCGTACCGATCAGCAGGCCGGCTACTGGCATTGCTTTAGGGTTAATGGCTGATTTGAAAGGAAACTACAAAATATTAACCGACATTCAGGGACCGGAAGACCACCACGGAGACATGGACTTTAAAGTTGCTGGAACGGAAAAAGGAATTACTGCCATCCAAATGGACGTTAAAATCCAGGGGATCGGCAAGGAAATTATTTCAAACGCTTTGATTCAGGCTAAAAAAGCAAGACTACAGATTTTAAGCGAAATGACGAAAGTAATTTCCAAACCGAAAGAAAGCCTTTCTCCCCATGCTCCCAGGATATTAATTTTACAGATAAATCCTGTCAAAATAAGGGAAGTGATAGGCCCTGGCGGAAAAATAATAAATGAAATCATCGGAGAGTGCGGCGTATCAATCGATATTGAAGATTCTGGCAGAATTTTCATTACCGCTGAAAAAGAAGAGGCAGCGGAAAAAGCTGCTTCCTGGATAAAAAATATCACCCACGAAGTCAAAATCGGCGAAATCTTCCAGGGAAAAGTCAAAAGGATTCTGGATTTCGGCGCTTTTGTTGAAATGCTGCCAGGACAAGAGGGCTTAGTCCACATCTCCCAGCTGGCCGATCACCACGTAAACAAAGTGGAAGACATCGTCAAAGTGGGAGATATTGTTCCGGTCAAAGTCATTTCGATCGACGAACAAGGAAGAATCAATCTTTCTTTAAAAGAAGCTAAAAGCCAATAAACCTCTATGGAAAACAATCCTCAGCCAGAAGAAAACAAAGAAGAAATGCTTGAGTTTTTAAAAAGGGGCGAGGCAAAAACAATGCAAAGAGACCTTGCCAAACTGAGGGAAGGAGAAGCTGAAAAAGAAAAAACAAGAGTGGCTGCTTTGGGGGAAGTGAAAAAAGAAGCGCCAACAGAAAAACCAGGGATTCTTTTGCCGAGAGAAAGCGCTGCTTTACCAAAAGAAGCAGCCGTAGAAGAAGCTCCCCA
Organism: uncultured Candidatus Saccharibacteria bacterium; assembly: GCA_964481125.1. Taxonomy (GTDB): domain Bacteria; phylum Patescibacteriota; class Minisyncoccia; order Minisyncoccales; family RBG-13-42-11; genus BS750m-G71. Next base: position 125,440 of record CAYZSL010000002.1, on the reverse strand, counting down.
AACCTTAATTCCCCAAACGCAAAAACCATCATCTTCTTTCAAAAAAATCCTGATCAGAATATCAGCTGTTGTTATTATTTTACTTCTTGTTGGTTTTTTCTACTGGCTTTTTACTGTAGGCAAATTGCCCAAAGGAGAAATAGCCAAACCGGAAACAGAAATCACAACAGAAACCACGCCGACCGAAGAAGTCGTCGAGAAACCAAAAATTGTTATTCCTGCTTCCTTAATTTCAGCTGGCTCTACCGAAACCATGGAGATCACGAATGCAGCAGCCATTCCCCAGATGTTTTCCCAGATTATGCAAAAAACCTATGAGGATGGATATACAAGGATTCTATTCCAGAATACGGCAGAAAACAAAATTGTCGGTTTAAATGAATTTCTTGGAGCTTTTGCGATGAAAATTCCAGAAGAAGTTTCATTCGGATTAGAAGATGACTTTACTTTGTTTATCTACTCAATCAAGGGAGTTAACCGCCTGGGCTTTATGACAAAAACAAAGGGAGACATTTCTCACTTAATGATTTCTTGGGAAATGACAATGGAAGCAGATACTGAAATCCTCTTTGCTGCCCTGGGCAAAGAAACTAAAGCCCTGGCTTCTTCTTTCAAAAACAGCTCTTACCAGGGAAAAAGCTTCAGATTTCTGACCATTTCCAAAGAAGATTTCGGAATCTGCTACGCTCTGCTTGATGATTACTTTATTTTTGCCACCTCTTTTGAAAGCATGAAAAAAACGTTTGAGGCAGCAGATGCGGCAAAACTGGAAAAACAAATCGGCCAGCTATTCATTGTCGGATTTGACGGAATCGCTTTAACGACTGAGCTGGCAGATTTCTTTAAAAAATACAGGCCAGGAGGCATTCTTTTGCTGTCAAAAAACATTGAGAACGAGGAGCAACTGAAAAAACTCATTGGCGATCTGCAGATTCTTTCTTTGCAGGAAACCGGCCTGCCTCTTTTTGTCGCTGTTGACCAGGAGGGCGGCACTATTTCCAGAATAGACTTTCTCCAGGAGAAAACTGCCCAGTCGGAAATTGAATCAGTTGACCAGGCTTTTCAAATAGGTTCAGTGAGAGGCCAGGAATTGAAAGAATTGGGAATAAATCTCAATCTGGCTCCACTTTTGGACCAGGTCGGAGAAGAAGATTTTCTTTTCGACAGAACTTTTGAAAAGGATGCGCTAACTTCAGGCAATTTGGCAAAATCTTTCATTGACGGCCAGAAGGGCGCTGGCATTCTGACTGCTATGAAGCACTTCCCTGGGTACTCTGGAATTACTTTTAATCCCGAAGAATCCTTGGCTGAGACAAGCACGTTGCCTACAATATCCCAATTTAAAAAAGCAATTCAAGCCAATCCAGAATTCGTCATGACTGCTAATATGGTGTATACCAATCTGGATTCTTCTATGCCTTTTGCCTTTTCTCCAAAAGCCATCCAGTATTTAAAGAATAACTTGGGCTCAAAAGTAATAATTATGACAGACGATTTGGCGCAAACCTATCTTTCAGACAAATTCTCTTTAAAGGATATTGTGACAAAACCGATTGAAGCTGGGGCTGATGTCATGTTTTTTTCTGGATGGGAAATAGGCGTTGCCGAAGGCCTGGATGCTTTCGCTGAAGCGTTCAGAAACGGAGAAATATCCAAAGATAAGGTAGAAGCAGCCATATTTAAGATTATTAATATTAAAAACAGCTTAATGTAATGGACAAAAAACTGCTGAATCAGCTAAAAGAAAAGTTAGAACAGGAAAAAAAGAATATTGAATCACAGCTTGAGAAAATCGCCAAGAAAGACGACAGGGTCAAGGGAGACTGGGATACCCGCTTTCCCAGCTTTGACAGCGGCGAATCGGGCTCAGCCGCTCTGGAAAAAGCAGCTGACGAAGTGGAAGAATACAGTACTCTTTTGCCCCTGGAATACAATCTGGAAAACCAGCTAAAAGACATTAATCTGGCTTTAGATAAAATAACAAAAGGTAATTACGACAAGTGCGAAAACTGCAAAGAAGAAATAGATAAAGAAAGACTGAAAGTTTATCCTGCGGCCAGGCTTTGTATGAAGTGCGAAGGAAAATAGTATATATATGTATTAAAAAACGCCTCGATCAAGAGGCTTTTTTGTTTTAACCATAAAATCAATTAGAATATTTGCTGATCCAGATAATGCAAAATGTGTTTTATATGGCCGTCCGTAAAAAGAGTTAGTACGTATAGGAAAATAGGCATGGAATTTTTGTTTTATCTGTTAAAAGGGTTTATAGCGCCTGTCACTCCAAAATGAACATGACAACCGGTTGAAAGCCCTGCCCCAGGCGTTCCTGGCTGACCACCCATTAAAGCGATAATTTGTCCTTGAGAAACGACATCTCCCGGATTTACCAAGCTGGCGGAAAGATGGCCGTACATTGTTACCACCCCATTGAGATGCAATATTGTTATGTGATTGCCAGCGCCTCCAAAAGCCCAACGGGAAGTAGAGCTTGTCAGTTGTACCTTCAAAACCGTACCAGCTGCTGCAGCTCTAATCGGATCTCCGCACTTGCCGTCAAAATCAATTGCATTATACCAGTGAAGCCATTGAGTGATGTGGCAAGCTGCGTGAGGACAGATAAAATAGCTGCTGGCTAAAGGAACGCTACTGGGAGCCTGCTGCTCTTGGACAATAACAGAAGGCATCGCACCATTAGGAACAATAATAATGTCCCCGATATAGACAGCATTTTCATTAGCCAGATCGTTAAAAGCAATTATTTCTTCTGTCTTGCCCTTGTAAGTTTGGGCGATGCTGGATATAGTATCTCCTGATTTTACGTGATGAACCAAACTAGAAACTGGCAGAATAACCAGCTTTTGGCCCGGCTTGACTATTGAGTTTTCGCTTAAATCGTTGGCCCAAAGAATGGTATTCATGGAAATATTGAATTCCTCAACCAAAGACCATAAAGTATCTCCTTCTTCAACAATATACTCAGTAATCACTTTTTTAACGTCTTCTGATTCATAGCCTATAACCAAAGCTCCTAAAACCTGGGAGGAGAAAGTATTCGGAGGAGTGGAAGCTATCATGCTACTATTCCCAATTAAAACAAATTCTGGGGATTCTGGCGAAAAGCTTTTTATCGGAGCACAAAATAAGTTGCTTTCCTGGACATCTTCCTCAACCAAGCAAGGGTCGCTTTTGTCGGCAAAAGAATTTAAAACCAAAGCAGGGCTGAAACTGACAAAAACAAATAAAAAAAGAGCGATTATGCCCATACAAATACAAGGGGTCTTTATAGAACCCTTGGTTTTTTTGCAAACGATATTAAACAGCTTGTTAATACTCAGATAATCAATCATTATAAACTTCTTTAAGGTTACCCTTTCCGTGGAGGAAGTCAAGGGCAAAAAGCTCAGGTTTTCCACACCGTAAAATGATGCTAAAATGCCTTTAATGGACTTATCTTACAAGAAAAATATTAAAAATCTTCTGAAAAGCGAGCGAATTAAGCCCCTAAAAAGACTGGGGTAGAACTTTTTAGTGGACAGCAGAGCAATTAAAAAGATTATTAAGGCAGCTGACTTGAATTCGGAAGATTTGGTTTTGGAGATAGGGCCGGGCCTAGGAGTTTTGACTAAAGAACTAGTTCAAAAGGTTAAAAAAGTGATTGCTGTAGAAAAAGACAAGAATATGGTTGAACTGCTAAAAGAAAGCTTTAATAATAAAAACTTAGAAATCATTAATAAAGACATTCTAAAGTTTATTCCTGAGTTTAAAAACTATAAGATAGTGGCTAATCTCCCTTTTTATTTAACTGCTCCTGTTATCCGCCGCTTTCTTGAGGCTATTGATAATCCTCCCCAACAAATGGTTTTGGTTGTCCAAAAAGAAGTAGGACAAAGAATCTGCGCCAGTCCTCCGAAAATGAGCATTTTAGCTGTTTCTGTTCAGGCTTACGCTAAAGTAGAAATTGTCAGCTATATTTCCAGAAAATCATTCTGGCCTGTACCGAAAGTTGACTCTGCTGTTATTAAAATTTCTCCCTGCCTTTCAAATTACGCCTATTCTGAAAAAAGAGATTTATTCTTTAAAATCGTTAAGGCTGGATTTTGCCAGCCTAGAAAGCAATTGATAAACAATCTTTCTCGAGGTTTAAAAATAGACAAAAAAAATGTAGAAAATTGGCTTTTGAAAAACAAAATCCAACCTTCTCAAAGGGCTGAAACCCTTGGTTTGAAAGATTGGATGAATTTAACAAAATCTTATTTTATAGGGATAACTTTTAAAGACTTAACTACTTGAGCTCCGATGTTCATAGAGCTATAGCGGTGGACTTCACAATTACCTTCAAAATTTGTTTTATCAAAACGTACTACTAAATACTTGCCTTTTTCATTTATATAAAATGATCTTACTTTTTCTAAAAGACCTATATTCGTAGTTTCGTATGCACCAGCATTAAAAGGCCAACACTTTCCCCCTCGCCAAGTCCAATCAGGTAGCCAATCTTGCCATCCTATGCATTTTTCTCCGCATATCTCACCAAAACCAGAACAGCTATTTTTACATTCTGTTCCACATAATTCATTATAACTATCCACTTCATAAAGAGTAACTGCAACACCTCCTCCGCCTCCTCCATCACCTTGTCTAAAAACTGTAATAGAATAACCACCATTAGCTTTTTCAATGTTACAACCACTTTCGAGACAAACAACACAGTTGCCTTGCCAATTCTGTTTGCTGTGCAGAACTGCTCCGTATGTTATACCTTCTGTATTATTAAATCTTATATAATTAACCTGACCATTTATTTCTCCTAATGTAGAAACACTTCTTTGAAAAAGCTTACAGTTTTCTGTTCCCGAATCTTTACATAATAAAACCTCGGCCGTTCCTTCATCTACCAATTCTGATTCTTTATACTCAAGGTTAATAACCTTTAATTGTGGATTAATGGTGTTTAGGATCAGCCAAGACCCCAGGATAATAACTAGACCCATAATACCAGCGAGCATCTGGCCATTGGCATCCGACATGGTAGAGGGATTTCCCGCAGAAGCCACATATCTTACGCCACCCATAACTAAAACACCGAAAGCAACAAATCCGCAAATAACTACGGCAAAATTAAAAATATATTTTATATAATCTGGCAAAAGAGGAGTGGCTGTTATACCAGATTCTGAGCCGATTTCTGGCAAAGGAACTTCTAAAGGACGATCTTCTGCTGTTAGCGCTAGACAAAAACTAGCCAAAAATAAAACTAATAAAGACAAAGAAATAATTATTGGGAGGTTTTTAAACATAGGTTATCAAATTATAACACAAATTTATTCTGGCCCATATTCACCTTTGCAACAGAACAAATTATCCATAAAATCTAAGTTGTCTGAAGTCGGGCCATAGCAATCATTTATAACATCTCCTTCTTCATCGTAGAAAGGAGTTTCTCTTGTGGCAAATTCTTTAATATCAGAACAAAGGAAAAATTCTCTCCAAACAATGCTTTCTCTTCCTTCTTCGAGTTTTATGTAAGACTCTTTGGGATTGTGACAAGCTGTAGTTTGACTTTGTACGGTTCTTAAACTCTTAAAAATATTCGATATTTTTAGGAATTTGTCACTAACATTTTCCTGAATAAGATTTACTAACTCTATATACGATGAAGATATCTCAGAATCGTTCTCTTTAATTTGATTATATTGAGAATTAATCTGCGATTTCTTCGGCTGATCTCCAGGGCAAACACTTCCTGTACAGGGATAAGTTTTGCACTCACTACAATCTTCCCACTCTGGACACCATTCCATACAATTTCCTTCATCATCATAACCACCACAACAATAATATCCCTTTATACACTGCTTTTCTATCCACTGGCAATTAGAAGAACACGTAGAAATTATACATTCATTCGGATCGGCCGTGGAAACTATCTCATTATTTATTTCTTCTTTGGCATTATTATTAATATCATCTAATTCAACCAGCATCCTTCTAGCTAATTCTTCTGTACTGTCAACATCTTTACCAATAAAAATTTCATTGCTACACAAGGTCGCGGCTTCGGAAATCTCTATTTCTTTTCCAAGCTCAGCGATTAAATCCTCATCAATCTCTATTGGGACAACAGAATAAAGCATTTCAGAGCAGTAAAATGTTGTTGGCTCGAAAGGATGATTAGGTAAACGAATATATTCAAAAGGTCTTTCCCTATAAAATTGCTCTATCATATATTTTTCTGCCATATACTGCTGGTAAACCCAAAAGTCTTTGTAGGCCACTAAGAATTGCGGCTTACCGTTGGCGCTAGCAGTTGCTGAACATTTTTTCATCATCTCCTCAGCTGATAACAAATCTTCATATATCTGCCTAAAGCCGATGTATTCATCTTCTTCTTCGGAAGAGCCGTTGATTTCTCTGTCTAATTTCTTCTGCCAATAGATAAGTCCATCTTCTTCATTATTAATAAGCTCTTCAATTTCATTTCTTTTTAGTTTAATTGCATTCTTGTTTAGACATGGATCTCCAGAACAATATCCCGCTAAGCAACTTGTCTCATTGTTTCCGGAACAATTGGGGTGCGCTTTGTCGCAGGAGCATTGAGCGATAATAGAATTTAATTCTTTTGTTTTTTGTTCAATTTTATTTGAAATATCTCTAACTTTTTTTGAAAAAGTTTTTAAATTATCTAATCTCTCTTCAAGGAAAAGCTCTTGGATTAATGCGCCTACTGGAATTTCGGTGTATGATAACGTTTCTTTTTCTAGGGTAGGCGTTTCCACGAATTCAGGAGTGATTTTGATTATTTCCGGACCTGCCAGCATGGTTAATGCTGGGTTAATACTTGTTAAAAGCATATAAGAGGTAAGAAGCACCAAAAGACCGACAAAAGCAGCGAACATTTGTTCCCCAGCGTCTTTTTTAAAAGCAGGGATGCCGGTTGAGGTTATATATTTTATACCACCAGCGACAAAACCAGCAAAAGCTATTAATCCAGCAATAATAATTGAAAGATTAAATATATATTTTACGTATGCTGAAAGGCCGAAAATAGTAGTTTCAGGCCTTAAACCACCAGCTTCAGGATATTCAATCTCTAATGGTCTTTGAGCAAAAATAAAACCAGCAGCAAATAAAGAAAATATAAGAATCAAAAGAAAAGAAAATACTTTCAGCTTCTTCATTGCTTTATCATAGCAAGTTTTAAGCTCTTGACCAATATTTGTCTTTCTTTTTTCTTTTGTAGTATGGTATAATAAAACAATTAATTTTATGGGTCCAATAGTTAGTGCAATTGCTACTGCTTTATCGGGCGTTGCTGCCAGTATATTTGGTTTGATTTTTAATGTTATAGGGATAATCAGCGGAGCTTTTTTATGGCTTGCTGTTAATATTTTGAATTGGGTTCTTTCGCCTAATTTTATTTCTCTTTCTTATACTGATCCAGCTAATAATGCTTTCCTTGAGGTCGGTTGGGGACTAACTAGAGATTTTGCTAACATTATTATAGTTTTGGCATTGGTAGTTATCGGATTAGGAACGGCTCTCCGACTTACCGGCTATCAGGCTCAGAAAGCCTTGCCGAAATTAATTATTATCGCCCTTTTAATTAACTTTACTCCTGTTATCTGTGGCTTAATTGTTGATGCCGCAAATATCTTAATAACTTTTTTCATCGGAGATGGACTTGCCGGTGGAAACTCTTTTGTAAATTTAGCTACTCGCCAGTGGTCAAATATTGAGGCTCTATCTGGAGGATTAAAGCTTTTCGATCCAATTGCCTCTCAAGAAGCAATTGCTGCAGCTATTGGTAGCGTCGTTTTGTCATTTTTTAATTTTTATGCCGCCTTGATTTATCTTATCTTTGCCTTCTTGTTTGCTCTTCGCTATGTGGCTATTTGGGTTTTGGTTATTCTTTCGCCTCTTGCTTTTGCTTGTTATATTTTGCCAGACACCAGAAAGGTTTGGACACAGTGGTGGTCGCAATTTATCCAGTGGTCGTTCATTGGAGTAATCGCTGCTTTCTTTTTATATTTGGGAGATCACTTCTTAATGGCAACACAAAGTGCTGAGTTCCATTCTGCAGAGTCAACTCTCCAGGAGGTTGGCAGCGCTCCCGGCTTATCGGCAATACTTAATAATATTATGCCCTTTGGAATTGCCCTTGTTTTTCTTACTATCGGCCTAATGTTGGCTTTGTCCAGTAGCGCTGCTGGTGCTAATCAAATCACTGCTTTTGCTCAAAAAAAGGGTGGTCAAGCTGGACAATGGATTAGTAAAAGAGGGAAAGCCTTTGCCAGATCAAAAGTGCCCGAAGGCGTAAGAAGGTGGGCAGAAAGACAGACTGCTGCTAAAAAATTCGGTGAAGGGAAAAAAGGACTTACAGGTTGGATGGCAAGAACAGCCAGTACGCCACTTGTTGGTATGCGTCGTGGCCTTGGTGGATTAGTAGCTGGTGCTCTAAATGAAAACCTAGAATTTCAAAAAGCCTATGCAAAAGCAAAGACGCAAAGCACTGCCTTCAATATGAAAGATCTTAGAGGGCCAAGTAGTGAAAAAGAAAAAGTAGCAATATCGAAAGCCATGAAAGAGAAAAATCAATGGCCAGAAGCCCTTGATGAAAAAAAGTTTGGTAAAGATACTTACACAGAAGGAGAAATACTGAAAAGATACGAAAACGCAAGAAATATGGGTGAAAATGATACAGCTGATGCATTGGAAATGGCAGGACTGCGCTATGCTCCCAGCTTCGGTGCAATCCAGAACAAACTTGCCCCAGATAAGTACGATGAAAACGGTTTAACCATAGAAGATAGAGATGATAGGGGTCTTATATCTTATCATCAAAAAATAGTTCGTGGGCTTAGAACAGAAAACGATATGAAACAAACGCCTCAACACTGGGAAGATTTAGTAGATCCAATAAACGGAAAAAAATTAATAGAATATGCTGTTGCCTCTCCTTCTTTCGGCTCCAAACAATTTGAAGCTGCTGCAATGCATCGTCCATCAGTTCCAAGAAAATATTTAGAATTCTGCAAAAACAGTGCGCCAGGATGGCTTACTGGAGTTAATAAAACTACCGGCAGACTAAACGCTCCCAACGCGCCGAGAATCTTATCTAGCAGCGCAATTAATGTCCTTGGAGAGGGTATGTCTTTCAATCTAAAAGAAATAAATCAAAACTATAAAGCAAAGATGTTAGTAAAACAAAATTCATTTTTGGAGAAAACCTACGAACTTTATAAAGAACTTGATCGTTACCACAAAGAGCTCAATAGTGCATTAAGGACGAGTAAAGATATTAAAAATGATCCAGTAGTAAAAGATACACAAAAAATAATAACAGGCATTGAAAATACGCTGAAAAGTGCTAGGGATACAACAGGCGACGCACAAAAAGAAAAGATAGACGAATTAGAAAAAATAATGGGGCCAATAAGATCTAGAAAGAAAAGATAGACGAATTAGAAAAAATAATGGGGCCAACAAGATCTAGAAAATATCTTAAAAAAAATAGGAGGAAAACATTTTACTGCTCGCCTCCTACTGCCCCCTACGGGGTTGGTGGTGAAGACCTGAGTACCGCATTTGCAGCCTCCAGTCGCTCCGCCTCCTTCTTTATAAACAAGAACCCATTTTCCGCTATAGCAGCCTTCAGTCTTTCCGTCTGATCGGCCGCAAGTATGGCTAGGCCGTTTATTTTAGCAGCATATACTGCCGCCATTGGGGACTGGGCTGGCGGTGACACCACTGGTGGTGATGCCACTGGCGTTGGTGGAACCTGTGGCTTCTGCTTATGAGTCGCGATTACAATTGCTATAATCGCGATGAGTATTATCGCGACGATCAAAAATACTTGTGATGAACACACAATATCCCTCCTATCTTTCGTTAATTATATTATATACCATATTATAAATTTGTCAATACCTATGTCTCAACAATACTCACAAAAAGAACTACAAAAATTATACGAAAAACTACCAGAAGATTTAAAAAGAGCAATCGTCGGAGCAGATACCTCTGACCATATTTGGAATATTTGTGAAAGATATGAGCTCGATGAAATTTCAAAAGTAGCGACATTGGTTGGTAAAGTTCTTCTTGGCATTTTGGCGCCAGAAAACTTTCAAGAAGAATTAGAAAAAGAGTTAAAGGTAGACGGAGAAACAGCCAAAAAAGCAACTCAAGAGATTAACAGATTTATCTTTTATCCTGTCAGACCTATTTTAGAAAAACTGCATGAGATTAAAATAACTCCCGAGAAAAAACCAGTAATAAAACCAATGGAGATAGAGGGGACAGAAGAAATTGAAGAAAACGTTGAAACAGAAAACCCCACAGAACCAGAAAAACCATCAACCCCGTCTTCCCAAGATACTTATCGGGAATCTATTGAATAACTATGCGCTTTACCGTACCTCAATTCATTGAACACGAGGCTAAAATTGTAGGCCCCCTCACTTTCAAACAGTTTATCTTTATTGGCATAGCTGTCGGTATTTGTTTTGTTTTCTATTTCACTCTTCCTTTCACCTACTTTTTAATGATTTCCATGGTTTTGCTGGGAGCAGCTATGGTACTAGCCTTTTTAAAAGTCAATGGGAAGGCTCTCCCTGTACTTTTATTCGATTTTTTAAAGTTTTCCATGGCACCTAAAATGTACGTCTGGAAAAAAAGAGAGCAGCAAGTAAAAGTTTATAAAAAAAGCGAACTTGCTCCACCAAAAGCAGTAGAAGAAGAAAAGGAAGAGCCCTTGGTCGGTATGGTGACAAGAAGCAGATTAAGAAAAACGCAAACTGACATTGAAACGCACACAAAATAAATGGAAAAATCAAGCAGCCAACAATTTTTAGAAATAGACCAAATAAAGGAAGGTTTTTTGCTTTTAAAGAACAAATCATTAAGAGGCGTTTTAATGGTTTCTTCTTTGAACTTTACTTTAAAGTCAGACGACGAACAAAAAGCAATTATTTACCAGTTCCAGAACTTTTTGAATGGCTTGGACTTTTCAATCGAAATCGTTCTCCAATCAAGAATATTGAATATTACAGGATATATAGACAAGTTAAAAGAGATGGAAAGATTGCAAGATAATGAACTGATGAAAATACAAACAGCCGAATATAGGAAATTCATTACTGAACTGGTTGGTGGCAGGCAAATTCTTTCTAAAATATTCTTTTTAACAGTTCCCTTTACTTTAATTGAAATTCCACAATTAATAGGCAAAAAGAAGCCTAATTTTAACGAAGACCATTTCCAAAGGGCAAAATCACAACTCTGGCAAAGAATGGAATTCGTGGCAGTCGGATTAAGGAGATGCGGACTGCAATGCTCTCCTTTAAACACTTTGGAGTTGATAGAACTTTTTTGGAGCCTTCATCATCCCGACGAATCAGAGGTCGGATATTATCCTGATATTCCGCCTGAAATAATCAAATAACTATGGATTTATCTTTTTTAAACAATTTAACCAAAAAGAAAAAGAAAGAAGACCCTTCAGAAAAGATTTTTGAAACTCCGATGATAGAGGCAAAAGACATTATTGCCCCTTCTTCGATTGTCGTAAATCCTGACCATTTAATGATAGGAAAAAGAATTGCCAAGTCCTTTTTCATTTTCTCTTACCCAAGATATTTAAGCACTGCCTGGCTATCGCCGATAATCAACCTTGACCAGCCAATGGATGTCAGTTTCCACATTCATCCAATTGAAACAGGTTTTGTTTTAAAACAACTGAGAAGAAAGGTAACAGAAGTCCAGGCTGAAATTATGGAAAAAGAAGGCAAGGGACTGGTAAGAGATCCTGAGTTAGAAACAGCTTACCGCGATTTGGAAGATTTGAGAGACAGATTACAAACAGCCCAAGAGAAAATGTTCAAGTTTGGGCTTTATCTCACTGTTTACGGTAATACTTTTGAAGAGATAAAAAGCGTGGAAACAACCTTGAGGTCAATTTTGGAATCAAAATTAATATATATCAAACCTTCCCTTTACCAGCAAAAAGAAGGATTCAATTCAACCTGCCCTTACGGCTTGGACCAAATACAAGCCCATAGCCCGATGAACACAGGCCCGCTTTCTTCCACTTTTCCTTTTATTTCCTTTGATTTAAGTTCGAACGAAGGGACGCTGTACGGTATAAATATGCATAATAATTCTTTGATTCTGTTTGACCGCTTCAGTTTGGAAAACGCTAACAGTGTTATTTTCGCCAAATCGGGTTCTGGAAAGTCATACGCAGTCAAGCTGGAAGTTATCAGGTCTTTGATGTTCGGTATAGAATGCATTATTTTGGATCCTGAGAATGAATACCGAACTTTAGCGGAGGCAGTCGGTGGCTCATTCTTTAATATGTCTTTGTCCTCTACAGACCACGTTAATCCCTTTGACTTACCAACTCCCAGAGAAGATGAAAAACCAGAAGACGTTCTCCGTTCAAACATCGTTAACCTGGTCGGGCTATTAAGAATTATGTTAGGAGGATTAACGGCTGAGGAAGACGCTATTATTGACAGAGCTCTATCTGAGACTTATGCGGCCAAAGATATTACTCCAATAACCAATCCTGAGCTTTGGAGAGAAAAAATTCCTTTAATGTCTGACTTTGAGCAGGTTCTTGAAGGAATGGAGGGGGCTGAATCCTTAGTGAGAAGAGTAAGGAAGTTTTCCAAGGGAACATTTTCCAAGTTTTTCAATCAGCCAACCAATATTTCAATGGATAAGCCTTTTGTTGTTTTTGGTATAAGAGATATGGAAGATGAATTAAGGCCGATGGCCATGTTCATCATCATGAGATATATCTGGAACAAGGTTCGTTCCGAAATGAAAAAGAGAATCCTGGTGGTTGATGAGGCCTGGTGGATTATGAAATCAGAAGATGGAGCCTCTTTCTTATTCGGTATGTGCAAAAGAGCCAGAAAATACTGGCTGGGGGTAACGACCATTACCCAAGATATCAACGACTTCATGAAATCAGAATACGGCAAAGCGATAATCACCAATTCTTCTTTGCAGTTTTTGATGAAACAGTCTTCAGCCACCGCTGATACTGTACAAAAGACTTTCAATCTGACTGACGAAGAAAAAATATTGTTATTGGAATCAGCGGTCGGGGAAGGAATCTTTTTTGCCGGGCAAAAACACGTCTTGATGAAAGTAATCGCTTCTTATACCGAAGACCAGTTTATTACCACTTCTCCGGAAGAAATCTTAAAGATTAAAGAGGCTAAAAAGAAAGCAGAACAACAATAAAATCATATGCCAAAATCGTCACTTGAAGTATTTTTCAGTCCGGAAGGTCTTATTATATTGCCATTTGCCGTTTTTATCGACCTTATCGGCATAGTCTTGATCTGTTTTGGTTTGGATGATTTTTGGATAACTGATATTATCGCCTGGGTATTCCTCGGTGCCTGGAGTTTTTTTCGCTCCCAAATAATACCTGCTCAGGGCGCAGAACCGATTGACATATCCCAAATTAGAAAAGGAAAGACTGACTTTAAGAAACAACTGCAAGAAGCAAGGAAAATATCAAAAGAAACCAAAACAGCTCAAAAAGGAGCCAAGGCTGCCAAATGGGGCAAGAGAATCAAGTGGCTTGAATTTATCCCTTATGTCGGAGCGCTGCCTCTTTGGTCAGTATCCGTCTATATGACAATAAAGTACTCTTAAGCAAAAACCGTCCTTCCGGGGGCGGTTTTGGAAAACAAACTCTATTATCAATTAGGGGTGTGGTTTTATCACCGGCCTCCTCTCTGTTCCTTCTCCAATACTCTCAGTAATTACATCGTTTCTTTCTGCCAACGCCATATGAATAATTCTTCTTTCGTAGGCTGACATTGCGGGCAACTCTTTTTGTTTCTTGTTGAGAGACACTTCGTCGGCAGTGGAATGCGCCAGTTCTTTTAAATAATCTTTCTTTTTCTTTTTGTAGTCGTTAATATCCAAATCAATATAAAATATCTCTGCGATTTTTCTTCTTAAAATCGCTTTTAAAAGATGCTGGATTTCAGTTAAGGTCTGGCCCCCTTCTCCTATCAAAATCTGCGGCTCTTCAGTTTTTAAAGCTATGGGAATAGTCCCTTCTTTCTCTAGCAGAACTTCAACCTCAACGTCAAAAGTAGTTTTTTCAAAAAACTCTTTGACGGTTTTTTTAATTGTTTCAATGTCGCTATTATTGAGCATTTTGTTTTTGCGGTTTCGTAATTAAATACTGCTGGAAAATTGAAAAAAGAGCGGTAATCGCCCAATATACTCCGATAGCTGCCGGCAATTTCCAAAGGATGAAAACTGTAAAAAGAGGAAAAAAATAAAGCATCTGTTTCTGCATCATATTTGAAAACTGGGCCATCTGATCTCCTTTAGTGGGCGACTTTTTCATTTTTGGCATCAGCATTTTTGTTTGAAAGAATTGAAGTATCCCGGCTAAAACAGCCAATACCAAGTTCGGTTCGGCCAAGTTGATCAGCCCTAAAGATACTGGATTAATTTCTCCAGGAGAAGGAACAAAACTATAAAGAGACTTCATTGCCCCTGGGGCCAGCCCCTCCCAAAAAACTCTGTAAAGAGCGAATAAAATCGGCAGCTGAAGCAAAAGAGGAAGGCATCCGCCAAGAGGATTGATATTTTCTTTCTTGTAAAAAGCCATCATTTCTTTGGCTTGCTGCTCTTTGTCGTTCTTGTATTTTTGCTGGATTTCCTGAATTTGAGGCTGCAATTCGGCAAGCGCTTTCTGAGATCTGATTGATTTCAGCATTAAAGGATAAAGGATAATCCTGATAATAATCGTCAAAACAACAACAGCAACTCCGAAATCCTTTCCGGGCAAAAACTGGTAAAGAAAAATCAAAGCGTTAAATAACGGCTGGTATAATAATGTATTAAAAGCGTTGATAAAAATTTCCATAAATTAGGGCAAGTCTATTCCTCCCTTATTAAAAGGATTACATTTTAAAATTCTCAAGAAACCTTTTTGCAGCCCTTTAAGCGTCCCGTATTTTTCTACTGCCTGATGGGCATAACTTGAACAGCTGGGATAAAAACGGCAGTTGCTCCCCAGAACCGGAGAAATGAAACCCTTATAAAAGTTGATTATCCCGAGGACTGCTGATTTTGCGATTTTATTCTTCATTTTATATTTGCTTTATTTAATAGTTTTTCTGCAATTCTTTTTGTTTCTGCGAAATCGTTTTTCTCCATTCCAGGAAGGGTAATAAATAAATTATCGCTGTCTGATTTCAATAAATTCAATCTGATTATTTCTCTCAACCTTCTCTTAATTTTATTTCTGATATTTGCTTTTTTGGCAACCTTTTGGGAAACAATGAAACCGAAACGGTTCACCCCCAAATCGTTTCTCATCGTTTTTAAAACTAAAGAAGCTTCCTTGAAAGTTCTGCCTCTTTTAAAAATTTTTTCTATCTCTTTCTTTTTTCGGATTCTGTTTTTTTTGGGAAGCATGGCTATTTTAATCGCTGACAACGATTTTTTTTCTGCCCTTTCTTCTCCTCCGACTCAAAATCCGCCTGCCGTTTTTCGTTTGCATTCTTTTTTGGAAACCGTGCTTCCTTTTTCTTGTTTTTGTTTTTTTGTGATAAGTAATAGACATAATATTGTCTGCGGTTAAACACTAACTATCTTAACAAAAAAATTATTGGCCGTCAATTTCACAGCTTTTCCTCAGTTTTTCAACAATTGTAGGCCTTTGCCTATTATTTTTAATCTATTTGACACTGTGATATAATACAGCAGTAAATCTACGACTCCAAAATAACCATGATTAAAGACGAACTTTGGCAAGCAGTGCTTGCCCAGGTCCAATTAAATATTTCCCAGGCCAATTTTGCCACCTGGTTTAAGGATACCAATATAACTACCTGCAAAGAGGGACAGGTAGTTGTTTCTACTCCGAACTCTTTTGCTAAAGAATGGCTGGAAAACAAGTACGGAAAAACTATTTTTAAGATTCTTTATAATCTGGACAGGGAAATTAAAGAAATTAAATATGTTGTCGGGAAAAATGAGTTGAAAGTTTTAAGAAAGCCCACTTTCTCAATGCCGTCTGCCGGCCAGTTGGAATTTGAAGAGTTTGAAATTGACAAAGAAACAAATCTTAATCCCCGCTACACTTTTGAAAATTTCATCGTCGGGCCGTTTAACGAACTGGCTCACGCTGCCTCCTGGGCGGTTTCAAAAAAACCGGGACAGGTCTACAATCCTCTTTTTGTCTATGGCGGAGTCGGGCTAGGGAAAACCCATCTTTTGCAGGCCATCGGCAATGCAGTGATTAAAAGCTTCCCCCAAAAGAAAGTAAGATACACCCCCGCAGAAAAATTCACCACAGGCATAGTTTCATCAATCAAGAACCATGACGTTGAAGGATTCAAAACGAAATACCGAAGTATAGATGTTTTAATATTGGATGATGTCCAATTTCTAGCTGGGAAAGAAAAAACCCAGGAAGAATTTTTCCATATTTTCAACACTTTGTACGAAGCGAACAAACAAATCATTCTTTCTTCTGACCGCCCGCCCAAAGCTATTCCCGCTTTGGCGGAAAGATTAAGGTCCCGCTTTGAAGGCGGGATGATCGGGGATATTAGCTATCCTGACTATGAAACCAGGGTTGCTATTTTAAAAAGCAAAACCCAAGAAAGGGGCGTAAGTTTTTCTGACGATATTTTAGATTATGTTGCCACAAATATTCAGAGGAATATCAGAGAGCTAGAGGGCGCTCTAAACAGGCTGGTTGCCTATCAGAAGATAAACAACCGGCCGCCAGACCTGGAAATAGCCAAATCATTATTAAAAAGCCTGTTTTTGTCGCCGAATAAAGTAGCTAACCACAAAAAAATAGTCCAGGCAGTGGCTGAATTTTACGATTTAAAGGAAAAAGACCTATCTTCTCCCTCGAGGAAAAAGGAAATTGTTAAGCCCCGGCAAGTGGCTATGTTTTTATTAAGAGATCTACTGAAAAGCTCTTATCCTTTTATAGGTAGAAGGTTTGGAGGGAAGGACCATACCACTGCCATCCATGCCTGTGAAAAAATTGTGAAAGAACTGAAAGATAACGACAATCTTAGTAATGAAGTCGATCTAATAAAACAACGCATTTTCAGTGCATAACTTGGGCAAAAATTCAACGAGTTTTAAAATCCACAAAAAATCAAACAACAACTCTCACCCTTAAATAAACACAAATTAATCACAAATAAAAGTAATCCACAAAAACAATAACAACTAAATAATTTTAATTAAATTACTATTATTATGAAAATTACGATATTAAAAGATAAATTAAAAGAAGGAATTGGTGTTGTTGAAAAGATTTCAGCCAAATCCACCACTTTGCCCATTTTAAATAATATTCTTATTTCTGCGGAAAAGAACTTTTTAAATTTGTCTGCCACTGATTTGGAGATGGGAATAAAATGGTGGGCGCTCGTTAAGACGGAAAAAGAGGGGAAGATTGCCATCCCTTCAAAAATATTATCCAGCCTTGTTGGGTTTTTGCCGAATAGGTCGGTCAGTATGGAGCTTGGGGGATTAGATTTAAAAATTGGCTGCGAAAATTATCAGACAACATTAAAGGGAGTGGACCCGGAGGAATTCCCGATTATCCCGAAGGTTTTCAGTGAAGAAAAAGTTGAAATTCAAATTAAAAAATTCTGTCAGAGCTTGGGAAGCGTTGTTGATATCGCTAGCCTTTCTTCTACAAAGCCCGAAATATCAGGAGTTTATTTTCTGTTCCAAAAGAATATGATTATTATGGCTGCCACCGACAGCTTCCGCTTAGGGGAAAAGAAAGTTTCTTTGGATTCTTCTTCGGGCAACGTGTCAAAAGATTATTCCTTTATTCTCCCCCAAAAGACAGCAAAAGAAATTATTAATATTTTCGGCGAAAAAGAAGGGGTTCTGACAATATATTTTTCTCCCAACCAAATTCTGTTTGAGACAAAGCTTTCCGAGGTTGCTCATCCTCAAATTCAGCTTACTTCAAGATTGGTTGAGGGGGATTATCCTAACTATCAAGAAATTGTACCTAAAAAATATGAAACCAGCGTTTCTTTCTCTTTGGAAGAATTTATAAATCAAATAAAACTAGCTTCTCTATTCAGCGGCAAGATTAATGAAATCAAGCTGAAAATCGATGCTTCCAAAAATCGGATTAATTTTTTCAGCCAGAATCCGGACGTCGGAGAATATAACAGTTTCTTGTCGGGAAAAGTAGAGGGTAAACCCTGCGAAATATCTTTTAATTACCGCTTTCTATTGGACGGACTTTTAAATATCGGCCTTAATCAACAAAAAAAATTAGAAGCTGTATTGGAATTAACAGGATCTGAAAAGCCGGGAGTTCTAAGATTAAAAGGAGACGAAAGCTATCTTTATCTGGTGATGCCGATTAAAAACAGCTAGCCTTGGGGTTCTTGCAATTTCGGCAATGCGTTTATAAGAAAACTATTAAAGATCGGCCCTGCCACTGTGGCAGCTGGCTGATTTTTTATCATTGGAGCATTGTTGCTGTTGCCTGCCCAAACTCCTACGGCGATGGAAGAAGTATATCCCATTGTCCAGGCGTCCCTGAAATCGTCAGTCGTACCGGTTTTAGCTGAAACTTTATAGTTTTCAAAATAAAGATGGGATCTCGGTCCGAACATCGGCGTTCTGGCATTATTGTCAGATAAAATATCGGTGATGAGCTGGGCTGATTCTTTAGACAAAACTCTTTTCGGATTTTTATGGTTTTCTTCAATAATGTTTCCGCTGTAGTCTTCTATCCTTAAAATGGGAACAGAAGGAACTTTTAATCCTTCCGTGGCAAAAACTCCGTAAGACGATACCATATCCAAAAGCTTTACTTCCCAGCCGCCAAGCACCATTGACGGGCCAAAAGGCGGGGTCAAAGTGGTGATGCCCAAACTTTCAGCCATTTTCACAGCATTGTTTATGCTCTCTGTTACCGTAGGCCCGCAAAGCCCGACCAAGACCTTAACGGCCGGGATGTTTAACGACATAGCCAAAGCCTGCTTCAGGGTAACTGACCCGCGGGAAAGGCCGTCATAGTTTTGGGGGACATATTCTTTGCCTCCCCAAATGCCAAAGCTGGTTGGTTCGTCAATAACCACTGTTTTGTCGTTGTATCCATTCTCAAAAGCAGCGGCGTAAACAAAAGGCTTGAAAGAAGATCCTGGCTGTCTGCCAACGCTTTTTGTCGTACCGACTGCTATATTAAACTTCGGGTCAAATAAACAATCCAAGCCAGGGGTACATCCTTCAGGATAAGGATCGGCAAACCAATCAGCTGATCCGACCATGGCTAATACCTCGCCATTATTGGGGTCAATGGCAACCAAAGCAGCATTGTGGGCATTGTACGTTTTATTTCTCAAAACCCCTTCCTCAACTGATTTTTCAGCCAATTCTTCCAGCTCCCAATCCAAAGAAGTGATAACCTTAACGCCGTTTTCTTTTAAATATTCGAGGTCTTGGCCGTATTTCGGCTTTAGGTAATTTTCAATAACGTAAAGCACAAAGTGAGGAGCTTTGATTGTTGTCGGAGTCGAAAACTTAATGGTTTGGCTTTTTGCTGTTTCTATTTCTTCCTTGTTTATGTATCCTTCTTGGAACATTCTGTCCAAAACATAATCTTTCCTTATAAGGAGACCGTCTTTATTTTGGCCGTAGGGCGAGAGAGAATAGGGAGATTTAATCAGAGCGGTCAAAATAGCTGCCTCGGCTAAGCTGATATCAGAAACTGATTTGCTGAAATAAATCTGGCTGGCAGATTCCATGCCGTAAGCATTTTGGCCCAAGGGAATTTGGTTTAAATACCATCCTAAAATTTGATCTTTGGAATAGCGCCTGTCTAATTCCAGAGCCAATATAATTTCTCTTATTTTTCTGGTAATGGTTTTTTCCGTGGAGAAAAAGGTTGATCTGATTAACTGCTGGTCTAGGGTTGATCCTCCATACATCGGTTCTTTAATCCTGAAATTAATTAAAACAGACCTGAATACGCCTTCAGGATCAATACCGAAATGATTGTAGAAATTAGCGTCTTCTGTAGCAATAACCGCCCATTTTAAATAATCGGGCATATCTTCTAAAGCAACAGTTGTTCTTTTCTCTTCTCCGTAGATTTCGTAAAGTAGAACTTTTCCCGTTCTATCGTAAATTTTGGTCGACTGGAAAACCTGGTGTTCGGTGAACTTTTCCGGCCTGGGCAAGTCTTTTGCCACCAAAACAAAAAGCAAGCTGCAAATCAAAAAGAAAATTGCAAATAATAAAAAAGCGATCCGCAGGAAAAATTCAGCTTTAGAATGCGTTTTTATTCCGAAAATCTTTCTGAAATATTTTCGAATAGGCATAGAATTATTTTAGCAGTCTTGTTTTCCACTGACAAGATATCATGGAAAGTAGGATAATGTATAAATAATCATTAACCCTTTCAAAACATGAAAAACAGTCACAAATTATTAATAGTTTTTTTGGCAGCCTTTATCGTTTTTGGATTATGGCCGATTGATTCAGCTAAGGCGGGTATCGCCGAGTGTGATGCAAAGTGTAAGGCGCAAGTTTTTGGATATTATGACAAAGGACTCTGTTCTACAAGCTGTGTTCCTTATCCTGCTTGTATTTCTGGTTTTTGTTATTATAATTGCTGGGATATACCCGAATATTTGGCACCTTTATGTGATGGCACCTTAAATTGCCTTTGCGTTAAGTCAGCTTCTTGCAACTGCAGCACTCAAAACTGCAACGATAATGGTTGCCAGACACAACAGTCTTATGCCCTAACTATTAACAAAAACCCAACCACCGGAGGCGCAGTCACCAGCTCTCCCTCAGGCATTAGCTGTGGATCTACCTGTTCATACTCCTACACCAGCGGCACCACAGTCTATTTAACAGCCACAGCTCTTTCAGGTTATACCTTTTCAGGCTGGACAGGATCATGCACTGGCACAGGAACCTGTACCGTATCCATGACATCTGTTAAATATGTACAAGCTAATTTTACTGCTACTACTCCCACTACCTATACCCTAACTATTGATAAGAATCCAACCACCGGAGGCGCAGTCACCAGCTCTCCCTCAGGCATTAGCTGTGGATCTACCTGTTCATACTCCTACACCAGCGGCACCACAGTCTATTTAACAGCCACAGCTCTTTCAGGTTATACCTTTTCAGGCTGGACAGGATCATGCACTGGCACAGGAACCTGTACCGTATCCATGACATCTGTTAAATATGTACAAGCTAATTTTACTGCTACTACTCCCACTACCTATACCCTAACTATTGATAAGAATCCAACCACCGGAGGCGCAGTCACCAGCTCTCCCTCAGGCATTAGCTGTGGATCTA
>CAYZSL010000002.1:0-103962 GCA_964481125.1 uncultured Candidatus Saccharibacteria bacterium | reverse complement strand
ACAGGATCATGCACTGGCACAGGAACCTGTACCGTATCCATGACATCTGTTAAATCAGTAGTCGCTAATTTTACCGGCGGCTCTTCGTCTTCATATTATTATCTTTCTCTTAGTAAAAATCTAGCTACTGGAGGTACAGTTACCAGCTCTCCCTCAGGCATTAGCTGTGGAACATCTTGTACAACTAATTCTGCTTCATACCTTAGCGGCACAGAAGTAGCTCTAACGGCCTCAGCTGCTTCTGGATATTCTTTCTCGAGTTGGTCCAGCTGTACTGCTTATGGTGGGGATATTTGTTATATAACTATGAATTCAGCAAAGAATGTAACCGCTAATTTTACTGCTTATACCTCCGGCACCTATGCTCTGACTGTTTCCAAAAACCCAACTGCTGGAGGTACAGTCACCAGCTCTCCATCAGGCATTAGCTGTGGATCTACCTGTTCATACTCCTACACCAGCGGCACCACAGTCTATTTAACAGCCACAGCTCTTTCAGGTTATACCTTTTCAGGCTGGACAGGATCATGCACTGGCACAGGAACCTGTACCGTATCCATGACATCTGTTAAATCAGTAGTCGCTAATTTTAGTAGCGCTATTCCAGAAGAGGAAGAAGAAATTGATGTTCCCACTGTTACCACTAATGCAGCTACATCCATCACCACCACCTCGGCCACTCTAAGGGGAAATATTGATTCCAAGGGTGGTTCAAGCGTTTTAGAAAAAGGCTTTGACTGGGGAACAAGCTCAGGCTCGCTTGAGAATGAATTGACTCAAACGGGAACGTACAGCACAGGCAGCTTTACTAAATATCTTAGTGGCCTGACTCCAGGGACCAAATACTATTTTCAAGCTAAGGCTAGGAATTCATCTGGCTGGGCCTACGGCAGCGAATTGAGTTTTACGGCCGGAACAGCTCCTCTTTACTTTTCTCTTTCCCGCACCCCTACCTTAGATACGATTGCCCAAGGAGATTCAGCCCAAACAACTATTACTGCTACTTTAACTTCAGGCTCTGCAGATTCTATTTCTTTCGAAGCTTCAAATCTGCCGACAGGGGCAACCGCTACTTTTTCTCCGACTTCCTGCACTCTTAGCTGTACATCAGTTTTAACAATAGACACTTCTAACAGCACTCCTGTCAGCAGTAAAACAATTACTATAAAAGCCATTGGAGGGCCGACAACCAAATCAACCACTTTTTATCTGAAGGTTACTGCAGCCAGCGAAGAAACCACTACTAAGCCTTCGGTCACTACCAACGCAGCTACATCCATTACTAATACTTCAGCCACTTTAAACGGAAAGATTAATTCGATCGGAAGCTCAAGCGTTTTAGAAAAAGGCTTTGACTGGGGAACAAGCTCAGGTTCTCTTATCAATGAATGGAAGCAAGCAGGAACCTTTAGTGCAGGTAATTTTAGCAAATCGCTCACTGGCTTAACCTCAGGGACAAAATACTATTATAAGGCCAAGGCCAGGAATTCATCTGTTTGGGTATATGGCAGCCAATTAAGCTTTACGGCAGGAACTACTTCTACTGGGAACGAAGAAGATGACGAACTTATTCAATTATTGCTGTCGCAGATTCAACAGATTATGGCACAAATCGCCCAACTCCAGGAGCAGCTAGCATTGCTCACAGGAACTCCGGTTTCTTGGTGTCATACTTTTACCGCGAATTTAGCAATAGGAGTTTCTGGCCCAGAGGTTGAGGCTTTACAGAGCGCGTTAGAAAAGCAAGGATTATATAGAAAAGGAACAAAGTCTTCCTATTTTGACGAATCTCTTGCTTCAGCAGTAGTTGGATTCCAACAAAAATACAGCAGTGAAATTCTGACTCCTTGGAGACTGAGATATGGAACCGGTTTTGTCGGCAATACGACCAGAACCAAACTGAATGCCCTGTATGGATGCAGATAAAAGATAATACTTTAAAAGCGCGCCCGGCAAGGCGCGTTTTTAGTTGTTTTTTTGCTTTTTATATAGTAAATTAGAAGAATGAAAACTACTTCGCAAAAAATCAATGAAATTTTAGAAAGAGGGATAGAACAGATTATTGAAAAAAATAGTCTGTTGGAAAAACTGAAATCCGGCAAAAAGCTCCGTATAAAACACGGCATTGATCCGACTGGTCCCAAAATACATATAGGAAGAGCAATCCAATTCAGAAAACTGAAAAACTTTCAGGATTTAGGGCATAAGATAGTTTTGATTATCGGCGACTTTACAGCTTTAATCGGCGATGCTTCTGACAAACAGGCCATGAGAAAGCCATTGTCGGAAAAAGAGATTAAAGAGAATATGAAAGGCTACAAAGAGCAGATTGGAAAGATTTTAGATATGAAAAAGACTGAAATCCGCCATAACAGCGAATGGCTAAATAAGATAACCGTAAAAGAATTATTATCTCTGGCAATGCATTTTTCCGCGCAGCAAATGATCCAAAGAAGAAACTTCAAAGAAAGATGGGAGCAGGAAAAACCGATTGGCATTCATGAATTGGCCTATCCTTTATTCCAAGGATATGATTCTTTCGCCGTGAAAGCAGACGTGGAAATCGGCGGCGCTGACCAGCTGTTCAATTTGAAGGTCGGAAGAGAAATACAAAAGATGTTCGGCCAGCCGCCCCAAGATATAATAACCTCAAAAATGCTTTCCGGTTTGGACGGCAGAAAAATGTCAACCAGCTGGGGGAATATGGTAACGATAGTCGATAAGCCGAATGAAATGTACGGGAAGATTATGTCGATGAAAGACGAATTTATCTTTGAATATTTCGAGCTTTGCACGGACATTCCGCTATCAGAGATAAAAAACATGTCTTTTAAAAAAACTAATCCTCGCGATTTGAAAGCAAAGCTGGCCAGGGAAATAGTTTCTATTTATCACGGCAAGGAATCGGCCCTATCTGCTGAAAAAGAATTTAATAAAGTTTTTAAAGAGAAGAAGTTGCCATCGTCCGTGTCTTTGATCAAAATCTCTCAAAAATCTCTGAATATTTTGGAATTACTGTTTAAAGCAAGGTTGGTCTCGTCAAAAGCTGAAGCCAAAAGGTTAATTAACCAAAAGGGGGTTAAGATCGGCAATGAAGTCCAGATTGATTGGCAGAAGCAAATTAAGATAAAAAAAGGCCTGGTTATCCAGGTCGGTAAAAGAAAATTTGCGAAGATAGCTTAAATGAAAATCCCGCTGAAAGCGGGATTCTCATTTTACTACTCAGAAGTCTCTTCTGTGGCTTCTGGAGTTTCTGGAGTCTCTTCTGTAGCTGCTGGAGTTTCCTCTGCAGGAGTTTCAGTTGTTTCTTCGTCTTCGCTGACGAAAGGTTTTAAAGTTTTGTCTTCCATAGTATTTTTTGCCTTGTTATTTAATTACTTTACTCCGCTTGTGGCGGAGTAGTCTGTTATCTAAGGAATTCGACCTTTTCCAAACACGAAATTAATTTTCATGCTTAGTTGGTTCTACTCAGTATTATATTTTTTTTAAAAATGTTGTCAAGAGCAATCTTTTATCAGGCGCTTTCTCTTATGCAATTGTTTATTCCAATTTTCTCCTTTTTAAAGCATCTTTTTTTTTGGTTCCAGGCCCAGATTTCCACAATTAATTCAACTTTATATTTTTTTAGGAAACTTACTATTTTTTTTCTTCTGGCTGAAACGTTTGACAACGTGGTAAGCTGTATGTTTTTTTTACTTCTTCCCCTTAGGGCCAGCAAATCTATTATTCCGAAAACATCAGTCTGCAGAAATTTAACCTTCGGGGCGAACCATGTTATCCAGCCATCAGCCTGAAGCTGTTCAATCGCTTTTTTTCTGATATCGGCCTCTTTTGCCATAGTGTTTTAATTATCCTTTAAATTAGAATAGATTTCTTGGATCGCATCATTCTCATCTAAAGCGTCAAAAAGCTTCTGACAGGACTCTTTTATTTGCCCCTCCGCTTCAATATCTTCTTTCGCCAGCCAGTCCAGGGAGGCGGAATCTATTTTAATGTTTTTATCTTCTAGTTCTTTTTTTGTCGTTTCTAAGGATTCGGGATTGGTATAAATATTCAGAACATTATCTTGCCAGTTAACGTCTTTTGCTCCCGCTTCAATTGCTGCCATTTCCAGCTTTTCTTTGTTTTTTAATTCTTCATTCTGAGACGCCAAGTCAGCTGTAATAACCCCATTTTTCTCGAAAAGCCATTTAACGGCGCCTTCGCCGACCAGTTTTCCGTTGTACTGGTTCAAAATCTGTTTTACTTCGCCTAGCGTTCTGTTTCTATTATCAGTAATGCCAGTAATAATTATGGCAATGTTGCCGGGGCCATAAGCTTCAAATGAAACTTCTTCCAGAGTTTCTCCGGCTGGCTCGTTTGTCCCTCGCTTGATAGCTCTTTCAACGTTTTCTTTGGGCATATTCAGTTTTTTTGCCATTTCAAAAGCTAATCTGAGCTTTGAATTGGTTTCAACCTTAGCCCCTCCTTCTTTGACAGCAACAGAAATCAGCCTGGCCATTTTTGAAAACATCTGGCCTCTTTTTTTATCAGTTATTTCTTTTTGGTGTTTGATGGTTTTAGCGTGGGAATGGCCTGACATATTTTTAAATTAATTTCTTCTTGGTAAGGACGATTATTGCTCCGGAAAGAACGGCAAATCCCAAAGCAGTTAAGAAAACAGAGAAGGGAGTTTTTGGCATTTGTTGGCTGATAGCGGCCATCTGTCGGGTTTCAATTTGTTCTTCTGCTTCCTGTTCGCTTTTATCTTGGCTGGTCGGCAATGAAACCATATTATCTCCACCCGGAGTTAAAACAGTGCTCCAAGCCCAGCTATTTTCCATTCTGCTGTACGATTGGCCCTGCAGCGCTTTTTCGTAATTTACACTGTCTATTATGTTTTCGTTCGGCTGAATCAATGATAACCCATCTTGGCTGTTATTCAAAGTAATTTTAGTGGTTGGCCGGCTAAACACTAAAAATCCTTTGGCTTTGATCGTCGTATTAACAGGAAAAGTGTAAGTTTTTGTTTGGCCAATAGCATCGGTTATTTGCCAAAAAGAAAGATCTGTTGAAAAGTCATTCTGATTGAATATTTCAATCCATTCTTCTTTTTCGTCTTGGCCTTCGGGAGAGGGAAGGATCTCATTAATAATAATGCCGGAAGCATAGCTTTCTTGAAGCTGCTGCTTTGCGTTATCAACAACTGGCTCATACTCTTGAGTGATCGCCTCAGTTTTTATTTCTCCCGATACCCAGGCTAGCCCTTGATCTATTATTTTTTGCAAAGTTATTTCGCCAATTCCTTTCACTTTTATTAAATTTTGGACAGAAACAAAGGGCCTTGCCTCTATTATCCTTTGGCCTATCATCGGCCCAACACCGGTTATCTTTTGCAGCTCTTCTAGAGAAGCAGTATTGATATCTATCTTTTCTGCGGTTTCGGTGGCTTGTACGCAAAATGCCGTCAAAGTAAACAAAAAGACTAAAAAGAATAGTCCGGGTTTTGCCTCAGCTCTTGACAAAAATAACATAATCTGTTACAATATATTTATTGGAAAATAGCTCTTGGGCTGGGGGACGGAATCTTTCCTTCTGACGGACCTCCTGGTTTCACTGGGAGAATCCTCAAAAAGGTTTCAAACTTTAGTCCCTAGTACTCTAGTCCCCCCAGCCCTGGGGCTATTTTTTTATCTTATTATTCAATTGATACTCTTTCCACCTCTTCAATTGTCGTCAGACCTTCCAAGACCTTGATTAGGCCGTCCTGGCGCATGGGAATCATTCCTCTTTTTATGGCCTCTTCTTTAAAGGCGGCTATTGACGGGTTTTTTAAAATAAAGCCTTCCATTTCGTCGTCAATCAAGATTGCTTCAAATATGCCAAGCCTTCCTTTGTAGCCGGTGGAATTGCATTTTTTGCATCCTTTGGCCTGGGGGATTTTTAGCTCTTTATTGATTGGGGGAATTTTTACGGTTTTCGGCAGGCTTTTCAGTTCTTTTTTGAATTTTTCCAAAATATGCGGAGAGGGAGTTATTAATTTGTTGCATTTTTTGCAGACTTTTCTGACTAATCTCTGGGCAACGGCCATATTAACAGCTGGTCCGATATTGGCTAAAGATCCTTCCAAGCTGGTAAGTCTGGCAATAGTGCCGGCTGCATCGTTTGTGTGCAGGGTTGAGAAAACTAAATGGCCGGTCAAAGCAGCTTGCAGGGCTATTTGGCAGGTTTTCGGGTCTCTGATTTCACCGACCAGGATGATGTCAGGGTCTTGTCTGACAATGGATTGGAGGCCTGAGGCAAAATCATATCCTTTTGACGGATTTACTTGAGTCTGGGAAATGCCCTCGACATGGTATTCAATCGGGTCCTCAATGGTGATTATCTTTATTTCCGGCTTATTGATTTTTTTCAAAAAAGCGTAAAGAGTGGTCGTTTTACCGGAACCAGTGGGGCCGGTTACGATAATCATGCCGTTCGGCTTTTCGATTTCTTTTTTAAAAAGATTTAATAAGTCGCTTCTTAATCCCAGGGCTTCTAAATCAACCAGGGATTTTGGATTTAAAATTCTCAAAACAATTGATTCTCCGTGTTCGGCCGGCAAAGTGGATGTTCTTATTTCAATGGGCAGAGTCTCCAATAAAACACTAAATCGGCCGTCTTGTGGCCGATCGTTAATATTCATCTTAATTTCAGATAGGAGTTTTGTTCTTGAAAGCAGGCTTTCATACAGCTCGTATTCAATTGCGGCTACGTCCTGCAGAAGACCGTCAACCCTTGTTCTGATTTTAGCCTTGTCCTTTTCCGGTTCAACGTGGATGTCAGAGGCGCCCAAATTGATGGCACCGACCATAATTGTTTCTATAAGTTCGGAAATGTTCTCGATTGTCGCTTTTTCAATTTCCGTTTTTAAATCAGAAATATTTTTAATATTCTTTTTGAATTCACTATTTTTTTCAGAAGAAATTCTCAATCCTTTGGTATTGTCTTTGAAGTTTTCTCCCATAAGGTTTAAAATAAGGTTGATTAATTAAAATTAGCTTAAAATCGCCTAAAAGTCAATGGAAATTTATTTAACCAAGAGCCCAACTCAAACAAAAAAGCTGGGGGAAAAACTAGCCAAAAGAATTTTAAAATTAAAAACCCCAAAGAAAGCAGTTGTTTTAGGATTGATGGGAGATTTAGGCGGAGGGAAAACTACTTTTTTACAGGGTTTTGCCAAAGGCCTCGGGGTGAAAGAAAGGGTTCTTAGCCCAACTTTTGTTTTAATGAAAAGATTTTCAGTTCCCAAAAGATCTTTTATCCATATTGACTGCTACAGAATTAAAAAAGCTGGAGAACTGATTAATTTGGGGTTTGAAGATATTATTTCTGATTCTTGTAATATTATTGCCATTGAATGGGCAGACAGAATTAAAAAGATAATGCCGAGGAATGCTATTTTATTGGAGTTTGAATTTATAAACAAGGGAATTAGGAAAATTGTGATAAAATCAAAAAATGGAAAATAAAACAAAAAGAATTCTAATTATTGACGCCAATTCCATAATCCACAGGGCTTTCCATGCTTTGCCTGTTTTAACTACGAAAAAAGGAGAGATAACCAACGCTGTTTACGGGTTTCTTTTAGTTTTTTTTAAGGCGATAAAGGATTTTCATCCTGATTATTTAGCAGCTTGTTTTGATTTGGCAGCACCGACATTCAGACATAAAAGATACAAGCACTACAAAGCCAAAAGGCCGAAAGCGCCAGATGAACTATACCAGCAGATTCCAATAATAAAAGAAGTTTTAAAATCGTTTAACGTGCCTATCTTTGAGAAAGAGGGGTTTGAAGCAGACGATATTATCGGCACTATTGCTGAATCGTCTTTGCGCAGACAGATAATTCCGCCGATTGAAAATATAGTTGTCAGCGGAGACCTGGACGCTTTGCAGCTGGTCAATAAGCAAACAAAACTCTTTGCTTTGAGAAAGGGGGTGAAAGATATTATTCTGTATGATGAAACTCTTGTTAAAGAAAAGTTCCAGGGCCTTTTGCCAAAGCAGGTACTGGATTTCAAAGCTTTAAGGGGAGATGCTTCAGACAATATTCCGGGAGTTACCGGCGTTGGAGAAAAAACAGCCATTAAGCTGCTTTTGGAATTCGGCACTTTAGAGAATTTGTATAAAGAGATTGAAGAGAATTCTGAAAAGGCCAAAAATCTTAAGCCAAAATTAAGGGAAACGCTTGTTAAATACAAAGAGCAGGCTTTTCTTTCTAAAGACTTGGCGCAAATTGACAAAAACGTTCCCATAGATTTCAGCTTGGAAAAATGCTCTTGGAGGGGTTATGACAAAACAAAAGCTATTGATATTTTAAAAGAGCTTGAATTTTATACTCTGGTCGGGAGGTTGTCTGATTTAGATAACGTAAAAGAAAGAGTAAAAGAAAACCTTAAATTGTGGTAGAATAATAAAAACGGTTAAAAATAATGCCAAATAACAAAAACTCCAAAGACGATCTGTTTGAAGAATCCTTAAAGGGCGTTAAAAACGACATTCGTTTGACCTTGGTGGTTTTGGTTGCCTGTATGCTTGTAGCCTTGACTGCTAGATTTATTTTTAGCATTCCCATGTCTAATTTTCTTTTTCTCCTGTTTTTTGTTTGGATACTGTTTTATATTTTTCATAGTTATTCCATAAAACGCAAAAAAAACCATGAAGATTTGTGCAATTTCCATTTCAAAAATAACATTTTCGATGTTTTATTTTTAACAGTCGTTATCCATTACCTTGGAGGAGTAGAATGGATAGGAGCAATTTTCTATTTATGTATTTTAGCCTGGGCCAGCAGTGTTTTGTCAAAAAAGAAAGTTTTTATACTTTGCCTTGCTTGCTTGCTTTTCTATTTTGAATTAGCCACCCTGGAATATTTTGGAATTGTTCCCCACGTAGAAGTGTTTAGCGTTTCCCAGGGAGCTTACCAAGATCCTGTTTTTATCTTGATTCAGTCTTTGACATTGACAATCGCTTTCCTTTTTGTCGCTGAAAACTATGGGACTTTGTCAGAGAACCTTCGTAAAAAACAGGAAAAACTGATAAAAGCCAGGGAAGAGGTTGAAGAGGCAAAAGATATTTTGGAAGTAAAAGTCAAAGCCAGAACCAGAGAATTGGAAGAGCTGACCAGAAAGCAAGAAGAAGTTATAAAGGAAAGGACTAAAGAAATCCAGGAGAAGCTGGAAGATATGGAGAGATTCCAAAAGCTGGCCGTCGGTCGAGAGTTGAAAATGGTAGAGCTTAAAAAAGAAATTAAAGATTTGAGAGAAAAATTAAAATAAAAGGTCTTAGTTTATTTACTTCATAATTAATCATTAAATTATGTCTCAAGTATCAATAAAAGAAGCAGCTAAAAAGTTATCTCAGACTAAAGGAGAGGTAAGAGGCGTTGCTCTAAAAACTGACATGGAATTCATTCTCAAAGAAAAAGGAGAAAAAGGCCTCAAACAAGTTGAGGATTATTTAAAGGCCATAGGTTTTCCAATCCAATACAAAGAAGTAAAAGTGATGGATTATTATCCTATTGGATTAAGAGTTATTTCTTTATTGGCGATAAAAGAAGCTTTTAATTTTAACGATGAAAACGTAAAAAGCATGGGCGTTTTTGCCACTAAGGTTTCTTTAATGATCAAACTTTTCGTCAAATACTTTTTTTCCGTCCAAAGGGTATTTTTTAAAGAAGCGCCAAAGATCTGGGACAAGCACTATACAATCAGCAAATTATTGCCAGTTGAGCTGAATGAAGAAAAGAAATACGCCATTGTCAAAATAGAGGACTTGGCTTTGGATCCCATTTTCTGTACCTATCTTGGCGGTTATTTCTGCGGAATCTTGAAAATGCTTATTAAAACACCGAGCATAGATTTTCAAGAAACAAATTGTCCCTTCCGCGGGGCTCAGTACCACGAATTCTTAATAAAATGGCAGTAAAGCTCACCAAAGAGATTGCCAAAAAGATTATGGAGGTCAAAGGGGAAGCAAGGGGAATCCATTTCAAAAACGATGCAGAATTTATTTTGAAAGAAAAAGGGAAAGAGGGGCTGGCAATGGTTGAAAAAGAATTAGAAGTACTGGGCTATCCGATCATTTATAAAAAGATAAGCCAGTTCGACTTTTATCCGATAGGATTAAGAGCTCTTTCTTTATTGGCAATTCAAAAAACATTTGCTTGGTCTGATGACGAAATAAAAGAACTGTGCAAATACGCAATGAATTTTTCCTGGGTTATCAAGCTCCTAATGAAGTATTTTTCCTCAATCGAAAAAGTCGCCCAAGAAACTTCAAAAACCTGGTCGCAATATTTTACCGTCGGTCAAGCGTTTGTCAAAGAGTACGATTTGGAGAAAAAATATGCAATTATAGTTATAAAAGACTTTAGACTCCACCCGGTTTATTGCCGTTGTTTTGAAGGAGTGGTGCCCGGAGTCCTGAATATGGTCATAGCCTCCAAAAAGATAGTTTGCCAAGAAATAGAATGCGTTTTTAACGGAGGAAAAGAACATAAATTTTTAATAAAATGGCAGTAGAAAACAAAGAAGCAGAGAAAATTGCTACACTGCTTGAGGATTTAGACTCTTTAGAAAATTATATAAGAGATCTTTTTAATTTTTTGCCTTTGCCGGTTTTTCTTTTGAGTCCGGCCAAGATTATTTTGGAAGTTAATCCTGCTTTTGAGAAAATTACCGGTTATGGAATAGAAGAAAGCATTGGCAAGTCAGTAGAAGACATATTTAATGCAGAAGAAATTGAGTCTTTGATAAAAGAAACTTTGGACAAAGAATTCATTAAAGCAAAGGCGATTTCTCTTACGACAAAATCAGGGATAAAGATTCCGGTCAGTGCTTCTACTATACTGAGGAAGGGAGAGGAGGGAGACGTTGTCGGATATTTTTTCAGCCTTTTTAATTTGACCGATATTAAAAAAAAGGAAAACGAGCTGATTAATACCCAAAAGTCTCTTTTGAATATCCTTGAAGATACTGAAACAGCCAGGAAGGAGGTTGAGATGGAAAGAAACAAAACCCTGTCAATCGTCAACAATTTTACTGACGGACTGCTGGTTTTTGACGGAAAAGGAAAACTCTCTCTGATCAATCCACAGGCAGAAAAGTTTTTTAACGTTAAAAAAAATGATGTTATCGGCTGTTCAGTGGCAGAGCTAAGTTCTTTTCCGGAATTTCCTCCCTTAGTTGAAATTTTAGGCAAAGAGATAAAAGAAGTTTTCAGGGAGGAACTGATAATTAAAGAGCATCTGAATTTAGAGGTGTCTTCTGTTTTAATGATGAGTGAAAAGAAGAGAATTGAGACTTTGGTTATTCTGCACAATATCACTCGTGAAAAAACAATAGAGAGGATGAAAACGGAATTCGTTTCTTTGGCTGCCCATCAGCTGAGAACTCCTTTATCTGCCATAAAATGGACATTAAGAATGCTGTTGGACGGCGACCTCGGCCAAATCACCAAAGAACAAAGGGAGTTCATTGAAAAATCATATATAAGCAACGAGAGAATGATCAACTTGATTAATGATCTCTTGGATGTAACCAGAATTGAAGAAGGAAGATATGTTTATAAGCCTGTTTTAGCTGATATTAGGGAAATGGTCCAATTTGTGGTAAAATCATATAAGGAAGAAATAGCAAAGAAAAAGATTAAATTCAGCTTTAAGAAACCGGCTGGTAAGATGCCTAAAGTTTTGGTGGATGAAGAAAAGATAGGGGTAGCCATTGAGAATCTTCTCAACAATTCTATTAGGTATACGCCTTCTGGCGGCGAGGTAAGTATTACCCTTAAAAGCGATAAAAAAGAAGTACAGCTTTCAGTAAAGGATTCGGGCGTAGGCGTTCCGAAAGACCAAACGGAAAGGATTTTCACCAAGTTTTTCCGGGCGCCCAACGTCATAAGGCTGGATACTGAGGGTTCCGGACTCGGACTTTTCATCACTAAAAACATTATTGAAGCCCATGGCGGCAAAATCTGGTTTGAATCAGAACCGAATAAAGGCAGTATCTTTCACTTCACTTTGCCAATAAAAGAGAATTAAAGGTTTAAGTATATTAAATAAAGTAGTATAATACATTATATGGCACAAAAAATCGCAATCATGGAAGATGAGGAGCTTATCCTTAATCTTCTGGAGAAAAAATTAACCAAAGAAGGGTATGAACTTTTAATTGCCAGAAACGGCGAAGAAGGGTTAAAATTAATAAAAGAGAAAACTCCTGACCTTATTTTGCTGGATATCATTATGCCGATAAAGGGAGGGTTTGAAGTGCTGGAAGAAATGCAAAAAGACGAGAACTTGAAGAATGTTCCGGTAATTATCATTTCCAATTCCGGACAGCCTGTGGAAATCGACAGAGCCCAGAAATTAGGGGCAAAAGACTGGCTGATTAAGACTGATTTTGACCCGCAAGAAGTAGTTGATAAAATAAAAAAACAAATAGGTTAATTTATGGCAAAGAAAATTTTAATCATTGAAGACGATAAATTCCTCAGGGATTTGATCAACCAAAAACTGCTCAAAGAAGGATTTGATATCGCTCAGGCGGTAGATGGGGAGGATGGAATCAAAAAAATCAAGGAAGAAAATCCAGATTTGATTTTATTGGATCTTATTTTGCCCGGTATTGACGGTTTTGAGGTTTTGACCCAGATGAAAGCAGACCCGAGCCTAGCTTCGATTCCAGTAATTATTCTTTCCAACCTCGGCCAGAAAGAAGACATAGAAAAAGGATTAAAGCTGGGAGCGAATGATTTCTTGATCAAGGCGCATTTCACTCCTGGCGAGATTATCGAAAAGATAAAGAATGTTTTAAAATAGGAGAGTATGCCCGAACTCCCCGAAGTAGAAACCATCAGACTTCAGTTGTCTGGTAAGATTGTCGGTAAAAGATTATCAGGGAAGGAAATTACTAAAGTACGGAGAAGGGCCAAGCTTTTAATAATTGATTTCAAAGACGGAAGCAGTCTGATCTTTCACTTGAAACTGACCGGTCAATTGATTTTTAACGGAGAACCTTCGCGCCATACCCGCAAGGTTTTTAATTTTCAGGACGGTTCCCGTTTGGTTTTTAACGACTTGAGGAAATTCGGCTGGTTTAAAAACGTGAAAGAAAGTAAGATAATGGAGAAAGAGTTTGGTCCAGAACCCTTAACAATGGATTTAAAAACCTTTGAATCGCTTTTAAATAAAAGACCGAATGCTAAGATAAAGCCATTGTTAATGGACCAGAAGATTATCGCTGGCATTGGCAATATTTATTCAGATGAAATTCTTTTTGCTTCTAAGGTTAGGCCGACGCGCTTGGCGAAAATGTTGAATAAAGCAGAGACTAAGAAGATATTCCAAAATATTAAGAAAATTTTGAAAAAAGCCATTAAAGCTAAAGGATCGTCGGTTGAAGATTATGTTGATGCTTGCGGCAAAAAGGGAAACTATGTTAAATACCACAAAGCTTACCATAAGAAAAAGTGTTCTTCTTGCGGAGGGCAAATCACTAAAATGAAGATTAATGGCCGGTCAGCCCATTTTTGTCTTAAGTGCCAGAAATAATATGATTATTTTGCTTTACGGCCCAGATACATACAGCAGCCGCCAGAAATTGCAGGAGATTATTAACAGTTATAAAAAAATCCACAAAAGCGGATTGAGTTTGATATATTTTGACGCTGTGAACTTGAAATTTGAAGAATTTAAAGACGCATTACAGCAAACTTCAATGTTTGACGAAAAAAAGATGATAGTTCTGTCAAATTCTTTTTCTAATAAAGATTTCAAAGAAGAATTATTGGAAAGTCTTAGTTTTTTCCTTGATACAAAAGACATTATTTTGCTTTATGAGGAGAATAAGATTTTGGAAAGGGATAAGCTGTTAAAAACCCTGAAAAAACAAGCTAAAGTACAGGAATTCCAATTTTTGGAGGGAGCAAAATTAAGGGCCTGGATAAAGCAAGAGTTTGCCAAGTTAAAAGCGGAAATCAGTCCGGAGGCCTTGGATAAAATCATTGATTTTGCCGGCAATGATCTTTGGCAGATATCTAATGAAGTGAAGAAATTAGCTGCTTTTAAAAAAGGCAAAAGAATTAATGTTGAAGACGTGGAATTATTGGTAAAGCCGAAAATTGAAAGCGATATTTTCAAAACGATTGACGCTATTGCTGCCAAAAATAAAAAACAGGCTTTATTGTTAATCCACGAACATTTGGAGAAGGGTGACAATCCTGTTTATCTTCTTTCAATGATTAATTTCCAGTTTAGAAATCTTTTGATGGTAAAAGAGCTTATTGAAAAACAGATGCCATATTACGCTATTTCAAAGGCAACGAAATTACATCCTTTTGTGGTTAGAAAAAGCTACCAGCAGGCAGCTAGGTTTTCTTTTGCTGAATTAAAAAAAATCTACCAGCAGTTATTTGAGGCAGACTTGGCGATAAAGACAGGCAAAATCGGTTCAGAAACGGCTCTTGATCTGTTTCTTAGCGGGATTTAGCGATTAATTTTGAGATTCTTGATTTTTTTCTGGAAGCAGTATTCTTTTTAATCAGCTTTGTTTTAGCTGCCTTATCTAAGGTTTTGTAGATTTGCGGCAGAAGCTTTTTTGCTTCTTCAATTTTCTTTTCTGCTACCAAAGCTCTCACCTCTTTTAAGAGGCTTTTTAGTTTTCTAGTTTTCGCGGCATTGATTGCTCTTCTTTTCTGGCTTTTGCGAAGAGCTTTTTTGGCTGATTTAATAATTGGCATAATGGTTTAATATAATACAAAAGGACAAAAAAAGCAAATCTGAAGCTTTGTTTTACATTGTTGACGTGATAAGATAAAAAAATGACAGAAAAAGAATACAATTTTAATCCTGAAGTTTCCAGAGAAAAGTTGCCTGAGATTGAAGGGCTAAGAGAAAGGGTCTTAGAGAGAGAAGCTGAACTTGGCAATGAGACGCCAGAACTCAGGAAGAAAATTATTGAAGAAGACGTTAAGGGGAAGCTGCGGGAATTACATTCTCTTTCGCCTTCTGATATTCCTTTGTCCGATAGAGACGATGCTAAGGAGATAGCAAGGTTTTCTCCCGAAAAACAGATAGAAGCTTTGGTATCTTTGGTCTTTGAAAAAGGATTGGAAAGAGCTGTTTCAGTGTCCAAAGGGATTGGTAGTCCCGCTGTTATTGATGATTTCCATCGCATTTTGGCTGATAAGTATTATGAGATGATGGTCAGCCAGGGCGTGATAAAAATTTAGTTTAAAGCAGATGGAAATATTTTCAAATCCACAAATCTTAATTTTCATCTCGGCTGGAATCGCTTTCTTGGTTCTGCTTTTGATTTTTAATTCTTTACTCGGCAGAAAAAGGGAAAGATTTTTCCTTAACCAGGGTATGAATCTTTCTTTATTTATGATTACTCTGCCCCATGAAGGGAAGGTAGATAAAGAAAAAGAAATGCCCCTACAGGATTATTTGAAACTCGGCGAACAGTTTTTTTCGTCTTTGGCAGGCATTCGGGAGGAAAATGCATTCTCCCGTTTTTTGTTCGGCAATCCATATTTCGTTTTTGAAATTGCCGTTCATCACGCCAAAGAAGAAATATTCTTTTATGTTGCCTGCCCGCGCAAGTTTTCCCAAATAATGGAAAAGCAGATTCTCGGTTTTTGGCCGAAAGCCCAGGTCCAGTCGATTGAAGATTACAATATTTTTAATCCGGAGGGCGCTTCTGTCGGCAGCAAAGCTTCTTTGAGCAGTTTAGCCATTTTGCCGATTAAAAGCTACAAAGACTTTCAGGTTGATCCTTTGTCTTCGATAACCAGCACCCTTACCAAATTAAAGAAAGAAGGGGAAGGAGCAGCTGTTCAGATTCTTTTCAGGTCGAGTAAAAAATCAATTAAAAAGGTGGCTTTTGAAGCGGTACAAGCTTTGCAATCAGGAAAAAACTTCGATACAGCTATGTCTGAGGCTAAAAAATCTGGGTTTTTCGCTGACATGGGTAAAACTTTTTTTCCGAAAAACGATAAAAAACCGGAAGACGCTTTTAATAGAACAGAAATAGGTCCGGCCCAGCAGGAAGCCATTGCTTCAATTTCCACAAAAGCTTCCCAATCTTTATTCGACGTCAATTTAAGGATATTAGTGTCAGCCGAAAACGAGATAAGGGCCAAAAGCATGCTCGGAGAAATAGAAAGTTCTTTTGAACAATTCAACGCCCCTCTTTTAAATCAGTTTAAATTCAAGCACGCAGCTAAAAGAGAATTAAAAAAGCTTTTTTATAAATTTTCTTTCAGGCTTTTCAATGAGAGCGAAGCCATGGTTTTTTCTTCTGGAGAATTGGCGACGATTTTTCATTTGCCTGCTTCCAGCCTTCATACCCCGAATATCAAATGGATTAAAATGAAGCAGGTGGCGCCTCCGGTCAACCTTCCAGAGCAAGGAATAAATATCGGGAAGAGCGCTTTCCGGGCAGAGGAAAGAATAGTAAGGACCACAGACGAAGACAGGCAAAGGCATTTTTACATTGTCGGTCAGACAGGTACGGGTAAGTCCGTATTAATTCAGGAAATGCTTAGACAGGATATTGAAAGCGGCCAGGGAGTAGCTTTGATTGACCCTCATGGTGATTTGGCTGAGCGCGTTTTGGGACTGATTCCTGCTTCCAGGGCAGAAGACGTAATTTATTTCAATCCGGGAGATGTTGCCAAGCCTCTCGGTCTTAACATACTTGAATACGACCGGAATTACCCGGAATCAAAAACGTTCGTCGTTAATGAAATTCTGGAGATTTTTGAAAAGTTATATAATATGAAAGCCCAGGGATTCGGCGGTCCTATATTCGAGCAGTATATGAGAAATGCTCTTTTATTGGTTATGGAAGATCCGGATTCAGGCACCACTTTAATCGAGGTGCCAAGGGTTTTGGCGGATACCAACTTCAGAAAGTACAAACTGTCCCGCTGTAAGAACATAGTGGTTAAGAATTTCTGGGAGCAGGAGGCGGAAAAAGCAGGGGGCGAGGCAGCCTTGGCGAATATGGTGCCCTACATTACCAGTAAAATGAACGTTTTTACGGCCAATGACCTTGTTCGTCCTATTATTTCCCAGCAGCAATCATCAATAAACTTCAGAGAAATTATGGACCAGGGCAAGATTCTGATAGTTAATCTTTCCAAAGGAAAATTAGGAGACCTTAATTCGTACTTATTGGGTATGATTATCGTCGGCAAAATACTTATTGCCGCCATGTCCAGAGCTGACTTGAAAGAAGAGAAGAGAAAGCCTTTTTATCTGTATATAGACGAGTTTCACAACGTCACTACCGGCAGCATTGCTTCTGCTTTGGCTGAAGCAAGAAAATACAAGCTGGCCATGGTTTTGGCCCATCAGTTTATCGGCCAGATTGACGAGGACACTAGAAAAGCGATTTTCGGCAATGTCGGCTCCATTGTCTGCTTCAGGGTGGGGCCGGAAGACGCCAAATACTTAGTCACCCAGTTTGAGCCGGTTTTTGATGAGAATGATCTGGTTAATATTGATAACCGTAATGCCGCTATTAGGCTATTAATTAACGGAGAAACTTCCAATCCTTTCAATATCGTCACTTTTCCTCCAAGCCAAGCGAATGAGAAAGTGGCAGAATTGATAAAAGAGTTATCCCGAGTAAAATATGGAAGAGATTTATCTGTGGTAGAAAATGAACTTTTAAAGAGAATGCAGAAAGGATATTTCTAAGTTGACAAAAGCACATTTTTGTTATACAATAAAAGAAATTAATAACCTTAATTTTTAACAAGTATGGGAGAACGACACGGAAATTGGAAAGAACCAAGAGACGGAGATCCAATTGGAAGCAAAAAAAAAGAAGGCAAAAGAATAATACCAGATGACGAATTATCTAGTGGATTTCCCTTAGGGGATCAAGGAGAATCAGCTGAGTCAAAAGGCGAGAAAATAGTGATGGAAAAAGACGGAATGGAAATTATTGTTCCGCTTGAAGAAAAAGTAGAATACGAAAATAATGGCTACATGGAAAAAAGTTCTATCGGTGAATCTAATTCTATTGAAAAATCTGAAAAGAAGAATGATTTTTCTACTGATAAACGAAAAGACAAAATTAAAGAGAAAAAAGCTATAGTCGCCTTTGATCCTAAAGAAGTTACAACTAAATATTGGATAGATGGAATTGTAGAATTACCCAATGAACAGAAAATTGATTATTTAAATAAAAAAGCAATTAAGCGTTTGCATGAAATAATATCTTCTAAAGACACACCCAGTAAATTCAAGAAAAGAGCTGAGGCAAGAGTAGAAAGTCTTCAGAAGACAATTAAAAACATAGAAAATATGATGGGCGAAGAAGGGCTTGAATGGGTAAGAAAGCAAATAGATAAAATTAATAATTGGGGTGCAAAACCCTCGGTAAAGGATGGGAGATTACTTAACATTCTATTAAAAAATAACATACCTCAAGAAGATATTGATAAAATGAGCGTTATGGAAGCCTGGAAAAAATTTGAGGCAATTGATAATAAAAATAATCAAAAAAATAAAAATATGAAAAATAATAATATAGAAAGCGAACCAAAAGAACCTCCAAAACCAGAAAATGCTTCCACCGACGAGAAGGTTGAGCCAAAAGTTGAGTTAAACCCTCCAGACATAGAAGATATTGACTTTTATAACATTAGGATAGAAAGGGCCAATAAAAATATTGACGCCTGGGAAAGATTACGTGATAAAGCATCATCTATTGGTAATAAATCAGAAGTAGAGAAGCGTCAAACAAAGATTGACATGGAAAGAGCTGCAATAAAGGTGATGGAAGATAAACGACAAAAAGCTGAGATGCTAAAAAAAGAAGCGCCTGGGAAAGTTGAAAGAAAAAGGAAGGGTAGGGCAAAAGAAACCTCATTTGAAGGATTTAAAAAAGATTCTGTGGCCGAAGAAGACCGCAAGAGAATCGAAGCCATGATGATTGAAAAATATACAAGTAGAGGAGTAACAAAGGAACAGATTGATAATATGCGTAGAAAAATGCCTACAAGATGGGAAAATGAAGTAAGATCATTGTTGGAAGCCGAAAAGAAAGGCAAAATACCAACTTCTAATATTGAAGAGGAAAAGACACAAAGATTAAGTGATTTGAAGAAGATAAGAGACGAGTTTGAAGCATTGAAAGGGGCCATGAAGGATAAGCCCAAAAGCCAGTTTGAAGAATTTGAAGAAAGCATTAAAAATGTTGTCGGAGAAAAGCCCAACTACGAAGTACTCAAAGACGCTTATTTAAGAAAGCTTGGCTGGAAAGTAGAATATAATTATTTACACACTAAAGCTTGGCTTATAGATAACGCTACGGGAAAGTTTGTGGCTGAAAATGGTGAATTGACCGACAAAAAGAAAGATAAAAAAGAGTTTCCAACCCAATCGGGATTTTCCGTTGAAACTCCATTTTTTAGGTTTTTAAAAGAGCAGTTAAAAAAGAAACTGGGCGGAACAGAAAGCCAACTTGAAGCTGAACTATCGCCCGAAGAAGAAAAGCTTAAAAAATGGAAAGAAGCCTTTCCCTTGGATTCAGAAGCACAAGAAATAACAGAAGAAGCAAATAAAGAAGCGTGGGAAAAAATTCATGTACCAAGTGGAATGGCAGAAGCGTGGAAAGCCATGCAAGAAACTCCAGAGAAAAAACCCAAATCTTTCTGGCAGAGGTTCAAAGACTTTATGAATAAAAAATTATAATCTTAACTGAAACTCCCCCTTTAGTGGGGGATTTTCATTTCTTGAGTTTTTTGATTAAATCTCTAATTTCAGCTGCTTTTTCAAAATCTAAGTTATTGGCAGCTGTTTTCATTTCTTTTTCCAGTAGTTTTATGTCTCTAATCGGCCAAAATTCTGTAGATACTTCCTCCTTTTTGTTAAATGGCCAGTCTCTGATCGCTTTAACAATGGCTTTTGGGATTATTTTGTTCTTTTTATTGTATTTTTCTTGGATTTTTCTCCTTCTTTCGATTTCTTTAATGGCTCTGGCCATAGAGCCGGTAATTTTATCAGCGTAAAGAATGACATGGCCCTCAGTATGGCGGCTAGCCCTTCCCATTGTCTGGATTAACGTGGTTTCTGACCTTAAAAAGCCTTCTTTGTCAGCGTCTAAAATGGCGATTAAGGAGACTTCCGGTAAATCCAATCCTTCTCTTAAAAGATTGATGCCGACCAGAACGTCATATTTCCCCTCTCTAAGGCTTTTAAGAATCTGAGGCCTTTCCATGGTTTTGATTTCCGAATGGAGCCATTTAGATTTAATTCCTTCTTCAGTCAAGTAATCGGAAACAGCTTCAGCCAGTCTTTTCGTTAAGGTTAAAACCAAAACTCTTTGTTTTTTTGCTATTCTTTGTTTTATTTCTTTGATTAAGTCTTTTACTTGATTTTTGGTCGGTTTTATTTCAATTGAGGGTTCTAATAGTCCTGTCGGCCTGACCAGCTGTTCAACCAGCAGTTTTGATTTGTCGTTCTTTATCTTTAAATTCTCATATTCTCCTGGCGTAGCTGAAACATAGATTGTCCGGTTAATGCTTTTTTCGAATTCATCGAATTTTAACGGACGATTATCGATGGCCGAAGGCAGTCTGAATCCGTAATCAATCAATGTTTTTTTTCTTATTTTATCTTGGACAGACATGGCTTTTAACTGCGAGATAGTTATGTGGGATTCGTCGATAAAAACCAAGAAGTCTTTCGGGAAATAATTAATTAAGGCGTAAGGAGGGGACCCTGGTTTTCTGAACTCCAAATGCCTGGAATAGTTTTCAATGCCGTGGCAAAAGCCGGTTTCTTTCATCATTTCCAAATCATAATTCGTTCTTTGGTTTAGCTTTTGCCATTCAACTAATTTTTTCTGTTTTTTCAGTTTTTTCAATTGTTCTTGCAGTTCCAATCTTATATTCTCAATGGCGATATTCAGCTTTTCTTGAGGAGTAACCCAAAAGTGAGCAGGAAATAGTTTGAAAGAATTAATGTTTTTGTATTTAGAATCAATAATGCTGTTCTTGCTTTTTATACTTTCGATTCTGTCGCCCGAAAGCTCAATTTGTATTATTTCTTCTCCGGTTACAGAATAGATTTCGATTATGCTGCCTCTGATTCTGAAAGTGCCAGGTTTAAAATCAATATCATTCCTTTGATATTGGAGAGAGGTTAAACAGGAAAGCAAATCTTTTCTTTTTAATTTTTGGCCTGTTTTTATTTCTAAGGAAACCTGCTGGTAGTCTTCTGGTGAACCGATGTTGTAAATACAGGAGACCGAAGCAATAATAATGATGTCTTTTCTTGATAACAGATCTTGGACGGCCGCATGTCTTAGTCTGTCTATCTCTTCGTTAATTTTGGCGTCTTTTTCAATATATGTATCTGTTTGAGGGATATAGGCTTCTGGCTGGTAATAGTCGTAATACGAAACAAAGTAATGGACAGCGTTTTTCGGAAAGAATTCTTTGAATTCTTGATATAGTTGGGCAGCCAATGTTTTGTTGTGAGAAATGATTAATACCGGCTTCTGGATCTTTTCAATTGCTTTTGCCATGGTAAAGGTTTTACCAGAGCCGGTAACGCCCAAAAGCACCTGGTGTTTTATGCCAGTTTTTAAGTTTTTAACCAGTTTCTTTATCGCTTCCGGTTGGTCGCCGGTCGGTTTGAATTTTGAGACAATTTTGAACATGTCTATTCTTTTTATCTCAAATTTAATTTGTTTTCAAGTTATTCACATTGACAGGCATTTTGGGACCATATAAAATAACCTAATCTTAGGTGGAAACGCCTAATTTTACCGGAGGAACGTTATCAAAGTTAAGGGAGGCATAATGAGAGAAAGATTTCCGACTATATTCGGGGTACTGGCAGTTTTGCTAGTAGCTTGCTCCGTCCTCCTGACACCGACACCTGCTAAGGCTGACAGCTCAATCGACGTTGGTAAGGCAACAGTCGTAATGCCGGCCATGCTGAGCAGCCCTAGTGGCGATGTTCTTTCTCCAATATACAACGGCGGGATCCTGGAACCAGCATTACCCAGTCTGGTTAACACATTCGGAGCGTTTTTTGCGGCATTTCTCATATTCCTTACTGTGTTAGCTCTGCTGACAGCTTTCTTAGCGCCATTGGTGCCATTCTTTAGGCATATAAGGGACAAATTTGATGTCTTCGATGGCACTGACCAAGAAGAGGTCGCTACGTCTCACCGCGCGCATGAAGTCAACCAGCCATTAAGGCACATTGAGGCCAAGCCGGCTTCATAAAATGCCTAACAAGGTTTTCCC
This sequence comes from uncultured Candidatus Saccharibacteria bacterium, assembly GCA_964481125.1. GTDB lineage: Bacteria > Patescibacteriota > Minisyncoccia > Minisyncoccales > RBG-13-42-11 > BS750m-G71. The sequence continues at coordinate 81,663 of CAYZSL010000002.1, read as the reverse complement.
TCCGGTAGTTGGGCTTTTTCATAGAGGGTGAGGAGCAATTCTCACCCTCTTTTATTTTGGAGATAATTTGTCTAGAATATGAAGAGAAGAGAACTATGAAGGAATTGATCAAAAAAATTACACCTTCTTTTTTAATTGACTGGTATCATTTTATACTTGCGTTTTTGGGTGCTTTTTTATACCGATTTCCTGGTAAAAAGATGACGATTATCGGGGTTACTGGCACTAAAGGTAAATCAACGGTCGTTGATTTCTGCCATCGTATTTTCCAGGAATCAGGCTATAAAACCGCTTCCCTTTCTTCTATAAGGTTTAAGATAAACATCCATGAAAGGCCCAATATGCTGAAAATGACAATGCCTGGTCGTTTTCAGATCCAGAAGTTTTTAAGAGAGGCGTTGGATGAGGGCTGTAAATACGCGATATTGGAAGTAACCTCAGAAGGAATTCTACAGCATCGCCATAAGTTTATTGATTTTAAGACAGCGATTTTTACTAATTTGGCGCCAGAGCATATTGAAAGGCACGGCAGCTTTGAGAATTATCGAAAAGCCAAGGGGCAGCTCTTTAAAGCCGTTAAAAAAATACATATTATTAATTCGGATGATGAAAATGCAGATTATTTTCTACAGTTTCCTGCTGAACAAAAATATCTTTATGGGATTAAAAACAAAAAGCAGGAGATAAGGCTTATCGATAAAAAATCAAAGACTTTAAAAGAAATTAAAGACGTTGGTATTAATTTGAAATTATTGGGAGGATTTAATGTTTATAATGCTTTGGCAGCAATTTGCGTGGGGTTGTCAGAAGGAATCAATTTGCCCTCCTGCAAATCAACTTTGGAAAAGATTGAAAAGATGGCAGGCAGGATGGAAATTGTTATTAACGAGCCCTTTAAAGTGATTGTTGACTATGCCCATACTCCAGATGCTTTGGAAAAAGTTTACCAGTCATTTAAAGGAAAAAGATTAATCTGTTTGCTTGGTTCGGCTGGCGGAGGCAGGGATAAATGGAAGAGGCCGAAAATGGGGGAAATTGCTGCCAAGTACTGCGACGAAATTATTCTGGCTGATGAGGACCCTTATGATGAAGATCCGAAGAAAATATTGGAGGAAGTTTTTTCCGGGATTGCCGGTTCAAAATCCAAAAAGCAGAAATCAAAAGTTTTCAAGATTTTAGATCGTAGGGAAGCTATTAAGAAATCTTTGAAATTAGCTAAAGAAGGTGATACAGTAGTAATTACCGGCAAAGGCTGCGAACCGTGGATGTGCGTGGCCAAAGGCGAGAAGATAGCCTGGGACGACAGGCAGATAGTCAGGGAAGAGTTTGAACGTTTAAACAGGATGAAGAAATAATATTATGGAAAAGAAACTGCCGAAATCACTGTGCAAATATATTCGTTTTGAAAAAGCCCGGATTCGCCGGGATGGTTTAAGTTCGAAAGAACATGAAAGATTGATTGATGAATTGTATAAAAGACTTGTAAATAAAAAGAATGAAGAATTACTCGTCGAAAAGAGCTAAAAGAGGAAAGTTGGCTTATCGTACGCCTAGCAGGTTTATATATAAAAGCACGAGGAAAGCTGAAGAACGTAGGGTTAAAGAATCTTAACCATATAAGTGTCTTCCAGCTTATATCCTGATTTTCTGAAATAGTTTCTCGCTCCGACAGCGGCAATAACGCTGATTTTTTTTAACTTGAATTCTTTTTTTGTTATTCTTTCAGCTTCTTTTATTAGTTTCTTGCCCAGTCCCTGGTGCTGGGGGGATATGGCATTTTGGCGTTCGCTTATTGGCAGCTGTTGGCCGAAAGTGTGTATTTCTCTTATAATTGCTTGGTTTTCTGAAGTTTTCCTTAAACGGAGCAAACTGTAAAGCTTTGTTCTGTTTTTATTTTCAAAGCTTAAGAATATTTCTTTACCTTTGGAAGCTTTGTATTCTTTTCTGAATAAATACAGCTTTTCTTTCTGTTTGTAGTTATCTCTTACTTCTCTGCATCTTATGCATTTACAGTGTATGTTTTGGTTTTTCAGAATCTGGCGGATATTAGAGATTTTGGCCGGACCAGCGATAATGCGCGAAGAAGGAATATCCCTGCTTATTCTTTGAATTCTTATATATGAAGGGATTTTCTTTTTTATGCTTTTAATTAGATTTATTAGTTGTTTTTCTGTATAAGGCTTATATTTTTTCTTTTTCCATAATTTATATAGAGGAGCTTCTTTTAAAAGGGCGCAAGGATATATTTTTAAGAGATCCGGTTGGAAATCTTGGTTTTTGAACAATTCTTTGAACATTGCTTCATCTTTTTTTACGTTGGATCCTAATAAATTGGGCATTATCTGATAAAGAACCTTAAAGCCAGCATCTTTTAAAAGCTTTGTCGCTGAAATTGTTTCTTTTACTTTGTGGCCTCTTAAGTTTATGTCGAGAATGTTGTCGTAAATAGTTTGCACTCCCAGTTCAACCATTGTTGTTCCTAAGGTCCTTAACTGCTTTATTTCTTTTTCGTTTATGAAATCAGGCCTTGTTTCAATGGATAATCCGACTATTCTATGTTTTGCTTTTTCATTGATTTTTTGGGCTTCTTTTAAGGTTTTGTTTTTTCTTTTGTTACAGGCGTCAAAACATCTTTTAACGAACCATTCCTGGTATTTTTTAGGATAGAAAGACCAGGTGCCACCGACAATCCTCAGTTCAATCTTGTCAGTGGGATGTCCTTCGTATTCCAACATCTCAATTCTTAATTTTGTTTGTAAGTATGGGTCGTAATTCAGTTTTTTAGCTCTTTCTACGGCTGGTTCCCCTGAAACATAGCTTTTCGGTATATTTGCTTCTTGTGGGCAATAAAGGCATTTGCCAGGACAAGGATATGGCTTTGTTAAAACTGAAATATTTACTATACCGGATAGCGAACGAACCGGCCTTGTAATCAACAAAAGCTCCAAAAGTGGAGATTTTTTTATTTTTCTCTTTTTGGTTAATTCGTGGTAAGTTTTTAATAGAGAAATGTTATCTGGACAAGGGATTTTGTGGTTTTTAGCAGCTTTTCTATTGATTTTAGCTAAAGTATCACGGTCTTTTACCCGATTTTTAATAATTTCTCTGACTATTAATTCTAAATGATTCATGGATAAAGATTTTGCTAAATATTTATTAGGTAAAACTAAGGAAGATTATAATCTAATTGCTGAGGACTGGTCAAAGACTAGAAATTTCGTTTCCCCTAAAGAGAAAGAATGGTTCTTGCGATACATTTTTGTCGGAGATAGAGTTTTAGATCTAGGTTGTGGAAATGGAAGATTTTTTGAAATATTTAACGACAAAAAAGTTGATTATACCGGAGTAGATTTTTCAGAAAGATTAATTGAAATTGCGAAAAACAAGTATCCTAACGGTAATTTTCTAGTTTCGTCTGCTTTTAATTTACCATTTCCGGATAATCTTTTCGATAGAGTTTTATGTATTGCCGTATTGCATCATATTCCATCTAAAGAATTGCGCCTCAAATTTTTAAAAGAGATAAAAAGAATCATGAAGCCCAAAGGAATGCTAATTTTAACTGTTTGGAACTTGAATCCGATTAATATGATTCTAACCGGTCGGTACAAAAGATTTTCAGGTTTTTTAAAATGTTTTATCTTAAAAATTTTAGGAAAATCAAAACTCGATTTTAAAGATTTTTTCATTCCTTGGAAAAACGTTCTCCTACGTTATGTCCACTTTTTTACAAAGAACGAATTAAAAGAACTAGCTGAAAGGTCTGATTTAAAGTTAAAGGAAATCGGCGGTTTTAGAAACAAAAAATCTAAAGAGGGTAATATTTATTTAATTGCTAAAAAGCCCCTGTAGTTTAATGGATAAAACATGAGTTTCCGGAACTCAAAATGCAGGTTCGATTCCTGCTGGGGGCATATTAAAGTAAAATATTCATTTTTGAGCAGTTTTTTATTTTACTTGTATTCTTTTAACAGAGCTGCTATAATAATATAATTACAATATGAATGAAAAAACCAAGCAACTGATTTTTTCTCTACTTAAGAAAAATCCAGAATGTTCAATAACAAGCCTGATGAAGCTTGCTTATTTGGTAGACTTAATAAGCGTAGAGAGATATAAAAAACAAGTATCAAATTTTAAATATAGAAGATATTATTATGGTCCTTTTGATAGCAAAATTTATTTGTATATTGAAGATTTAATCAATAAAAAAATAATTATTCCAAAGAGCGACTATACGATAACAACAGGGAAAGAATTTGTAGTATATTCTCCTAGTGAATCTTCTGATTATAATAGCGATAAAATAAACAGCAAAGAATTGATGATAATAGATGAATTATTAGAATCAGTAAAAGGATATGGCGCAAGAGCCCTTACCGAAATAGCTTATAGAACAAAACCGATGATCGCATTGGGAGCAAAAACAAATAATTCAAAGGGTATAGGATTGAGATTAAAGTTTGGTAAGCGATAGAGCTTTAAAACTATGATTGCTCTCGAAGAGTATATCAAGACACGAAATGTATATTTCGACAAAAAGTCTTTTGAAAAACGTATTAAAAAGACAAGAAGAAAATATAAATTAGCTGGAAATACATTCCCCTTAGAGTTAGAAGTGGATTTTTTTTATTTTTTTATTTTAATGAGTTCTATCAGTGCTTGTCAAAAGTTTTTGACAATTGAAGTCAAAGAATCTGAATGGATAAATAGAAACTTAGAATACCCTGATTATTTTAGGGAAAGATCCTCATTTATAGATATCAATAAAATTGAAAAGTTATCAGCTAAAGAAATTAGGTCTAAAATTAATGATAAAAAAAATGGTTTTCTTTATATCGCAGAACTTCCACGAGATAAGTTTAAAAAACTCCAAAACTACAGAAAGTTTAGAATGCCAGCAAGTTATAAACCAATTCCCTCTGATATTCAAAAAATGACAAGGATGGCTTTAGCAGAAGATATGAATGAGGCTATCCGGAAATTTGGAATTTAGATAAAGCTGAGAGCCTTGCCACTTTTTCTTTATAGAGGTTAGAATCAACAAAATCTTGACAAAAAATATCACTCAATTAAACTTAAAAGTGAGGGGGTGCGGGTTTTTTGCCCAAAAGGACAGATAGTTTTTGATGAAGGAGATACAGCAGCTGCCTAACAATGTCCAACTAGACTTAAGTGAACAATCAAGTTCGTCAAGAGCTATTCCCCCTTATTAAAGAATCCGGCTTATAGCGGGATTTTTTAATTTAAAGAGTTGTGTTAAAATAAGAATAGCTTATGAATTACAAAATCGTTGTTTCAGGCGCGGCCAGAACCAGCCATTGCTGCAGAAATATTAAAAGAGTGTCAGAAGAGGTTGGTCGGGAAATCGCCAAGAAAAAGTGCGTACTTGTTACAGGAGCGACTACCGGCGTTCCTTACTTTGCTGCCTTGGGATGCAAAAAAGCTGGCGGTTTTAACGTTGGCTTTTCACCAGCCACTTCAGAGGGCGCCCATTTGAAAACTTACAAACTGCCTTTAGAGCCTTTTGACGTTATGATCTATACCGGAGCAGATTACGTGGGCAGAGATACCATTATGACAAAGTCAGCAGATGCAGTTATCATTATCTGCGGCAGAATGGGCACTTTGCACGAATTTACCACTGCCTTTGAAATCCAAAAGCCAATAGGCGTTTTGGAAGGAACAGGCGGGACAGCCGACAAGATAAGGTCAATTATTACCGGTCCCCACCGAAAAGTGGCAAAAATTGTTTATGATGAAGATCCCAAGAAACTGGTTCAGGAAGTCATTAATTTGATTAAAAAAGAGAAAAAATCAAATTCAAAATACAAAAACTAAAGGTCGCATACATATAAATACATTTTAAAAATATGGCAGACGAAAAAAGAGAAGGAAAATTAATAGGCAGAATTACCCACTTTTTCGGCCACATCGGAGTAGCGGTGATTGATGTTTCAGACAGATTAAGGGTAGGAGACACTATCAGGATAGTCGGCGGAGACACTGATTTTGAGCATAAGGTCGATTCTATGGAAGTGGACCACAAGAAAGTCAGGGAAGCTAGCAGAGGCAATTCTGTCGGCTTAAAGGTTCCCCAGAGAGTTCACGAAGGATACAAGGTTTTCAGACTATAGATAAAACATACTAGAAGCTATTTTTCCGTCTAGTTTTCGGATGCCTATTTTTGGCAGCTTTATTGGGATGAAGTTCATAGCGGATTTTCACATTCACAGCAAATATTCGAGAGCCACTTCTAGGGACATGGATTTGGAAAATCTTGATAAGTGGGCGAAGATCAAGGGCATTAAGGTTTTAGGGACTGGCGACTTCAGCCATCCGGAGTGGTTTAAATCTTTAAAAGATAAATTAGAGCCCGCAGAGCCAGGGCTTTTTAAAATTAAAAAACAGGATAACGGTACGCGTTTTATCCTGACCAATGAAATAAGCTGTATTTATTCAAAAAACAACAGAGTCAGGAAGATCCATGTTTTATTGTTCGCTCCTTCCTTTGAGGCAGTAGAAAAGATTAACGTTCAGCTGGGCTGGATCGGCAATTTAAAATCAGATGGTAGGCCGATTCTGGGATTAGATGCTAAGGAATTAGCTAAGATCGTTTTAGGTGTCTCTGAGGATTGTCTGGTTGTGCCATGTCATTGTCTCACTCCATGGTTCGCCATTTTCGGTTCAAAATCAGGATTTGATTCGATCGAGGAATGTTTTGAAGATTTATCAAAATACATTTATGCAATGGAAACTGGTCTTAGCGCTTCTCCGGACATGCTTTGGCGTATGCCAGACGGCCGAAAAACAGCCCTTATCTCAAACAGCGATGCGCATAGTCCGAGGAAGATAGGCAGGGAAGCCAATGTTTTTGATACGGAGTTAAGCTATCAATCAATTGTCGAAGCAATTAAAACCAAAGACCCAAAGAAGTTTTTATACACCATTGAGTTTTTTCCGGAAGAAGGCAAATATCATTTTGACGGACACCGGAACTGCGATGTCAGGCTTTCTCCCGCAGAAACCAAAAAATACAACGGTATCTGTCCGGTTTGCGGCAAGCCGTTAACCGTCGGAGTTTTAAACAGGGTTGATGCGCTGTCTGATAAAGAAGAAGGATTCGAGCCGGAAAATGCCATACCTTTTAAAAGTTTAGTTCCTCTGATAGAAATTGTTGCTGATACCTTGGGTATGACCGTAGCCAGTAAACAAGTAGAAAAAACATATCAAAGCCTAATTGAGGAATTCGGCTCTGAATTTGAGATTCTTCTTAATGCTTCGCCAGAAAAGCTGAAATCAGCTGCTTTCCCTAATATTGCAGAAGGAATATTAAGGGTAAGAGAGGGAAAGGTAAACAAAGAGCCAGGATATGACGGAGTTTTCGGCAAGATCAGGATTTTTGATCAGGGTGAAGGCAAGAAATTATTGAAGCAAAAAACATTATTCTAAGTAGGACATGTAGGACAGGGTTCAGGGGTTGACAAGGATTCTGAATAGACTATAATTAAAAAAGATAGTATTCAACGAAAAAACATGACACATAATCCCTATAGAGTTTGGTCAATTTTGAAAAAGGTCTCTGCCACTATGGTTTTGACTTTTGTAAAAATTAACTGCTGAGAGGGGATTATTAGTAAATAACTCAACTTAAAACTACTTCCCCTCTCAACCAAGAGGGGTTTTTAAAAACATGACAGAAGAAAAAAAGTTTTATCTAACTAAAGAAGGACTGGAAAAGATAAAGAACGAATACAAGAGCTTAAAAGAGCTTAAGCTTGCTAAAACTAGGGGAGAATCTCCTAAGGTTTTGCAGTCTGAAGATTTAAATCCGGAATATCTTATTTTCCAGGAAGATGTCAGTTTTTTGGAATCAAGGATATCGGAGATAGATAGCATTATTAAGAGTGCTACGCTGATTAAGTTTCCCCGCAAAGAAAAGCAAAATATTGTTGATTTGGGAGCGACCATTTCAGTTGAAGTTGGCGGACAGACTGATGAATTTACTTTAGTGGGTTCTCTGGAGGCCAATCCTTCTGCCGGTAAAATTTCCAATGAATCACCTGTTGGTATGGCTCTTTTGGGCCACAGGATCGGAGAAGCAGTTGTTGTTTCTTCTCCAATTCAGACAACTTACAAGATTAAAAAGATAAAATACAGAACTAGCTGATAGAATTTCTGTCTCATTTTGGTTTTGAGAGGGTTTTTTACTCTCTTTTTTATTTGGCTGGAATATGATAAATTGAATAAGCATGAAAGACGTACTTAATTTTTTGATTGAAGTTGGTAAATTGAAAAGAAATAAAAGAAAGGGTTGGGTTATAAACCAGATTAAAGACCCAGAAAGCATTGCTGAGCATGTTTTCCGCGCAGCCATATTGGGTTGGGTTTTGGGCAGGAAGAAAAAAGGTATTAATCTGGAAAAGCTTATAAAAATTGCTCTTGTTCATGATTTGTGCGAAATATATGCTGGAGATACGACTCCGTACGACTCGATTTTGCCCAAGAACAAAAAAAAGCTTAAAGAACTGATGAAAACGTGGCCAAGGTTCTCAGATGCTAAGAAAGAAAGAATTGCTGCCAGTAAATACAAGAGAGAAAGAAAAGGATTAGAAAAGCTTATCGCAAAACTGCCTTCAGATTTAAAGAGCGAGATAAGGAATATCTGGTTGGATTACGAGAAAAAACTGACTCCGGAAGGAAGATTTTTCCACCAGGCAGACAGGATGGAAAACTTCTTGCAGGCCTACGAATACTGGGAAAAGCGCAAAAATCCCCCTTTGGTTCCTTGGTGGTTGTGGGCAAGGGAATTTTTTGATGACGATGTTCTATTAGAGTTTTTAACGGTCTTGGAAAAAAGATTCCATCGAAGGAAAAAAAGATGAAGAAATTTATTTATCTTTTTACAATTCTCATCGCTTTATTCGTACTTTTCGGGCCGGAAGTCATGCCGGACAATTTACAGCCGCAGGAGGTTTTATCGTTGTCTCAGGACAGAGATATTATCATTATTTTTAATTCCGGGGGCTGGGGCAACGTGCCTTTTGAAAAAGCGGATGATTTCGCCCCGATTGTTGAAAAAATGCAGCAGACTCTTGGCCAGTGGGGATACAGCACAGTGGTTATTCCCTATATTAGGACGAAAGACGATCTGTTGGGCGAAGTGTCCAGTTTAAGGGAATTATCAAATAATTTTAAAAATTCTTCAAAAGATTTGGCTGGAAAAATAGAAGAGATTAATAAAGCTTTTCCGGACAAGAAAATAATTATTACCGGGCTTTCTATTGGCGGAGCTTTTGTTACGAAAACCTACGAAAACATTTCCGAAGAGATCAAAGATTCAGTTTTTGCTATTGCCATTGGCACTCCTTTTTGGGCAGATAATTTTAAAAAAAGCAATCTTATCCAAGTGGACAACGAAGGAAAAGACACTTTAGTCGGGGGCCAAGTCAGCCCTTTGTTTTTTTCTTTGATCGAAAGCCCTTTTAAGTGGCTGGCTGCTAAGATTAACGGACAGTATTTGTCTCTTTCCAGGGCTTTTCAGGCGCCCGGGCATAATTATTCCTGGGAATCTCCTGAGGTCGGTCCGAAAATTGTCAGTTTTCTCAGCGATAAATTTCGTTGATTCATATGAAAAAAGTTTTACTTTTCCTATTTTCTTTTCTGGTTGGCGCATTGATTTTCTTTTGGGTTTTAAAAATAGTCGGCTGGCAGGAAATTAAGAACGCACTCTTGGTTTTTACCGGCTGGCAAGGCCTAGCAATTCTCTTTATCACTTTTCTTATGGCCGTATTCGGCACCTGGAAATGGAAAGCAATTTTGGACGGCAAGGGCCAAAAAATTTCTTTTCGGGAAATGTGGCGGATTTATCTAGCCACTTTTTCCATCAGGCTTTTAGCGCCGATTTTGATTGTCGGAGCAGAAATTTTCCAGGGATATATGCTTAAGAAGAGGGATGAGGTGCCCTGGCCGCAGGGTATGTCTTCGGTGATACTGGACAGGATTCTGGAATGGACAGTCAACTTGATAGTCATTCTGTTTGGGGCCGTATTCTTTCTTTTGACCATCGGCATCCCGCCGATGAAGCTTCTTGTATGCGCCAGTATTATCATTTTATTCTTTATCGCTGCTATTTCGTTTTTTTACGTCAAAGCTTTTAAAAAGCAGAGTATGACCAGGTTCTTGGGCAGGTTTATGAACAATGGACAGGAAAACCATCTTCTTGAAATCGAGAAAGAAATATTTTCCTTTTTTAAGCCGAGAAAACAGAATATGTGGAAGGTTTTCATTTTGAACTTTTTAAGAACTGGCTTGATGATTTTACGAACCTGGCTTTTAATCATTTTCTTGGGAGGAAAGATTAGTTTTCTGTCCGCCATGTCAGTTCTCGGCTTTACCTATTTGGCGATGATTATTCCCATTCCCACTTCTCTTGGCTCTCATGAAGCAGTTCAGTCATTTGCCTTTAATTATCTGCACCTAAAGACGGCCACAGCCACTGCTTTCACCATGATTATCAGGGGCGCTGAGTTGATGGTTGCTTTGCTCGGTATTTTCATTTTATTCCGATTGGGAGTATCTTTGATAAAAGAAATAATTTTTAAAAGAGATAACAAAGTTTTAAACAACTATGACGGGGATTAATAAAGTTATCAGAACCCTTATTGTTTCCGATTTTTTTCTTCAGTGCGGCTGGGGATTAATCGGCCCGATCTTCGCTATTTTCATAACCCAGCAAATTAATGGCGGGACGTTAGCTGCTGTCGGCCTTATTGCTGCTACTTTTTGGTTTGTTAAATCAGTTGCCCAGCCTTTTATCGCCCATTATCTTGACGTTAAGAAAGGGGAAAAAGACGATTTTAACCTTTTGGTTTTCGGCATGTTTTTCGCCAATTTGATTCCTTTGGCATATATTTTTACCACGGAGCTCTGGCATATATTTTTACTGGAAGCGATAAGAGGACTGTGCATGGCCTGCGTTTTGCCCAGTTGGGCAGGTATTTTCACCAGGCATATTGATAGAGGATGGGAGGCGTTTTCCTGGAGTATTGAGAGTACTACTATTGGTTTTGCTTTCAGTTTTGCCGCTGCTTTCGGCGGAATATTAGCTACTTTCTTGGGCTTTAAGATTATTTTCGTTTTAATAAGTCTTTTTGGATTGGGAGCTACTTTCCTTTTGTTTTTTATGCGCAATCATCTTTTTCACAGAGACGGTTTTGTCCCGAGGGTGCCGCCTACGGAAAAACCATTTTAATCAATGAAGAACCAAGAATTAGCCAAACTCTTCTACGAAATCGCCGATTACTTGGAAATGGATAAAGTGGCTTTCAAGCCTTATGCTTATGAAAAGGCAGCTATTGCTTTGGAAGGGATGGAAGAAGATGTTGAAGATATTTATAAGCGGGGAGGGATAAAAGATCTTGAAGAGATTCCTGGAGTCGGCAAAAGCATTGCCGAAAAGATTGAAGAATATTTGAAAACAGGAAAAATACAATACTATCAGCAGTTTAAGAAACGTTTGCCTTTAGACCTGGAAGAGATAATTACTGTTGAGGGAATGGGACCAAAAAGAGCAAAGTTGTTTTATCAGAAATTGGGAATAAGGAATGTTAAAGAGCTGGAAAAAGCAGCTAAGGCTCACAAGATTGCTGCTTTGGAGGGATTCGGCGAGAAAACAGAGAAAAATCTTTTAGAAGGAATTGCTTTTTTAAAAAGATCAAAAGGAAGATTTTTGCTTGGCGAGATTCTGCCGAAAGTAAAAGAAATTTTAGACAAGTTAAAAGCCTTAAAAGAGGTGGAACAGATAAGCGAAGCTGGTTCTGTCAGAAGAAGGAAAGAAACCATTGGCGACGTTGATATTTTAATAACGGCGAAAAATCCAAAAAAAGTAATGGACTTTTTTGTTCAGTTGCCGAATATAACAAAAATATGGGGGAAAGGAACGACAAAGTCATCAATCAGGTTAAAAGAGGGGTTTGACGTTGATTTGAGAGTGGTTTCCAAAAAATCTTTCGGTTCAGCCTTGCAGTATTTTACCGGATCCAAAGAGCATAATATTGTTTTAAGAACGATTGCTATTGAAAAAGGAATGAAGCTGAACGAATATGGGCTTTTTAAAGGAAAGAAGATGATTGCCGGTTGGTATGAAAACGGAGTTTACAAAGCTTTGGGTCTTTCTTGGATTGAACCGGAACTGAGAGAAGACCAGGGCGAGCTGGAAGCGGCCCAAAAAGAGAAATTGCCAAAAATTATTGGCTACAATGACATTAAAGGAGATTTGCATTGTCATTCTGCTTGGGACGGCGGAGCAAACACGATTGAAGTTATGGCAAAAGCGGCTCAGGACATGGGTTATCAATATATCGGCATTGCTGACCATACAAAGTTCTTAAGAATTGAGAACGGATTGAATGAAAGAGAACTGCTTAATCAAAGGAAAGAAATAGACAAGCTTAATTTAAAATTCAAGAATTCAAAATTCCGCATTCTACAAGGGTGCGAAGCTAACATATTGTCTGACGGTTCAATTGATATTAAAGACGAAGCATTGGAAAAACTGGATTTTGTTATTGCCGGAGTGCATTCAGCTTTTAAAATGGAAAGATCGGCAATGACAGAAAGAATGATCAAAGCGATGAGAAATCCGAATGTAGACATAATTTCCCATCCGACAGGCAGGATTTTAAAGAAGAGAGACGAATATCAGATAGACTTTGATAAAATTCTGAAAGTGGCCAGAGAAACGAAAACGATTCTGGAAATTAATGCTTGGCCGGAAAGATTGGATTTGAACGAAAAGAATATTAAAAAAGCCAAAGAAGCTGGCGTGAAGATGGTAATTAATACCGATTCACACGATAAAAACCATATGCGATTCATGAATTTCGGCATTGCCCAGGCTCGTCGTGGTTGGGCAGAAAAAAGCGATATTATTAACAGCCAGTCATTAGCAAAATTATTGCAATATTTTAAATAAACTATGCCTGTTGAAAGGTGTGCCGGTGTCATCATTTTTAGAAAATCAGAAGGTAAACTCTTTTACCTTCTTTTGCACTATCCCAGAGGATCCAGAAGGCCAAAACCATACTGGGATTTTCCCAAAGGCCATATTGAAAAAGGTGAAAAGCCGACAATGACAGCCAGGAGGGAAACAACTGAGGAGACAGGATTGACTGATATTAGTTTTATTAAAGGGTTTGAAGAAAAAATTAAATATTTTTTTGAATTTAAAAGTAAAACAATCTTAAAATTCGTTGTTTTCTACTTAGCCGAAACAAAAACAAAAAGAGTAAAGATTTCGAAAGAGCATATAGGGTACAAATGGCTTCTTTTTGAAAAAGCTTTAAAACAGTTGAAATTCCAAAATGCCAAAGCAATACTAAAAAAAGCAGACAGTTTCCTTTAAAAAGGAAATAGGTTTACTTAAAAAGGATAGCGTGTTAATAAGAAATCGGAGGGTGCTCTTTCACAACCCTACTAAATAGATATCATAGGAGGAAAAAGAAATGTCTGGAGTAATTGGTATTGATGTTAATAAAGATTGTTGGGAAGGATCAACGGATGCCATAGGCATTATTCAGCCCAGAGGAGATGAGTGGGGAGGATTCGCCACTATTCAAGATGGAGCTATCATAAGAGAGGCAGATAAGGGGAAAATAACACCGCTGCTAGAAAGAGAAAAGCTAAAACTTAAAGATCCTCAAAGGATAATCTTGCATGTCAATCAAAGCCCCAACAATCCTCAGCCAGACAAAATTGAAGAAACTCCGATGGGGCCGATTGCCGTAGCCTTTGACGGGAAAATTATCAACCGGGAAGAACTCAGAGCAAAATCGCCATACCTTATCGGTTCCGAAGCTGGCATTATAGCAAGATTAATCGGGGCAGAAAAAAATCCCTTGGATGGATTAAAAAACGTTTACAAAAACGTGAAAGGTCCATTCTCCTTGGTTTTACTTACGCTTGAAGGCGTTTTTGCTGCCAGAGATGTCTTGGGAATCAGGCCATTGATCGCTGGTAGATTTTTTGGCGATGACAAAATAGGGTGTGCGGTCGCTTCCGAATCAGCATGCTTGGAACATATAGGCATGGAGTTGATCAGAGATATCAGGCCAGGAGAAATAGCCTCTCTTCAGTCCAGCGGATTCACAATTATGGAACGCGTTCCGAGCCCCGGTCTTACAATCTGCGGATTTGAGTACGGCTATTGGGCTAGACCATCCACGATTATTGAAGATATCTGGGTTGGTCAAGTGAGAGCGAATGAGGGCAGAGAACTTGTTCCCGTCTGTCCTGATGCTGATATTATTTCTAGCTTTCCCATGTCAGGTATTACAGCTGCCGAAGGATTGGCTAGAGCCCTAGGAATTGGTTATCAGAGCATTTTCGATTTCAATATCGAAGCTGGTGGCCGAAGCTTTCTTCCGTTCTTTGTTAGCAGGAGAGCGAAAAGAGCGAGAAACAAACTCTTGATAATGCCCTGGGCGATAAAAGGGAAAAAGATTGTCATAATAGATGATTCAATCGTTGAGGGTAATCAAACCCTAGCAAGAATTTTTGCTGTCAAACAAGCGGGAGCAGTAGAGGTACATTTAGGAATTGAAACGCCGCCAATGAAATACCCTTGTCCCTTTGATGTTACCCCTCGTGGAGAACTGCTTGCTGCCAAACATACCATTGAGCAAATGAGAAAGATACTAGGGGTCAAAAGTTTGTTCTTCAACAGCGTTGATAATTTCGGCAGGGTAATTGTTTCAGCCCAAAGCGATAAAAGAAAGGCAGAAGATCCAATAAAAATTGAAAATGTTTGCCTGGGCTGTTTCACCGGTGAATTCCCCAAATACCCAGATCTTTAAACGAAAAACCTCCGTCCATACTACAAAGATTACGAAGGGCGGAGGTTTTTAATTTAAAAATTAGTTTTTCACTTCTTCAACAATCTTTTCAAAAATTTGAGGATGATTTTGACAGAGTTGGGATAGGACTTTTCGATCAATCTCAATCTTATTCTTCTTTAAATTGGCGATAAACCTTGAATAAGACAGGCCTTGTTTTCTGCAAGCGCCATTAATGCTTGTTTGCCAAAGTTTCCTAAATTCTCTCTTTTTTGTTTTTCTGTCTCGATAAGAGTATTCCCAGGCATGGTAAAGAGCGTCTTTCGCCAATTTATATTTTGATTTTCTTCCCCAGCGAAAGCCTTTGGTCTGTTTTAATACCTTTTTCCTGCGTTTGTGCGCTGTTGTTCCTCGTTTAACTCGAGCCATAATATTATATTCCTAATAACCTTTTAATTTTTTTGATTTCGCTCTTTGAAACTTCTTTCCATTTCCGGCTCTGCCTGCCTTTTTTGCCAGATTTTTTCGCCAAATAGTGATTAAGCTGAGTCGGTTTTCTCAGAATTTTGCCGGATTTGGTAACCTTAAAGCGTTTTTTTACTGATTTTCTTGTTTTCATAATTTTGAAATTATCATTGTAAATCCCCTTGCTTCCCTTTTTAATTCCCGCTCTCTTTTTATCGGGACAAGCTCATTTAATGTGTTGAGGAATTTCTCTACTTTTTCTCTGGCAAAATCCTGAAGAGCTTTTTGCCTTCCCCTTAAGGGCAGATCTATTCTTACCTGGTCTCCTCTTTTTAGGAATTTTTCTGCCTGATGGGCCCGCGTTTCCAGATCGTGCTGGGAGATATTGAAAGTTAATCTTATTCCTTTCAAGTCTCCGCCTTTATGTTTGTGTATTGCTTTTTCTTTTTTCTCTTCGCGATAAAGGTATTTTCCGTAATCTCCCAAACGGCAGACAGGCGGGTCTACTTTTTCTGTAACCTGAATTAAATCTAAATTGCGCTCACGAGCCATACTAAGCGCTTCCTCCAAAGTAACCACTCCCAGTTGTTTTTCAGCTTCATCAATCAGTCTTACTTCTCTTGCTCTTATTTGATTGTTGGCTAATATTCTTTTAATCAAATTATATAATTTAATTTTTGTGGAGATGGCGGGATTTGGACCCGCGTCTGAGGAGTTCTCCCAAAACAATTCTACAGGCTTAGTCAGGTTTTAAAAAAGAATATAGAGTCAAAACCCGACAAAATATCTATACCCTGAATCCGATTTTTTTTTCAATAGTTTTCCCGGATTCAGAAAAACTATCTTATCTCGCTAATTTTGACACTCGATTTTGCTAAGCGAGAATCGGCAAAACGAATGGCTCTGCTACTTATGCGTAAGCAAGAGCAGGTTGTTTGAATAAGTTGGCACTTATCCTTTTTGCCAGTTTTTTACAAGTGCTGACAACTTGGCCTGCTTATTTCAGTCCGCTTCTCATCGAAGCATATCATCCCCGCATTTTTAATTCTCTTTCTATTTCTTTTGTAAGTGTTCTTTTTTTTATCGTTTCTCTCTTGTCTGTCTTCTTCTTACCTTTGGCTATGCCGAATTCAAGCTTTATCTTAGCTTTTTTAGTATATACCTTTAATGGCACTAAAGTCAATCCTTTTTCTTTGGTTTTGCCGATTAAGTACTTGATTTCAGCTCTTTTCAAAAGAAGCTTTCTTTGGCGTTCAGGCAGATAGTCAGCTGGAGCGTTTTTGGGCTGGTAGGGAGGAATATGAGCTCCGACCAGGAAGAGTTCATTATTGCTCAGGGTTACGTAGGAACCTGCCAGGTTTATCCTTCCTGTTTTGATTGATTTTACTTCCCGTCCGATTAAAGCAATGCCAGCCTCGATTTTCTCCAGGATTTCATAGTTAAAATATGCTTTTTTATTGTCTGATAATACCTTCATTAGTTAAGTTTAGCATTAAATCCTTTAATAAAAAAAAGGGAGCTTCTGGTGGCTGAGGTGTACTCTTTTAAAAGAGTCTTCTGCTAGCCGAAGTATACTCCCTTAGCATGGAATCCTTGAGTCATCAGCTCTCTAAACAGGAGAGACTAATGAGGGCAAACTCGTAAAGGGTGGTATTCCACTGACGGAGACATACAGTTTTTAAAACCAAGTTTTATCTCCTCCCAGTTCCTATCGCAACTTTTGACCACTTTTCAGTCCGCCTCGACATTGGTGGAGTCTGCTTTTCTACATTACGAGTTTCTCAATAGAATCAGTTTGGAGGATTCGAACCTCCCCCACAACCAATATGCCGTTAGGCGATAAGCATACCAGCGCTATGCAGCTTGTGTGGTGAACCTCACTGTTTCCATGCCTTGCCCTATTTTTAACAGAAGTGTATGAAAAAGTCAATATTTTACAAAAGCACATTTTAAAGCTAAAATAACTAATATGACAGCCAGAAATGAGGTCAAAAATTTGCTTGAAAAAGCGATAAAACAGCTGTATAAACAGGAAGTTGAAGTTAAAATAGACAGGCCGACAGAGCCTGCTTTTGGCGATTATACTAGCAATATAGCCATGGTGTTAAAGAAAGATCCAAAAGAAATAGCTGATAATATAAAATCTGATATTTTAGAGAAGGTTGAGGTGAAAAACGGCTTTATTAATTTTTTCCTTTCAAAAGAGTATTTACAGAGAAAAACTGAAGAAATTTTGAAAAAGGAAGATAAATTCGGAAACTTAGAAATCGGCAAAAACAAAAAAATAGACATTGAATGTATTTGCGCCAATCCTACCGGAGAACTGCATATCGGCCATGGCCGTGGCGCTTTTTTAGGCGAAACTTTAACCAATGTTTTTAAAAAGAGTGGATTCAAGGTTTTTCGTTCCCATTATGCTAATGATGCCAAAAGCAGTTCTCAAATAAAGGAATTGGGAAAGACAGCTTTGGGACAAGGCACGACTTATTTGAACGAATATCTTGAGAAAAAGATAAGCAAGTTAAAGCCGGAAATCAGCAAATGCAAGGATGAAAGGGAAGCTGGTTCTTTTTTAGCTCAGGCAGTACAAAAAGACATTAAAAACTTCATTGAGAATAAACTGAAGATTAAGTTTGATTTTTGGATTTCCGAAGAAAAAGATTTATATCAAAAAGGCAAGATAAATAAAATATACGAATGGCTTAAATCAAAGAATTTGGTTTACGAAAGAGACGGCGCCCAATGGCTGAAAACTTCCTCATACGGCGATTCAAAGGATTGGGTTGTTGTCAGGGAAACCGGAGAATTTACCTATCTTTTGCCTGACATTGCCTACCATAAAGACAGGTTTGATAAGAAATACGACAAGATAATCGATATCTGGGGGGCTGACCACCAAGCGCACGTTAATAAGATAAAAGCAGTCAGCAGGATACTTAATTACAAAGGAGAGCTGGTTTTTCTGATAACTCAGGTAGTCAGATTAAAAGGAGAAAAGATGTCAAAAAGAAAGGGAAAGGTGGTAACTTTGGAATGGCTGATTAATGAAGCTGGCGCAGACGCAGTCAGATTCATATACTTAATGAAGTCGTCAGATACCCAGATGGAATTTGACGTGGCATTGGCCAAAGACCAATCAGAGGAAAATCCTGTTTATTATGCACAATACGCTCATGCCAGAATCTGCAGCATTTTAAGAAAGTTGAAAAATGAAGGTCTGAAATTAAAGCCTTCGATTAAAAACTTGAATCTTTTGAATCATCCGTCTGAGTTGATGCTTATCAAGCAATTAATTAAGTTCCCGGAAGTTATTGAAGATACAGCCAGAGACTATCAGGTTCAAAGAATTCCTCAATATGCTTTGGATTTAGCTACTTCTTTCCATCAGTTTTATCATGATTGCCGGGTTATTTCAGAAGACGTCCGTTTGTCAGAAGCTCGTTTGGGATTATCTTTGGCTGCAAAAATAATATTAAAAAGCACTTTATCTTTAATGGGAGTTTCTGCTCCGGAAAAAATGTAATTATATGAATAATCGTTATTTTCTTTTACGGCACGGGGAATCTTTGAAAAATGTAAAAGATTTTGAATCTTGCTGGCCGGAAAAAAGAAAAGTTCCTTTAACTAAAAAGGGCAAGAAACAAGCAGTAAAAGCCGGAAAAGATTTGAAAAGCAAAAAAATAGATTTGATTTTTACCTCTGACATTTTAAGAGCGAAACAAACTGCTGAAATCGTAGGCAAGGAATTAGGATTGAAACCTTACTTAGATAAAAGATTAAGAGAGATCGGTTTGGGTATTTTTAACGGAATGTCGTTTAAAGACTTTGGAGCTTTCTGGAAACAAGGGAAGAAATTAACGGCTTTGCAATATTACAGAAATAGGTATGTTTTGCTGACCCCCGGCGGGGAAACCTATGTAGATATTGAATCGAGATTGCGCAGTTTTTTTAAAGAAATGGAAAAGAAATATAAAGGTAAGAATATTCTAGTTGTTAGCCATCAGCGGCCGTTGACTCTTTTTGAAAAAGTAGTGAAGAAATATTCTTTGAAAAAGCTTGTTAAAATAATAGTCGGCAAAAAAGAAGTAAAAACCGGAGAATTTAGAAAATTGTAATTGATATGGAATTAAATTTTCCTCAAATAGAGCAAAAGATATTAAAGTTTTGGCAGGAGAATAGGATTTTTGAAAAACTGAGAGAGAAAAACCAGGATAAAAAACGCTGGTCTTTTTTGGACGGTCCGATAACTGCCAATAATCCCATGGGAGTCCATCATGCCTGGGGAAGGACTTACAAGGACGTTTTTCAAAGATATAAAGCTTTCCAAGGGTTTGACCAGAGGTTTCAGAACGGCTTTGACTGCCAGGGCCTTTGGGTTGAAGTAGAGGTGGAAAAAGAGTTGGGCTTCAAAAACAAAAAAGATATTGAAAAATACGGCATAGCTAATTTCGTCAATAAGTGCAAAGAAAGGGTCAGAAAATATTCCAAAATCCAAACAGAACAGTCTGTTAGATTGGGCCAGTGGATGGATTGGGACAATTCATATTACACCATGTCTGACGAGAACAACTACGCTATTTGGAATTTTTTAAAGAAATGTTGGAAAGACGGACTGCTTTATAAGGGAAGAGACGTTGTGCCCTGGTGCATTCGCTGCGGCACAGCCATTTCCCAGCATGAGATTCTGACGGAAGAATATCAGGAAATCATCCATAAATCAGTTTTCGTTAAGCTGCCTGTTATCGGTCGGGAAAAGACATATCTTTTGGTTTGGACAACTACTCCATGGACGTTGCCAGCTAATGTGGTGGTGGCTGTAAATCCGAAATTGATTTATACCGAAATTAAAAGCGAAGACAATGAGATTCTCATTTTGCAAAAAGATAAAGCAGGAATTTTCGGTAATTTAGAAATAATCAGAGAGTTTTCGGGAAAAGATTTGGAAGGGTTGGAATATGGGGGAATGTTTGATGAACTGCCGGCAGTTAAAGAGACTTTAGGCGATTTCAAACATAAAGTTATATTTTGGGACGAAGTTTCAGAGGAAGAAGGAACAGGTATCGTCCATATTGCTCCTGGTTGCGGCCAAGAGGATTTTCAGCTCGGCAAGAAATTCAATCTTCCTGTTATCGATCCTTTGGATGATGAAAGCAGATATAAAGAAGGCTTCGGATTTTTAACCGGAAATCTGGCAGCAGAAGTTAATGAAATGGTTTTTGATAATTTAAGAAATAAGAATGTTGTTTACAGGATTGAAGATTACAAACACCGGTATCCGACCTGTTGGCGTTGCAAGGAAGATTTGATATTCCGTTTGGTTGATGAATGGTATATTTCCATGGAGAAACTGAGAAAGCCGCTGATGAATATAGTTAAAAAGATAAAATGGCTGCCTTCTTTCGGTCTGGAAAGGGAGCTGGATTGGTTAAAGAATATGCAGGACTGGCTGATTTCCAAAAAAAGATATTGGGGATTGGCTTTGCCGATTTTTGAATGTTCCTGCGGACATTTTGAAGTTATCGGTTCAAAAGAAGAATTGAAAAAAAGAGCGGTTGAAGGCTGGCAGGATTTTGAGGGAAATTCTCCTCATCGGCCATGGGTGGATAAAGTTAAAATCAAATGTTCGCGATGTGGCAAATTAATTTCCCGCATTCCTGACGTCGGCAGTCCGTGGCTGGATGCTGGAATTGTTTCTTTTTCCACCATGGGATATTCCACTGACAAGAATTATTGGAAAAAATGGTTTCCAGCTGATTTGATTTGCGAGTCTTTCCCTGGCCAATTCAAAAACTGGTTCTATTCTTTGATCGTTATGAGCATGGTTTTGGAAAAGAAAAATCCGACAAGGACGATTTTCGGATACGCGTTGGTTCGTGATGAAAAGGGTGAAGAGATGCACAAATCCAAGGGTAATGCCATTTGGTTTGACGAGGCGGTTGAGAAAATAGGAGCAGACCCCATGAGATGGCTGTATGCCAAGCAAAATCCGGCTTATAATCTTAATTTCGGCTACAAGCTTGCCGAAGAAACAAAAAGGAAATTATTGACTTTGCACAATTCCATTGAATTCTTTACTACCTACGTTTCTCCGGAAGAATATCCTGATAAAACAAATATTGTTGAAAGTAAGAATTGTTTAGATCTTTGGATTTTTTCCCGGTTAAACAGTTTAATAGCTAAAATAACAAAGGATTTGGATGATTATAATGTAATGTCAGCTGCTTTGGCGATTGAAGATTTCTTTATAAACGATTTGTCTTTATGGTATATTCGCAGATCGAGAAAGCGTTTCCAAAAACCCGATAATCCTGAAGAGAAAAGAGAAGCTTCTCAAACCCTTTACTGCGTTATTGTTAATTTATTGAATCTTATTGCTCCGATAATGCCGTTTTTTGCCGAAGAAAACTACCAGAAGTTCAAGAAAGACGGAATGCCAGAATCAGTTCATTTAATCGAATGGCCGGGAGTTAATAAAAAATCTATTAATAAGGAGCTTGAAGAGAAAATGCAGAAAACCAGAGAAATAGTTGCCTTGGCTTTGGCAGAAAGATCAGCATCTGGAATAAAAACAAGGCAGCCTTTACAGAGTTTAAAAGTGAAAAATGTGAAACTAAAATTTGATTCAGAATTGCTGGATTTGATAAAAGAGGAGGTAAATGTAAAAGAAGTGGTTTTTGATAATAAAATAAAGAAAGAAGTGGAGTTAGATATTGAGATTAGCGCAGAACTGAAAGAAGAAGGAACAGTCAGAGAATTGATCAGGAATATCCAGGAAATGAGAAAGAAAGCTGGCTTAAAACCAAAAGATGAAATCTTGGTAAGCTATTCTGGCAGTGGCGAACTGGGTAATATTTTAGCTAAAAATAGGGATTTTATTTTAAAGGAAGCTAGGGTAAAAGATTTGATTTCAGGAGAGGCACAAGAAGGTTTTGATATGGAAAAAGAAGTTGCAATTGGCGGGCAGAATATATTACTGGCAATTAAAAAAATATAATATGTTGGAAAGAGAACCACAGCCTATAAGACAAGGGGAGGTGCAGCCGGAACAAAAGGAAGTTAAAAAAGATGGTCTGGAAATATTAAAAGGAGATATTAGGGAAAGGTTTTTGGAATTAAGGGAAGAGGGAGTTCCGGTCGATGAAAGACTCAGGATTAATATTAACGAATTTGGAGGCGTTTATAGCAAAGACTTTATTGAATCATGTCGAAAATATGTTAAGGATTTGAAGGCGTATTTTAAAGCTAAAGCCATGAGTGGAAGTAAGTCGTCTTGGGCGTTTCCAAAAAAAGAGGTATTAAAAGAAACACCTATGGGCGAGATTTTTGAAATGTTAAAAACCTCTATCTTCCAAGAAAAATTAGGAAAAGATTTTATCGTAACCAGAACCTCAGAATACGATGATTTAAAGAACAACGTAGACAACATCATTTTAGAAAGGGAAACTGGAAATATAGTTTGTGCTTTTGATGAAGTTGGAGCCGATAGCGGAGAAATATTTGAAGAGAAAAAGGAAGAAGTTTCTAAAAAAAATCTTGAGGGAAAAGGAGCTGATCTTGCATACGGCATTTTTTTCGAGAAAAAAGCAGGCAAGATGGAGTTAAAGAAGGGAAAAATTGAACATATGCCGATTTTTTATCTTTCTATGTCAGAAGAAGAAATAAAAAACAATTTAGATAACCCAGAAAGACGAGAAGAGTCATTTTACAGTTTTATCGATTCAATCAAAAAACAGATAAAGGAGCTTAAGGAACATCAGTTGCATTCCAAATTGAAAGAGCGTTTGGATTCTTTTGAAAAAGTTATCGAGAAACTTTAAATGTTCATCCATTATCGGACCCAAGGATTCATTTTAAAAAAGAAAGATGTCGGAGAAGCTGATCGCCTTTTCACTTTTTTTACTAAAGATTTTGGTAAATTGGAGTTATTAGCCAGAGCGGAAAGGAAGATTACATCAAAGTTAAGATCTGGCTTAGAATTATTTTATCTTTCAGAGGTTGAGTTTATCCAGGGCAAAGCCTATAAAACTTTGACTGATGCTATTTTGATTGAAAGTTTCGGCAATTTAAGAAAAAGTTTAAAATCTGTAACTATTGCTTCCCAAATTGCCGAAGTTTCAAATAGCTTATTAAAAGGCCAGGAACCGGATGAAAAACTTTGGCAATTGTTTGGAGAAACTTTTGAAAAACTGAATGATATAAAAATTAAAACTGAAACAAGGAATCTCGTTTACCATTATTTCCTTTGGAATTTTCTTTCTTTATTGGGCTATCAGATTGAATTTTATCGTTGCGCTTCTTGTGATAAGAAACTAATTCCAGAGAAAATCTATTTTAGTTTTAAAAAAGGAGGATTAATCTGCAATAATTGCAGTAAAGCTGAAAAACTGGAAAATCCGATAAGCTTGAACGCCATAAAATTAATCAGAATTTTGTTAAAAAAGGACTTATCAGCTTTGCCAAGATTAAAAGTCGAAAAAGAAGATTTAGATTCGTTAAAGGAAATATCCAATTATTATTTTTCCGAGATTTTGAGGGAAACCCAATAATTTGCTAATATAATTACATATGAGAAAACTTACTATTTTTATCATCGTTTTAGCGGTAGTCGTCGGGATTATCGGTTTTTATTATTATCAGAGAAACGTTTATTCAAAAGAAGTCTTGAAGCTTGAGATTTTGGGGCCGGAAGAAACAGAATTGCTTCAGGAGATTGAATACGTTGTCAAATACAAGAACAACGGGAATGTTAATTTGGAAGAACCCGAGTTAATTTTTGATTATCCTGAGTATGCTGTACCCACAGATTATACCTCCTTAAGAGTGGTTAAAAAGTCAGAAGAACTGGGGGGAGCGATTTACCCGGGCCAGGAAAAAACTTTCATTTTTAAAGGAAGGCTTATGGGTAAGGAAGGAGAAGTTAAGGAAGCTAAGGTTTCCTTAAGCTATTCTCCCAAGAATTTAAGAGCCCGCTATACATCAAAAACTTCATTCACGACAATAATCAAAAAAATCCCTCTCAATTTAGAATTTGATTTGCCGGCAAAAGTTGAATCGGGAAAAACATTCAGCCTTAATTTGAATTATTTTTCGAATATCGATTATCCGCTTTCCGACTTGAGGATAATGGTTGAATATCCTTTGGGATTTGAGTTTGTCGATTCTACCCCCAAGTCTCTGGAAAAAACAGAATGGGAAATCGGCCTTTTGAATAAAACCCAGGGAGGCAGAATCCAAATTTCAGGCAAGCTTTCCGGCACGATCGGAGAAGAAAAGATTTTTAGGGCGAAGTTAGGCAGCTGGAAAGACGGCAACTTCATTATCTTGAGGGATGTGTCAAAAGGAATATCTATTATTAAGCCTACTTTGTACATCACTCAGGAAATCAACGGTAATCCGAAGCTTGTCGCTAACCCGGGCGATTTGCTCCATTATGAGATTTTCTTCAAGAATATTGGCGAGGAAGCTTTGAACGATATGTTTATGCTGGTTACTTTAAACGGCTCTTCGTTTGATTTTGCCACTACCAAGACTTTGGACGGCGATTTCACTTCGGGAGATAATTCCATAATTTGGGATTGGAGAAGAGTAAGCAAGCTTCAGTTCTTGCATCCGCAGGAAGAAGGCAAGGTTGAATTCTGGATAAAATTGAAAGACTCCCAGGAAATTAAAAGCCTGTCAGAGGCAAATCCGCAGATTGCTTCAACGATATTCTTGAGTCAGGTCAAAGAAATATTTACCAACAAGGTTAATTCAAAACTGGCTGTTTTCCAAAAAGGGTATTTTAACGATGAGGTTTTTGGAAACTCAGGCCCTCTTCCGCCGACTGTAGGACAATCAACTACCTACACAATCTCCTGGCAGGTTAAGAATTATTACAATGATTTAAAAGACGTTAAGGTTAAAGCCACTTTACCCAGCAATGTCAGTTTGACGGGCAAGATGTTTCCGGAAGAGCAAAAAAACAATTTCACTTTTGATTCCCAATCCAGGGAAATAGTTTGGAACATCGGAGATCTATCGGCCGGCCAGGGAATTTTGAATCAAGCGCCAAGTATTTCATTCCAGATTTCCTTTTGGCCGGATTCAAGCCAAATAGGCCAGACACCTGTCTTGATTAACGAAGCAAGAATCAGCGGCCAAGACCAGTGGACTGGCGAAACCTTGCAGACTACCAGCCCTTCAATTAATACTAGTTTGCCGGACGATTCAAGCGTTGGCTATGAAAAGAGCATTATTCGCTAATATGGAGAATCTTTTGGAAAAAATCATTTCATTGACCAAGAGGCGTGGTTTTATCTTTCAATCTTCAGAGATTTACGGCGGTTTTGGTTCTTGCTACGATTTCGGGCCTTTGGGCGTTGAAATGAAGAATAATATCAAGAAAGCTTGGTGGGATGAGATGACAAAAAAGCAGGAGAATATTGTCGGTTTGGATGCAGCAATTTTAATGTCTCCTCAAGTTTGGCAGGCATCAGGCCATTTGAGTGCTGGGTTTGCCGACGAGCTGGTTGAATGCAAAAAATGCCACAAGAGATTTCGTCTTGATGCGATTGAAGAGAAAAAGTGTCCAGAATGCGGTGGCGGACTGACAGAAGCAAAGAAATTCAATTTAATGATGAAAACTTTCGTTGGTTCTCTTGAAAATGAAGCAGCCACCACCTATTTGAGAGCGGAAACCTGCCAGGGGATATATTTGAACTTTCTCAATGTTTTAAATTCAATGCGTTTGAAAATTCCTTTTGGTATAGCTCAAGTTGGTAAAGCTTTTAGAAATGAGATTACTCCAGGCAACTTCGTTTACCGAACTCGAGAATTTGAACAAATGGAAATGCAGTGGTTTTGCTATCCGAAAAAAGCTGACAAATTCTTTGAAGATTGGAAAAAATCAAGAATGGATTGGTATTTAAAACTGGGAGTGAAAAAGGATAATTTACGCTTTAGAGAAGTAGAAAAATCAGATCTGGCGCATTATGCCAAAAGAGCGGTTGATATTGAATACAAATTTCCTTTCGGCTGGAAAGAAATTGAAGGAATCCACAACAGGGGAGATTGGGATCTATCTAACCACGCAAAACATTCCAAGCAGGATTTGCGGTATTTTGACGAAGAAACCAAAGAAAAATATTATCCTTATATTATTGAAACTTCAGCCGGCGCTGACAGAAGCTTTTTGACTTTCTTGGTTAATGCATATTCTGAAACAAAAGGCGGCAGAACGAAAACAACAGAATCAACAAAAGAAATGGAAGTGACTCTTAAATTGGATAAAAGCTTGGCTCCGGTCAAGATAGCTGTTTTTCCTTTAGTTAAGAATAAAGCGCAATTGACCGATAAAGCAAAAGAATTGTTTGAATTGCTTAAAATCCATTTTGTCTGCCAGTACGACGAGGTCGGTTCAATAGGCAGAAGATATCGCAGGCAGGACGAAATAGGGACCCTATGGTCAGTGACTGTTGATTTTGACACTTTGGAAAAAGACGATGTGACTGTCCGCGACAGGGACACCATGGAACAGGAAAGAGTAAAAACAAAAGAGTTGGTTGAGCTTTTTAAGAATAAACTGGGAAAATAACTTTTTATGGCTTTAAAGAAAACCGTTTTAAAGAACGGATTACGCATTATTACTTATCCGATGGAAAATACGCGGGCTTTGACCTTGCTTGTTTTATTTGGCGCTGGAACAAAATATGAAACCAAGAAAATTAACGGCATTTCTCATTTTTTGGAACACATAGTTTTTAAGGGGACAAAGAAACGGCCAAATCCCACAGATATTGCCAAAGAGATAGATAAAGTTGGCGGCATTATTAATGCTTATACCAGTAAGGAATTAATGGGTTTTTGGACAAAAGTTGATTCAAAGCATCTTGAACTTTCTTGCGATATTATTTCAGATATGATTTTTAATCCACTTATTAAAGAGAAAGCCATTGAAAAGGAAAAGAAGACAATTATTGAAGAAATTAACATGTATTTTGATATGCCTCAGACATATATTTTAGAGCTCTGGGAAAAACTTTTATATGGAGATCAGCCGGCTGGCTGGATGATTTCAGGAGAAAAAGAAACACTAAGGCAAATCTCTCGAGAAGACGTAATAAAATATTCCAGAAATCAATTCAGCGCAAAGAATGCAGTTATTGTTTTGGCCGGAAATTTTTCAGAAAAAGAAGCAATTTTTAAATTAAAGAAGTTTTTCGGTAAATTTAAAAAGAATAAAACTTTATTAAAGAAACCCGTAGTTGAAAAGCAAAAAACTCCGCAAGTTCTTATTCAAACAAAAGAGACAGATCAGACTCACTTAGTTTTGGGCGTGAGAGCTTATAATATTTTTTCTCAAAAAAGATATCCTTTAGCGGT
This sequence comes from uncultured Candidatus Saccharibacteria bacterium, assembly GCA_964481125.1. Classification (GTDB taxonomy): domain Bacteria; phylum Patescibacteriota; class Minisyncoccia; order Minisyncoccales; family RBG-13-42-11; genus BS750m-G71. The sequence goes on along the minus strand of CAYZSL010000002.1, from coordinate 54,004 downwards.
ATTGGCCAATCTTTTGGGCGGGAATATGAGTTCCAGGCTTTTTACCGAAATCAGGGAAAAGAGGGGCATGGCTTACCATGTTAGAGCAATGGCTGAAGCATATACTGATTCAGGATATCTAATTACTCATGCCGGACTCGACAATAAAAGAACAGTAGATGCAATTAAAGTTATTATTAAGGAATACCGGAAACTGAAAGAAAAAAAAGTATCAAAAGCAGAGCTTCAAAAAGCCAAAGACAATATAAAAGGTCATCTTTATTTGGGGTTAGAAACTTCTGAAGCTTGGGCAACATATTTTGGCGAACAGGAAATATTAAAGGGCAAGATTGATACTCCGGAAAAACAATGTCAAATGATTGATAAAGTCAGTCAGAATGATATTCTGAAAGTAGCCAAAGAGATTTTCAGGAATGATAAGCTTAATTTAGCTTTAATCGGCCCATTCAAGGACAAAGAAAAATTTCAAAAGTTGCTAAAATTATGAACAGCGAAAAACTATTGGATATTTCCTGGAGGAGCATTTTAAAGGTTGCTTTGGCTGCCCTTATCATTTATCTCCTTTATGAAATCAGGGATATTTTGATTTTGATCATTTTCGCTTTGATCATTTCGGTTTTGTTCAATCCGGCAATAGATTTCCTGCAAAGGAGAAAAGTTCACCGCGTTCTGGCTACTGGCTTAGTTTATGTTTTGATTTTCGGCTTTTTTGGAGGATCAATATATTTGATATCTTTGTCTTTTATCCCTGAAATCAGGCAATTTGCTGAGATGTTTTCAGAATATTTCGAAAAGATAACTCCACCTTTAAAATGGCTGGGCATAGGAGCTTTTGAAAATTTTGAAAGTTTCATTGTTGCTGTTGAAAATTGGTTACTGGGAGCTTCTTCGAATATTTTCACCGCCTTGTCAGCTGTTTTTGGTGGAATCTTTTCTGCTTTTACCATTTTTTCCCTTGCTTTTTTCTTTTCCCTGGAAGGCAGATGGGCAGAAAGAGCGATCAGGCTTCTTTTCCCAAAGAAAAACGAGGATTATGCAGTAAGCGTTTGGGAAAGATCTCAGCAGAAGATTTCTGGATGGTTCGGTACAAGGGTTTTATGCTGCTTTTTTGTGGGTTTGGCTTCTTTTCTCGCTTTGAAGTTGTTTAAGATTGATTACGCTTTCAGTTTGGGTTTGTTTGCCGGCATTACCAACATTATTCCCATTATTGGTCCGGTATTGGCTGGAGGAGTAATTGCTATTTTGGTTTTCTTGGATGACTGGTTAAAAGCCATATTCATTCTGATTGTTTTCTTTCTGATCCAGCAGATAGAAGGAAATATTCTTACTCCGATTTTGAGCAAGAAATTCATCGGATTGCCGCCAGTTTTGGTTTTAATCGCTTTATTGATTGGCGGACAGCTTTGGGGATTATTGGGCGCTATCCTAGCAATTCCTTTGGCCGGAATCTTTTTTGAATTTATCAGTGATTTTTTCAAAAAAAGAAAAGACCGCATAAGTTCAGAAGAAGCGGTTGCATAAAATGGCATTTCTTTACATTATTGCTACTCCCATCGGGAATTTAGAAGACGTTTCAAAAAGAGCCCTCCGCATTTTATCGGAGGTTGATTTAATTTTGTGCGAAGACACCAGGAAAACCAAAATATTATTGGATTCATGTGGCATTAAAAAACAAACAATAAGCTATCACCAGCATTCAAAACTTAATAAAACAGATTACATTATTGATTTATTAAAGGTAGGCAGGAACTTAGCTCTTGTTTCGGATGCTGGGACTCCTGGCATTTCTGATCCAGGAAATTTATTGATTGATGAAGTAGCAAAAAACTTAGGAGATAAGGTGAAAATCGTTCCCATCCCCGGAGCTTCAGCTGTGATTGCAGCTGCTTCGGTTTCCGGGTTTCCGACTGATAGATTCTTATTTTTGGGCTTTCCGCCAGTGAAAAACAAGAGAAAGAAGTTTTTTGAAGAGGCGGTCAGCTCAAAATATCCGGTAATATTATATGAATCTCCCTACAGGATTATAAAAACATTGGAAGAATTAAAAAACATGAATAAAGGATTGAGGGTAGTGGTTTGTCGCGAGCTAACCAAGAAATTCGAAACGGTTTACCGGGGAAACGTCGAAAAAGTGATAAAAGACGTTCAAAATGATAAAATAAAAGGAGAGTTTGTTATTATCATACATAGAAATGAAAAATAAGTTTTATATAACAACTAGCATTGCCTACACAAATGCTTTGCCGCATATCGGTTTTGTTTTGGAATTGGTTCAGGCAGACGTACTGGCCCGCCATCAGAAGATTTTGGGAAAGAATGTTTTCTTTTTGACTGGCACGGACGAACACGGGTTAAAAATTGAAAGGAAAGCAGAAGAACAAGGGAAAGCGCCAATTGTTTTTGTTGATGAAATTTCTGAGAGATATAGGGCTTTAACAAAAGTTTTAAATATTTCTAACAATGATTTCATTAGGACGACTGACAGGAAAAGGCACTGGCCGACAGTTGAAAAGTTTTGGAATAAACTGGTTAAAAAAGGAGATATTTATAAAAAGAAATACAAGGGGCTTTATTGCGTTGGTTGCGAAGCCTTTGTTAAAGAAAAGGATTTAATAAACGGCAAATGCCCCAATCACGATAATAAGCCGGAATCGGTTGAGGAAGAGAATTATTTTTTCAAGCTTTCAAAATATGCTTCTTTAGTGAAAAAAGAGATAGAGAAAGATAAAATTAAAATTATTCCGGAAAGCAGAAAGAATGAAATTTTAAGTTTTATCAACCAGGGGATAGAAGATATCAGCGTTTCCCGGTCAAAAGAGAGTTCAAAATGGGGAATACCAGTGCCCGATGATCCCGACCAAATAATATATGTTTGGTTTGAGGCTTTGCTTAATTATCTTTTTCCTCATCGATATTGGCCAGCTGATGTCCACTGTCTTGGCAAGGATATATTCCGTTTCCACGCTTTAATGTGGCCAGCCATGCTTTTAGCTGTCGGCTTGGAAAGGCCGAAGAATATATTCGTCCACGGCTTTATTACTGCTGACGGAAAAAAAATGTCAAAAAGCCTGGGGAATGTGATTGGTCCTTTTGAATTAGTCGGAAAATATGGTGTGGATGCTGTCAGATATTTTCTTTTGCGCGAGATTCCCTCAACCGAGGACGGCGATTTTACATATGATAAGTTTGAACAGAGATATAATTCGGATTTGGCCAGCGGCATAGGGAATTTGGTGGCCAGAGTGGTTAAAATCGCACAAAGCCTGAAATTATCTGTTCCCGACAAGCTTTCAGATAAAAGCTTCCAGAAAGCAATCGATAAAAGCAAAAAAGAATATAAGAAAGCGTTAGACGAATTCAAATTTAATGAAGCTTTGGCCGTTATTTGGGAATTAATCAGTTTTTGCGACAAATATATTGAAAAAGAAAGGCCTTGGGAGCAATCTGATAACCAAAACACAATATTAAACAATTTATTGTTTGCTATTAAAGAGATCGCTTCTTTGTTAAAACCATTTTTGCCAGAAACCTCTGAAAAGATACTTGAGCATTTAAAAAGTGAAAAAAGCATACCTTTATTTCCGAGAATATAATGCTAATTGATACCCACGCTCACTTGAATTTTAATGCCTATAAAGATGATGCCGACGAAGTAATTCGTCGGTCTTTAGATAACGATGTTTGGATAATAAACGTCGGTTCCACTTACGAAACGTCAAAAAGAGCGGTTGGAATGGCTGAAAAGCATGAACAAGGCGTATATGTCGCTGTTGGTCTTCATCCGATTCATTTAGCTGAAGGAATCTTTAAGACAAAGCTAGATACGGAAGAAATAGCTTTTCAGACAAAAAATGAAGATTTTGATTATTTAAAATATAAAACTTTAGCTGAATCAAAAAAAGTAGTGGCTATCGGCGAAATAGGCCTTGATTATTATTACCGGCCGAAGACCAAAACAAAGCTGGAAGTATTTAAAGAAAAACAGAGAGAAACGTTTTTAAAAGAAATTGATTTGGCTAAAGAATTGAATCTTCCTATAATTTTCCATTGCCGCATGGCGCATGATGAACTTATTGAAATACTTGGGCGATACGACGGTAAATTACAGGGAGCTATTCATTGCTTTTCTGGGGATTGGCAGCAAGCTGAAAAATATCTTGATATGGGATTTTATCTCGGATTTAACGGAATAATTTTTAAGTTGAATTTGGACGAAGTTATTGAGAAAATTCCACTTGATAAGGTTTTGATTGAGACAGATTGTCCCTATTTGACGCCGTTTCCCATGACCGGCCGCAATGAGCCAATATATGTAAAATACGTTGCTGAAAGAATTGCTAAAATCAGGAAATTGAGCTATGAAGAAATATTGGAAGCAACTACTGAAAATGCTAAGAAATTATTCAATATTTAACAATGGAATCATATAATCCGCAGAAAATTGAGAAAAAATGGCAGGAATATTGGGAGAAAAACGGCTTTTACAAGGCTGAAGATTCTTCGAAAAAGCCGAAACAATACATTCTTATTGAATTTCCTTATCCTTCGGGGGATGGTCTTCATGTCGGCCACTGCCGCAGCTATTCTGCATTAGATGCAGTAGCTAGAAAAAAAAGAATGGAGGGCTTTAATGTTTTATATCCCATTGGCTGGGACGCTTTTGGTTTGCCGACTGAAAACTATGCCATAAAAACAGGCGTTCATCCGCAAGTGGCTACTGAGAAAAATATCGCTAATTTCAAGAGACAGTTGAAATCTTTGGGTCTTTCTTTTGATTGGAGCCGGGAAATAAATACTACTGACCCAAAGTATTATAAATGGACTCAGTGGATATTTTTACAACTATTCAAAAAGGGATTGGCCTATCAAGCAGAAATTCCTATTAATTGGTGTCCCTCTTGTAGGATCGGTTTGGCTCACGAGGAAGTGGTGGACGGCAAGTGCGAGCGTTGCGATGCCCAAACCGAACAAAAAACGATAAAACAATGGTTATTGAAAATAACAAAATATGCCGATCGATTGATTGAAGATTTGGACAAGGTTGATTACCTTGAAAAAATCAAAACCCAGCAGATTAACTGGATTGGCAAGAGTTACGGGGCTGAAGTTGATTTTAAACTGGTTGATTCTCAGGAATCAATAAAAGTTTTTACCACTAGGATAGATACTATTTTCGGGGTAACGGCAGTTGTTTTGGCTCCAGAGCATCCCTTAATCCAAAAGATAACGAAAGAAGAACGCAGAGAGGAAGTTGCAAAGTATATTGAAGAATCAAAAAAGAAAAGCGAATTCGAAAGAACAGAATTGGAAAAAGAAAAAACAGGCGTTTTTACCGGTTCCTTTTGTTTGAATCCGATTAATAGCGAGAAGGTGCCTGTCTGGATCGGTGATTATATAGTAGCTGCTTACGGCGGAGGAGCGGTTATGACGGTGCCAGCACACGATTACCGCGATTACGATTTTGCCAAGAAATATGGATTGGAAATCAGGGAAGTCATTTCAGGGGGCGATATTTCTAAAGAAGCCTTTGTTGGTTACGGAGTTTTAGTTAATTCTGAAGAATTTAATGGATTAACATCTGAACAAGCAATCAAGAAAATAACCGAATGGCTGGAAAAGAAAAAACTCGGCAAAAAAACAATTCAGTACAAACTACGTGATTGGGTTTTTTCCAGGCAGCATTACTGGGGAGAGCCGATTCCGATTATCCATTGTGAAAAATGCGGAGCAGTTTCTGTCTCAGAAAAGGAATTGCCGATTGAACTCCCATATGTTGAAAAATACCAGCCAACAGGAACAGGAGAATCACCTTTATCCAAAATTGAAGAGTGGGTTAATGTAAAATGCCCGAAATGCAAAGGGTCCGCCAAAAGAGAAACAGATACTATGCCCAACTGGGCAGGCTCTAATTGGTATTACATTCGTTATACTGATCCTGGAAATGATAAAAAAATAGCTGATAAAAAGAAATTAAAACATTGGTTGCCGGTTGACTGGTACAATGGAGGGTTTGAACATACTACTTTGCATTTGCTGTATTCCCGTTTTTGGTACAAGTTCCTTTATGATATCGGCGTTGTTCCAGGGTCAGAACCGTACAAAAGAAGGACTTCGCACGGCATAGTCTTGGCTGAAGACAGCAGAAAAATGTCAAAGTCTTTCGGTAATGTCATTAATCCCGATGACATTGTAAAAACTTTTGGCGCTGACAGCTTGAGACTTTATGAAATGTTTATGGGCCCTTTTGATCAGGCGATTAATTGGAATATTAATGGGTTGAAAGGTTGTTATAGGTTTTTAGATAAGGTATGGAAATTAAGTTTTAAAGTGAATCAGGAAAAAGGAATTAAAAACCAAGAATTGGAGAAGCTGGTTCATAAAACAATTAAAAAAATAAATGAGGATTTGGAGGATTTTAAATTCAATACAGCAGTTTCAGCTTTAATGATATTGGCCAATCGTTTTGAAAAAGAAGAAAAGATTTCTCTTTCTTATTATTCTTTATTCTTGATCATTTTAGCTCCTTTTGCGCCGCATATTACTGAAGAGCTTTGGAGGCAGTTAGGGAATAAGGATTCGATCCATAAGCAATCTTGGCCGAAATACGACAAGAAACTGATTAAAGACGATATGATAACCTTGGTTATTCAGGTTAACGGCAGGGTCAGGGACAAAATCGAAGTTGAAATTGATATTTCCGAAGAAAAAGCCAAAGAACTTGCAATTTCCAGTCAAAATGTTAAAAAATGGATACAGAATAAAGAAATTAAAAAGGTAATTTTTGTTCCCGGAAGATTAATAAATATCGTAATCTAAATTTATGTGCGGTATTGTCGGTTACATCGGCAAAAATCAAGATGTTAGGGTAGGATTGGATGTTTTAAGAAGATTAGAGTATCGCGGTTATGATTCAGCAGGCGTTGCCTGGTACAGTCCTGAAAAAAAGGAGATTTTTTGTTTGAAAAAAGCAGGCAGGATAGACGATTTGGAAAAATTAATAGCAGAAAGCAATCTGGAATTAAAAGGCAATCCTTTTATCTTACATACTCGCTGGGCGACTCACGGCGGAGTGACAGATGAAAACGCTCATCCGCACTGGGATTGCAAAAAAGAGATTTTTTCAATTCACAACGGCATTATTGAGAATTACCGGGAATTAAAGGAAAAGTTGATTAAAGAAGGCCATAAATTTAGTTCTGAAACCGATACTGAAGTTTTATCTCATTTAATTGAAAAATATTTTGATGGGAATCTTGAGGAGGCAGTTAGAAAGGCTTTAAGAGAAGTAAGAGGCACTTACGGACTGGTTGTTATTGCCAAAAAAGATCCCGGCAAAATAGTTGCTGCCCGTCTTTCTTCTCCTCTGATTTTGGGCGTTAATCAGGACGGAATCTTGATTGCTTCTGACCCTTCAGCTGTCATTACTCATACCAGACAAGTCATTAATTTAGACGACAATGAAATTGCCGTTTTAAAAATGGATAATTTCCATATTTTAAAAGAAAAAGCATTTGTTCAGATTGATTGGACACCGGAGGAAGCTCAAAAAGGCATCTACCCTCACTTTATGCTGAAAGAAATCATGGATGAGCCGGAAGCTATTGAGAATGCTATCAGGGGAAGACTTTTGTTGGATGAAGGTAACGTAAAGCTTGGGGGATTGGCTTCCTCGGAACATAAATTAAGGGAAATTAAAAAAGTGTTTCTAATAGCTTGTGGTACAGCTTCTTATGCAGCCAGAGTTGGCGAATATATGTTGGAAGAGTATGCTAATTTACCCGCAGAAGTTGATTTGGGATCGGAATTCCGCTACAGAAAGCCTATTATCGACAAAAACACAGCCGGCATATTTGTTTCCCAATCAGGCGAAACAGCAGATACTCTAGCTGCCATAAAAGAAATGAAAGAGAAAGGAGCTTTGACTTTGGGGATTACGAATGTTGTCGGCTCCAGCCAATCCAGGGAAACAGCAGCTGGTATTTATACAAGGTCAGGACAGGAAGTGGCTGTCGCCTCGACAAAAGCGTTTTTGGGACAATTATCTACTTTGGCCATGATTACCGTTTATTTGGGAAGGCAAAGGGACATGTCTTTGGTAACCGGCAAAAGAATTGTTTCTGAACTTTCAAAATTGCCTGATCTTGCCAGAAGGGTTTTAAGCCAAAGTTCTGAAATTGAGAAATTGGCCCAAAAGTATAAAGATTTCAAAAACTTTTGGTTTATGGGCAGAAAATACAATTATCCCGTTGCTTTGGAAGGCGCTTTGAAATTGAAAGAAACTTCTTATTTGCATGCCGAGGGCATTCCTGCCGGAGAATTAAAGCATGGAGCTCTGGCTTTAATAGAAGAGGATTTTCCGACTGTTGCCATTTGTCCCTCAGATTCGGTTTATGACAAAATGGTATCCAATATCCAGGAGATTAAAGCGAGAAAAGGACCGGTTTTAGCCATAGCTACCGAAGGCAACGAAGATATTAAAAAGCTGGTTGATGACGTCATTTACATTCCGAAAACCTTGGAAATGCTGACGCCGATTTTATCGGTGATTCCTCTGCACCTTTTTGCTTATTATATGTCTGTTGCTCTTGGTAACGACGTTGATAAGCCGAGAAACCTGGCAAAGTCCGTGACAGTGGAATAGTCAGGTGATATTTTGTATAATAATTCTATATGGATAAACTCCTTTCAAAAGAAGGCGGGAAGAAAATTATCTTATTGGGTAATGAAGCAATTGTTCGAGGCGCCCTGGAAGCAGGCGTCAATTTTGTTTCAACTTATCCTGGTACTCCGGCTTCTGAAATAGGCAACACTTTTTTTAAAATTGCCAAAGATGCTGGCGTTTATTTTGAATTTTCGACTAATGAAAAAGTGGCTTTGGAAGCTGGCGTTGGCGCCAGTTTTTCCGGTTTAAAAACATTGGTAGCCATGAAGAATTTCGGCTTGAACGTTTGTTTGGATGCTTTAATTCCTTTTGTTTATACAGGAGCTAAAGGTCCGACAGTTATTATCGTGGCAGATGATCCTTCTTGTCACAGTTCAGCCCAGTCAGAAGAGAATACCAGGCCCATGGATAATATTGTCCATATACCGATTTTGGAGCCCTCAGACCCGCAAGAGTGTTTGGATTTCGTAAAACTGGGCTTTAAAATGTCAGAGAAATTCAATATTCCGGTCATGATCAGAACAACTACCAGAGTGGCTCATCAGAAAATGCCAGTTAGAATGTCTGCTTTTAAGTCTTCTGGTTTTAAAAAGGGAACTTTTGTCAAAGACGTAAAAAGATTTGTTACTTTGCCGCCAAGAGTTCTGGAAATGAAAAAAGAGCTTTTTGAAAAGATAGAAAAAATTAGAAGTGTTTCTGAAAGTTTATTGAAAATAGAGGGTGCAAAGCAAAAAACAGGTATTATTACCTCTGGTGTTTCTTATCTATATGTTAGGGAAGCTTTAACCGAAATGAAGCTGGATTTGCCGGTTTTGAAGCTTACTTTTTCCTATCCTTTGGCGGAAAAAGGAATAAAATCATTTATTAAGAATCTTAAAAAGGTTTTAGTGGTTGAAGAATTGGAATCGCATTTGGAAAAAGAAGTTGAAAGACTGGCTAAGCAAGCTAACTGCAAACTGGAGGTTTTCGGAAAGAATGTATTGCCGGTGGTTGGAGAATTGAAGCCGGAATATGTGGCTGAAGCTATTGCGAAAATAACCGGTAAGTCATATAAATCGAGAAAATCAGATTTTAAACCTTTAAGGCGTTCTCCTCAGCTTTGTCCTGGATGTCCTTACTGGTTGGTTGTTTCAGCTATTAAAAAGGCGGTTGATGTGAATAAGGTGGTATTCGGGGGCGAGATAGGCTGTTATATGCTTTTTGGCAATTCGCCGATCAATCTTCAGGATTATTTGTCTTGTATGGGTTCTTCGGTCGGTATTGCCCATGGAATTAAAAAAGCTACCTCGCAAAAGCTGATTACTTTTGTCGGCGATTCTTCTTTCTTTCATTCTGGCATACCGGCTTTGATAAACACTGTTTTTAACAAATCAAACCCATTGATCATTATTTTGAATAATGAAACCACTGCCATGACAGGCCATCAGCCGCACCCTGTTTCTGTTGGCACAGAGACTGATATCAATATTGAGAAATTGGTCAGGGCCTGCGGGGTAAAAAATGTTAAAACCATTGATCCTGTAAACCAGAAGGAATTTATCGATACGATAAAAGAGTTTTTGGTAAAAGAAGAGGTTTCGGTAATCGTTTCTAAACATCCTTGTAAATTCGTTGTCCCTAAAAAATGATTAAAAAAGCAGAACAATTTAATATGATGATAGTTGGCACTGGAGGACAGGGCTTGATTACTCTTTTACAGATAATTTCAGAAGCAGCTGTGTTTGAAGGTTATAATGTCAGGACTTCCGAGCTTCACGGCTTATCCCAGAGAGGCGGTTCAGTTGAAGTGCATATCAGGTTTGGCAAGAAAATTTATTCTCCTATGGTTGCTCAAGGTAAAGCAGATCTGGTTTTAGGATTGGAAGAGCAGGAGATTTTAAACGGACTATATTTTGCCAATCCGAAAACAAACTTTTTAATAAATAAGTTTGTCATTCCCATTCCTTTGAAAAAACCTTTGTCTGAAGCTGAAATTATGAATCAGTTAAAAAAAATCAGCAAAAACATTCATTTGATTCCAGCTGAAAAAATCTGCCAGGAAAAGCTGGGAAACAGCGTTGTATCAGGGATTTATTTAATGAGCTTTGCCGCTTTTAAAGGTTTAATACCTTTAAAGCCGCTATCTATTCAAAAAGCTATTAAAAAGCTAATTCCGGAAAAATATTTGGAGTTAAACTTGAAAGCGTTCGAATTAGCTAAAAAGAATTAGCGGTTCGAATCCTACCTCCGGAGCCAATATTGACAAAACCACATTTATGTGGTATTATTTTGTTATAGGCTGATTTAGAAAAATGCTAAGCAGACTGAGAGGAAGGAAATAATGACAACAAGAGAAAAGCTTAAAAAAATGCTGGTTGACAAAGGAATGTTTGAAGATCAAGCAGAAGAGGTTATGGAGATGGCAATTCCGAAGATTGAGGAATTAACGCCAGGTTACAGGATTACTTGGGACAGACCCGCAGATGAATATCCTGCCCCCCTATATTCCATATTTTGGTTGACCTTAAAAGAGGTCGCCATCAAGTGGATTGATGCAAACGTGCCAAAGGCCTGGTATCGACCAATGTTTGCATAAAAACTTAGGTTAAAAATCCTAAACAGATTAGTCGCTTCTTGGCTAATCAGGTTGCCCTCAGCGACCTAAGGTAATTGAAGAGAAAGAGCCAACGCCAGTTGAGCTCTTTTCCTTTACGCAAACCTCAATTCCCTCATCTTTTCCCTTATGTTTACCCAATCTAAAGTTCTGAACGTATCCAATAGGGGGGAGCTAAAAACTTGACAAATACCATATAATATGGTATTATTATTTTAAGCAAAATAAAATAATTGTTGGAGGTTTTAAATGGCTGACATACTCGAAGAGGTTGAAACAATGGTAAACTGTAAGACTTGTAAGTGGAACCAGTTCTGCATTAAACCACCGGTTATGACCTGGCAAGAGGTGCAAACGACTCTCAGGGCGATGGAGAGAGATGCCCGAGAGGAGTTTGATAACCCAGAGGATGCTGGATTCGGTATGCTGATGGGGACGATGATGTTTCTGGGCAAAGATAAGGTCTGTCAGGTTTGTCCCGGTCTTGCGCGGAGGATGGACGAGTCCGTCTTGTCGCAAAAGATTAAAGAGCTAATGCAGGACAGTAAGGAGGCATTGCCTCAATGCAAAGCTTGTGGTTGGGAAAAGTTCTGTCTTGAGCCGCCGACGATGACGGAAGAAGAAGAAAAGACAAAAATTAAAGGGCCCGGGAATCAAGATGATGACCCGAGAAAATCCCTAACAAAGACCCTTGTAGGATCGTTGTTGTTCGGCGGGAAAGCTACAGAATGTTCAGCGTGCCCTGTTTTCATAGAGAAGCTCAAAGAATCGCCCAACCTGGCCCAGCAGATTAAGAAAATAATGCGAAGCTGGGAGAGTAATCCGAAATCCTTGGACACATAGCGTTCTCGCTACGCATCCTGCCAAATATCTTAGCGGGATAAGGTCTAAAAGAATAGATAAGCCCAAAGAGAAACCAAAACTCTGCGGGCTTTTCATTTCTAAAAATAAATACAAGTTCTAACATCGTCCAAAAGCAGGCACTTTTATAACGAAAGCTTCTAATTCTTCCCTTATCTTTATCCAATCTAAGGTTCTAAGCGTGTTGCATAGGGGGAGCTAATTACTTGTGGATAATACCGCTTTATTGTTTGGGCGGTTTTTTGGTAGAATAGAGTAATATGAACAAGAAAATACCTACAACAATAGCTATTAGTATTGTCTTAATCTCAGCCATATTAGCTGGAGGATTTATCTATTGGCGGTATTTCAACTTCCAGGAAGAATTGTCTAACCAACCAGATATAGTTATTTCTGAAAAACCAATCGACGAAACTGCCGATGGGGGTATTTATAGGAATATGAAGTATGGATTTGAATTTGAAGTTCCCTCAGTCTTTGAAGAAAATGGGTATCAAATTGAGATTGGAACAACAACTGAGGGATACTTTCCTTTTGAAGCAGAATGTGTCCTTTTAAGTTTTAAAACTAAACCCATAGAGCCATATTTTGGAAGTATGCCAAAAGATAAATATGAAAATATGTTTTTTATAAAATTATGTCCTCAAGATTATTGTTTAAGAAATGATGGAGAAAAAGTTTGTGAAGAAATAAAAACTGATGAAAAATTATTTATTCGTTACTTAACAGAAAATAATGAATTTTTTGCTATTTATAGCTCTTTAGGTCCTTCTGATGGAGATTTTTGGGATGCTGCAGGATGGTATAAAGATGAGGTCAGGGATGGTGTTGAGAAAATACTTTCCACTTTTAAATTTATTGAAGAGGATAGTTTAAATAAATTCATTTTGATTTCTCCTAATGGCGGAGAAGTTTGGGAAATTGGAAAAACATATAAAATAGATTGGGAACAGCCTTACGATGTTTCAATTTGGCTTGAGGATTGGTTATCTGCTCCCACAAAAACATATATGATTAATGATAATGTTGCCGCTCCCCCGTATTTTTGGACGATACCCTCGTCAATTCCGCTAGGCACTAAATACAAAATTGTAATGAGAGCTTTTCCAGGAGTGAAAGGAGCCACATTATCAGATTCCAGCGATGATTTTTTCAGCATTATTAAAGAATAAAGGTCGATTTAATAAATTAACAGATTTTAAATTATGGAAATAGGAACAGATTTAGAAAAATCATCTTTTCTATCACCAGTAAAAAATATATCAGTTCTTTTATTGCTTGGTGGAATTGGTTCATTGTTTATGGTATTGCCTCTTTTACTTTTTAGTCCCGTCTTAGCATTGCTTGAATTGATTGTCGCTGTCGGTCTTATTGTTACTTCATTCGGTCTTCGAAAAATGAAGAAATGGGCTCTTTATGGCTATACTGTTATAACTGCCCTAGCTATTATCAATACAATTTATTCTTTTTTGTCATCTCGTAGTATAGACAATATACAGCTTATAGCAGCCGTTATTCAGACTCTGATTTTAGTTTATTTCTGGAAAATCTCTAAAAGATTCGTTTAATTTATATCGTTAAATTAATTATGAAAAAAATAATTACCGCAGTAAATATTATTATTGCTATATATTTTTTTGGTTTAGCTAATCTATTTTTCTGGGGGTCTATCCTCGGATTATTCGGCGTATTGATGGGCGGGAAAGACGTAAATTTATGGCCGCTCATCATAAATGTTATTTTTGCACCTTTTATAATTTACGGTTCAATAATGTTTTTCAGGAAAACAAAAGCCAAATACCTTTATGGATTGATTATTTTAGGGATAATCTGGCTTGAATTTCAAGCTTACCGCTTATTTTTTGTGACCCAGGGAAGGTTAGACAAAACAGATTTATCAAATATTTTATTTTTCGGGATACCTTTCCTTATTATATTATTTGCCCAATATTTAGATAGAAGAATAACGAACCAAGAAAAAATTAATGGAATAGATAAAACAATATCTATCCCCATAGGCATCCTTATCACTGTTTTGGCTGCCGCAATCATCGGTGGAGCTATTTTAGCTTATCAATATTGGTGGATACCTAAAACTTCAGTATCTACGCCAACATCTACCGAAACGCCATCTACAAATCTGACATCAACCTCAACGTCAGACGAAACTGCCGATTGGCAGACTTACAGGAATGAAGAATGTGGTTTTGAAATAAAATATCCTAAGGAGTTTTATCTGAAAGTTGGTGAATATGTAAAATATTCCGAGGGTATTATTTTAACTTCCGAAGAATACACATGCGATCCAACTATACTTGGTGAAAGAATTGCAAATATTAGCGATAACCCAAATCATGTGTTTACTACACAAGATATTGATCCTAATGAAAAAATAGATCTAGATATTATAATTTATGATAGCGAAGGTAAAAGCATTGATAGTATGATTAAATCGGAAGAGGAAAGGATTATTATCGGGGGAGAGGTGGCGGTAAGAAAGATCCATGACGAGTCTCTTATTTTCCCCACTGTTACTACATATTTTATCCGTGATAATATTGTTTATATGTTGAGGGGGGCAAGCGGTTCAAAAGAATATTTTGATCAAAATCGCGGTTTAATGGAAAAAATAGAAAATACTTTTAAATTTCTAGACTAAAATAAGTTCGAACATCGTCATAAAATGTAACACTCCAATATACCTTTCTAGTGTAACATTTGTTACATTTTAGCTTAAAATAGCCCCGACCGAGACGCGTGGCTGTACCACTCCCCAAACGACCTAAATCTCCTCTTAGCTGGCAGGTTCAAGTCCGACTTGGCGAGCTGACAATATTCCGCCTATTGTTTTGGGCGGTTTTTTGGTAGAATAAAGAAAGATTAATTAAATAATACAATAATATGCAAAACAAAGCTTTTTCTAAAATTTTAATTATATTTATTGTTGTATTTCTTGGAGGACTTTTAATATTGTTTTACTTTCTCGGAAGTAAAAACTCCAAAACAGAACCAACTACATTATTAGAACAACAAACAACCTTTACAATTATAACAATTCAAGATGAAACTGCTGATTGGCAAACTTATAAGAATGAAGAATATGGGTTTGAGATGAAATATCCTAATAATTGGCATGTCGAATTATCAAATTATCAAATTGAGTTTAGAAATATGTCCATTGAGGAAATTAAGAATTTTTCTGATGGATTGCCCCCGATAGAACGAATAGAGCTTCAAATCAAAACATGGTATTCTTCGCTTGCCGAATGGGAAGATGAGTTTGAAGAACAAATGGTATTGATGAAAGAAGCAGGGTTTGGAGACGCTTTAATTGAAAAAGAAGAAATTACTGTGGGAGGGTTAAGTGGATATAAAATTGTTGTTTCTTTTTCCCAAGATGAAAGTAGCAAGGCTTATGTAGGCATATTTAAAGAAGGAAAATTATACGAATTCAATCAACTTGAACCTATAGAATGCTATTCAGGGAATTGTGGAACTTTCAGTCAAATACTTTCTACCTTTAGGTTTTTAGAGTAAAACAGGTTCTAACATCGTCCCGAAGACAGATCCAAATCGGGAACAAAAACGTCTTCAATTCCCATAATCCTGGTTCTAACGTCGTCCACGATGCGGAGCTAATTTCGGCCACCTCGCCAAACAGGCGATTTTTGGTAGAGGGCTTGATTTTCTAGAAATAAACAATAATATGATAATAGTAAAGGAGGTGTAGCTAATGGCTCATTATAATAAAATAGCGAAGGAATTAAACCTAAAGGACGTAGGAGAACTTGAATTCGGCGAAATGTTCTGTAAAGACTGTGGGACAAAGCTGAGGGTAGGAGAAGAGATATTATCTAAAGATAAGGCACAAAAGATATACCCATGTAAGTTCAGTTACTGCCCTAAATGCAAAAAAAGAGTCGATGTTGTCTCTTCCCCGAGATTTCCCACTCGACCGATGAAATTCAAACCGCACGACGATTGATAAATTTCAGAAAGGAGGAAATAATGGACGAAAAGAAACCAAACAAAGATTGTAATCATCAATGGAAACAAACAGGTTTTTGGGATGGTGAAGATAAGAATCACCAACCGGTTAATGGGCCCATAGCAAAATGTTCAAATTGCGATGGGGTGTCTCGTTTTACCTGGAAAGAGTGGCAAGCGTTGCCTAAAAAAATCAGGACCGAACTAAAATAGAGTAGGGAAGATTAACTGTTGAGAGTTTTTGTCCACAAAATCCCTGGGTTATATGCTCGGGGATTTTTCTTTTACAAACCAGGTTCTAACATTGTTCATCCAGATACATTACTAAAAAACAAAAAAACCGCCTCTTTGACGATTTTCAATTTATTAAATCTTTTCAATTTTAGCTCCTAGCTTTTTCAGTTTTTCCTCAATATTTTCGTGTCCTCTTTCAATTTGGGAAATGTTTTCAATCGTTGTCTGGCCTTTTGAAATTAATCCTGCCAGGATTAAGGCAGCGCCTGACCTGATATCTGAGGCGTTTATTTTATTACCGATTAATTCTGTTTTGCCGAAAATCAGAGCCCGGTGGGGATCAGTGATCTCAATGTCAGCACCCAGCTTTCTTAATTCGTGCAAATGCTGGAATCGGTTTTCATACAGCGGGTCGTGTACGAGAGACTTGCCTTGGCATTGGGTTAATAGAACGGATGTTTGGGGTTGCAAATCAGTGGGGAAGCCGGGATAAAGAAGAACCTGGATTTTGGCCGGTTTGAAATTATTTGATTTCTTAATTGAAATTTCATTGTTCGAAACATCGAAGTTCACCCCGATTTCTTTCATTTTTCCCAGGAAAAAAGTCATGTGGTCTGGATTTACATTCTTTATTTTCCCTTCGCCGCCAGTTAAAGCAAAAGCTATAAAAAATGTTCCAGCTTCCAGTAAATCAGGGCATAATGAGAATTCAGCGCCTGATAATTTATCTTTTCCTTCAATTTCAATGGTATGAGTTCCGATTCCTTCTATATTCGTCCCCATTTTTCTCAGAAACATTCCTAAATCCTGGACCTGAGGTTCGGCAGCGGCAATCTCAATTTTAGTTCTTCCTTGGGCTCTACTAGCTAACATCATTAAGATTTCCGTGGCAGTCACTGAAAACTCCTTTAAAGCTATTTTCTTTCCTTCTATTCTTTCTGGTGCTTGGAAATGGTAAAAGCCGTCTTTTTCTTCTGTTTTTATTCCGAAGTTTTCAAGAGCTTCCAAGTGCGTGGCTATTGGCCTTAAGCCTATTTTGTCCCCGCCAGGATGGGGGATTTTGAATTTTTTGAACCTTATAGCTAAAGGAGCGATGAACAATACCGAAACCCTCATTTTTTCAAAGAGGTCTGTTGGGATTTTTTCAGGGTCTATGTTTTTCGGGTTAATTCTTATTTTTCTCGGAGTTAATTGTTCGATCTCTGCGCCCATTTGCCTTAGAATTTCAATCTGGTTTGAAACATCAGTTACCTGGGGAAGGTTATCAATAACAGAAGGTTCTTCAGAAAGCAAAACAGCCGCCAAAATAGCGCCGGCTGAATTCTTATAACCTGAGATTTCAACTTCTCCAGAAAGAGGAATACCTCCTTGTATTAAAAATTTATCTATCATAGCCTTTTTGACTTAAAGGTATTTTTAGTTTAATATAAAAATTGATTTATGTCAAAAACTAAGAAAATCGTTGTTATTGGGGGTGGAACCGGTTCTTTTACGGTTCTTTCCGGTTTAAAAAAGTATCCGGCTGATATTTCAGCTGTTGTTTCCATGACCGACAGCGGAGGATGCAACAAGGTTATCCGTGACGAATTGGGTTTGCTGCCGACCAGCGATATAAGGCAGTGTTTTGTTGCTTTAGCTGAAGAAGGCAAAGAGCAGTCATTAAGAAAACTTTTCATTTATCGTTTTTCAAAAGGAAATGGGCTAAAGGGTATGACTTTTGGCAATCTGTTTTTAGCTGCTTTGTCCGACATTTTCGGCTCTCAAATGGAAGCGATTAAGAAAACAAGCCAGATTCTTAAAATTAAAGGTAGAATTTTGCCAGTGACTCTGACTGATTCAAATTTAGTGGCAATTTATGAAAACGGAAAGAAAGTTATCGGAGAGCATTTAATTGATGGACCTAAGCATAATGGTAAATTAAAGATTAAGAAAGTCTTTTTGAAGCCGAAAGCTAAGCTGCATCAAGAAGTAAAGAACGCGATTTTAAAGGCGGATTTGGTTGTTATCGGGCCTGGTGATTTGTACACCAGCTTAATAGCTGGATTACTGACTGAAGGAATAGCTGGTGCTCTTAAAAAGACTAAAGCTAAGGTAGTATATGTTATGAACTTAATGACAAGATACGGCCAGACATTCGGTTTTACTGCCAAAGACCATATTCAGGTTTTGGAAAAATATTTAGGACGTGATTGTTTAGATTATGTTTTAATTAATACAAAATCCATGCCAAAAAGCGCTTTGGCAAAATACAAGAAAGTAAAAGAGTTTCCGGTTGTTGACGATTTAAAAGATAGTTATTTTAAAGTAATCAGGGGAGATTTTTTAAGCAAAAAAGAGACAAAGCGCATTCCCGGAGACATTTTAAAAAGAAGCCTTATCCGTCACGATTCCAATAAATTAGCAAAAGCTTTATTCAAATTATGAATCTGAAACTCGTTCAACTATTTACCATAGATTTAGCCGAAAAAGCCGGTAAAATACTTTTAGATAATTTAGATAGAGTAGAAATTATTAAATTTAAAGACAGGCAAGATATTGCTACTAACATTGATTATAAGGTTGAGAATCTAATTATAAATAAGATTAAAAAGAATTTTCCCGGGCATACTATCAATACAGAAGAAAAAGGAATAATAAAGGGAAAATCCGATTATACTTGGATTATTGATCCTTTAGATGGCAGCAAACACTACATCAGAAGGCTTCCTTTATTTAATGTTTCAATAGCTTTACAACACAAGAATGAAATTATTTTCGGATTAGTTTATAATCCAATGACGAAAGAAATGTTTTACGCAGCTAAAAATAAAGGTGCGTATTTGAACGGCAAGAGAATCAAAGTTTCCAGTAAAAGCAATTTAAAAGATAGTTTTATTTTCGCTGAACTGCCAAGTTGTGGCATGTCGCGCAATAAATTTAATAAAAATTCAAAGATTTTGACAAAGCTTAATTTGAATTCTTATTGCGTTAGGGCACTTGGTTGTGGTCCCCTCGGACTTTCTTATGTGGCTTCAGGCGCTTTTGAGGCATATATTGCTCTTGATATACCGCCAAAAATAGGAGATATTGCTGCCGGATTGCTTATTTTAAAAGAAGCAGGCGGGAAATATACTGATTTGAAAGGAAATCCACTTCAATTAAAGGAAGCAAACAATTGTTTGATTTTAGCTTCTAATATTAAAGTTCATAAAGCTATTTTAAGATTGTTAAAATAAATTAATTAGATTAGATTTTCAATGAAAATTAATCCAGAAATTTTTCGTCTTTACGATATCAGGGGAATATATCCTCAGGATGTTAATGAAGAAATGGCTTATCGAGTTGGCCGTTACTTTATTCATTTTTTGCGGAAAAAATCAAAAAAGAAGACATTAACCGTTGGAATAGCAAGAGATATTCGTTATTCTTCCCCTGAGCTTTTTCGAGGACTTTCGAAAGGAATTATTCAAGAAGGATGCAATATTATTGATTTAGGTTTAATAATAACTCCTGCTCTTTATTTTGCAGTTTCCCATTTAAGACTTGACGGAGGAATAATTATTACCGCCTCGCATAATCCCAATCCTTTCAATGGTTTTAAATTAACGCGCGAGAAAACCATTCCTCTTTCTGGCGAAACTGGAATTTTTTGGATGAGAGATCAATTAGCGAAGAAAGCCTTTCAAAAAGAAAAATTACCCCCATTAAAGGGCAAAATCATTAAGAAAAACATTGAAAAAGATTATATAAATTTTGTTTTTAAATTAAATAAGATAAATAAAAAAACATTTAAAAAATTATCTGTTGCAATTGATGCTGGGAATGGAATGGGCGGCCCCATTTTCCTCAAGGTTCTTAAAAAAACAGGCATTAAAGTTTATCCTATTTATTGCAAACCAGATGGCGATTTCCCTAACCATGTTCCTGATCCTTCTTTTGGAAATAACTTAAAGGATATTGTTTCTTTGGTCAGAAAAAAGAAGCCTAATTTTGGCATTATTTTAGATGGAGATGCTGACAGAATCATATTTATTGATGAAAAAGGTAATCCGATCAGGGGGGATTTGATAACTGCCTTGATGGCTAAAATTATATTAAAGGAATGGAAAGGAAAAAATAAGCCAAAAATTCTTTATGATATTCGGTCGAGTAACGTTTTAAAGGAAGTTATTAAAGAAGATGGTGGTGTTCCTATCAATTTTAAAATTGGACATGCTTTAATAAAAGAAAAAATGAGAAAAGATAATATTTTTTTTGGTGGGGAAGTATCTGGCCATTATTATCTAGGGCAAAACTTATTTTACGAAGTTCCATTCTTTGTATTTTTAAAGATTGTAAATGAAATGGAAAAAACCAAAAAAACTTTATCGGAACTGATAAAACCTCTTCAAAAGTATTTTCATTCTGGCGAAATATATTTTGAAACAAAAGCAAAAGAGGGGAAAATCAAAGAATTGAAAAAGAAGTATAAAACAGGTAAGATTTCAGAACAGGACGGTTTAAGGGCGGATTTTAAGGATTGGTGGTTTTTAGTAAGGCCGTCCAATACTGAACCGGTAATAAAGTTAGTGGTGGAGGCAAAAACCCGTAATTTAATGGAAAAAAAGAAAAAGGAATTGATCAAGAATATCGGCGCTCCAATGTTTTCCAGACCCTTAAGCTATAGGACGGCTGACTTACATAAGAAGAAAAAAACTTATTAAAATTATGCAGTATCAAGCAGTAATCTTGGCGGCAGGTGAATCTTCTCGTTTTTGGCCGCTAAACGGAAAGCATAAATCTCTTATTAAAATAATGGGAAAGCCTTTGATTTGGTATACGATAGACGGATTAATTAAATCTGGCATAAATGAAATTATAATTGTGCAGGATAAAGAAATGGCACTTGAAAAAGAACTTTCTGATTATCAATTTCCCAAATGCAAAATAACTTACATAATCCAAGCTGAAGCCAATGGCATGGGAGATGCTTTATGGCAGGCTAAAGATTTAATAAGAGATAATTTCATAGTTTTAAACGCTGAAATGGTTGAGTGTTCAGACGTTTTTAATCAATTAATATCAAAATTAGGGGAAGCAAAAGCTGTTTTAGCCGGCCAGAAAACAAAGACTCCTGAACTTTTCGGCATGGCAAGAGTAAGCGGAGATAAAATTACAGAGATTATTGAAAAGCCAAAGCCATCAGAAGCGCCCTCGGACATTAAAGTATCCGGTATTTATTTATTATCAAAAGATTTTTTTCAGACTTTCGAGAAGGCGGAACAAGGAAAGTATAATTTTGAAGCAGCGCTTTCTGAATATATAAAGAACAATGATGTCAGATTAGTTATTTTACAGGAGAAAGAGGAAGATATTCCTTTTTTGAAATATCCATGGCATTTATTTATTATCGAAAAGTATTTATTCAATAAGCTTTTGAAGCCGAAAATTGAAAAGTCAGCTAAGCTTGCAAAAAATGTAATTATTGAAGGTAATGTTTATATCGGTGAAAATGTTAGGATTTTTGAAAATGCAACTATTAAAGGGCCTTGCTATATAGGGGCTAATAGCATTATCGGCAACAATTCTTTGATTCGCGGTTATTCCAATTTAGAAAACAATGTTTTAATCGGCGCTTTTGCGGAAGTGACTCGAACAATCTTCCAGCAAGACACAACCATTCATTCTGGTTATTTTGGCGATTCGGTTTTTAGAGAAGGATGTCTTGTCGGATCAGGAACAATTACTGCCAATGTCAGAGTTGATAGAGGGGAGATAATAGTTAAGCCAGGGATAACCACGGGATTGAAATCTTTGGGGGCGATTGTCGGCAAAAACACGAAAATTGGCATCAGATCTTCTTTGATGCCCGGCGTTTTGATTGGTTCTGACTGCTCGATCGGGCCGAATTCTGTTGTTTTTGAAAATATCGAGGATAAAACTACTTTTTATACCGAATTTAGAGGAATTAAGAAATAGACTTTTCCGTATTGACAAAGATTCATTTTTTTAATATTCTAATTACATAGTTTAATATAGAAAGGAGATCTGGATGGTAAGTATCAGATCGCCGGTAGTAGTCGATGTATTACATCGTCTAGCAGTTCCGGGCCACCAAGCCAGAGATTATCGGCAGTAGCGGCTTAGCTACGTTTGCCGGCACGGGTCAATTGACTCGACCCACAGTTCATTGTCCGCAGGGTCTTCCCCTGCCTCGGTGCATGAAACAGTCCTGTCTTAGTCTTAGAAGTGGAGACAGAAGCAGAGGAGATATCCCATTTGTAGGCAGGACTGTTTCCCCAAAGCACTTTTTATTTGAAGGAGGTGATGCTTATTGATTGCGGTTTGACTTAAATAAGTAGTCACTCTACAAACCCTAGTGAAAAACTGGGCATTTCACCCCCTATTTCGAGAGAGCCCTGCTATATAACCAAAAGCAGGGCTCTATTTTTTCAATTTCTTTGACCATTGACAAAAAGCTTTGATTTAGTATAATAAATCAGTTTCTTTGAAAGGAGATAATAAGAATGTGATAGTTATTGATAGCTCTAGAAAAAAAATAAAGGAGGTGCAAAATGACTTCGGGAGCTAGCTGGACTCTTGTAGTTTTGGTGGTATTGGCTCTTCTTTTGATAGTTGGCTTTTCTGTTCCGATGAAACAAGAAAGCTATATTGCCCAGGAGTCTTATGATTTCCAAGAGGCTTATACGGTTCCAGATCCTTACCAGGTAACGGAAACCTATACCGAAGATGAACCGTACGATGCTACAGAGTATTATACCGAATATGAACCATATTCATATCAAGTAGTCTGTGGTACATATGTTTGTGGACGGAATTGTAATCCAAAACCATGGCCACCCCCTCCGGGACAACCTCCAATACCACCCCCTCCGGGACAACCTCCAATACCACCCCCTCCGGGACAACCTCCAATACCACCCCCTCCGGGACCTGAATGTTCACCAATCTTCTGCACAAATTATTGTACGGAGACGGAAATTAGGGAGGTAACGAAGAGCCGGACAGTTACAAAGTATAGAGAGGTTACGAAAGAAAGGACCATCACTCTGTATAGGGAGTTAACAAAGTACAGGACCGTTACAAAGCACAGATCGGTCACTCGCTATCGAATGGTGCCCTTCTTCGGCTATACTTCGCCACCTAATTGACTTGAATACAAAAACTCCAAATACTGGGAATTCTGAATAAGGGTTCCCAGTTTTTTATTTTAAATTCAAAAAATGATAGAATTATAAAATGGACATTTTAGATATTTCGTCAGACAATTATTTAAACATAGTTAGAAAAACAGCTGAAATAGTAAGAAAAGGCGGAGTTGTTGTTTTCCCGACAGATACTGTTTATGGATTAATAGTTGATGCAACGAATAAAAAAGCAGTTGAAAAGATTTTTAGAATTAAAGGTAGAGAGAAAAGAAAATGGCTACCTGTTTTCGTAAAAGATTTAAAATTAGCCAAGAAAATAGCAAAGATAGATAAAAAACAGGAAAAGTTCTTGAAATCTGTTTGGCCCGGTAAAACAACAGTAGTTTTAAAAAGAAGAAAAGGAATGAAGTTATATGGTGTTGATAAAGACACTATAGCCATTAGGACTCCAGATTATCCTTTATTAAATAAATTACTCGGGAGAGTTAATAAGCCTTTAGTACAAACTTCAGCCAATATTTCAGGTAAAAAGCCGTTAAACAACGCAAAAGATATAATAAAACAGTTTAAAAAAGCCAAGCTTGATTTAATGATTTCTGATAATAGACTGAAATTTAGCAAGCAATCAAGGCTGATTGATATTACCGGTTCTCAGCCGAAGATTTTGAGGGAATAAAAAATCCCTTATTCAAATAGGGGATTTTTAAATTGGTGCCTGGGGTGGGACTCGAACCCACACAAGATTGCTCTTATACGATTTTGAGTCGTACGCGTAAACCAATTCCGCCACCCAGGCAAATTCTCATTTAAGATTATCAAAGTTTTCCTTCTTTTTCAATTTTAAAATCGCATTCCTTATTCGAGCATTTTTCTCCCCATCTTCTTGTTTTCACCATGAGAGAGTCGCATTTTTTGCATTTTTCTCCAGTTGGTTTATCCCATAAAGCAAAGTCGCACTTTGGGAATTGGTCGCAGCCGTAGAATATCTTTCTTTTTTTAGTTCTCTTTTCAACGATTTTCCCCTTTTTGCATTTCGGGCATTTGACTCCGAGATTATTTTTTTCAAGTGATTCGGTATACCGGCATTTCGGGAATTTTGAACAGGCATAAAACTCTCCGTATCTGCCGATTCGTATCAAAAGAGGGGCTTTGCATTTCGGGCAGGTTTTTTCAGTTGGCTTTTCAGTAATGTCTTTTTTGGAAACCTCTTCATATTTTTGTTTCAAGTTCTTTTCAAAAGGTGTATAGAATTCCTTAATTACTGGAATTAGCTCTTTCTTTTTTTGAGCGATTTCGTCCAAATCTTCTTCCATTTTAGCTGTAAAACCGATGTCAACGATTTCAGGAAAATGGGCGACTAAAAGGTTGTTGACCACGCTGCCAATTTCAGTCGGTCTGAATCTTCTTTGTTCGTCTTTTTCAATATAGTTTTTATCCTGGATATTGGAAAGAATTGGAGCATAAGTTGATGGCCTGCCTATTCCGTTTTCTTCTAGGGTCTTGATGATGGTTGCTTCATTATAGCGGGGAGGCGGTTCGGTAAAGTGTTGTGAAGGATCTAATTTTACTAATTTCAGGACCTCATCTTTCTTTAAAGACGGCAGATCTTTTTCTTCGTATTTGATCGGATAAATCTTCAAAAACCCGTCAAATTTTAGCATCTGTCCGTTAACCCGGAAAGTATAGTTTTTGGCTGAAATGTCCACGGTCGTTGAATCAAATATTGCCTGGCTCATTTGGCAGGCGACGAATCTCCTCCAGATTAAATCGTAAAGCTTGAATTGGCTTTCTTCAAGCTTAGCTTGCGTTTTTAATTGTTCAGGGGATTTATCAGGATAACTGGGTCTTATTGCTTCGTGGGCTTCTTGGGCTCCTTTTGCTTTTGTTTTATATTTTCTCGGGAATCCCGGCCAGTATTTTTCTCCGTAGTTGTCAATAATGAATTTTTTAGCGGAAAAAAGCGATTGGTTTGAGAGGTTCAAAGAGTCGGTTCGGTGGTAGGTAATGAAACCTTTCTCATATAAGCTTTGGGCGATTCGCATGGTTATCTTTGCCGGAAGCCTGAATTTCTGCCAGGCTGTTTGCTGCAAGGTGCTGGTGGTGAAAGGCGGCAAAGGATTTCTTTTTGCTTCTTTTTCATCGATATTTAATACTTTATACTCTGCCTCATTTAAGTCTTTGACAATCTTATCTGCTTCTTTTTTGTTTGATATTTCCAGTTTGTCTAAAACTTTGTCGTCTTTTTTAATTAAAAAAGCTTCAAATGTTTGTTTCGAGGTAGAAGATTTTTTTAGAAGAGCAATGACAGTCCAGTATTCCTGGGGTTTGAAGTTCTTTATTTCTTCTTCTCTCTCAACCACCAGTCTTACGGCTATTGACTGGACTCTGCCGGCAGACAGGCCCCTGGCCACTTTTTTCCATAGAAAAGGAGAGAGTTTGTAGCCGACTATTCTGTCCAAAAATCTTCTGGCTTGCTGGGCGTCAACCAAAGCCATATCAATTTCTCTGGGGTTTTCTAAGGCTTCTTTAATTGCTGATTTGGTAATTTCGTGGAAAACAATTCTTTTTGCATTTTTTAAATCTAAAGCCTGGGTCAGATGATAGGCGATTGCTTCTCCTTCCCTGTCTTCGTCTGTAGCTAGGATTACTGAATCTGCTTTTTTTATTTCTTTTTTCAGAAGCTCTACGTTTTTTTTGGCTTTTGGCATAATAATGTATGTCGGAGTAAAATCATTTTCCACGTCAATGCCAAATTTGGTCTTGGGTAAATCCCTAACATGACCGTAAGAAGATAAGACTCGGTATTTGGAGCCTAAGAATTTTTCAATTGTTTTCCCTTTTGTAGGGCTTTCAACGATTACTAATTGCATAAACGTTTTTTTAACTTAACATTGTTTTTGAAAATTACAAACTTTTGTAAAATTTCTAACATGGTTGACAAATTCATTCAATTATGTATAATATATAATATATCGTTGTTTTTTGTCAAAGTTTCGCCTTGCAGTCTGCCTGCTAGTGGCTTAACCTTACTTTCTCTTTTAGGGAGGGTAGGAGGATGGATTCTAAGTTATCCCTCCTTTAACTTAGTGCCCTAGGTTACGGATTTGGACTTTTGTTCCTGATCCATAACGCTTGCAGGTAGACTGGAGGGCGAGATATGCTTGCTCTTACTATATTTAAGGAGGTGAATCCTTGATAGCACAAATTAAAAAGATGGTGCGATTGCCACCTTCATATTCCCTTAAAAAAACTGGAAATTTTATTTGTTTGATAGATCATGGGATAGTGATTATAAAATATCCCATTAAGTCTTCCAGTTTCACAATTAAAGAAGTAGCAAAATCGATTCAGCGCATCATCAAGCAAAGATCTTGAGAGCCGAGGAAAACAATGTTCAAGTCATTGCCTCGGCTTTTCATTTATTATATGTATTCATCGCCTTTTGCAGTCCTTTATTCACTATTGTTTCAACCGCTTCAACGGTTTTTTTAATAACTTCTTTCACAGCTTCCGTTTCTTCTTTACTGAACTTTTGAAGAACGAATCTGTCCAAAGCCTTAATCTTTATTTTTGGTTTTATACCGATACGCAGTCTTATGAAGTTTTTTGTTTTCAGTTCGTTGATTATTGATTCAACGCCATTATGGCTGGCTGCTCCCCGGTTATCGGCAATTCTGATTTTCCCCAAAGGAATATCGATATCATCGTGAATAACGATCAAATCTTTTGTTTTAAAGCTTTTCATCAGCAGTTTTACTGCTTGTCCTGAAAGATTCATGAAGGTTTTCGGCTTAGCTAAAACAATATTTTTATTATTGTATATTCCTTTTGAAATTTCAGCCTTAAAAATTGATTTGGAAGTAAAGATTGGAAAATCAAAAATCTTGACAATTTCTTCTACCGCTTTAAAGCCTACATTGTGCCTCGTTTTTTCGTATTTTTCTCCTGGGTTGCCCAGGCCGACAATCAGTACCATAATCTTATATTATAACATTATCTATTGATAATCATAAAAATTCTGATATAATTAGAAAAGTATGAAGTCTTTTTTGCTATTCATGTGGGAAGTCAGCAAAATAGTCATTCTCGCTTTGCTGATCGTTATTCCCATCCGCTATTTTATTTTCCAGCCGTTTTTCGTTAGGGGCCAGTCAATGGAGCCCAGTTTTGAGAACGGGGATTATCTTATTATCGATGAAATTTCTTACAGATTCAGGGACCCTTTAAGAGGAGAAGTGATTGTTTTTAAATATCCCAATGATCCTTCCCAGCGCTACATTAAGAGAATAATCGGTTTGCCCGGAGAAACGATAGAAATAGGTGATGGAAAAGTTGTTATTTACAGTGAAGATGGCGGCAGGGTTTTGGACGAATCAGCTTATCTTTTCCCCTCTGTTTTTACTGCTGGCAGCCAGCAAATAATTCTCGGAGAAAACGATTATTTTGTTTTGGGCGATAACCGGGCTGTTTCAGCAGATTCGAGAAGATGGGGGGCTTTACCCGAGGAAAACATTATTGGTCGAACTTGGATCAAAGCCTGGCCAGTATCAGCTTCAGCAAAAATCGAAACACCGGAATATTCGCCAAGCCAATAATTCATATGAAAAAACTAAAATTCCAAGCGCCAACAGGCATGCACGATATTTTGCTGGAAGACCAGGGATATTTCCAAAAGATTTACAATGCTTGTGAAACAGTGCTTAACTTTTACGGTTTTCAAAAAATAGATACTCCGATTTTGGAAAATACAGCTCTTTATGAAAAAGGAACAGGATTGACAAGTGATATTGTCCAGAAGCAGATGTTTACCTTACGGACAAAAGGAGGAGACCATCTGACTTTGAGGCCGGAATTCACTCCTGGCATTGTCAGAGCTTATCTGGAACACGGTATGCAGTCTTTGCCCCAGCCGGTTAAGTTGTATTCAACTGGTCCGGTATTCAGGTACGAACATCCCCAGGCAGGCAGATTCCGCCAGTTTAACCAGCTGAACGTTGAAATTATCGGAGACGACAATCCAGTGCTTGACGCCCAGACTATTCAGATTTTTTACAATATTTTGAGCGAATTGAAGATAAAGAACTTGATTGTTGAAATAAACAGCATAGGAGACAATCAGTGTAGGCCATATTACAAAAAGCTTCTGGTCAGCTATTTCAAATCAAGGGATGCTTCTCTGTGCGCTGACTGCCGCCGCAGATTGAAAGAAAATCCTTTAAGGATATTGGATTGCGAAGAGGAAAAATGCCAGAGGATAGTCAGCCAGGCACCCCAGCTTATCGATCATCTTTGCGAAGAATGCCACAGCCATTTTAAAGGAGTTCTGGAGTTTCTCGATGAAACTGAGTTGCCTTACCGTTTGAATCCTTATCTGGTCAGAGGATTGGACTATTACACTAAAACCGCTTTTGAGATTTTCACTGAAGTTCCGAAAAAGACAGAAGGAGAACCTCTTTTAAAAAGAGCTTTGGTTGGAGGCGGACGCTACGACGGATTAATCAAACTGCTGGGGGGTGAAGAAACGAAAGCTGTCGGCGGAGCTATGGGGATAGAAAGGGTGGTTAGCATTATGAAGAGCAAAGAAATGAAAGGTGTAAAGTCAGCTACTGCTACGATTTTCCTGGCTCAGCTCGGCACCATGGCCAAAAGAAAAAGCTTGAAGCTTTTGGAAGACTTCAGAAAGGTTAAAATTCAGGTGGCAGAATCTTTCGGTAAGGATTCTTTAAAAGCCCAATTAAGAATGGCTGACAAGCTGGAAGCGAGATACACTTTGCTTTTGGGACAGAAAGAAAGCTTGGACGGTACGATCATAATCAGAGACATGAAAACAGGCAAACAGGAAACAATAAGATTGGAAAGAATCGTCAAAGAAATGCAAAGGCGCTTAAAAAGCAAACGTTAATATATGAAATGCGTATTTTGTCGAATTGCAAACAAGGAAGAACCGTCAGATATTATTTTTGAGAGCGAGACAGTATTGGGTTTTAAGAATATTTCTTCTGAAGCGCCCATTCACTATCTTTTCATTCCTAAAAAGCATTTGGAATGGAAGGAGGAATCTGATGATAAGGATTTGGCTCTTTTATCTCAAGTCATATCAGCCGCTAAAAAAGTTGCCATCAAAGAGAATATTTTCCATGCTTGCAAATTTATCTTTAACGTCGGAAAAACCGGGCATATCCCGCACATCCATCTTCATCTTTTAGGCGGATGGAAAGGGGAAGTCCCAATGAGAAATATTTAACATATGAGCAGAAAAAAAATGGTCATTGAAGTGGAAAAACAAGGCAGAGAAAACTCTCAAAGCCTGATTCGTCGCTTTACCAAAAAAGTGCAAAAAAGCGGCGTTTTGCTCAGGGCCAGAAGGGGCCGTTTTTTCCGCAGGCCGAAAAGCGAAACAATGAAAAAAAGAGCTGCTTTAAGAAGGGAAAAGCTTACAAAGGAATACGAAAAGCTCAGGAAATTCGGTTTGGAAAAAAAATAATCTATGAGCCTAAAAGAAAAAATCCAATCAGAACTTAATTTATCCATTAAGGGCAATAAGCCATTGGCGGTTTCTGTTTTCAGGCAGCTTTTAGCTGCTTTTTTGAATAAAGAAAAGGAAAAGAGATTTAAAAGCAAAGAAGAAAAAGAGGCTTTATTGACCGATGAGGAAGCAATGGAGGTTATTGCTTTTGAAGCTAAGAAAAGAAAAGAATCAATCGTTGAATTTGAAAAGGGAAACAGGAAAGATTTGGCAGATAAAGAAAAAGAAGAACTGGCTATTTTATCAGTTTATTTACCAGAGCAGATGCCAGAAGAAGAGATCAGAAAACTGGTTAAAGAGGCGATTGAAAAGACCGGAGCTTCTGAAATGAAAGACATGGGAAAAGTGATGCAAGAATTGATGCCTAAGGTAAAAGGCAAGGCTGATGGTAATTTAGTAGGCCAGATCGTTAAAGAATTTTTAGCTCCGAAAAATGATTGAGATAAACAATTTGACGACTTCGGCTGATTATGGCTTTTTAAAGAAAATTGCTAAAATTGTTTTAAATAAGAAGAAATTAGATTTATCCATTGTTCTGGTTAGTCCCGTTAAGATAAAGGAATTAAACAGAAAATACCGTAAGAAAAACAAAACAACCGACGTTCTATCCTTTCTATATGATGATTCGGGAGAAATAGTCATTTGTTTAAAAGAAGTCAGGCAGAATGCAAAGAAGTTCGGTTTACCTTTTAAAACTGAGCTAGCTAAAGTCTTGATTCATTCTGTCTTGCATCTTTTGGGATACGAGCATCAATCGCAAAAACAAGTAAAATTAATGGAAAAAAAGGAAAATTATTATTTGAACTTATGGCTAAAGCGCAAATCATAACCGGTTTGGATATAGGCTCAAGCAATATCAAATTATTGGTTGCCTCGAAAAAGGATGATGATTCTGATTTTGAAGTGCTTTTCCAGGGAGAAGAGCCTTCTTTGGGAATTAGAAGAGGAGTGGTTATTGATACGGAAAGAGTTTCCAGACTTATTCAGATTTTGGTTGATAAAGCAAGAAGCGAAGTAGGCCAGAAAATCAATTCAGTTTTCATTAATATCGGCGGTAGCCATCTTTCCTGCACTCATTCTAGGGGAATGGTAGCTGTTTCTAGGGCTGACAGAAATATTTCAAGAGAAGATGTAGAAAGGGTTTTACAGGAAGCTGTCAAGGCTGTGGCTCTGCCTTCGAACAACGAACCATTAGAAACTGTTCCTAAGGAATTCATTGTTGATGGCATAGGGGAGATTAAATCTGCTGAAGGATTACAAGGCAGCAGGCTGGAAACAGAAGTTTTGATATTGAGCAGTTTCGTTCCTTACAAGAACAATTTGGTCCAGGCGGTTTTGGACGCTAATTTGCAGGTTTTAGACGTAATCCCTTCTTCAATAGCTGCTGCTTCAGCTGTCCTTTCGCAAAGACAGAAAGAAATAGGCACAGCTCTTTTGGATATTGGCGCTGGCACTTCCCAATTAGCGGTATTCAGGGAAGGAGATTTAGCTGATTTGGCTGTTTTTCCGATAGGTTCAGCCAATATAACTTCAGACATTGCTGTTGGCCTGAGAACTGACATTGATACAGCTGAAACCATAAAGCTGAAACTGGGCAGCTGTCTTTCAAAAGGGAAAGAAAAAAAGGAAAAAATCAATATTGAAGGGGAAGAGCCTTTGGTCTTTTCGCACAAAGCTTTAAGCAATATTATTGAAGCAAGGGTTTCGGAGATTTTCGGAGAAGCGCAGAAAGAGTTAAGGAAATTTTCAAAGCAGGAGCCTTTGACTGGCGGAGTTGTTTTGACCGGCGGCGGAACAAAACTGCCGAAGATCGTGGAACTGGCCAGAAAAGAATTAAAGCTGCCTTGCCGTTTGGGAAAGATTTCTTCTTTCCCTGAATTGGAAGAAGATTTGAGTTATGCCACTGTTTGCGGATTGATTCTAAGAGGTGCTAATTTGGAGGAATCTGGCAGCTGGCAGGGGTTTGAGGGGGTGTCTGGTGGAATAGGCAGTAAGCTGAAAAAAGCAATCAAGAATTTCATACCTTAATATGCACAAAACCAGTACAAAAATTAAAGTGGTAGGCGTTGGCGGTTCAGGTTTGAACGCTGTTTCCAGGATGGCAAAATGCGATATCAAAGGCGTTGAACTGGTTGCCATTAACACTGATGCCCAGGACTTATCCAGGGCCAGGGCAGAGGTGAAACTGAGAATCGGCAGAAAAATAACCCAGGGCTTGGGAGCTGGCATGAATCCTGAAATAGGCAGGAAATCAGCTTTAGAAAATCGCCAGGAAATTGCAGAGGCTTTAAAGGGCTCTGATATGGTTTTTATAACTTACGGAGCAGGAGGGGGAACAGGAACAGGAGCTGGCCCGATAGTAGCTGAAATCGCAAAAGAGTCAGGCGCTTTGACTTTAGCTGTGGTAACAAAGCCTTTTTCTTTTGAAGGCCAGGTAAGGCAGAGGATGGCGGAAAACGGCATCAGGCGCTTGAAAGAAAACGTTGATACCTTAATTTGCATTTCCAACGACAAGCTTCTTTCCTTTTTAGACAGTAAGACTTCTTTGGTTAATGCTTTCTGGGTGTGCGATGATATTCTTAGACAGGCAGTCCAGGGAATTTCAGATTTAATTCTTTTGCCTGGAATCATTAACGTTAATTTCGCTGACGTTAAAGCAATTATGAAGGATGCAGGTTCTGCTCTTTTCGGCGTAGGTACGGCTCAGGGCGAGGGCAGGGCGGAAAAAGCAGCTTTGGCTGCCATTAATTCCCCTTTGCTGGATATATCAGTCAAAGGAGCTAAAGGAGTTTTATTCAATGTTTCTGGAGGGAAAGATATTTCTCTTTCTGAGATTGACGAAGTGGCCAGAACCATTACCAGGGAAGTAAATCCTGAAGCCAAGATAATATTCGGTGCAGTGCAGGATGAAAAATTAAAGCAGGGAGAGATAAAAGTGACGGTAATCACTACTGGGTTTTAGTAGATGAGCAGATCTCGTATATTTTTTTTCATTTGCCTTTCGTTTATCGGAGGCATTTTTTTAAATTCTTTTTTCTCTTTCCATTTTCTTCATTTTGGCTTTGCTTTGGTTTTTTCGATTATGCTCGTTTCCGTTTTTTGGGGGCGCCAGGAAATCGTTACCATCGGTTTTTGTGTTTTGTTCTTGGTTTTTGGAGCTTGCTGGCACGAGAGAGCTGAATTAAGAGCCTTTAACAACGAGCTAAAGCATTACAACAACCAGGAGCAGCAAGTGGTTTTAACAGGCATAGTTGCTGACGAGCCGGATATAAGGGAAAAAAGCATAAAAATAAAAGTTAAGAGCGAGGAATTAGAAATTAACGGAGAATTACTTAGCGTTTCAGGATATGTTTTGGTTACCAGCTGGCGTTACCCTGAATACCAATACGGAGACAAGCTGGCAATTGCTGGAAAGCTGGAGAGCCCGCCCATCTTTGAAGGCTTTAATTATCGAGATTACCTTAAAAAAGACAAGATCTATTCTGTGATGAGTTTTCCGAAAATAGAGCTTATTGGTTCTGGTCTTGGCAGTCCTGTTATGAAACCACTTTTTTCTTTTAAAAACAAGTTTAAGGAAATCAGCCGCAAATTGATTCCCTTGCCCCAGGAAGGATTGCTGGAAGCCCTGGCTTTTGGGGACGAAAACAACATTTCCCAGGAATGGAAGGATAAGTTGAATTTTACCGGCACCAGGCACATTGCCGCGGTTTCCGGCATGAATACGACCATTATTTCAGTGGTCATTCTGAGCTTTCTTCTTTCTTTCGGTCTTTGGAGAAAGCACGCTTTTTACCTTTCAATTATTCTGCTGCTTCTTTATATTCTAATGATCGGCGCTCCAGCGTCTGCTGTCAGGGCAGGCATTATGGCTGGATTGTTTCTGTTCTGTCAGTATTTGGGCAGGATGAACGTTTCATCAAGAGCCATTGTTTTTGCGGCAGTTATCATGTTGCTTTTCAATCCTTTAATTCTGAAATTGGATGTCGGCTTCCAATTGTCTTTTCTGGCCATATTGGGAATGGTTTATCTGCAGCCTGTTTTTTCCGAAATTCTGAGGAAAGTTCCGAACTTCAGATTTCTTCCTTTAAAAACTACGCTTGAGGCTACTCTTTCTGCCCAGGTTTTCACCTTGCCCATTTTAATTTATAATTTCGGCTACATGCCTTTGGTTTCTCCTGTCGCCAATATTTTGATAGTTCCTTTTTTGGCGCTGATCACCATTTTGATTTTCGTTTTCGGTTTGGCCGGAATGGTTTTTTGGCCCTTGGCAGTTTTGCTTTCTTTCCCGGTCTGGCTGTCTTTGGCCTATCTGACTAAAATCATTGAGCTATTTTCCAGGTTTCCATTCGCTTCCTTAAGCTTTGAAAACGTCCATTGGATATTTTTATTGGTTTCTTATGCTGTTTTGGCAATGATAGTCTGGCGGACGCAGGAAAACCAGAAGCTAAAATTTCTCAAATACTGAAAATGAGATATAATAAAAGAACATGTCAGAGATAAATAAAAAAGCTTGGATTGTTTCGGTAAACATGGGCTATGGCCACCAGAGAACCGCTTATCCCTTAAAGGATTTAGCTTTTAAAGGAGAAGTTGTCAATGCCAATGATTATCCCGGTATTCCCGAAAAAGACAGAAAGATTTGGGAAACGACAAGAAAAAGCTACGAATTTGTTTCAAAGTTCAAAAAAATTCCCTTAATTGGCCAGTTTATTTTTTTTGTTTTTGATTATTTCCAGAGGATTCTCAGCTTTTATCCGAACAAAAATCTGTCAAAACCGAGCCTTCAGCTTAAGCAAACTTTCTCATTAATTAAAAAGGGCTGGGGCAAGCACTTTGTTGGGAAATTGTCTTCCCCTGGGAAAGATATTCCTTTTGTCAGCACTTTTTTCGTGCCAGCTTTCATGGCTGAATACTTTGATTATCCTGGCGACATTTTCTGCGTTGTTTGCGATGCTGATGTTTCCCGAGCTTGGGCTCCTCTCAATCCTCAGAAAAGCAGAATAAAATATTTTGCTCCGACAGAAAGAGTGGCTGAAAGATTAAAACTTTATGGAGTTAAAGAAGAGAATGTGCTTTTGACAGGTTACCCTTTGCCTTCGGAGAATACGGGGAGCGAGAAACTGGAAACAATAAAAAACGATTTGAAATGCCGGCTTTTAAACCTTGATCCTGAAAAGAGATTTTTCAGGCATTATGAGCCTTTAGTTAAAAATTATTTGGGCAGTTTGCCGGAAAAATCAGGCCATATGCTGACTTTAATGTTTGCTGTCGGAGGAGCAGGCGCACAAAAGGAAATCGGAGTAAAAATCGTCAGAAAACTGGCAGAAAAGATAAAAAGAAAAGAAATCAAGATTATTTTGGTTGCTGGTATCAAGAAAAAAGTCAAAGATTATTTTGAAAAAAATACTAAAGGGCTTGGGGTTGAGGTCCTTTTTGCTAAAGACATTATAAGTTATTTTCAAAAATTCAACCAAGCCTTAAGGAAAACAGACATTTTATGGACTAAGCCTTCGGAACTTTCCTTTTATTCTGTTTTGGGTATGCCGGTTATTATTGCCCCTTCTATCGGTTCTCAGGAGGAGTTCAACAAGAGGTGGCTTTTGAAATCTGGTTTTGGTCTTTTGCAGGAGGATCCGAATTATATCAATCAATGGCTTTTTGACTGGTTGGAAAAGGGTTACTTGGCGGAAGCAGCTATACAAGGTTTTGTCGAAGGAGAAAAATTAGGAACGTTTAAGATTGCGGAGGCAATTTCTGCTAGTTAAAAAATATGCTTTGGCTAACTATTACAATTGTTGCTTATCTTATAATGGCTGTGGTTTTTTTGGTGGATAAATACCTTTTGACCAGCGCGATTCCCAATCCAAGAGTTTATGCTTTTCTCATCGGCATTGCTGGTATTTTCCTTATTTTCCTCATTCCTTTTGTTGATTTTTACGTTCCTTCAGTATTTCAGCTTTTGCTGAGCTTTGGGGCTGGCGCCTCTTTTGTTTTGGCGCTTTTTTGGTTTTTCAAAGCTTTGCAGAAATTCAATGTTTCCCAGGTGGTGCCGGCTGTCGGCGCCTTAACGCCAATTTTTACATTTTTCTTGATTTATCTTTTTTCATCAGGTAAAGAAACGTTGTCTTTTTATGAAATTCTTTCTTTCGTCATCTTAATAGCAGGCAGTATTTTAATTACTTTTGAAAGAGAAAAATCAGTTAATTTGAAAAGTTTGAAATTGTCGTTGTTAGCTGCCTTTCTTTTTTCCTTGTATTTTGTTATGACAAAGTATGTTTATTTGGAACAGCCGTTTTTAAACGGTCTAATATGGACAAGATTAGGGGGCGCTTTATTATCTTTGTTTTTGTTCATTATCTGGCCTGACGTAAAAAGGGAATTTTTTAGCCAGAAAGATGGGATTCAGAAAAAGTCTTTGGCGATTGTTGCCGCTAACCAGACAGTGGGCGCTGGCGCCGGCGTTTTACAAAATTGGGCAATAGCCCTGGCTCCCTTGGCTTACGTCGCTTTTATCAACGCTTTGCAGGGCGTGCAATATGCTTTCTTGCTGGTTTTGAGTATTTTCATTTCCTGGAAGTTTCCCCACATTTTAAAAGAATTCATTTCAAAGAGAATTATTATTCAAAGAGTAATCGCCATTTTGCTTATTGCTTTGGGATTAGTTTTATTAGCAATACAATGAAGCTTAAAATGTTTTTTCTCATAATTTTAATTCTATTATTGGCTTTTGCCTGTTATCTTTTTGTCGGCAAAAGAGAGCCGACCCAAGATATTGTTTGGGGAGTTAATTTTTCCCAAAAGCAGGCCCAGTATTATTTAAGCTCGGATTGGCAGAAAACGTATTCGGCTTTGATTGACGACTTGAACATAAAACATTTGAAGCTGGGCGTTTATTGGGATTTAATTGAGCCGGAAAAAGATAATTATCTTTTTGAAGATTTGGATTGGCAGGTAGAAATAGCGCAAAAAAAGGGAGTCCAGCTTCTTTTGGTTATCGGCATGAAAGCGCCCCGCTGGCCAGAATGCCATTTGCCAGAGTGGGCAAAGACCTTGAGCAAAGAAGAACAGCAAGAGAGAATTTTAAAGCTGCTTGAAAATATTGTTTTGCGCTACAGGGATTCTGAATCTGTTTGGGCTTGGCAGGTGGAAAATGAGCCTTTCTTTCCCTTTGGCGAATGCCGCTGGGTTGATAAAGAATTTTTAAAAAAAGAAATAAAGCTGGTTAAGTCATTGGACCCTAAAAGGCCGGTTGTTATAACTGACAGCGGAGAAGGCTCTTTTTGGGTGGCTTCAGCCAGATTAGGGGATATTGTCGGCACTACCTGGTATAAAAAGGTTTGGTTCCATCAGCTGGGAGCGTATATTACCTACCCTTTTCCTCCGACTTTTTATGCCAGAAAGGCCAAAATCATTGAGAAGCTGTTTCATAAGGAAGTGATTTGCGTTGAAATGCAGGCTGAGCCTTGGGGCCCTACCGCATCTTTGCAGGAAGTGCCTCTTGAAGAACAGGAAAAAACAATGAATCTGTCGCAGTTTAAAAAGAATATCGAGTCTATCCGAAAAACAGGATTCAGGAAAGTTTATCTTTGGGGAGCTGAATGGTGGTATTGGATGAAAGAGAAGCAGAATCAGCCTGAAATTTGGGAAGAGGCCAGGAAACTGTTCTAATTTATGTTGTCCATTATTATTCCAGCTTTGAACGAAGAAAAATACCTTCCTTTGCTGTTGAAATCGATTAAAGAGCAGAATTTTTCTTTAGACTACGAATTGATTGTGGCAGATGCCGGTTCAAAAGACAGAACAATTGAAATCGTTCAGTCTTTCGGCTGTAGGATTGTCAAAGGCGGATTGCCGGCTGTCGGCAGAAATACTGGGGCAAAAGCTGCCAAGGGAGATATATTTTTGTTTTTAGACGCAGACATACTTTTATCGGAAAAGTTTCTGGAAAATTCTCTTTTTGAATTTGAAAAAAGGAAATTAGAAATTGCTTCATATTGTTTGATTCCGCGGACAAAAAATCTTCTTTTTAAAATAGGTTTTGATATTTTTTATAATAAGCCGATTGTTATTGCCCAGGGGTTTTTGGCCAACGGCGCCATGGGTATTCTGGTTAAAAGAGAAATCTTTGAGAAAGTGGGCGGGTTTGACGAAAGCGTAAAGATTGCCGAAGACCATTATTTTGCCAGAAAAGCTTCAAAATTCGGCAAGTTCGGCATAATCAATTCAGCCAAAATATTTATTACTTTGAGAAGGTTCAAACAGGACGGCTATCTGAAAACAATTTTTAAATACTTTCTTTGCAGCCTTTATGCGCTTTCCGGAAAAGCAGTCAGATCGGATATTTTTAATTATCGGTTCGGCCATTATTCAAAAAAAGATAAATAAGGTATATAATTTATCTGTATGGATCCATACGAATCTCCGAAATTCAATTTAATAAAGTTTTCCAGGATAAAGCTGTCTAATTTTTTTAAAAACAGGGCCTTGTGGTCAGTGGTTTTGATTATTTTTCTTTCTTCTGTTTTTGGCTTTTTAGCCGGAATGGTTTCTTACGGCCTTTTCTACAATTATCTTTCCGATTTGAATATTGATTTTCTAAAAGTGAAGACAATAATTGAAAAAGAATACATTCCCCAGACCAGCCAGGAGCAGGCGATTATTAAAGTGGTCAACGACGTTTCGCCGGCAGTTGTCAGTATTGTCATTAGCAAGGACGTTCCAATAATGGAGCAGTATTTTTATAATCCCCTTGAGGAGTTTGAAGGTTTTTTCGGAGAAGGGTTTGAAGTGCAGGTTCCAGGATTCAGGCAGAACGGAACAGAAAAAAAGGACATTGGCTGGGGAACAGGGTTTATTGTTTCTGAAAACGGAATGGTTTTGACCAACAAACACGTTGTTCTTGACATGGAAGCAGAATATACTGTTTTTACCAGCGATGGGAAAAGCTATCCAGCTGAAATTTTAGCCAGAGACCCTGTTAAAGATATAGCTGTTTTGCAAATAAACCAGCAAGAAGGAGGGGTTTTCCCCAAAACAGTACTTGGCAGTTCAGACGACATTCAAATCGGTCAGACAGTAGTAGCTATCGGCAATGCTTTAGGAGAATTCAAGAATACGGTTTCAGTCGGCGTGGTTTCTGGTTTAGGTAGAACAATTACTGCTTTTGGCGAGGAATCAAGCGGCTTTGCTGAATCCTTGGAAGACGTTATTCAGACGGATGCTGCCATCAACAAAGGGAATTCCGGAGGGCCGCTTCTCAATTTGAGAGGAGAAGTGATTGGCATCAATACTGCCATGGTTGAACAGGCCCAAAACATTGGTTTTGCCATTCCCGTCAATCAGGCAAAAAGAAGTATTGAACAGGTCAAAGCTTCTGGAAAAATAGTTTATCCGTTTTTGGGGGTCAGATATGTTTTGATAACAGAGGCGATCAAAAATGAAAACAATTTAGGTTCTGATTACGGCGCCTGGTTGACAAAAGGATTAAACGGAGAACCGGCGATTGAATCTGGTTCTAACGCTGGAAAAGCAGGTTTGTTGGAAAACGACATAATTTTGGCGATCAATGGCGAAAAGATTACTACCGACAACTCTTTATCTGAAATCATCATGAGGTATAATCCTGGAGACAGTATTGTTTTGAAGGTCTTGAGGAACGGCCAGGAAAAAATTATTGAAGCTGTTTTAGGGGAAAGAAGCAGCTAGTGTAATAAAGCAGAGATTATTCCGTCTTATATTTAATAGTATGGAAAAACAAATGAACTTAACCGTCGTCCTTATGTTGACCGTCGTTTTGAAACGGCGCTTGGTTAGATTCATGAGATAAAGCAAAATAATCATCAAAAATAAGAATCTGGCCAAGCTGAAGCCAGATTTTTTCGTTAGCAATTTGGAAAAATAAATATCTTAAGGAGGAGAAACAAAGCGATGGAGCCACCTGAGGTAAAGCCTAGTCTAGAGATAAGGCTGAAGAATTACCACAAAGAGGCAGTTGCCATTTTATGCAAGCTAGTCAAACCCGACGTACCACCAGGGAAAAAAGAGAAACTGGAATACCGCTTGTATGTCATACTATCAAGGCTATTGCCCGATACTATCTGCGAAATGCAGGGTGCTTATTGAGGCTTCCGTGCTTTCACCCATAAAGCTTGGAAGCAGAGGGATAAATGACGCGTAAACAGCGAGTCTTTTATCCCTCTTGTTTTATTTTAGCTGGGCTTGATTTTTTTATGGAGACAAGTAATATTAAACTGCAGTTCTTTTAGGAAATTAATAAGACGAGAAACGTCCTGCAAAATTAGACAATAAGTAAGGAGAGGAAATGATAGGGAAAATAATCGTTGATGTAATAGTTTATCTTGGGTTGGGAATAATTGTTTTGGGGGAATTATTTTGTATAGCTGTGGCTATAGCAATGATAGTCAGAAAGAATCGACAGAGAGTTGAGTAGAAATAGAGAAACATGATCTTGGTGAAAGGGGAATAATGAAATTAGTCGATAGAATAAATAAAGTATTGAATGATCCCAACGTTACCGAGTTAGTAAAGGGGACCATACGTCTTGCTTTAGCAGAGGGGAATGAGGCCCATGCCATGTCAATGGTTGTTAGGATCGAACAGTTAGAAATGATACCTGAAACCGTGACACTACTGTTTAACCCAGAGGCTGCGAGCAAAGAAGTGCAGGAAGTTTTCGCCAATGAGTTAGCACGGACATTATGGTTGGCTATTAAGCCTGGCCATTTAACCAGTGGTTCTTTCAACGAAGATTGTCTTCGTCGTGCTAAGATTATCAATGGTATAAAGAAAAAGAAGGAGTCGTTAAACGCTCAAGGATTTTTAATGATTCTTTCTGGACTTGCTGCAGGGCCTGGCCATATGATTCTTGGTGCAACTGAGCTAGATTTTGCCACTGAACTGTTGCCGTTTGTAAATGGCGACAAAAAAATAAGCTTCAAGGTGAAAGCAAGTTAACTTTTTCTAAAAGCTGAGTATAATAACCATTACCGCCAATATACTTTTCAAAGTTGAGGCGGTTTTTTATCCAAAACAGGTTCTAACGTCGTCCACGATGTGGAGCTAATACTTGTGGATAATACCGCCTTATTATTGGGGCGGTTTTTAACAAGGGTTGCTTTTTTCTTTTTTTCTTCCTAAAATCTAAGTATGTAGTATGAACGGCAATTTTACACACAAAGCTCAGGAAGCCATATTGCAGGCGCAGACCGCTGCCCAGGAAAGAAACCAGCAGCAGATAGATGCCCTGCATCTTTTGCATGCTTTACTTTCCCAGGAAGGAAGCGTGGTTTTGAATTTGCTGCAGAGATTAGGCGCTGACATTGAAGGATTGCAAAGAAAGGTGAAAGTCTCTTTGGAAAAGATTCCGACAATCGCTGCTCCCCAGGTTTTCGGCCAATTGTATCTGACTCAGGATATGGCCAGGGTTTTAGAAAGGGCCAGGCAGGAAGCGGTTAAAATGGGGGACGAATACATTTCAGTCGAGCATTTGTTTTTGTCTTTGCTGGATATACAAAGCAAAGCAAAGGAAATTCTGGATAAGGCTAATTTCTTGCAGCCGGAAGGCGGCGTTACTTCCTTGGAAATCGGCAAAATTGATTATGAAACCGCTTTGAAAACTTTAGCTCAGATCCGGGGAGGCCAGAAAATAACTGATCCTGAACCGGAATCAAAATACCAGGTAGTTGAAAAATATGCCAGAAATCTGACTCAGCTGGCCCGCCAGGGAAAGCTGGATCCGGTTATCGGCAGGGAAAACGAAATCCGCAGGCTGATGCAGGTTTTGTCTCGAAGGACCAAGAATAATCCTGTATTAATTGGTGAAGCTGGCGTCGGCAAAACAGCAGTTGTCGAGGGACTGGCTCAGAAAATAATTTCTAATAAGGTTCCGGAATCCTTGAAAGACAAGGAAATCATTGCTTTGGATCTGGGAGCCTTGGTGGCTGGCACGAAATACCGGGGGGAGTTCGAGGACAGAGTTAAAGCGCTTTTGAAAGAATTAAACAGAGCTGCAGGCAGATATCTTTTGTTTATTGACGAACTGCATACTTTGGTGGGAGCAGGAGCGGCTGAAGGAGCGATTGACGCTTCCAACTTACTAAAGCCTGCTTTGTCCAGGGGAGAGTTGAAAGCTATCGGCGCTACCACTTTGAAGGAATACCAGAAATACGTTGAAAAAGATCCGGCGCTTGAAAGAAGGTTCCAGCCGATTTACGTTTCAGAGCCGACCATTTCAGATACGGTCGCTATTTTGCGGGGAATTAAGGAAAAATACGAACTTCACCACGGAGTGAAAATAAAAGATTCAGCTTTAGTGATAGCTGCTGAATTAGCGGCTCGCTACATTACTGACAGGTTTTTGCCTGATAAAGCAGTTGACTTGATGGACGAGGCGATGAGTTCTTTAAGATTGGAAATCGAGTCAGAACCAACAGAGCTTGAAGAATTAAAAAGAGAAATCCAGAAAAAGGAAATTGAAAAGCAGGTGACGTCAAAGAACGAGAAAAAAGGAAAAGTGCTTACCCGGCAACTGGCTGACTTGAAAGAAAAGGCAAAAGAAATTGAGGCTAAGTGGCAGTCGGAAAAAGAAATAATCGCTAAAATCAAAGACCTTAAAAGAGAGATAGAGGATTTGCGGTTTGAGGCAGAAAGAGCTGAGACTTCTTCCAATTTACAGAAGGCGGCGGAATTGAAATACGGGAAAATGCCCGGCCTCATGAAAGAATTAAAATCAGCTGAAAGAAAGCTGACCAGGTTCCAGAAGTCGCGCCCTATTTTAAAAGAAGAGGTTTCAGAAGAGGATTTGGCCCAGGTTGTTTCCCGCTGGACAGGAATTCCGGTTACCCGTCTTTTGGAAGAAGAGGTGAAGAAATTGGGAAAGATGGAAGATATCCTTGCCAAGAGAGTTATCGGCCAGAGAGAGGCAATCGTCGCCATTTCCAACGCTATTCGCAGGGCAAGAGCCGGCATTTCAGAAGAAAACAGGCCTTTGGGCTCTTTCATATTCCTGGGGCCGACAGGCGTCGGCAAAACAGAAATTGCCAAAGCTTTGGCTGAATTTCTTTTTAACGATGAAAACGCTCTGATCCGTTTGGATATGTCAGAGTACATGGAAAAGCATACTGTTTCCAGGATGATCGGTTCTCCTCCCGGCTATGTCGGTTACGAGGAAGGAGGCCAGCTGACAGACAAAATCAGGAGAAGGCCGTACAGTACAATCTTGCTGGATGAAATTGAAAAAGCCAATCCTGATGTTTTCAACATTCTTTTGCAGATTTTAGAAGACGGCAGGCTGACTGACGCCAAAGGTAGGACAGCTTCTTTCAAGAACGCTATCTTGATTTTGACTTCCAATGTCGGTTCAGACATTATTGCTAGGGAAGCTTCTTTGGGATTTATTGAGGGTGAAGAGTGGAAAGGCGATTTAAAAGAAAAAGTGATGTCAGCTTTGAAGGATAATTTCCGGCCTGAATTTTTGAATAGGATTGACGATATTATCATTTTCAACTATCTCGGGAAGCCGGAGATAAAAAAGATAGTTGATTTGCAATTGGCCAATATTACCGAGCGTTTCAATCAAAAGGGCATTGG
This sequence comes from uncultured Candidatus Saccharibacteria bacterium, assembly GCA_964481125.1. Taxonomy (GTDB): domain Bacteria; phylum Patescibacteriota; class Minisyncoccia; order Minisyncoccales; family RBG-13-42-11; genus BS750m-G71. The sequence continues at coordinate 10,406 of CAYZSL010000002.1, read as the reverse complement.
TATAAAAGTAACAGAAAAAGCCAAAGAATTTTTGGCTGAAAAAGGATTTGACCAAAATTTGGGAGCCAGGCCCTTAAAAAGAGTAATTCAGAAAATGATTTTGGACCCTTTGGCTTTGAAAATAGTTTCCGGCGAGATTAAAGCAAGAGACAGTATTCTGGTTGATATAGAAGATGATAATATTGTTTTCAGGACTGCCAAGGATTTAGTTAAAAAGAACATTAGAAAAGATAAAGTGTTAATACAATAATGTCAAAAAAGCTTTTAATAATTGTTGGTGTTTTCGTGGTCGGGATAGTCGGCGGCATTTTCGCTGACCAGATTCTCTGGCCTTATTTTATTGAAAGGCCGCTTTTTTACGAGTACGGCCTGGAAAAGAACCCTGTTTATCTAACGGAAACCAATCAGGTATACATTCAGGAAAACACTGCTTTGGTGGATGCGATTGAAAGAGTGGAAAAGACAGTTGTCGGTATAAAAACCAAGAATAAATACGGCACTGTTTTGCAGGGTTCAGGATTGATCGTTACTTCTGACGGCTTAATGGTTACTTTGGCAGAATTGGTGCCTCAGGGTGCAGTTTTTAGTTTCTTCTTGGATGGTAAAGAGGTTTCTTTCCAGGTTTTAAAAAGGGATTTGCAGGAAAACCTGGCCTTGCTGAAATTGTCTGATTCTTCTTTGACTACAGCTGGTTTTGCTTCCTTGGACAAGCTGAAACTGGGGGAGAGGGTGTTTTTGGTCGGTATTACTTTTGGTTCGGTTAAAGACGGGGTCCAGCAGGTTGGAAAATCGGTTAATGAAGGAATTGTTAAAAGCTTTGACCAGGATTCAATACAAACCAATATTATAGAAAGCGTGCTTTCGGCTGGCAGCCCGTTGTTCAACATAAAAGGCGAGATACTAGGGTTGAATACGGTTAACTCCAAAGGCAATGTGAGCGTCATACCAATTAGCAAGATTAAGTCCTTTATTGGGATGTAATTTTGGTTTAAATGCTTTTAAAGTTCAATAGGTCGCTAAAGAAGCGACTTTTTGGTAAATATTGACAGAATGCTTAATATGGTATAACATAGAAATAGAGATAAACCATATTAAAAATATGACTTATTTAAATAAAAAAATAAAAGATAGATTAGAAAACAAATTAAGAACCTTAAATTCGTACCGACCGCTACCCAAGCCAGCTGTTGAAAAAATAAGAGAGCAGTTTGAGATAGAGATGACGTATAATTCAAATGCTATTGAGGGAAACAGCTTGACGTTGAAAGAAACTAATTTAGTAATCAATGAGGGTATTACCATAAAGGGGAAACCATTGAAAGACCATATCGAAGCAAAGAGCTATAAAGAAGCTTTAGATTATTTATACGAGTTAATTTCTAAAAGAAAAAAAGTGTCACCCTCTGAGATACTAATTAGATCATTTCATCAAATAGTGACAGAAGATACAGATAAAGAATGGGCCGGAAAATATAGAAATAGTTTAGTAAAGATTGGCGGTACGGATTATCTACCTCCAGAAGCAATTGATGTGCCTAAAAAAATGGCAGATTTAATAAGTTGGATTAAAAATAATAGAGATAAACTTCACCCCGTTGAATTGGCCGCGACTACTCACTATAAATTAGTAGCAATTCATCCTTTTTTTGATGGTAATGGTAGAACTGCGAGATTAATAATGAACGTTATTTTAATGCAGTCAGGATATCTTTTAGCTATTATTCTTAAAAACGACAGAAAAAAATATTATGATGTTTTATCGAAAGCCGATAAAAACGATTTAACACCATTCATTTATTTTGTCGCTCGGGCGGTTGAGCGCTCTCTTGATATTTATCTAAAAATATTAACCCCTCAAGATAAAAGAAAAGAAAAATTTATTTCTTTAAATAAATTAAGCAAAAAAACCAAATTTTCACCTGAGTATTTAAATCTTCTTACTAGAACAGGAAGGTTGGAAGCTCATAAAGAGGGTAGGATTTGGATTTCATCAAAAGAAGCATTGAATAGGTACTTAAGGGGCAGGGAAAGAAAAAGAAAATAGATTTTAATTTTATATTAAACAGATTTAAACGGATCTTAATCTGCAAAGTAGACCCGTTGAGGATTCTTCTCAACAGACTAAACACGCTATACCCATTATTAAGGGGTGATTTTTTAATTTTTTAAGTTCATTTCGAGCTTGACAAACCCATATGATGTACATTATAATGTACATATATGGAAATAAAGACCATCTTATCTATTTCTGAGGCAAGGAAAAAAATATTCAGAATAGCCGAAAAAGTACAAAAACCAACTACTTATTATACCTTAACTGAAAAAGGAAGGCCTAAAGTTGTTATTTTATCTGCTGATGAATTTGAGTCGTGGCAAGAAACTTTAGAAGTAATGCGTATTTTCCCAAAATTAGAAAAAGATATAGAAAAAGCTAAAAAGGAATATAAAAAAGGTAATTGTTTGACTCTTGAGAAAGTATTATCCAGAGAAGGTTTTATTTTGTCTAAAAAATAAAACATGTATAAAGTAGTTCTGTCAAAAACAGCAGCAAAAGACCTCAATAAAATTAATAGAAAATATAAGCCGCACATTTTCGCGGCTTTATTTGATTTAAGGAAAGAACCATTTTCTGGGAAAAAACTTAAGGGAAAACTCCAAGAATATTATTCTTTGCGGGTTGGGATTTACCGGATTATTTATATGATTTATAAAAAAAAGCTGAAGATTCTCGTGATTCGTATTGGTCATCGCCAGGGAACATATAGATAATTTAAGTCTCATTCTTAGTTTTCCACAGATAGAACGTTGATTTTTTATTTTAGGATTTGTATAATAGGAAAACATGCCAGATTCCAAAAAATTCTTAAATAAAAAAGTTATTTTTATTTTTATATTTTTTTTAATCCTCATTGTCGGAGGATTAATTTTTTGGTGGCAAAACAGAGAAATAAAAGGAAATATTGATGATTATGTAATCAAACAGACCGCAGAAGGAATGATTATGGAAAATAAAAAGGCAGGATTAAGTGTAAAAATACCAGAGGGATGGCAAACAGAAAAAATGGAGGCCGAAGAAGGATTAATGATATTTTTTCCCCTAGGAACTGAAATGGAAACACGAGAAGAAAAAATAGTTCTTCCCATAAAAAAAGGATGTCTCATTCGGACTACTATTGTGTACAGAGAGGGAGATTTTGATCAGATAAAAAAAGAAACAAAAAGAGACCATCTTTTAATGGGGAGTGCAAAATATGATGAATTTGAAGAAATTACAATAAATAATTATTATGGCGTAAGGAATGCTTTCGAACTTGAAAAATTGGGATCGGGTATAAGTGTTTATATTCCTATAAAAAATAAAGTTTACGGTTTTCATTTAGTTTGGGTTCCCAATGAAAAAGAAAAATGTATCCAAGAATTTGATAAATTATTAGAATCATTAGTAATTGAATAGTTCTTTTAACTAAAGCGAACCTCGGCTATAGAGAGGTATATAGTTCTTTGAAAAATAAAAACAAATTCAATAAAGAAAATTGATAATTTATCAATTTTTTAATGGAAAAATTTCTGGAAAATAGACGTTTTTTTTATATCCTTGCGCTAATTTGTTTAACGGGATTTTTAGTTTTGCCGAATATTTGCATAGGATATGATTTAGAAAATATTACCCTTGAAGAAATTGGGGAACATCTTGGATTGCCAGAAGATAAAGTTGAAAGATTAATAGAGTCATTGGTGCATTTATTTAATTCTGAGTGGTTAGACTTGGAAGCATCCGGTTATTCAACTAACGAAGAAAGAGCAGTGCCGATTATTATGAGAGAGGCAACGAGAATTCAAGCATTAAATCACCTTTTAATGGATGCTCCAATAGAAGTTGGTTGGGCTATAATAAAAAACGCAACAAAAATAGCCAAACTTTTTTTAACGCAAGATCCCTCGGGGATTTTGAATGAATTAGAGAAAGAAAGTGTTGAAAAAGCAGTTGCATATGGGATTAATTTTTTACTTGGAAATGAAATTAGAATGACACCCGGTACAACAGAATTCAAATATAAATCAAGGGATGGAGAAGAAAGAATAGCTCTTTTTCAATATATAGTAATTTATCAACCTTCTAGTCAAAATGGGGGAGAAATTTTAATAAGATTTTATTCACCAAATCCGCTTGAACCTCCCAAAAATGAAATGAGTTACGGTGGGATGTGGGGAGTATATACTGACTTAACTCATAACCTTCCACCGTTTATTGTTGATATTCGTGAAACCGTAGAAAACTATAAATGGGTTGGTAGTCCATCAATGCAGATTGCTTTTCCACCGGAAGTGCCTGACTTGGGGATTAAACCCCTAAGTTTTTGGGAAAAGTATTTATTAAAACCGATAACAAACAAAATTAAAGAAGTAGAAGTATTAATAACCAAAACCGTTGAGAAAACTCCAGTATTAAGTGGTATTTGGAATAATATAAAATCATTTTTATCTGAAATTTTGGATTTTTCTTCTGCTAATATAAGCGAGACTTTATCGAATAATAGGGAAAATTATGTAGATGAAAAAATATTAGAACGCTTAACAGTAATAGAAACGGATAAAGGAGTTATTGATTCTAATTCTCAACAGCCCAAAAAGGAAGAGGCTACCGAAGAAATTCAACAATCGGAAACTCCAACATTGGAGGAAATGCAAGAGATGTTAGATGATATTGCAGAAGGAATAGACATTCTTACTCAAAAGTTCGCCGAATTAATGAAAGAAAAACAGCAAGAGGTTGAGGAGGAAATTGACGAAACTGACGAAGATGAAGAAAAAGAAGATTTAGAGAAGGGAGAAGATATTTGTTTTGTTAATATTAATACCGCTTCAAAAGAAGAGCTACAGAAATTAGCTAGTATCGGGCCGGTACTGGCTCAAAGGATAATAGAAGCAAGACCGTTTTATTCTTTTAATGATCTATTAAAAGTTAGTGGGATAGGAGAAAAAACTTTACAGAAAATAATAGAGCAAAATTGCGCTTATATTGATGGATATTATTCGGGCTACGACGGCGCAGCGCCGCCACCATCCCAGCCATCGCCAACTTATCAAAAAATTTTAATTTCCGAAGTTCAAATTGAAAGCGCTTCAAGTAGTGATGATGAATTTATCGAACTTTATAACCCCAATAACGAAGAAGTTGACATCTCTCAGTGGTCAATTCAAAAAACTTATTGTAATAACACCACTGTTTATAAAAAGAATTTTGAAACCGGGAACAAGGTTTCGGCAAAAGGATATTTTTTAATTGTTTACGCCAGTAGTACCGATCAAAATTTATTGAATTTGGCTGATATGACTCATAAAACTTTCAGTTTGGCCAAGAATAACACGATTTATTTGGTAGTAAATCAAGAAAAAATCAAAAATGCTTCTGATACTGACATTATAGATATGGTTGGATTTGGGATGGATATTATTGAATTTAGGAGTTTACCAGCCGAAGGAAATAGTTCAGCTCTTAATCCTTCACCAAGCCAAAGCATTGGTCGAAAATGGTCAACTACTACGCAAAGTTATATTGATACCGACAACAACCAAGCTGATTTCGAAATTCAAAATCCAACTCCCAAAGCTCAAAATCAAAGTCTTGAATCTGAACCGGGCGAGGAAGAGGAGGAAGAGGAGGAGGAAGAAGAAGAAGACGAACCGCAGGAAGCTACTACGTTAGAAGTGGTTATCAATGAAATTGCCTGGATGGGTACAAATGGTTCGGCAAATGACGAGTGGATTGAGCTTTATAATAATACCGACAACGATATTGATTTGACAGATTGGCAGATTATGAAAGACGGAGAAGAGTTTATTATAGTATCCACTTCAACTGCTAATGCTTTAGCCACAACGACAATTTTAGCTCACCAGTATTATCTTTTGGAGAGCACGGACGACAATACTATTAATGACATTGCTGCTGATTTTGTTTTTAAAGGTAATTTAAGGTTAAACAATGACGGCAATAAATTAGAATTAAAAGATAAAAACAATAATTTAATTGATAAAGTCAGTTGTTCAAAAAATGAAAATGGAAACTGCAAAGAGTGGTTTGCAGGAACTACTACTCCCGCTCATATTTCAATGGAAAGAATTGATTCAAATATTTCTGGGATAAACTCAAATAATTGGGGAAATAATAATCTCATAACTTACAATGGACATGACGCAAATAATAATTTTATCAATGGAACTCCGGGCGCAGAAAACAGCGTTTCAGTTTCTGAAACGTATATTGGCGCAGAAACCTTAAGATTTGAAGAATTTAATGAGATTACTCTTACTCAATTGGGGAACCCGTATCTTATCGGTACAAATTCTGGTGGAATTTTTTACCTTGTTGTGCCAGAAGAAAAAACTCTTATTATAGAGCTTGGTGTTATTCTTAAATTTAAAGGCAACGATAAGGGTGGCTCAGCATGGTCTTACCATAATAGTAATCTACTTGTTGAAGGGACTCTTGTCGCGCAAGGAGAAGAAGATAACCCTATTATATTCACTTCTCACATGGATGTTTCTGGATCTTTCGGCTGGTGGGGCCAAATTTATTTTACCCCTTCCAGCCAGAATTCTATTTTTGATTATTGCCAAATTAGATATGGAGGCAAAAAAGAAAGTAATTCTTCTATTATAATAGTTGATTCAACTTCAATTATTTTTAAAAACTCCATTTTGGAGGATTTTAACGTTTCTGGATTGAAGCTAATTGACTCTTACAGTCAGGTAGAAAATATAACAGTTCAAAATGGTCCTTCAGGTTCAGTAATAAATATTTCGGGAGGAGCACCGATAATTGCAAAATCAATTTTTAAAAATACTTATAGTGGAATAATTATTGGAGGAGAAAGTGGGGCAGAAATTACTGAGAACTATTTTGAAGAGATAAAATATGTGCAAGGTGCAGTATTTGTCGGAAATAGCTGCCCGGTTCTAAAAGATAATACTGGCCAAAATAACGTTTTAAACGGTATTTATTTTTACGGTTCGATTGACAAGAATTGTACATTTTATCAAAACAATGATTTCCCCTATATTGCAGAATTTGAAGTGACTAATAGTGGTAATTTAATTATTGAGCCCGGGGTAATAATAAAATTTGAAGAGCGAGAGAGCTTGAACATAGAAGGAAAATTGTTTGCTCAAGGATCTTTAGATGAGCAAATCATTTTTACTTCAATAACTGACGATGAATATGGTGGAGATACTAATAACGACGGCAGCGCGACGCAATCAAGTTCTTTATTTTGGAATAAGGTATATTTTTATCAAAACAATGAAGGATCTCTAATTAAAAATGCAAGGATTAGATACGGAGGAATCCCAAAACCTTCAGAGTATTATCGAGGAGTAATCCATATTGTGGAAACAGGAGTTGTATTAGAAGATATCTATTTTGAGAATGATGGTCCTTCGGGCCACACTGTTTATTTAGAAAACTCAAGTTCCAGTGTAAGAAACTGTATTTTTGACAATAGCGAGATATCAAAGGGAACGGCGATTACTATTACTGGCCAGGATCAAAATATTCTTGAGAATAATACTTTCCAAAATTTCCATTGCTATATTAAGAAAGACGGACAATGTATTTCACCACTACCTTAATATGGTTAAAAATAGATTTTTACAACTATCAGTCTTTGGAATGTCGATTTCCTAAATTAATAAAAAACTTTATAATTAATATATATTTTCGTTATTAATATTAAACCCCTTGACATATATATCCTATATGATATATAATGAACCCACAACAGAATATAAGGTAAAATTCTATAAAAATACCATAACAGGCCGAAGTCCAGTTTTACAGTATATTAAACAATTAAAAGAAAAAGAAGAGGCGAAAATATTCAAATACATTGAATTTTTACGAGTTAATAAGGGATATTTGGATCAGCCTTATTCTAAACACATTAGGGGCAAAATTAGAGAATTAGTAGTTGGTTTTGGTCGCAATAGACATAGGATTTTCTATTTTATATTTATCAAAAAGACAATAATTTTACTGCATGCATTTTTAAAGAAAACAAATAAAACTCCGATTTCTGAAATTAAAAAGGCTGAAGAAAATTATAAAAACGTTTTAAGCAATCAAAAAATATATGATTAAAAAAGGAAAAACAAAAAAAGCAGTAGATTTCCAAATTTATCTTACTAAAAGATTAAAAAATCCTAAATTTAGAAAATATTACGATGAATATGATAAACAATTAGAAATTGCTTACCAGATTTTACAATTACGTAAGAAAAAAGGGATATCCCAGATAGAATTAGCAAGAAAATTAGGCACTAGTCAAAGTGATATAGCTAGGATGGAAGCTGGCCAGCAGAATTTTACCACTGCTACTCTTCAAAAAATTGCTTGTACCTTCAAGCGTAATTTGAAGATTGAATTTGTTAAATAGGGTTTAAGATTGCTTTAATGGGGCAAGCAAAAATATTGAGGCGAAACCGTGATAGAGGTTTTGACCTCTTTTTTAATTTCTGATATATTGAATGAACGTTCTATGAACAGAGAGTTTCTAATACAGTTGACCAACAAGCTTTACCGTTTGACTTTGTTTTTTCCTAAAAAAGAGCCATTGCGATATAAGATGAGGGAGTTGGCAGATGATTTTCTGATAAAGCCCAATGAAAAGGATCTTGAAGCTTTGGACAGCTTTTTTGAGGTGGCTTTGGTTCAGAACTGGGTAAGCTCTTCTGATATGTTGGCAATTAAGCAAGAATATGCTAATTTAGCTGGAGAGCTGAAAAAGCCAAAACAAGACAAGAAAAAAGACAATCCCGGGCCCATAAAAGTTTATGCTGAGGCTGTGCCTGTGATGGTAGGCAATAATTCAGACAGGCAAGAGAGAATAATTGAGTTTTTGAAAGAAAACGGCAGAGCCCAGGTCTGGCAGGTAAAGCAGATTCTGCCTGATGTCAGCAAAAGAACTTTAAGGCGGGATTTTGAAAATATGTTAGGCAGGGGAAAGATTGAAAGACTTGGCGAAAGGAACAATACTTTTTATCAGATTAAAACCATTGAATCATAGGTAGGACATACATATATTATATAGCTGGTAGGACAATGTCCTACCAGCTATAAGTATAATCTATCAGATATGGCAAATTATAAAAAAGAATTCGGAAAAATCTACGACCAATATATCAACAAAATATATCGGTTTATATTTGTAAAGGTAAGTTCTGAGGACATTGCTCAGGACTTGTGTTCAGAAACCTTTTTAAAAGGATGGGAGTCGTATAAGAACAACCCCAACATTGAAAATCCTTCTGCTTTTTTATATCGGATAGCCCGCAATTTAGTCATTGACCATTACAGGCAAAAGGCCAGGACTCAGTTTGTTTCGCCCGAAACCGTGCCGATTATTGACCCCAGCCAGAGAATAGAGGAAAATGCAGCTTTAAATTCCGATATGGACCAAGTTAAGATAGTTTTGGCAGATTTGAAGGAAGATTACCAGAATATGATTATCTGGCACTATTTAGATCAGTTGTCCGTACCTGAAATAGCTAAATTAACAGGCAAAACAGAGGATGCTACCAGAGTTAAGCTTTGTAGGGCCTTAAAAAGCCTAAGAGAGAGGTGTAATAAAAGCGATCATTTTACGTCATAATAGTATGACTGAGAAAGAACTCATTGGCAAAGTACAGGAATTGCGCCAAATTAAACCCAGAAAAGACTGGGTTCTTTCTAATAAAGTAAGCCTTTTAGGCGAAGATACAGGATTTACCTTTTTCCCTTATTTTAAACCAGCCCTAGCGGGTCTGGTTTCTGTTTTTGTCTTGTTTGGATTGTTCGGTTTTTCACAGAATTCTGTGCCTGGCAGCTTCTTGTACTCAATTAAAAAAATTACTGAAAAAAGCCAGTCATTTTTTGTATCGGACGAAGGAAAAACAGATTTTGCTTTTAATCTGGCTGATAAAAGAATGGAAGAATTGACCAGAATTGCTGGAAATAATCAGGTCAAAAACCTGCCCCAGGCTATAACCGAGGTTCAGGCCAGTATTTCTGAAGCAGTTAAGAATTTATCCAGTTCAGACCAAAAAGACCTTGAGAAGCTAGCTGAATTAGGCAAGAATAAACAGATTGCCGAGCAGATTCTGGCTGCCCAGATTGATTCTGAAGAATTGGACAATGCATATATGAACCTGACTGAAAGCTTAATTCAAGATTTGGAAACCAGAACTTTGACCGAAGAAAAACAGGAAATATTGATCCAGATGAAAGAGCTTTTTGAGCTGGGCGATTACCAACAGGCCTTGGAGCTTTATCTGGTAAACCAGCAGTAAATTAACAAAGTTGAGGTTAGTTTTTTATTGTGTTAAAATTAGAAAATTCGCGAATCTCGTGACTAATACGTAAGGTCGCG
>CAYZSL010000001.1:187536-230548 GCA_964481125.1 uncultured Candidatus Saccharibacteria bacterium | reverse complement strand
TCAACCTTGGCAAGGTTGCATAATAGCCGTTATACGACACCCGCATTTTGTGCCGGGAGAGGGAATTGAACCCACGACCCCATCTTTTTCAGAGATGTGCTCTACCACTGAGCTACCCCGGCTTCATTATTTTTTATTTTTATCTTATTGATTCCTTCTATCCACCCTTTAATTTTTAGAAATAATTCTGTGTTACATATTTGAATAACGAATGTACCGAATGGAAGATTATCTTTTTTTCTCTTACTTGCTTTGCTTTGCTGTTTTGATGTTTTATAAAACTGATTTAATGGAATAGTCGATATATTATGCCAGTATTTTTTTGCCTTTTCAGTATCTAGATGGTGATGAAGGAAAATATGTCCTCTAAATTTACCTTTGGGCACTTTGCAGCATTTTTTGAAAAATTGCATCATTAATTGAATCATTCTGGGGTCGCTGTTGGAAAATTGGACCCCGCTACGTAAGGTTTTAGCGCCTTCGGCCCAATACAAGGCTATTCCTATAAGTTTTAATTCTGTTATTGATAAGTTATTTATTTCTCGTTTGGCTCTATCAATAATGATTTGTCTTTTAGCATTTTCTCTTGTTAGTCTAGTAATCCTTCGTTTTTCTACTATTTTCTTTTTAATCCCTTTTTCAGATAATTTTTGTTGCTGCTCGGAAGTTAATTCAATATCACGCACCCATAAACTTACAGAACTTTTAGTTAACTCAGCTTTTTTACAAATTTCATTAATAGAATAACCCAGTTTTCTCAGTTTTCTAGCCAATTTTTTCTCTTTTATTTTCATAATTAAACCAATTTATTGTTTATTAAATTAATCATACTATATGGGTTCAATTATGAAAATTATGGGCGAGACAGGATTTGAACCTGTGGCCTCTTCTGTGTAAGAGAAGCGCTCTTAACCACTGAGCTACTCGCCCAGAAAAATAGACAAGAAATTCTAACCATTAAGATAGTCGTTGATTCAGAAGTGCCCAGGGCGGGACTTGAACCCGCACGCTCTTTCGAGCACGGCCCCTCAAACCGTTGTGTATACCAATTCCACCACCTGGGCTTATTTTATTTTATAACCACTTCCTCTCTTTTTAATTTTGCCTTTCTGCCCTTAGCTTTTCTCAAATAGTAAAGCTTTGATCTTTTTGCTTTACCGCGCTTAATAAGCTCAATTTTATCAATTATCGGAGAATGGATCGGGAAGATTTTTTCCACGCCAACTCCAGAAATCACTTTCCTGACAGTAATGGTTGAGTTTACGCCTTTGCCGTGCTTTCTGGCTATGACTTGGCCTTCAAACACCTGGATTCTTTCCTTGGTTTCTTGCTTGGCAGATTTGCCCTTTTTTGCCGTTTCTTTGATTTTTTGGTGAACCTTAATCGTATCCCCTGATTTGATATCGGGCAAGTCTTTTTTCAATTGATTTTTGTTGAATGTTTCTAATTTTGTGCTCATTTTAAGTTATTTAATATTGTTTTTAAATCATCAGGTAATTCTGATTTGAATTCTATTTCTCGACCGTTTGGCAATTTTATCTTCAGATAAGATGCGTGTAGAAAATGCCTTTTTAAGCCTTTCGGCAAAAGCTGGCCTTTAAATCCGTACATTTTGTCTCCAGCAATTGGGTGGTTAAGATAAACAAAATGGGTCCTGATTTGGTGCTTTCTGCCGGTTTTCGGCTCAACTTCAATGAAATCATAATCTTTGAATCTTTGCAATACTTTGTACCTGGTAACAGCTGTTCTTTTCCCTTCAGAATTTGGTTCTCCGATTAAGAAAACTTTCTGTTTTTTTCTGTCTGCCGGAGAGCGTCCTATTAAGGTTTCTATTTCTCCTTCGTTTTTTTTCATTTTGCCGATAACTAAAACAAGGTATTTTTTAACAACTTCTCTTTCTTTAAACTGCTTTTGGAGAAATTCTAAGATATCATCATTCTTTGCGATTAAAAGCACTCCTGAAGTGTCTTTATCTAATCTATGAACTCTTTTTTGAAAGTCGTCTGAGTTTATCCCTGCTGGCTTGTCAATCACTAATAAGTCTTGGTCTTCGTAAATGGTTCTCATGTGGGCTCAGCAGGAATCGGACCTGCGGTCTCGTCGATGTCAACGACGCGTTTTACCACTAAACTATAAGCCCGATTATTTTATTATTTCCCTACAAAATAAATTAGCAAGGTATAACAATCTTCTTTGGATAGCTACGTTGCCACACCTTAATGCGCATACTCCTTTATAATATGAGAAGGTTTTTGAACCAAGCGTTCTCTTATCTATTGTTACTTGTTTAAAATTATTTAAAGGCAATTTAAGCTCTTGGGCCCAAAATCGCTTTGTGCTTTCAGGATTTTGATCTGCTCTTAGATGCAATTCACACTTTATTTTTTTTATGTCAAAATTATATATTTTTTTTAAGCAAGATAAGAAGAATTTTAATATTGATGGATTAGAACTGCCGATGTTTGTTTCAGAATTTGTTTTACCTCCTTCGCCAAGATAAAGAATGGCCAATGCGAGTTCGAGGATATATTTATTTTTTATATTTATTTTTTTAAAAGTTCGAAGTGCTTGTTGTTTTGCCTCTTCAATTCTTTGTTGTTTCTGTTTATTGTGCCATAAAATCGCTTTTTTACGTGCAATAACTAAAGCGGTATTTGAATTTTGTATCAGTTTTTTCTTTTGTGCTTGAGTGAGTTTAATTTTTTTAAACCAGCTACTAAGAGTAGAGCGGGCTATACCATACTTGCGCTCAATAACATTCATTGAAACCCCTAGTTTCCGCAGTTTAACTGCTTTATTTTTTAACTTGTACCACCTTGATTTCATGTATCCATTATATCATCAGCAGTGCTAATTTGTAAAGAACTTATTCGTGATTCTATTATACGATATAAATTGAGCTAAGTGCTCCTGGTGCGCGTGGGTGGGATCGAACCACCGACCCCGGCTTTATAAGAGCCGTGCTCTAACCACTGAGCTACACGCGCATTCTATAATGATTTTATTTTTAATTTCGCTGTCTTTTCTTTTTTTTGGAATACTGTTTTTTCCTTTTTAGCTTTCTTTTTGCCCAAAAGCGTTTCGAACTCATCTCTTTCAATTGTTTCTTTTTCAATCAAGGTTTTAGCGATTTTTTCGAGAAGAGCTTTCTTTTTAGTTAAAATCTTGCTTGCTTGGTCCTCTGCATTTCTGATGAATTTTTCCACTTCCTTATCTATTTGGCCGGCTATTTCTTCAGAATAATTTCTTTGTTCTGAAATTTCTTTCTCCAGAAAAACAAATTCTTCCTTTTCGCCGAAGGAAATCGGACCCAAAGAAGACATGCCATATTCTTTTACCAGTTTTCTGGCTAGTTGAGAAGCCCTTTCCAGGTCGTTTGCTGCTCCGGTGGTTATCTCTTTGAACTTCAGTTTTTCTGCGCAATAGCCCGCCAGCAAAGTAGCCATTTCCGCAAGAAACTCTGATTTTGTCTTAATACTTCTTTCTTCCATCGGCATTTTAAGCGTATAGCCAGCTGCCATTCCTCTGGCAACTATCGATATTTTTCTGACAGGTTCTGTTCCTGCCAGAGAATCAGACACTAAAGCATGGCCAGCTTCGTGAAAAGCGGCAATCTCTTTTTCTTTTTTCGAAAGAACATGGCTCTTTCTTTCCGGTCCCAATAAAACCTTTTCAATTGATTCTAGAAGCTCCTGCTGGAAAATCTGCTGCTTGTTCTTTCTGGCAGCTAAAATAGCTGCTTCATTAACCACATTGGCCAAATCTGCTCCGGAAAATCCAGGAGTTCTTTCAGCTACTTCCCTTAAATTTATATCCAGATTTAAAGGTTTTCCCTGACAGTGGATTTTTAAAACTTCTTCTCTGTCGTTTATATCCGGCAAATCCAATACAACTCTTCTGTCAAATCTGCCAGGCCTTAAAAGGGCCGGATCCAAAACGTCAGGCCTATTGGTGGCTGCACAGACAATTAATTTCGTATCTCTTTCAAAGCCGTCCATTTCAACCAAAATCTGATTTAAAGTTTGCTCTCTTTCATCATGTCCTCCCCCCAAACCTGCTCCCCTGTGTCTGCCGATTGCGTCAAGCTCGTCAATAAAGATTATGGCTGGAGCTGATTTTTTAGCGGTAGTAAAAAGATCTCTGACGCGGCTTGCGCCCACGCCAACGAACATTTCAACGAACTCAGAGCCAGAAATATGGAAAAAGGGGACATGGGCCTCTCCTGCCACGGCTCTGGCTAAAAGCGTTTTGCCTGTGCCAGGGCTTCCCATTAGCAGTACTCCTCTTGGAATTCTCGCTCCCATTTGCAGGAATTTTTTCGGATTCTTCAAAAAGTCAACTATTTCCAGCAATTCTTCCTTCGCTTCTTTCAAACCGGCTACATCTTTAAAGGTGATTTTTTCTTTTGGATGGCCTTCTGCTCCGAACAGCCTGGCCCTTGCTTTTGTAAAGTCAAAAGCCTGCATTGCTCCTCCTCTGGCCTGTCGGAAAATCATCCAGAAAAAGATGCCGAAAACCAAAAGTGGCAATATTAATAGCAGGGGCATTAGCCAGCTCCAAATGTCGCTTTTTTCTTTTGTTTCAACGTTTACTGACCTTAACTTTTCTTCATTTACTCCGTAGTTTATCAAAGACTGGGAAAGGGCAGCTTCCGCTTCTTTAGTGGAAAAAGCTTTTGCATCGTCTTGGTAGGTAATTTCAAGGTCATTGCCGGAAACAACGATCTTTTTTATATTCCCTTCGTTTATTCCTTTGACAACCTGACTCAAAGACAATTCGGTTTTTTCTTCGAAAGGGCTTGAGAAAAAAGTAAAAATACTGGAAAGTACCAGAAATATTATCAGGATAATTGCGAAATTTTTAATCAGGCTTTTCATATCTTTAAGAATAACAGGAAAACATCGGAGAATCAAGGAAAACAAAAACGGCCCTTTTTGCCGCTTTCCGCCTTAATTCGTTAATCAACCACTTTCAGGCTCATTCTGTGTTCTTTTGAATCGATTGATAAAATTTGGAATTTATATTTCTCGCCTATTTTTAAAGTTTCTTCCATTTTTGTCTTAGTGCCGAATTCGGAAATATGGCAAAGTCCCTGTATTTTCGTGTTTATCTGGACAAAAGCGCCGTAGGGGTTGAACTTGGTTACTTGTCCTTCAACAGTGTCTCCTTTTTTGTTTTCTTTTTCAAAATCCTGCCAAGGATCCTCTTTTAAGGCTTTTAATGACAAGGAAACCTTGTTTTCTGCGATGGAAATGATTTTCGCTTTGATTTTCTGGCCCACTTTTACAATATCAGCCGGGTTTTGGATAAGCTGCCAGTCAAGCTCGGATATATGTATTAATCCCTCAAGGCCTTCCTCGCCGAATTTCATAAATACGCCAAAATCAGTAATGCCGGTGATTTCGCCCTCAACCACGTCTTCAACATTATAATTTTTCAATATTTCTTTTATCTTTTCGTCTTCTTTCGCCCTTTCTGACAAAATCAATTTTCCTTGCCTTGCGTCCAAATCAAAAATCTTCACTTCCAACTCCTGGTCAACGAATTTCTGAAGCTCCATGACAATTTTAGTAGAATCTCCTTTTTCCACTCTGGGATAGTGTTCAGGTAACAGTTGGGAAACGGGCAAAAAAGCAGGTACGCCGAAAACTTCAGCTAAAAGCCCGCCTTTGTTCGCTCCGATTATCTTGACGTTGAATTTTTTATCTTCATCTTTTTGTTCTTTCAGTTTTTCCCAAGTTATCTTGTCAGAAGCCTGGTTTAATGAAAGCTCGATATAGCCCTCGTCGTTTTCTAATTCTATAATTTTTACAAAAAGAGAATCTCCCATTTTCAGGTTTCTTATCTCGTCTCTGGCTTCCTGGAACTCTCTGCCGTAGACTACTCCGGTTCCCATCGGTCCCAAATCCAAAAAAACAGCGGACCTTGCTTTGCCGACGATTTTTCCCTCCACGATCTTGCCGATCTGAGCTGGTTTTACTGAATTGTTTTGTTCCAATAAATCTTTCATAGAAATAAGTCTACAATAAATGTTGAGTTTTTGCAATAGCTGTGATAAAATTAACTATTATGAACATTTTTTGGCATGGACAATCCTGCTTTCAAATATCTTTAAGCCAGGCAAAAAACAATCACGTCAATATTGTTATTGATCCTTTTTCAGAAGATATTGGCTTGAGAATTCCAAAAGCCGAAGCCGATATTTTATTAGTTTCCCACCAGCATTCAGACCACAACAATGTTAAAGCGGTTTTAGGAAGCCCTTTTGTTATTGCCGGCCCCGGAGAATATGAAATAAAAGAAGTCTTTGTCCGCGGAATTCCTTCTTTCCACGATTCGTCTTTGGGAAAAGAAAGGGGGAATAACACTATTTATATTATAGAGGCGGAAGAATTGAGGATTTGCCACTTAGGGGATCTCGGCCAGAAAGAATTGACTTCAGAACAAGTGGAAAAGATAGGAGAAGTTGATATTTTAATGGTTCCTGTCGGCGGCGTATTCACTGTTTCAGCCAAAGAAGCGATGAAAATTATGTCGCAGATTGAGCCGAATATCATAATCCCGATGCATTATCAGCTGCCCAAATTGAAAATGAAGCTTGACGGATTGGATAAGTTCTTAAAGACGATGGGCATTAAAAAAATAGAGTCTTTGCCGAAGTTATCCATTAAAAAGAAAGATATTGTTTCTGAAGAGGCGAAAATAGTCGTCCTCAATCCCTAACATCAATCCGTGGACATTATTGAAAAAATCCAAAAATTACCAGAATCCAAGAAAAAAATTATTCTCTGGGCAACAGTGATTGTTCTTGGTTTGACACTCTTGTTTTTCTGGTCAAAAAAAGCCCAGAATAAATTAGGAAATTTCAAGGCAGAAGAGATAAAAGAGGAATTGAACCTGCCAAATTTGGAAATACCGGACTTTAATATGCAGGACATTAATTATGAAGAAGAACAATAATTTAAAAACTGAAAACAGCAAAATCGGCCTTATCAAGCCTCGGGAAATAACTGAAGAGATGAGGGAGTCTTATATTAACTATGCCATGTCAGTTATTGTTTCTAGGGCCCTACCTGATGTCAGAGACGGCTTAAAACCTGTTCACCGGCGTATTCTGTATACGACGCTGGAAGAAGGACTGAGACACAATGCCAAATTCAGGAAATCAGCTACGGTTGTCGGAAGCTGCTTGGGTCGTTACCATCCCCATGGAGACATGGCTCTTTATGATGCTTTGGCCAGAATGGCCCAGGATTTTTCTTTGAGATACCCCTTGATTAACGGCCAGGGCAATTTCGGTTCCATTGACAACGATCCGCCGGCTGCCATGCGTTATTGCATTGCCGGAGATTCTTTAGTTGTGACCAATAGATGCTTAGAGAAGATTGGCGAAGTTTCAACAAAAGAAGATGTTTCTCTAAAAGTTTTATCGTTTGGCAATAAAATAAATTCTGCTTCAAAATTATTTGATTCGGGAATTCACCCGACAATAAAAATAAAAACCTTACGCGGATATTACCTTAAAGGCAGTTTTAATCATCCTATTTTAACTTTATCGTCAGATTCGGAGGGTAAGCCCATTTTTAAGTGGAAATTATTAAAAGGAATTAAAAAAGGAGATTTTGCGATAATTGATAGAAACGATAAATTACTGTGGCCGAAAACTGAACCTTCTTTAAAAGAATTTTATCCATCAACCAAAAACCGAAAATTTAAAGTTTATAAATTACCATCGCGGATGAATCCAGACTTAGCTTTTTTAATAGGCGCTATTATTGCGGAAGGTTATATTTCCACAAATAAAAAGAGAAAATACAAAAAAATAGGTTTTTGCAATACCGACAAAGAATTTCTCGATATATTTAAATCGAAATTTAAAAAAGTATTTCCTGGTTGTCCAATATACGAACAAGAAAGAAAACCGCTTGGCTATGGAAAGAAAAAATTTGTTGCCCTTGAAATATGTTCTTTCTATATAGCAGAATTTCTGGAAAATTTAGGAGTTAAAGAAATTTCTTCCGATAAAAAACAGGTTCCGCAGATTCTTTTTCACGCCTCAAAAGAATCGATGGCAGCGTTTTTGGGAGGATTTGCTGAAGGGGATGGTTCGATATATGTCTGTAAAAAACATTGTAAGAAAAAAACAAAGGAAAAGTCAGTAGAAATAACTCTTATTTCCGTTAGCGATAAATTACTTAAAGAATTACAAATTATTTTATTAAGGTTTGGAATAGATTCATTCCTTAGATTTGAAAAAACAAGAAAAATGTGGCGGTTGTTTGTTCACGGACATGATAATCTCAATATATTTAAAAGAGAAATCGATTTTGTATCAAAAGAGAAAAAACAAAGATTAAATGAATTCTCTGGGTTAAATTTGGATTATCGGATAATGTCAAAAACTGATTTTATCCCCTTTTTGTCAGATTATTTAAGAAAAAAATACAGGAGCAAAAAAATAAAATGGATATTTAAAGAGTGGCTTAAAAAACATAATTTAGACCGTTATCAAAAACTGAATAAATATTATCATGTGCTAGAACAATTTCTAGAAAAAGACGACTTAAAATTAATAAATTCTTTTTTAGATTATCATTATTTATTTGATGAAATTACTTCCGTAAAATTAGGTAATAAGGAAAGAGTATATTCTTTTAGAGTGGATAGTTTTTGCCATTCGTTTGTTTCTAACGGTTTTATTAGCCACAATACAGAATGCCGTCTTTCGAAAATCGGAGAAGAAATGCTGAAAGATATTGAGAAAGATACGGTTAATTTCGTTGAAAACTTTGACGGAACGAGAAAAGAGCCGACTGTTTTGCCTTCGCCCGTTCCCCAACTTCTCTTGAACGGTTCTTTGGGCATTGCTGTTGGCATGGCAACCAATATTCTTACCCATAACTTATCAGAAGTTTGCGATGCTTTGATTTATCTGATTGAAAAACCGAAAGCAGATACTGAGGAACTTTTTAAGTTTATCCAGGGACCTGATTTCCCGACAGGCGGCATAATTTTTGACCAAAAAGGGATAATTGAAGCTTATTCCCAGGGTAAGGGGCCAATTGTTGCCAGGGGAAAAGCAGAGGTAATGGAACAGGAAAAAACAGGCAGGCAGCGCATCATTATTACCGAAATTCCCTACCAGGTGCAAAAATCAACTTTAATTGAGCAATTTGCTGCCTTGGTTCAGGAAAAGAAGATAGAAGGTATAAAGGACATCAGGGACGAATCCGATAAAGAAGGAATGAGGATTGTTATTGAACTTTCGCGAGACGCTTATCCCCAGAAGGTTCTTAACAGGCTTTACAAATTCACTGACCTTCAAAAAACATTTCATTTGAACATGCTGGCTTTGGTGGATGAAATCCAGCCGAGAGTTTTGAGTTTGGCTGAGATGCTCAGTTATTTCATCAGCCACCGCATCCAGGTAATCACCAGAAGGATAAAGTATGACTTGGAGAAAGCCAAAGAAAGAGCTCATATTCTGGAAGGCTTGCACAAGTGCCTGGCCAATATTGACGAGGTGATTAAAACCATTAAGAATTCTGCCAATAGGGAAGATGCAGAAAAGAATTTAATAAAAAGATTTAAACTGACAAAGATCCAGGCCAACGCTATTTTGGAAACTAAGCTTGCAGCTTTAGCTAAACTGGAGAGAAAGAAGATTGAGGACGAATTAAAAGAATTAAAACTCAAAATCAAAGAACTTATTGAAATCCTAAAGAGTCCCCAAAAGATAAAATCAGTCGTCAAGAAAGAAATAAAAGAGGTCAAGGATAATTTCGGGGACGAAAGAAGGACAAAGGTGCACAGCCAGAAAATAGGAGAAATTGCCGAAGAAGATTTAATTCCTCAGGAAGAAACGATAATCACCCTGACTCAGGGAGGATACATCAAAAGAATCAATCCGAGGACCTATAAAATCCAGAAAAGAGGTGGCAAAGGAATTATGGGCATGAAAACTCTTCAGGACGACGTAGTAGAACATTTCTTGGCAGCTCAAACTCACGATTCTTTGCTCTTTTTCACTGATTCTGGGAAAGTTTTCTGCACCCAGGTTTATGAAATACCGGAAGGTCAGAGGGTGGCCAGGGGCAGGGGCCTTTTGAATTTTCTTGAAATCACTCCCCAGGATAAGATATTATGTCTCAGAACGATCAGTAAGTTGGATCAGGAACAAGGCATAAAATATTTAATAATGGCTACCAAGAATGGTATAATCAAGAAAACTCCTTTGGAGGACTTTGAAAATATCAGGAAGTCAGGATTGATCGCCATTTCTTTGAAAAAGGGAGACGAGCTCAAGAACGTCCAGAAGACCACTGGCCAGGACAAGATACTGCTCGTTACCAAAAAGGGCCAGTCCATTTGTTTTCAAGAAAAGGAGATTAGGGCAATGGGCAGGACTGCCTCCGGCATCAAAGGGATAAGGCTTAGAAAGGGAGACGAAGTAGTGGCCATAGACGTAATTACTTCCCAGGAGCAGAAAGAAAAAACGCAGAACTATTTGCTGATTATTTCAGAAAACGGATTCGGTAAAAGAACTGACGTTAAAGAATACAAAACTCAAGGCAGGGGCGGTTCTGGCGTAAAAACCGGAAACGTCAATCCGAAAACAGGCAATATTATCGCTTCCAGGGTTATTGGTTCGGAAGAAGAGGATTTAATCGTCATTTCGCAAAAAGGACAGGTTATCAGGACTAATATTTCTCAGATTCCAAAGCTCTCCCGTTCAGCCCAGGGAGTAAGATTAATAAGGCTGGAACAGGGCGACAAAGTTGCTTCAGTAACCTGCACATAATTATGAAAGAATTTTTAGATCCTGAAAAAATCCTGCAGAAATTAAAATTGGAAGAAGATATGATAGCTGCTGATTTCGGCTCGGGATCCGGCGGCTGGGCTATTCCTTTGGCCAGGAAATTGGAGTATGGAAAGGTTTTCGCAATAGATGTTTTAGAAGAACCGCTTTCTTCCTTGGAAGCTAAAGCAAAGCTGGCAAAGATATCCAATATCAAGACGATTCTAGCAGACGTTGAAAAAGAAAGCGGCGTTTGGGAATACGGCTGCGACTTGGTTTTAATGACTAACCTTCTTTTCCAGTGCGAGGACAAAAAAAAGGTATTGGAGGAAGGGAAAAGAGTTTTGAAAAAAGGGGGCAGGATATTGGTGGTTGATTGGGCTAAAAATACTGCTTTAGTGCCGAAAGAAAAAATGATTTCTCCTGCTAAAGTGAAAGAACTTGCTCTTGATTTAGGTTTAAAGGCAGAAAAAGAATTTGTTGCTGGCCCTTATCATTTTGCCTTAGTTCTGGTAAAATAAAACCATGAAAAAGAAATACTTCATATTTTTAATTTTCTTGTTGGTTTTAGCTTTTTTCGCAAAAGATTTTGTTTTGGCTCAGGATTCTACTAAACTGGAAAATCCTTTGAGATACAATGATATTAAGGATTTAATAAACGCCATAATTGATTTCCTTTTCACAATAAGCATACCCATAACTGCCATTCTTATCATTTTCGGCGGCTTCATGATGATTACTGCTGGCGGAGATGTCTATAAACTTGAAAAGGCAAAAAGTTTGTTTTTATACACAGCCATAGGTTTTGCCATTATTCTGCTTGCCAAAGGATTGGTTTTGGTGTTAAAATCGGTCTTAGGAGTGAAAGAAACGACGTTTATCATTATTAATTTCTTTGTTTAATTGAAAAGGTCGAAAGTCAATTTTTAGGGATAAAAAAATGAAAAAATACTTAACATTATTTCTTTCGATCAGTCTGTTGGTTTTGCCTTTATTTGTTTTTGCTCAAGAAGAGGCACCAGTCATTGGTGGCAGCGTTGATGAACTAGTCGATATTTTAAATAGGGTTGGCAACTTGATTTTCACCATTTTATTGGTAATCGCTTTCATCTTTTTAGTTGTTGCTGGTCTGAATTTCATTACATCTAGTGGTGATCCGGTAAAAACAGACAAAGCCAGGACCATGTTAATGTACTGCTTGGCTGGAGTAGCTGTTGCTTTATTGGCTAGAGGAGCAGTAGCTTTAGTAAGAAATCTCTTAGGGGCTTAGGATTATTTTAATTGATAAATATCACATCAACCCTCTTTTTTAGAGGGTTGATTTTGTTTTTAAAAAAGAATAAAATTCATAATGCGCCCAGGTGGCGAAACTGGCAGACGCGCTGGGTTTAGGACCCAGTGAGGAAACTCTTGAGAGTTCGAATCTCTCCCTGGGCACCAAAAACCCGACCTTTTTAGGCCGGGCTTTGTTATTAAATCAAGAATCTTTAGTGCTTTTTAATAACTATCTTTTTCTTGGTTTCTCTTATAATTTTTGGAATTCTGATGGTTAAGACGCCGTTTTTCATTTCAGCTTCCGCTCTGCCAGGGTCAGCTTCAGCTGGCAGGATGATTTCTTTTGAAAAGGGCCCCCAAAAGCATTCTTGTATGAAATAATCTCCGTTTTCTTCGAATGGTTTTTCTCTTCCTCCCCTGATGGTGATAATGTCCCTTTCTATCGAGATGTCCAAATCCTCAAGGTCGACTCCGGCTATAGCTGATTGGATAATCAGGTCTTTATCCGTTTGGTAAACGTCAATTGCCAACTCTCCTTCTTCCATTCCGCCGAAGGAAGGCCATTTCTTCCTTTTTTCTTCTTTCGGTTCTTCTTTCTTTTCTTCTTCCGGCTCTTCTTTTTCTTCCTCCTGAATTTCTATTTCCTCTATTTTTATCTCCGGAGTTTTTGCTTCTTTTTTCGGTTTCTTAGCTTTCTTTGGTTTTTTTACTGGTTTTTTCTTAACTTCTTCTTCCTCTTTTTCTTCCTCGGGCTCTAAAATCGGCTCATCAATGCCCATGCCTTTTTTTAGTTTGTCGAAAAATGATGCCATAGTTTAGTGATTAATTATTAAGATATTTTACAGACGCTTTTTAATTTTTTCAATTTTCTGAATCCTGAAAAAAGGAAAACTGCCAAAAAGGCCAATATGCTGGTCGGTATCAACCAGGAAAGTATTCCTTCAGTATTCATAATAGAAAAATTATATAATCCGTGCAAGAGGAAAACTATCCCCAGGCCGGTAGCAAAAAATACCATCCCTTTTTTTATTTCAAAAATGGACAGGGCTATGAAAAACCCTAAGACTCCAGAACACAAAGCGTGCAAGAAAGTCGCGCCCCAGAATCTTAAAACGCTGATAAGGAATACGTCTTCCAAAAAGAATACCGGGCCCAGAGAAAACAAGATTAGAATGTTTTCTGCTGCGGCAAATCCCAAAGCAGCAATAATCATATAGAGAATCACGTCTACCGGCTCGTCAAATTCAGGATTATCCAATACTTTTGCTTTGACCACAGAATACTTTAAAATCTCTTCTATAAAAGCTACAGCAATAAATACTCTCAAGAACAACGAGAAGACTGTTGGTAAGGACAAATTTTCCAAGATATCTATAATGCCAGTTTCCAAAAGAATGGCTGGTATGGCTATCAGCATGCCGAAAGCGAATATTTTTAAGATCATTTTGCTGGATTCCGGATGGGTGTCTGTTCTCAAATAAAATAAAAGCCAAATGAAGCTGGGCAGTGTTCCGAAAAATATGTAAAGAGGGTAAGACATTATTTTGGCCAATCTTCAACCATCAGACATTCTTTTTTGTTCTTAATGGGAAGAGTTTGATAAATTTCTTCGGTAATGAAGGGTAAAAAGGGATGCATTATTTTAAGCGAGTTTGATAATACATATAATAATATTTTTTTTGTATTTTTTTTGTTTTTTTGCGATTTGCTTTTTTCTACATAAACGTCGCAAAAGTCATGCCAGAAGAAATCGTAGATTAAATGGGCCGTTTTTCCGAACTGGAAATTGTCCAAATCTTTATTAATTGATTTTACTACTTTATTTAACGATTTGATAATTTTTTTGTCAGCTTCAGTCAATTTTTTAAAGTTTTCTATTTTGGAAACTGATTCTTTGTCAATTTGCATCATAACAAACCGCGAAGCATTCCAAATTTTATTGCAGAATTTTTTCCCCATGACGATATTGTCTTCAGTAAATCTGACATCCTGTCCTCCGGTCAATTGCCAGCTGATGCCAAAGCGGGTGGCGTCAGCCCCGTACTTTTCAATCAGGTTAATCGGATCTATTCCAGTGCCCAGGGATTTTGACATTCTTTTGCCCTCTTTAGTCAAGACTGTCGGGTGGATATAAACCGTATGGAAAGGAGCTTTATTGGTGAATTCCATTCCGGAGAAAATCATTCTTGCTACCCAAAGATTTATAATATCCCTGGCAGTGGAAAGAACGCTTGTCGGATAAAAACTGGACAGATCTTTTGCATGGATTCCGGTTTCGTTGGGCCAGCCGAAAACAGCGAAAGGCCAGAGAGCGGATGAAAACCAAGTATCTAAAACGTCGTTTTCCCCTACGATGGGAATTTTATGGCCCCACCAGATTTGGCGGGAAATGCACCAGTCTTTGATGTTTTTCAGCCAGTCAAAATATATTTTTTCAAATCTTTTGGGAACAAATTTTACCTTCCCGCTTTTTACCGCTTTAATTGCTATTTTTGCCAGAATATCCATTTTCAAAAACCATTGTTTTGACGCAATCGGTTCAATCAGAGAATGGCATCTGTAACAATAGGGCAAAGAATGGTCGCAGTCTTCTGTTTTTTCAATTAAATTTTCTTTTTGCAGAATTTCTATTACTTTTTCTCGGCATTGCAAAGAGGTTAAATCTCCGCAGACCTTTGATTCTTTTGTCATTTTCCCGTTTTCATCAATGATTTTTATCGACTCCAAGTTATGTCTTTCTTTTATCTCCCAATCATTGATGTCGTGGGAAGGAGTAACTTTTACTGCTCCCGTGCCGAAATTTATATCAACTAGTCTGTCTGCAATTATCGGAATTTCTTTGTTTTGGATCGGCAGCATAACGGTTTTGCCGACCAAATCTTTATATCTTTTATCTTTTGGATTGACTGCCACTGCCGTATCTCCCAGCATTGTTTCCGGCCTAGTCGTGGCAACGACAATGAAACTGCCGCCTTTAATCGGATATTTTATATACCAGAGTTTCCCTTTTTCTTCCCTATATTCAATTTCCAGGTCAGACAAGCTCGTTTTGCATCTCGGGCACCAGCTGATTACTCTTTCTCCTTGATAAATCCAGCCTTTTTTATAATAATGCAAAAAAGCAGTTTCAACTGCCTTTACGTAATCTTTGTCCATTGTAAAACGGGTTCGTGACCAATCGCAGCTAGCCCCTATTTTTTTGAATTGGCTGAGGATTATATCTCCGTATTTTTCCCGCCATTGCCAAACTTTTTCTATAAATTTCTCCCGGCCCAAATCAAACCTGCTTAATCCTTCTTTTTTCAGATTTTTTTCCACCACATTTTGAGTGGCAATGCCAGCATGGTCGGTGCCAGGCAGCCAAAGAGTTTTAAAACCCTCCATTCTTTTTTTTCTGATTAAAATATCCTGGATAGTGGCGTTCATAGCGTGCCCCATATGAAGCTCGCCTGTAATATTCGGCGGAGGAATGACGATGGAATAGGTTTTTGGTTTTTTTTGAGAGCTTTTGGGCAGTTTGTCAGGATTAAAAAAACCGGTCTTTAACCAGAGTTGATAGATTTTTTTCTCCACTTTTTCGGGTTCGTAAGTTTTGGAAAGTTCCGAAATCATAATTTTTCACCTATTTTTAGATTAGCATTAGCTTTAATTTCTTTCCAGTGTTTTTTCTTTTGTCGGTTTAAATAACCGGCGACAGCCACCATTGCTGCATTGTCAGTGCACAGATTTTTCGGCGGCAGAGAAAGAGTAATTTTAGAACATTGGTTGCTGATTGTTGACTGGAACTGTTTTCTCAATTCTTCGTTGGCTGCTACCCCTCCGCTTAAAATAATTGATTTTACCCTGTAGTCCATTGCTGCAATTATCGTTTTGCGGATTAAAACGTCAATGATTGCCTGTTGGATTTCAGTGCACATTTCTTGAACGTATTGTTTGGATCTTCTAATTTTTAGAGGGCGTTTTTTAACTTCGTACAAAACAGCGGTTTTCAATCCGGAAAAGCTGAAGTCATAGTTTTTCTGATGAATCATTGGCCGGGGTAAATTAATTTTCAATTTTTTACTTTTTAATTCAGCTGCCTTTTTTGCGACAATCGGTCCTCCAGGATACCCTAACCCCAGAATCCTGGCTGTTTTGTCAAAACATTCGCCAGCTGCATCGTCTCTAGTTTCGCCCAGTATTTCGTATTTGCCGATTGATTTCATTAGAATAATCTGCGTATGCCCTCCGGAAACAACGAGGCAAAGTGCCGGAAAAAGTAATTTGGATTTTTTATCAATAATATTGGCAAGGATATGCGCTTCAATATGGTTTATTGGTACAACCGGCAGTTTCATTTTTTTTGACAATTCTTTGCTGAAGTTTATTCCCGTCCATAAGCAAGGCTCAAGGCCGGGGCCGGAGGTAACAGCAATCAGATTGATTTTCGGATTTTTAGCTTCTTTCAAAGCTTTTCTGACGACAACAGGCAGGTTTTTTTGGTGTTCCCTTTTTGCCAGAGAAGGGAAAACCCCTCCGTATTTTGAGTGGAGTTTTACCTGGGAAGAGACTACGTTGGAAAGGATTTCAAACTTTCTGTTTTTTTTGATTTTAATAACAGCTGCGCAAGTGTCGTCGCAGGATGTTTCTATGGCTAATATCAGCATATATATATCTTTACAAATATCATAAATTAATCTAAGATAGAAGGGAAATTATGGCCCTGTCGTCTAATGGTTAGGACGCCACGCTTTCAATGTGGCAATACGGGTTCGATTCCCGTCAGGGCCGCTATGAATTCTAATCGGCAAGAGGCTGTTAAGTTGCGTTTTTCCGGGAAAAGCTATGGAGAAATAAAAGATATTTTAGGGATTTCAAAAAGTACCTTAAGTAGTTGGCTTAAAGAGCTTAAACTGCCGTTATCTGTACAGAAAAAACTCAAAGTAAAAGGCAGGGCGCCACGCAAGCAATTAATGGAATTTAATCGACGCAGAACAAAAGCAATTAAAATTGAAAATCGACAGACAAGGCAGATAGCTACTGATAAAATTAAATCTCTTTCAAAATACGAATTATTATTAATTGGAGCTGCTTTGTATTGGGCAGAAGGATATAATAAACAAGATAATATCATAAGTCCTAATCTAAGTTTTGGTAATTCTGATCCAAATATGGTAGGTTTATTTCTTCGTTTTTTGAGAGAAGTTATGCAAATCCCAAATGATAGATTACGGCCGATTATTCAAGTACATAATAACGTTGAGATAAAATCAGCTATTAATTTTTGGTCTCGAGTTGGTGGCATACCAAAAAAATCTTTTCATATTACTCATCAAACGAGCAGGGCCAGCAAAGGTAAGCGTTCTCCATATTCATTGCCCTATGGAACATTCAGATTAGATGCTAGAGGTCGAAAAAATTTCTTCCAAATTAAAGGATGGATTGATGGATTAATAAAGCAAAATATAAAGAAATAGAATAGAAAAATTAAAATATAACTATTTTAGAATAGATTGTATGAAAAATAACTATTTAGATCTCTCTTCGTCCTTGAATTTGGAAAACAAGAAAGAGAGATTAATTTACAGATGTTTTGAGTTTTTGCCCGCCTTGCTTTCATGGGGGACTCTTTTTTTAGCTTTTGTTTTTTCCTGGTTGAACCCTGTTGTGGTAGCTATTTTTATCATTGTTTTTGACTGTTTCTGGCTGTTAAGGGTTTTATATCTTGCTTTTCACCAGTCAGCCAGCTATAAGTTGATGAGAAAAAATCTTTCAATTGACTGGCTGGAAAAAGTGGAAAAGATTGATAAATGGCAGGACATTTACCATCTTGTTATCTTGCCGACATATAAAGAGAGCTATGAGGTTATTAAGCCTTCTTTTGAAGCTTTGCTTGATTCAAATTATCCGAAAGACAAAATGATTGTTGTTTTGGCGGTTGAAGAAAGAGGAGGAGAAACAGCCAGAAAAACAGCTGAGCAGATTGAAAAAGAGTTTGCCGGAAAGTTTTTCAAGTTTTTAGTAACTTTTCATCCCAAAGACATAAAGGGCGAGATCG
Organism: uncultured Candidatus Saccharibacteria bacterium; assembly: GCA_964481125.1. Classification (GTDB taxonomy): domain Bacteria; phylum Patescibacteriota; class Minisyncoccia; order Minisyncoccales; family RBG-13-42-11; genus BS750m-G71. The sequence continues at coordinate 212,438 of CAYZSL010000001.1, read as the reverse complement.
CGGGCAAAGGCTCCAATGTTGCCTGGGCCATTAAAAAGGTAAAAGAATCAATCATTGATAAAGCATCTTTAGCTTACGAGAACATTATCGTTTCCAATTTTGACGTAGACACAAGGCCCTATCCTCAGTATTTCGCAGTTTTAACCTGGCATTATTTGACAACGGATAATCCTTTAAGAAGCAGTTTTCAGCCGATTCCTGTTTACAACAACAATATCTGGCAGGCGCCTGCTTTTTCCAGGGTCATTGCCACTTCCGGAACTTTCTGGCAGATGATGCAACAGCAAAGGCCAGAGCAGCTGGTAACCTATTCTTCCCATTCCATACCATTCAGGGTTTTAGAGGAAGTCGGCTATCCATATAATATGACTTCCGACGATTCGCGCATTTTCTGGAAGGCCTATCTTTTTTACAACGGAGACTACAAAGTTGTTCCTTTATATTATCCTGTTTCAATGGACGCTGTTTTGGCAGAAAATTTAAAAAAGACAGCTGTAAACCAGTATAAGCAGCAGAGGAGATGGGCTTGGGGCTGCGAAAACATTCCATATATCTTTTTTAACTTTCTGAAAAACAAAAAAATCCCATCAAAAGAAAAAATCCGCCATGCTTTTGTTATCTTGGACGGATTCTGGTCTTGGGCTGTCGCTACTCTGATTATTTTCCTTTTGGGATGGCTGCCTTTAATGATCGGCGGGGAGCACTTTAAAACCAGCCTTTTATCTTATAATCTGCCGAGACTGACCAGCTTGATTATGACAGCTGCTATGGTCGGTATAGTCATCTCAGCCATTACCAGCTTGCTTTTGCTGCCGCCCAGGCCAAAAGGATTGAGCAGATGGAAGAATGTTTCAATGTTTTTCCAGTGGCTTTTAATGCCGGTAACCCTGATAGTTTTTGGCGCTTTTCCTGCTTTGGAATCGCAAACAAGATTAGCTTTTAAAAAATACTTGGGATTCTGGGTAACGGAAAAAATAAGAAAATGATTTATTCCAAATGAATTCTTCTTTGGAATTCCTCGAGTTTATTCCGCAAGAGCGGATTTTTTTTCATTTGAGGATCATTTTGCAGAATTGCTTTTGCTTCGTTCCTTGCTTCCTCAACCATTTCAATGTTTTTTAAAGCAGCCATGGTCATATCAGGCACTCCCCATTGCCTTTGCCCTGACAAGTCTCCTGGCCCTCTGATAGCCAGGTCCTTTTCTGCCAAATCAAAGCCGTTCTCGCATTTTATCAATGCTCTTAGTCTTCTGTTTACGGTTTGCGATTGAAAGTCAGTCAGAAGAAGGCAGAATGACTGTTCTTTACCTCTACCAACTCTTCCCCGGAACTGGTGGAGCTGGGCTAAGCCGAATTTATCAGCGCCTTCAATAGCCATGACCGTGGCATTCGGGATATCAATACCGACCTCAATGACAGAAGTGGAAACCAGAATATCTGTTTTGCCGTTTTTAAACTTTTTCATTATTCTTTCTTTTTCTTCGTTTTTCATTCTGCCGTGGAGCATGGCTATTTTGAATTCAGGAAATATTTCTTTTTTCAGTTTTTCATATTCTTCTTTTACTGCTTTAACTTCGTCCCAGTTTGTTGCTCTGCCGTTTTCGCTTTTGGTCGGTTCTATTCTCGGGCAGATAACGAATACCTGTCTTCCTTTTTTGATTTGTTCTCTGATAAAATCGTAAGCTTTTTTTCTGGCTAAAGGCGGAATTATTTCGGTGATGATTTTCTTTCTTCCTTTTGGCAGTTCTTTGATTAAAGAAAGGTCTAAGTCTCCGTAAATGGTTAAAGTGAGAGTTCTCGGAATGGGAGTAGCGGTCATTGATAACAAATGGGGAATTGTTTTATTTTGCTGGTTTTTACAAAGCTTTGCTCTTTGGTCTATGCCGAATCTGTGCTGTTCATCTATAATAACCAAAGCTAATTTTCCGAATTTCACTTCTTTTTGGATTAAAGCGTGAGTGCCTATTAAAATATCAATTTTTCCTTTATTCGCTTTTTCCAGAATGTCTTTTCTCTTTACTTTTTTATTCTGAAGCTTATTTTCTTTTCCGGTTATTAATCCTATTTTCAATCGGTATTTTTTAAGAGCGATATTAAAAGTATGATAGTGCTGTTTTACCAGGATTTCTGTCGGCGCCATAAAAACTGTCTGGAAGCCAGCTTTGGCTGTATTAAGGGCAGCCATGGCTGAAACCACTGTTTTGCCAGAACCGACATCTCCTTCCAAAAGCCGGTTCATCGGCCTTGGTTTTTCCATATCTTTCAGTATTTGCCAGCTGGCTTTTCTTTGATCATCAGTCAATTGGAAAGGCAAGTTTTTCGCGAATTCCTGAACTAGCTTAAGATCTATTGGTATGGCAAAAGCTTTTTCCTGCCTCATTTTCAATCTTTCATTCAGAATGAAAAGAGAAAGGATAATCAATTCTTCAAAAACGAATCTCTTTTTTGCTGTTTCTGCTTCTTTTAACGAATCCGGGAAATGAATCTGCCAGATAGCTGTTTTAAAATCAGGCAGTTTATATTTTGTTTTTAATTCTTTTGGCAGAGCGTCTTTGATTTCATTTCTCATTTTCATTAAAACAGGTTTAATTAAGAATCTCAGCCATCTTGAAGAAAGGCCTTCTGTCCCAGGATAAACAGGTACCAGTCTGCCAGTGTGGGTCAGGTCAGAATGATTGAAATTCATATCTGTGATTTTCTCGTAAGCTGGAGATGATAAATATTTTCTGGTTCCTTTCTGGTTGGTTTTGCCCGATAAAAATAAAAAATCACCTTTTTTGAAAGTGTTTATCAGATATGGCTGGTTGAACCACATGGCCTGTATCTGGCCTGTTTCATCGCCGATTAAAGCCTGGGTTAAAGTCATTCTTTTTCTGAAAGTTCTGATGTTTTTAATGTCCAGAATTTTCCCTTTTGTAGAAACGGTTTGGTTTTGTTGTATTTCAGAAATAGGGATAATATTTGAAAAATCCTCATATCGATGAGGAAAATGAAAAATAAGGTCTTTTACGGTTTTAATGCCGAGCCTCCTTAGTTTCTTATGGATTTGCGGTCCGACCCGAGGAATTTCTTCAATAGGAGTAGATAGATTCATGCGCGCCCGAGAGGAATCGAACCTCTAACCTTTTGATCCGCAATCAAATGTTCTATCCGTTGAACTACGGGCGCAAAGCTTCTTTAAAATACCACAAAAATTGCCTTAATTCAAGCTTGATTTCGTTTTAGAGTGGTGATATAATGGAGATATGGTAGAAAGGTTTAATTCAAAAAGAGTTGTTTTCTCCAAGAACAGCCAGAAAAATTTTATTGAAAAAGCTGAGAAAAAAATTTCCATTGCAAAAATGGCGGAGATTTGCGGTATTTCTGAAAGAACTATACGTGATTGGCGTCGCGAAAAATTTCTAATGGATTTCAACGCCCTTCAAAAAATTTGCAAAAAAAGCAGAACATCCATTCCTCTTGGAATTAAGTTGAAAGATAAATATTGGTATGGATTAAAAGGCGCTTCACTAGGCGGAAAAGCAACATGGAAAAAATATGGAAGAATTGGCAACGACGCTTACAGAAAGAAAAAATGGCGGGAATGGTGGGAGAAAGAAGGTAAATATAAACAAAATAATATTTTTAATGTTCCAGAACCTATCAAAAAGCCTAAATTCTCAAAAGAGCTTGCCGAATTTGTTGGTATTATTTTAGGAGATGGAGGTATCAGTAAATATCAGGTCGTGATTACTCTCCACAGTAAAGATGATAAAAAATATAGTCAGTTCGTTTTGGGTTTAATAAAAAAATTGTTTGGCGTTATTGCTGGTGTTTATAATAAAAAAAATAACTTAGCGATTAATTTAGTTGTATCAAGAAAGGAATTGGTTAGATTTTGCGCTGAGAAGCTTAAACTTAAACAGGGTAATAAAGTTAAACAACAGTTCGATATCCCTGTTTGGATTAAGAATAACAAACATTTTTCAATTGCTTGTCTGCGTGGACTTTTTGATACAGATGGTTGTATTTTTAATCATCGTTATAAATCAAATGGAAGATACTATAATTATAAGAAAATTTCTTTTACATCTCATTCAATTCCATTACTTCAATCCGTCTTTAAAATATTAAATAGAATTAAAATCAAGTCAAGAATTACGAAAAGCGGAAAAGATGTTAGGATTGATAGTCAAAACGATGTTAAAAAATATTTTAAAATAGTCAACTCTCATAATCCAAAATATTTGAAAAAATATCAAAATTAAGCTACGCTCAATTAAGGGGAGGAGTACCCAAGTGGTTTACGGGAACACGCTGCTAATGTGTCAAGGTAGCAATACCTTCGTGGGTTCGAATCCCACCTCCTCCGCTTTCTTTTTTTGGAGGGGTCGGATAGTGGTTTATTCCATCGGTTTTGAAAACCGACGTCCGCAAGGACTCGTGGGTTCGAATCCCACCCCCTCCGCTAAGGCAATTTTTTATCGGTATGACCTAAGTGCCTCAAAATCGCCAAAACCTTGAGTGTCTCAATTAAGGATTTATAAAATTATGACTAAAAAAATTGAAGAAGTAAAAAAGTTCGCCAAAAAATATTTAGCCAATGACAACGATCCTGCTCATAATATTGAACATGTTATGAGGGTCTATAATTTAGCAATTAAGTTAGCTGAAAATGAAAAAGTAGATTTAGATGTAATTAAAATTGCAGTTTTATTACATGATATCGGTGGCACGAAAGAGAGGAAAGATCCTTCCGGCAAAACTGATCATGCCGTTGAAAGCGCCAAACTCGCAAAACCATTTCTTAAAAACTTAGGTTTATCAAAAGATAGAATTGAGCACATCTTAAATTGCATTGTTTCTCATCGTTACAGGTCAGAACAAAAACCTAAAACCTTGGAGGCGAAAATAATTTTTGATGCAGATAAACTCGAAACTGTTGGGGCCATTGGGGTTGCAAGAAGTTTTGTCTGGGTCGGAAAAAATAATGCCCATATTTACAGAAAAACAAATATAGAAAAATATGCTAAAGAAAATTTGTGCGGTAAAATTAACGGTAGGATTCAAGACAAAACAAAACATAGTCCTCAATTAAATTGGGAAACAAAAGACAAACATGTCGTTGATTATTTATATACAAAAAAGGCAAAATTGATAGCAAAAAAGAGAATTAAATTTTCAAAGGAATTCTTTTCAAAATTAGAAAAAGAAATTAAAGGACTTGAATAACCCTGACCCATATGCCTCGCTCGAGAAGCTTTTTGAAACCGTCAAAACACCTTTAAATAATCAGTACCTAACCCGAGTGTCCCGCCACACGGAAGTTTTATCGGATAGACCCGAGAAATAAATCATACAAAAAATATGGCTGAAGACAATACACAAGAAGAATCTAAGTTACTAAGTAAACACGATTTTTATTTTGAGGCCCCTTTGTATGAAGTGGTTGCCCTAGAAGAATTGGAAGAAAATACTTTTGCCGGTGATGTAGATGCATATAGTGCCAAAAATAGTACAGATACTACTTACAGCATCTATAGTGATTCTATTGATACGTGGGGCATTAGGGCTGGCTCAAATTATACTAATGCAGGTTTTTACCTAGTAACGTTAACTTGCAAACGCAAAGATAATGATGTTTTAAGATTTATTGTTTATAAAGACAATAAAATAACATTTAAGATTGGACAATTGCCATCGTTGGCAGATCTTCAGTTTTCTGAGATTGGTAAAAAATATAACAAGGTACTTCCAGAAGAAGATCTCAAAAATCTTAAAAAAGCTATAGGCCTTGTGGCTAATGGAATAGGTGCTGGTTCTTTTGTGTATTTAAGGAGAATTTTTGAGAATCTCATTCTTGAAACATATCAAAATAATAGGGACAGTTTAAAGCTTAATGAGACTGATTTTAAAAGGCAACGAATGGAGGAAAAAGTTGATAGTTTGAAAGAATTTTTACCTAGCCAACTGACAGAAATGAAATCTGTCTATGGTATTCTTAGTAAGGGTGTGCATGAACTAAGCGAAGAAGAGTGTCTCAAACACTTTGCCCCAGTTAAGTTGTCTATTGAATTAATCCTAGATCAAAAAATCGAAAACAAGGAAAAACTTGATCGCGATGCATTAGTTAAAAAACAATTGCAGGATATCCATCAACAGATTAAAAGGAATAATTGAAGTAATATTTTATTCCGACCCACATGCCTCAAATCGCTCTCTAGGAAAATCGTCGAATTACCCTTACAATACTTGTATAACTTTGGCACTTAACCCGACTATCCCGCCAACACAATTTTTTATCGGCAGACCCGAGTAATCGAGGCTAAGCCGCGACCCGAGTGGTTCGAATCCAAGCCTCCCAGCAAATAAAAAATTATGAAAACAGCAATTATTCTTCATGGTATGCCTTCGAAAGAGGAATATTTTGATCCCGAAGGTTGGCCAGCTAAATATGACGCACATTGGCTACCATGGATTCAGCGACAATTGATTGTTAATGGGGTTCTGGCTCAAATTCCTGAATTACCAGGACCTTACGAACCTGATTATAATAAGTGGCGCTCTGTATTTGAATGCTTTCCCGTGAACGAAGATACAATTCTTGTGGGACACAGCTGCGGAGGTGGATTTCTAGTAAGATGGCTTAGTGAGAACAAAATTAAAGTAGGGAAAGTTGCACTCGTTGCTCCTTGGATTGCTCCCAATTCTCCGCGTCCAAAACCAGGATTCTTCGACTTTCAGATAGATAATAATCTGGTTTCGAGAACGAATGGCGTATGTTTATTCATATCGTCTGACGATAATAAAGATGAGTTGGATACTGCAAAACTGCTTAAAGAAAAACTGCGTGGTCTTCAGGTCAAAGAGTTTTCCGATAGGGGACATTTTACTTTTGATCATATGGGTACGCAGACTTTTCCTGAATTGAAAGATTTTTTATTGAATTAGCCAGGTTTTAACATCGTCCCATAGCCCCAGCAAATTAAGTTCAAAAAGTCGCCAAGCAGGCGGTTTTTTGGTAGAATAAAAAAGTTCCACGGGTTTATTAAAATATATTATGCAACTGGGGGGAAAAGCCGAAGAATTTATAAGAGAACACGTAGAAACAATAAGACCTTTATTAAAAGAGTCTGGTTTAGCTTGGTGGAATGCTTGTCTATCAGGGAAAGAAGAGGACTACAAAAAATATAGTGATTTCGAATTTAAATTAAAAGAAATATATAAAGACAAAGAAAACTTTGAAAAAGTGAAATCTTTTAAAAACAAGATAAAAGACCCAATTTTAAATAGACAAATTAACCTTCTCTATCTCTATTATCTAGAAAACCAAGCAGATTCAGAGCTTTTAAGAAAGATAACTGATAAAAGCACTGAAATTGAGAAAAAATTTAATACTTTTAGAGGAAAGATAGACAATAAGAAAGTAACAAATAATGAGATAGAAAATATATTAGAAAATGAAAAAGATAACAACTTGAGGAAAAAAGCCTGGGAGGCTAGTCAACAAGTGGGAGAAGTTGTTTCAAACGATTTAATAGAATTAGTGAAACTAAGAAATAAAGTTGCTAAAGAAAATGGTTTTAATGATTATTACGAAATGAGTTCATTTATACAAGAACAGAATAAAAGAGATTTAATAGCTTTACTAGATAAGGTTGAGAGATTAACGAAGAATTCTTATAAAAAATTAAAAAAAGAAATCGATTACGTTCTGAAGAAAAAATACAATACAGACAAAATTTTCCCCTGGCATTATGTTGATCCTTTTTTCCAAAGTTTACCAAAATTCTATGAAATAGATTTAGATAAGTATTATAAAGATAAAGATGTTTTAGAAGTCACAAAGGAGTTTTATAAGAGTATTGACTTTGATATTTCAAATATTTTAGATAGAAGTGATTTGTACGAAAGGCCAAAAAAAAATCCTCATGCTTACTGTATAATTATAGATAGAGAAACGAAGGATATAAGGGTGTTAATGAATCTTAAGAATAATTATAAGTGGATGTCGACATCTTTACATGAATTTGGTCACGGAATTTATTTTGAGAATGTCGGTCCCAAATTACCCTTTTTACTGAAAAGATATTCACACGGTCTGATAACCGAGGGAGTTTCAGAAATGTTCGGTAATTTAGTTCGAGATCCGGCTTGGATAGAAGATACGTTAAAAGTAAAATTATCCAACCAAGAAAAAGTAGAAATTAAAAAAATATTAATAGCAGAGAATCTTGTTTTCCTAAGGTGGGTATTAGTAATGTTTCATTTTGAAAAATCTCTATATGAAAATCCTGATCAAGATTTAAACAATCTTTGGTGGGATTTAAAAGAGAAGTATCAATTGGAAAATAAGCCTGAAGAAAGAGACAAGCCAGATTATGCAGCTAAGATACATCTGGTTTCTTCTCCTGTTTATTATCACAATTATCTATTAGGCCGATTTTTTAGTGCTCAATTACAAAACTATGTAATAAGAAATATCTTCAATAATAATGAAGGGTTTCAAAATAATAAAGAATTTGGAGGATATCTTAGAGAAAAAGTTTTTAAACCTGGCCTACTTTATGATTGGAATAGCCTTATAGAATATGCTACTGGCGAAAAGTTGAAAGTTGATTATCTTATAGAGCAGCTTACTTTTTAGGTAATAATATTAGGTAATAATAGAGGTGACCGAGGCGGTTCGAGTCGCAGTCCGGCAGCAGTCAGCTTGCGTATCGAGTGCGACCGAGACGGGCCATTTTGAACGTAATTTCGTGACGCGTCTTGGACGTCCATTTCCGGTACCCGTCGTGGACGGTTAGAACTAAGGATACTTTTTTGGTAAAATTTGATAATATGGATAATTTTCTTATTAGAAAAGCAAATCTTAAAGATTTAAAAGAAATTCTCAGGCTGAATTTTGATTTATTTAAGAAAGAATATAGGGAGTTTGACAAAAGTTTAGATTTAAAATGGACATACAGTAGAGAGGGTAAAGAAGTATTTTAGGAGCAGAATTACCAAAAAAGATGGCTTTGTGGGGGTGATTGAGAATAATGGGAAAATTATCGGCTATCTTTGCGGTGGTATTTCCAGCAAATTATCTTTCCGTAAGAAAGCCAAATATGCTGAATTAGAAAATATGTTGATTGAAAAGAAATTTAGGGGCAAGGGGTTAGGAGCAAAAATGACAAAAGATTTTTTAAAATGGTGCAAGAGAAATAAAGTTGATTACGTATCTGTAACGGCTTCAGCTAAAAACGAAAGTGCCCTCCAATTTTACAAAAAACAAGGATTTAAGGGGTATGACTTAAAGTTAGAAATAAAACTAACAAAGAAATAGTGAGTGGTAGAATAGGGTAACTTACGCCGCCATTATCAAGCGGGTTCTAATATCGTCCCATAGCTCCAGTTATAAAATCACCATTATGAATTTGTTAAACGTAAAACCTTTTCAAGAAACTCTTAATGCTGGTATGTGTGGTCCAGCTTGTTTAAAGATGGTCTTAGATTATTTTGGCACACAGAAGACTGAAAAAGATATTGCTGAGCTTTGTAAAATAGACAAAGATTTAGGAGCATCCGATAAAGATATTAAAAGAGCCGCTGAAACACTTGGTTTTAAAGTAGAAATTAAAAATTTCTCAACGTTTGAAGATATCCTTAGTTGGCTTGATAAAAAAGTCCCTGTAATTGTTGATTGGTTTACAAAGGGCCGTTCTGACTATGCAGATTTCATTGTTGCTGACGGACATTATTCTGTCGTGGTTGGACTGGACGATAAATACATATATTTACAAGACCCTGAAATTGGAGCACTAAGAACTATCAAGAAGGATGCTTTCTTAAAGGTATGGTTTGATTTTTCAGGAGAAATTATAAATTCATGGGAAGAAATGATAATCCGTCAAATCATTGTAATTTATCCTGACTCACGTGCCTAAAATAGTGCCCCAACAGACACTTGAAAAATCTCTCAACACACTGTAATCTAGGAGTACTTAACCTTAGTATGCTGCCCTCTTTTTTGGAGGGGTCGGATAGTGGTTTATTCCATCGGTTTTGAAAACCGACGTCCGCAAGGACTCGTGGGTTCGAATCCCACCCCCTCCGCCAATTTGTACTTTCACAATCAACTAAAAAAAGGAGTAAATATGGAATACAGATCTGTTGGAAATCGTTGCGCAGTTATTATTGATTCGCTGCATCTACCAATTTCGCATCAAGAAACACTGACGATACTTACTCAGAGGGGGTTTAAGGTTATTAAGGTTAATCTGGTTGAATTGGCTCGACAATGTGTAATCACATCAAGATACCGTCGTGGCGCAAAACCTTCTGAAGCTCCTATGGTTGTTGACTGTTCGAGCTTCATTAAATGGTTATATGGACAACGCGGTATCTGGTTACCTCGACGTTCAATTCAACAACGCGAACTTGGTGAGATTATTTCGCTTGCTGATCTGGCCGAAGAAGATGTGATATTCATTTCTGGCCGGATTGATTATTACCACGACAATCCCACTGACGGTGTCGGTCACGTCGGTATTGCTACGGGTTGTGGAACGGTAATTCATGCAGCAAATCGAAAAACAAACGTGGTGGAAAGTTCGCTTGGTGACTTTATCGGGAAGACTAAGTTGCGTGGTATACGCCGCTATATTCCCAAAGGTGTAAAAGTTCTAACGTTGGAAACACCTTCGGACAGAGAAGTTGAGGTTGCAGACGACATCAGGTGGATTGTATTGCAGTCGCTACCTAAATAGTTTGTTGATTCTTGAGCCTTGGTAGTTTTACCACCAAGGCTCTTTTTATACCCCGACCCACGTGCCTCAAATACGTCTCTGTTCAGAAAGTCAAAAAAGCGCTATAATACTCTTATAATGTCGACATTCGGGGGGTACTTAACCCGAGTGTCCCGCCAACTATAGGAAGAACTGATAAATATATCTTTTGCTTTGACAGGCATTTACTTTTTTAATATACTGATTAAACAAACGTATGAATAAATCATACATTTTTCTATCTATTGTTTTTGTAATTTTATTTTCAGTTTTTGTTTTTGTAGCAAAATTAAACATTTCAATTGATCTCGCTTCGCAATTAGCGGTAGCGAGCGTTTTCTTTTTCGCTTTGTTTTCCGGCTTTTTCATTGCCAGACAGAATGATCGTTATAATAAAATCGTTGATATTATCGCGGAACGAGACGGACTTTATTCGACTCTCTATAGAGTTTTTATGATTTACCCGAGAATACACTCAGAGATGCGGGAAATTATCAGAGAACATTATACAAGAATTCTTAAACATAACGACTGGGCATATAATGAGTTTCATCCTTCAACAACTATTACACAATTGACCAAAGCCATGGGAAGCGTTACCGATAAGGAGGCAGATCAGGTAAAAAACAATAATTTGTTTCCCAGTATCTGGGGCGCTATCCAAGCATTACAGCAAAATCGCAAAAGCATCATCGCTACGTATCAGCAACGTTTGCTTCGTTTCCAGTGGATTTTAATTTATATTTTTGCTATTTTGACTATTGTTTCATTTCACTTTTTACAAACAGATCTGTTTTGGATTAATATCCTAAAAATTGTTTTTGGTACGGCCGTATTCTTGGTCGTTTTGCTTATCAAACAGCTGGATGATTTATCTATCTTCGGTAAAGACTTCAGCTGTAAAATCGCTCACGATGTATTGAGAATTCTCGATGAAGCTGACATAAAAGAACTTGGTAAAAATACATAATTACCATTTTTGATATATAGTTTTGAATAAAAAATCCCGCAAAAGCGGAATTTTTTTATTCTCTAGCAATAACTATTCCAATGACTTTTTTGGCTTTAGCTTCTTTTAAAACCTTAGCGCATTCTTCCATCGTTGAACCGGTTGAGAAAAAGTCGTCAACCAGCAGAATGTTTTTGTCTTTGACAATCTCCTTGTCTTTTATTAAAAATTCTTTTTTGTCAGTTTCTTTTATTAAACAGTTTGTAATTAAAGGAATTTTAAAGAATTCGCTTAATTCTTTACTCAATTCTTCTGCTTGATTGAATCCCCGCCATTTCAATCTTTTTTTATACAAAGGCACTGGAATTAAAGAGAAATCTTTAAAATCCGGTTGGTTGTCCATTAACTGAAAGTGAGATATTATTAAAGAAGAGAGGGGTTTTGTAAGTTCTTTAATAAAGGGTTCGCATTTGAAGCTTTGAATCAGTTTTTTAACCAAAGGATTTTTGTAATTAACGCTAAAATACAAATCATCAAGGTTTTTGCCTTGATAAATGCGGTGAAAACCGGATATATCAAGTAAACTTTGACAGTCATCGCAAAGATAACTTCCTTCTCTCTTACAGCTAAAGCAGAATTTTGGAAAAAGAATATCCAAGATGAGATTTTTGGTTTTTATCCACATTGATTACTATTCTTTTTACATAATATTCATAGTATAATAAAAAAACATTATGTGGAATTTTATTCAGACCCTGTTGCCCAAGAGATTCCTGGGAATAGATATCGGAACGTCATACGTTAAGATGGTGGAGATGTACAGGTTCGGCCACCAAAGAAAGCTGGAGAATTACGGTCAGATTTCCGCTTCTGTTTTCTATGACAAGCCATTCAGAACATTTGATAAAAACACACTTTCCCTTTCTAATAAAGACGTTGCTAAAGCAATAAAGGCGGTCAAAGAGGAAGCAGGCATTAAAACACAGAAAGTAGTTTTTTCCATACCTGATTTTTCCACTTTTTTCACTAATTTCACTTTACCGCCAATGACCAGGGAAGAACTGCCCCAGGCTATTAAATACGAGGCTAAGCAGTATATTCCCCTTCCTTTATCAGAGGTAACCCTTGACTGGCAGATAATTGACGATAAGCCATTGGCTAACGGAAAAGCAGGATTCAAAATTCTTTTGGTAGCTGCTCCCAACGAAATAATCAGCCAGTACCAGGAAATCGCCAAGCTTGCTCAAATGGAATTGTTTTCTTTGGAAGCTGAAGCTTTCAGTTTAATGAGAGCTTTAGTCGGAGAAGAAGAAAAAAGACCGATTGCTTTAATAGATATCGGAGCGCAAAGCACTACCTGTACTATTGTCGACAAAAGAGCTTTAAAGAGTTCTCACAGCTTTGACACCTCAGGAGATGATTTTACTTCAATGGTTGCCCAATCTTTGAATATTGATTTTGCCAAAGCTGAGCAAATAAAGAGGCAATACGGTATAAGGCCCTTAACTGCTGAAGAAGGGCAAAACGTTCAAAATATCAGATCAATACTTCTTCCCTTGATTGATGTTATCCTGAGAGAGGTCCAGGGAATATGCAATACTTTTTATCAGCAGGAGAAAAAAGAGATCCAAAAGGTGATAATTGCCGGCGGTACAGCTCTGCTTCCAGGGTTAAAAGAGTATTTTAAAGAAACCCTAAACAAGGAAGTGGAAATCGCCAATCCTTTTACGAATATTTTTTATCCTCCCATTTTGGAAGAAAAGTTAAAAGAAATGGGGCCCGGCTATTCCATAGCTGTCGGAACAGCCCTAAGAGGTTTGGAATATTAATATATGGTTGAAATAATACCAAAAGAAACCGCAAAATTGCCAGGTTGGTTGAATAACCTGCTTTTTGCTTTTTTGATTATTTTGATTTTGTCAATTTTGAGCTATTTCATTCTGAGCAGTTCCGTGAAAAGAGCTGGCGATGTTCTCCAGGGATTAACTATGTCTTTGAACGAGTTGAGATCAATGGAAAGAAGCGCAGCAGAAAGAGAGGTTCTAAAATACAACAACAAGATCGGCTATTTCTTCCAGCTGCTTGATAATCATATAAGAAGCTCTAAAATTTTTGATTTGATCCAGCAGTCTACTCACCCCCAGATCTGGTTTACCAAGTTCAATTTGAATGCTGTAGGAGACAAGGCAATTCTTTCTGGCAAAACAAGGAATTTTGAAAACCTTGGGCAGCAGATTTTGATTTTTGAACAAAGTGATTGGATTTCAAAAGTGGATTTGCAGAAAGTTTCCATTAGCAACGAAGGTAACGTTGATTTTGAATTATCGATTTATATTAAACCAGGCATTTTAAAATGAGCAGGTTCAATCTTATAGACTTCATACCCATTATCATTATCGGTCTTTTTGTTTTTTCACTTATTTTAGGTCCGACTCTTTTGTGGCCGAAATACCAGAGCTTGAAAGAGCTGCAAAACAGCATTAATGTCAAAAAAATGGAGATAGAAGAACAGCAGCAATATTTTGCCGAGATTGACGCAGTAAAAGCTAGATTAGCGCAAAACAATGAAGCAATGGCCAAAATCGATTCTGCTTTGCCAGATTCCATTGACATACCTTCTTTGCTCAATTTCGTCCAGTTAGCCTGCAGTCAATCAGGTCTGGTTTTGGAAAGTATAAGCCCATTTACCGTTGCTGCTGTCAGCGGCATGACCAATGTTAAAGAAATATCAATGAGCTTAAGGGTTTCAGGCTCATATACCGCTTTGAAGAGCTTTCTTGTTGTCTTGGAAAAATCAGCTAGGCTTGTTGAGGCAGAAGACATTTCCTTTTCTTCCCCGACCAATAATCAAGACTTACTCAGTGTTGCTTTTAAAATAAAAATTCATTCTTACTAAAATGGCCATTATTTTCTTACAACAGAAAAATTTCCAAAAGACCTTGCTCGCTGTTTTCATTTTTATCGTTATTGTTACCTTAATTATCATTTGGCAGGGAGTTTTTAAAAAACAGGAGCCTTCGCTTATTGAAGAGACAGCTCTTATCTCGAAAAAAGAGATAAAGATTAATTTTGATAAATTAATCAGCCAGGATATGCAAAGTCTTGTTCCTTTTCCGGAAATAGAGCCGTTTAAGGAAGTTGTTGCTTCGACGACTGAAACAGGGGAAGAAATTCCAGGGATAGAGATTGGCCGGAATAACCCATTTATGCCTTATTAATATGTCTTTACTAAAAAAAATAATTGAAAAAGGAATACTGGATAAAGAAAAAATTGATTCTTTAGAAAAAGGAATCAAAAGCTCAAACAAGAAAGAAGAGGAAGTGATTTTGGAATCTGGCCTGATTCCGGAAATAGAGCTTTTTAATATTAAAAGCGAATCTTTAAAAATACCTTTGAAAGAGGTGGTGATTGAAAAAGTTCCCTTACAGACCTTGGAATTAATTCCCGAGGAAACAGCCAAGTACTACCAGATGATTCCCATTCAGAAAACAGAAAAAGATTTAGAAGTGGGCATGGTTTACCCTGAAGATTTAAAAGCCCAGGAAGCTTTGAAGTTTCTGGCTAGACAAGGAAATTTCAATTACCGCATTTTCTTAATTACTGACAAAACTTTTAAAGATCTTTTAAAACAGTACAGCAACTTGAAAAAAGAAGTTGGTATAGCCCTAGAAGAGCTGGAAACTGAGTTGAAAGAAGAAAAAGGAAAGAAAAAGCCATTGACTCGGGTTGAATTTCAGAGGATGACAGAAGAAGCGCCGATCACCAAAATTGTTGCTGTTATTCTCAGGCATGCGGTAGAGGGCAATGCTTCTGACATTCATATTGAGCCGGTCAAAGACAAACTGAGAATCAGATTCAGATTGCTGGGCATACTGTACTCTTCTATATTCTTGCCTTTGAATATCAGTCAGGCAGTTATTGCCAGAATAAAAATACTTTCTAACTTGAAAATTGATGAAACGAGGATTCCCCAGGACGGTAGGTTTTCCACGAAAATAAACACAAAGTCTATTGATTTCCGTGTTTCTACTTTTCCCACTACCATGGGAGAAAAGGCAGCTATCAGGGTATTGGATCCTGAAACCGGATTGAAAAGCTTCGAAGCATTGGGCTTGGAAAGCAGGAACCTGGAAGTGATACAACAGGGTATTTCAAAGCCTTATGGACTGATATTGGCTACCGGACCCACAGGCTGCGGCAAAACAACTACACTCTATGCCATTTTGCAGTTATTGAATAAAGAAGGGGTGAATATTGTAACCTTAGAAGACCCGGTGGAATATTTTATTGAAGGCATAAACCAGTCCCAGGTAAGGCCGGAAATCGGCTACAGTTTTGCTTCAGGCCTTCGCCAGATATTAAGGCAGGATCCTGATATTATTATGGTTGGTGAAATCAGAGACAAGGAAACAGCCAGCTTGGTTATTCATGCTGCCTTAACCGGCCATATTGTCCTTTCGACCCTGCACACAGCTAATGCTTTGGGAGTTATTCCGAGATTGATTGATATGGGCATTGAGCCGTATTTGATTCCTTCAACGCTCCAATTGGCCATGGCTCAGAGATTAATCAGGAGGCTGTGCGATGACTGCAAGGAAAAGGTAAAACCGAATCCCAAGGTCAGAGACCTTATTTTGAAAGAAGTAGAAGAACTGCCACCTGCAATCAAGGATTCTTTGAAAATTGATAAATCCTTCAGTATTTACCAAAGCAAAGGTTGTCCGAAATGTAGTGGAGCCGGGTTTACAGGCAGAATCGGGATTTTCGAGATTTTATCAGCCACGCCCTCCCTTTCTGATCTGATTCTGAAAGATCCTTCCGAAGCCGCGATTAAAAAAGAAGCAGACGAGCAAGGCATGGTGTCAATGAAGCAAGATGGCATTTTGAAAGTGCTGAAAGGTATTACCACGATTGAGGAAGTCTTGAGAGTGGCAGAAGAAAAATAAGTTTTAAACTATGAAACAAATATTATTGATAGAAGACGATCCGTTTTTAATAGATATTTATTCGACTAAATTAAAAGACTCCGGTTTTTTGGTTGAAGTTGCTTCAGACGGAGAACAGGCCCTGGAAAAGGTGAAAGCTAAAAAGCCGGATTTGGTCCTTTTGGATATTGTTCTGCCAAAAGTTTCCGGTTGGGAAATACTGAGAAAGATAAAAGCCGAAGCAAGTCTTAAAAATTTGAAAATAATAATTCTCTCAAATCTCGGCCAGAAAGAAGAGGTCGAAAAAGGAATACATTTGGGAGTTTCTAAATATTTAATTAAAGCCCACTACACGCCCAGTCAAGTAGTGGAAGAAATAAAAAAAATCATATGAAAAAAACACCCAACGTCGTAGACGGCAACCATCAAGCCAAATTAAAAGAATTCCTTGAGATAACTATAAAAGAGCAGGCTTCCGACTTGCATCTTTCAGTCGGCCACCAGCCTGTCTTAAGAGTAGCTGGCGTTTTAGTTCCACTTTTAAAAGAACCGGCTTTGACTTCTGTCGACACGCAGGAACTGACAAAAGCCTTAATGACCGTTGAACAATATCAAAACTTTTTAGGAGAAAAAGAAATTGACCTTTCATATAATTTTGAAGATAGAGCTAGATTTAGGGTTAATGTCTTTTTCCAGAGAGAGGAAATTTCCATTGCCTTCCGCTTGGTGCCGGCAGAAGTAAAAACCATCGAGCAATTGAATCTTCCTCCTGTTTTGCACGAATTTACCAGAGCTTCCCAGGGATTTGTCTTAATTACCGGACCTTCCAGTCACGGCAAATCAACGACTTTAGCTGCTTTAATAGACGAGATAAATAAAACCAGGAAAGACCATATTATCACTATTGAAGACCCGATTGAATACATTTTCAAAGATGACAGAAGCATTATTGACCAGAGAGAGGTTTATCAGGACACTCTCAGCTTTTCTCGGGCACTCCGCTCCACTTTCCGCCAGGATCCTGATGTTATCATGGTCGGTGAAATGAGAGACCCAGAAACCATTGCTATTGCCATAACTGCTGCCGAAACCGGACATCTTGTTTTTGCCACCTTGCATACCAATTCTGCCAGCCAGAGTATCCACAGAATCGTTGATTCCTTTCCTCCAGAACAGCAGGGCCAGGTCAGAGCTCAGTTGTCAGGTTCCTTGCTTGGGGTAATTTCCCAGAGGTTAGTGCCCAGAATCAAAGGAGGATTGATTCCGGCTTGTGAAATAATGTTGGCTACGCCGGCTGTGGCTAATTTAATCCGCGAGAACAAAATACATGAGCTGCCTTTAGTCATTGAAACTTCAGCAGAAAAAGGAATGGTTTCTTTAAACAGGGCCTTGGCTAATTTGGTGAAAAACAAGGAAATTTCTTTGGAAAATGCGCTCAATTATTCTTTGAATCCTTCCGAACTGAAAATACTTATAAGATAGTTTATGAAATTCAATTACCAAGTCCGCACTAAAACAGGCGAAGTTAGGGCTGGCCAGGTTGAAGCTTCTTCGAAAGAAGGAGCTATTAATCTTTTGCAAAAATACGGGTTATATGTCACTTTTTTAGAAGAAGCAGTCCAGCCTTTTTATGCCAAAAAAATAAAGCTTTTTGAGAAAATTTCCCAGAAAGAGGTAGTTTTGTTTTCCCGGCAGCTGTCCATTATGTTCAGATCCAAGGTGCCTTTGGTTGAATCCCTGAGAGTTCTTTCTTCACAGTCACAGAGTTTTGAGTTTAAAGAAAAGATTTTAAAGATATCGGATGATGTGGAAGGCGGTAGTTCTTTTTCTGGCGCTTTGTCTAGTTATCCCAACATTTTCTCTTCCTTTTATATTGCCATGATAAAATCCGGAGAGGTTTCCGGAAAGCTTTCCGAAGTCTTGGATTATTTAGCAGAGCATTTGGAAAGGGAATATCATTTATTGGGCAGGGTAAAGGGCGCTCTGCTTTATCCTCTTTTGGTTCTTTTTGTCGTTTTCCTGATTTTGGCCTTGTTGGTGTTTTTCGTCATTCCCCATCTTTCTGAAGTTTTGGAAGCCAGCGGAGAAGCTTTGCCTTTGATAACGCAGATTATCATAGCGATAGCTGAATTTTTCAGGCAGTTCGGATTAGCGATTTTGCTGATATTTGTTTTTTTGGTGATTTTTGGCTTGAGATATTACCATACTGAAAAAGGAAGAAGGTTTTTTGATAATATTTTGCTGAAATTACCATTATTCAGCTCTTTGTTCAAAATGATTTTTATCAACCGTTTTGCTGAAAATCTTTCAACTTTAATTTCCGGAGGTTTGCCCATTGCCCAGGCATTGGAAATAGTAGCAGACATTATTGACAATACCCTTTATAAGGAAGTGATTCTAAAAACCAGGGACGAGGTAAGAAAAGGAGAGGCGATCTCCGAGATTTTGAGTAAATCGCCAGAGCTTTTCTCTCCTGTTTTTGTCCAGATGGTCTTGGTCGGTGAAAGGACGGGAAGTCTGGATACCACTCTGATGAGTATTGTTGATTTCTATCAAAAGGAAATAGACAGGACGATTGAAAACACTTTGAGCATTTTGGAACCGGCATTGATCGTATTTTTAGGCGTAATTGTCGCTGGACTCATGCTTTCTATTCTCGTCCCTATGTACAAAATGGTTTCTATGTAGTTTTTCACTTGACGTTCTTTGTTTCTTTAAAGATAATGTGGTAAAATTGGTAAAGGCTTGGTCAATTGATTTACGTATTAACAATTTTAAAGGTCGATTAACTTTCTTTTTAAAAATATTCAAATATATGATTCAATATTTTAGCAGAAAGCATAAAGGTTTCACTCTTATTGAGTTGTTGGTCGTTATCGCCATTATTGGTATTTTAGCTACCATTGTCTTGGTTTCTTTGAGCGGGGCTAGGGAAAAAGCTAGGAATGCGCAGAGACAATCAGATATCACGCAGATATCTCTGGCGATGGAAATGTTTTATGATGATGGTCAGGCTTATGCTACGGCAACAGATATGGCTGACCTCATATCAAAAGGTATTGGAACTTATTTGCCTATGGTTCCTAACGACCCCATAGATACTGACACGTATGTTTTTGTTCCTAATAATGGCGACAATCAAAGATATTGCGTTTATGCTGAGCTTGAAGTCACACCTGCAGTTTATTTTACTGCTTCTAAAAGGGGAACATTTAGTACGAGTACTGCACCGGCTGCCGATGATCTTGACTGTGGATTTTAATATATTGTTTCACTGTCTTTAAAAGAAAATTCCCGGTATTTTGCCGGGATTTTTCTTTTTTTGGTTGATTAGCTTAAATTAGTAATATATAATATGCTAATGAATTTATTTTTTACTTTATTTATCTTTGTTTTCGGCTTAGTTATTGGTTCTTTTTTGAATTGTTTGATTTATCGGTTTGAAACCGGGGGAAACTTTTTAAAAGGTAGGTCTTTTTGTCCTCATTGCAAGCATATATTGGCTGTGAAGGATTTATTTCCTGTTTTCAGCTTTTTGTTTTTGAAAGGCAAATGCCGATATTGCAAAAAGCCGATATCTTTTCAGTATCCTCTAGTTGAGCTGTTTACCGGCTTTTTGTTTGTTTTTATCTTTAATTTTGTTTTCAGTGCTGGGCCGTTTAATTTCGGAAGCATTCTTTATTTTTTGTTTTTGCTTATTATTTCCTGTTTTTTGGCTGTTATTTTTGTTTTTGATTTAAAGCATTATCTTATTCCTGACAAAGTAGTTTATCCTGCTATTATTCTGGCTATCATATATACTGTTTCTTGCTTCCTCTTTGTAATTAATGATTTTAATCTTTTAATTCAACATATCCTTTCTGCTTTTTTAGCAGCTGCTTTTTTTCTGTTGATAGTTTTAGTTTCCCGAGGCCGCTGGATGGGGATTGGCGACATAAAGCTGGCTTTTTTAATGGGTTTGGTTTTGGGCTGGCCGAATATCTTAGTTGCTTTGTTTCTAGCTTTTTTTATCGGTGCTATAATGGGATTAGGGTTGATAAGCTTGAAAAGAAAGACCTTAAAATCTGAAATTCCATTCGGTCCGTTTCTGGTTTTTGGCACATTTTTTGCTTTATTCTGGGGAGGAAGAATGATTAACTGGTATTTAAGCTTGTTTATGGTATAATTTTATAAATTAGATTATTTATAGCTTGTAAATATGAAAATAAATCAGACTCTCTTGTTTATAATAATTGTTTTGATTATCGGAGGAATTATCTTTTGGGTAATTTCTAAAAGTTCAAAAAATGATTTAGTAGAGCAAGAAAACATTCCGCAAGAGAGCGTTACTCCGACATCTGCTCCCGAATTAATTGGTAAAGTATTTGTTTTTTCGGCCGTAGTTTTAAGCACAAATGTTTCAGAAAAATTTTTAATTGTACAACAAGAAGGAACAACATCAGAAATTAAGATTATTTTGAGCAATGAAACAGACATAAGAAAATTAGGCGTTCCTTCAAACGCTCCAAAGTTTGGTATGTTTATCCCAACGGAAAAAGAGATAAATATTTCAGATCTAAAAGCAGGAGACAAGGTTTCCATAAGAGCCCGAAACAATATCGTTGGTAAAGCCGAAATTAGTGATATTGAATATATAGAAGTTCTTCCTTAATAATGGAAAAAAAGAAAAAAATAATTATCATTCTTCTGGTTTTAGCCGTTATAACTGCTAGCTGTTGTTACCTTTTCGTTTATTTGTTAAAGGGAAAGAATCAATTTGAAGGGAAAAGTTTTACGACCGGAGAAGGAGCAAATAAAGAAGTATTAGGCTTTTCAGGGATTATTGTAAATGTTAATGTCGCCGAAAAATATTTGACAGTAAAGCCTACGGGTAAAGAAAATACAGTTAAGGTTATTATTTCTGAATCGACAGAACTTGTAAAACTAATTACGCCTTCTGATATGAAGAATTCTCTTTCGCCTGGAACACAGTCCACCCCCGAAGAGAAATTGATTACCATTTCTGATCTTAAGGAAAAAGATCAAGTTTTAATTTTAACAAAGAAAGATATTACTAGCCAAGCTGAAATTAATGATGTTTCGCTTATTCAAATATTACCCTAAACAAATCATTTTTAAATATTTATAAGTTAACGAAAATTAGAATTAGAGTTATTTTTAAGATAAAAGTCGATTTATAAATTATTTGGACGAAAATTATGAAAAAAATAAATATTATAGTTATTATTGGATTATTAATAGCTTTTTGTTTTGGCTATGGTTTAAATTATATTTGGGGACAAAAAATAGAAAAATATTCAATGCAATATTCTGAATCAGAAAAACCATTAGCAAAATATTTAGATTCGGGAGTGTTTTCCAGTATAGATATACTTGGTAGCGGGAAAATCAAAGAAATATCAGGTTACAGTTTGACCTTGGAAAAAGAAGGAAAATTATTAGTTATTTCTGTTAACGATGAGACTGATTTTTTAACTATAGTTCTTCCGGAAAAAGAGGGGCAATCAGCAACAAGAGAAAAAATTAATTTTGAAGACATAAAAGTTGACGATAAAGTTTCAATTGCTGGTAAATTGAATGCAGATGCTTCTCTAACAATAAATTCGGTTACAGTTTTGCCACCATGGTATTAAAAATAAATTAGAAGGTGTTGTAACATATTGCTGCAATACAATCTTAAGGGATCTCCAATGATTAATTCATCAAAAAAAGAAAAACAGTTTATTTTTATAGCTATTTTTGTTATTTCTTTGATTGGTTTTTCTTTAGTAAAAGCTGCTTGTTCTGACGATATTGATGGGGGAAGGGTTTATGAAAAACAAGGAACATGTACTGATTATAGTGGTAGTTACGTAGATTACTGTACAATGGGGGATACGGGTAATGGTCTTATGGAGGGTTATCTTAGTGAATATTGGTGTGAAAGTGAATATTGTAATAGACAAGATCTCATTTCTTGTCCTTGTGGTTGTGTTGGTGGTGCTTGTCGGTCCTGTAATTTATTTTGTGATGATAGTCAAGATGGTGGTGATAAGCCTTGTATAGGGGGAATATGCAAAGATCGGACCGAAATCAATGGTTCTTGGAGTAATCATGCAGACACTTGCAATGGCAATAATGTTATAGAATATTACTGTAATAATGGTGTTTGTACTGCAAAATCTTATTCTAATTATGTCGGCTGCGCTATAACGATGGATGAGGGTTTAGGCGAATGTGTTACACAATCTTGTACTGATTACGACCAGGGAGAAAACTACAATGTATCTAGTTATTGTGTTGATTGGGTAGGTGGTCAGTCAAATCCCTATTATGATTACTGTAGTTGTAGCGTAGAAAATCCTACATATGCTCATGATTTTGTTTGCGAAAACAATCATTGTGAAGATGAAGCCATTTATTGTCCAACATGCGTTAATGGCATTTGTGACGTTCAGCAATTTGATTTTTCCATAACAGCTAATCCTCCTTCTGGCATTGTGTCTCCGGGAAATTCAATATCAACAAGTATAAATCTTGGATTAATTTCTGGAGGAGATACTCAATCTATTACTGTTGCCGCTTCAGCATCATGGCCTCAAGGATTATCGGTTTTTTGGCCATCCGGTCAGTCTTGTAGCCCCAGTCCAAATTGTAGTTTGCCAATGACTATTAACGTGGCTGCTAACACTGATCCTGTTACTCTCGATATAATTATTACTGGGACGGCAACTGGTGGAAAAACTCATTACACTAGTTATCGGGTAAACGTATTAGCGAGTGGCGCACAAATTAATCCTCCAGTTGTTACTACTAATGATGCCGAACCAATTGCTGAAACCACAGCTACTCTCAGGGGCACTCTAGAGTCTTTGGGCGGCGCTGATAGGTGTTTAGTTTGGTTTAAATGGGGCTTGACTACTGCTCTCGAGAATGAAACTCCTATTCAAACTACGATTTCCCCTAATACTTTTTCTGCCGAGCTTTCCGATTTGGATCCGAATACTACATATTACTTTAAAGCTTTTGCAAAAAATTTCGGAAGCTGGTGAAAATTTATTTAATATTTTATTAATTTCCAAATTTTTTTTAAAAAGGTTGATCTAAACAAAAATAAATATTATCTAAAATAAAAATATGAAAAAAAGACAAATAATTTTAGTCATTATAATATTATTAATTATCGGAATTGTTATTTGGATTGGTTTTCAAAAAACAAAAATTTTGTCTGGGATAGAATCGAAACTTAATTCAATATCTAATTCTCAACTTCTTCCAGAAAATACTAATAAGGAAGAAAAAGAAATTTTATTTTTTTCTGGTTTGGTTATGGAAATAAATGTCCAAGATAATTTTTTAATCATCAAACCAGAAGGTAAGGGTAATACCATCAAGGTCTCAGTCGAGGAAGACATAAAATTATCAAAAATTAGTTTCAGCACTACTCCAAACGAAGACGGATCTTTTTCTCCGGTAGAAACTCAAATAAAACTTTCAGGTTTTAAAGTAAACGATAGAATATACGTAAAGACAAAAAGGAATGTCGTAGATAGAACCGAAATTGGGATTGATGACATTGAATATATTCAGATATATCCCTAGAGGCTAATTTTAAAAATGAAGAGGTTATTTTATTAAATTCTATCCGTTTTATTTACGATTTTAAATTTAAGGTTCAAAATAGCAACAGTTGGTGAATGTTAGTCGTAATTCAATTTTTACAATACGATGGCTAATTTTTCAAAAAATAAAAAAATTTTGTTTTGTGGTCTAATTTTATTTTTCGGATTTTTTATTGTCCAACCAATTAATGCTGGTTGGACAACTTATTCTTTTAATACCCAAAGTTCCCATTGTTATGCCAATAGTGCTACTTTCACTTCTAGTGCTTATACTTGTCCAGCTGGGACAACGAAGTTTAAGGTTTATCATCGAGTATCAACAGAAACCTGTTGCGATACTTATACTCTTCGTTCTGGATTAGGTATTGTGGTGTATACCCTTAAGGGATGTACTGGTGGTACGTGTAGTGCTAGCGCTTGCGCCACTCCCCCTACGTCTGTTTGGTCAGCTGAATATACTTATAGTGGACCCGTACACTTTCAATTAGTATCCGATTCCTCTATTGTTTATTGGGGGGCAGCAATATCTCAGATTCAATGCTATGTGCCAGACAGCGACACCACTCCGCCCGTTACTACACCAATGTGCAACAGTGTTATGTGTACCGGAAACTGGTATACCTACAATGTTTCATTCACCCTTAGTTGTTCCGATTCTGGCTCTGGCTGCTCTACAACA
>CAYZSL010000001.1:0-187436 GCA_964481125.1 uncultured Candidatus Saccharibacteria bacterium | reverse complement strand
TGGAAATTCTGTAACCGTTGTCGTTAACGCTTCTGACACCACTCCTCCAACCACTACACCGTTTTGTAATGGCACCATGTGCACCGGGGGTTGGTATACTGCCAATGTTTCATTCACCCTTAGTTGTTCCGATTCTGGCTCTGGCTGCTCTACAACATATTATTGCCAGGATACAACAAACTCTTGTACCCCAAGCACTGTATACTCAGGCGCCATTACCGTATCAAACCAGTCAGCAACAAATTATGTCAGATTTTATTCAAGAGATATAGCTGGTAATATTGAAACCACAAAATCCACAATAATACCGCTAGATAAAACCTATCCTACTGTCGGCACGCCCTCGCCCACTACAGCCACCCAAAATCAAGCCACCACTTTTTCAGCCACTGCTTCAGATGCATTGTCGGGGCTGAACAATAATTCTTGTTATTTATATGTAGATAGCTTTAACCAGGGGACAATGACCTACAGCAGTGGTTCAGCTTCCAAATCTTATACCTTCACTACCGCTGGCAACCATTCAATGTATGTTATGTGTACTGATTTAGCAGGAAACGCAACATATGGAAATTCTGTAACCGTTGTCGTTAACGCTTCTGACACCACTCCTCCAACCACTGTTCCATATTGCAATGGTGGTATGTGTAACGAGTATAATAATGCTAATGTTTCATTCACCCTTAGTTGCACCGACGCAGGAGGATCAGGCTGCGCTACAGGCTACCCAAAGTACTGCATTGATACCGTCAATAGCTGCACTCCCAATACCACATACTTAAGCGCTATTACTGTATCATCGACAGAGTATATTAGATTCCAGTCAGTAGATAAAAGCAATAATACAGAGACAATCAAATCTACGCACTTAGTAATAGATACGACTCCTCCCGTCGTCGGCACACCTTCGCCCACTACAGCCACCCAAAATCAAGCCACCATTTTTTCAACATCTGTTTCAGACAACATAGAGATTGTTTCCTGCTATTTATATATTAACGGAGTAACTACAAAAAAAATGGATCTTTCAACTTCACCATGTGCCAACTGTACGGCTACTACTTCTTATATTTTTGCTGAAGCAGGCACTTATCCTGTGCATATTAGGTGTTATGATAAAGTTAATAATTATACAGACGGAGCAGATGTTAATATTACTGTTACTGCCAATATTATTCTTCCGACTGTTACTACTGATATTGCTGTTGCTAGTGATAATCAATTTCAAGATGATCAAGTTACATTAAGAGGAATTATTAGTGACACTGGCGGTGAAGCTGCTAACGAAATAAAATTTTGGTATTCAAATAATTCTGGAGGTCCTTATACAACTCTTGCTTGTAGTAGTTTAGGTGTATTTACCACAGGTTCATTTTCTTGTAATTTCAATTTACCTGGAATAGTTCTCAATAACACAAATATTTTTTATTATAAGGCCCAGGCTTGTAATTTATCAGCTGGTTGTTCAGACATTAATAGTGCCAGTAATGTTGAAAAAGCAGTAGTCATTTATCTTAGAGATGGTGGACAGAAATCATTTGATACTCTTGAAGAGGGTGTTACTTATACGCTTAACGTTGCTGTTTCACCAGACGAAGGAGGAAATGTTAAAAGTCCCTCGTCTGAAATTGATTGTGGGAATGGTAATACTGCTTGTTCATATTCTTTTCAGGAAGGAACGTCTATTACTTTAACAGCTTATTCTGCTGTTGGATATGAGTTTTCTAATTGGTCTTGGACTGATGCTGGTTGTGATGACGTAGATGGAAATCATTGTAGTGTAACTATGAATGAAGACAAGGATATTACAGCTATATTCGGAAACGAACCACCTGATTGTTTTGAAATAATAGCTAATCCTACTGAAGCGATTGTTGGCCAGCCAGTTATTTTTACTGGTTTTCCTGATAATTCCGATGAATCGATCGCTTACTACGAATGGGACTTTGATTGTGATGGTTGGGATGGTAAAACAACCTCTAATCACATAGGTTATATTTTTGATAGTCCGGGAACTTATAATCTTAGATTAAGAGTCCAGAATAATGCAGGAATTTGGAGCGAGACAGGTTCGTGTCCTGGGGGCGTTTGTGCTCTTGAGATAACGGTTGAAGAAAATATTGTTGAGCCTCCTGAGGTGCAAGGTACGCCAACATTAAATAGCAATCTTTGCGTTCCAGATGGTCCAGTTGGATTTTATTTTAGTTGGATATATTATAGTCAGGATGGATATCAAGAATCTAGATTTGATTTACAGATTTCCACCAGCACATCTTGGTCTCCCCTTGAAGTTAACAGTACTATACCTTTAGAACCTTTGTATTTAAGTCCTCATCCTAACGAGCAATTTGTTTATTTAACTTCTTCTGGAGAAGAAGAAAGAATAAATTATGGTAATGAGACTCATTATTGGAGGGTAATGGTTTGGGATGAGCTAGGACAGAATTCTGGTTGGGTCGAAGGCCCACCATTTACCGTTCCAGTTAAACCCTATCCTAACCCTATTTTTACTCCAAACCCAACAAATCCAACTTTATACACTCGGGTAGACTTTCCAGATAGTTCTATCTGTTACAATGATGATTTTTCTTCATTTGCTTGTAATGATATTAACAAGACAAATATTTATTATTATTGGGATTTTGACAATGGAAAGTATTGTTATAGTGACAGTAAGCCTGCCTGTCGAACTGAAACTGCAACAACTAGTTATGATGTTATGGGAGAGAAAACAGTAAGCTTAACGATAAAAGACGATGTTGGGACTTGTACTTCAACCGCAATAACAACCGTGTCTGTCCCTCTGCCCGATTGGGAGGAAATAACACCATACTAAGCCTATGAGTAAAAATAAAGGGTTTACGCTAATAGAAATAACAGTAGTGGTTGTGATTATTACTTTCTTAGCAACCATTTTCATTGTTAGTTATCGCGAAGGAGAAAAACAATTTGCCCTAAAGAGATCAGCTCACCAAGTAGCTCAGGCTATACGAAAAGCTCAGGAATTGGCTTTATCGAGTCAAGAGTATATGGGCGCCTTTCAGGGAGGTTATGGTATTTGTTTTGATAAAACGCTTGAAGGTGAAACTGGTAGTTATTCTTTATTCGTTGACTGTGAGGGAGATTATCAGATGGATAGCGTTAATAATGTTTGTGATAATTGTTTGGGTGAAGATTGTTATCCTTTTTATACTGAGAAGCTTGAGGAAGTTTTCCTTGAAAAAAGAATTAAAATATCTAATTTATCAACCACAGAAAACACTCTTTGTATAACTTTTACTCCTCCGGATCCAGCTGTTAATATTTTTCCTGAAGCGGATTCAGCTTCGATCACTTTAAATTTTGACGGCGGGCCAGAAAAAATAATTACGGTTAATAAAGTAGGTTTGATAGAAATCAAATGATTTTTTATTTTAATAGCAAAAAATTATCATATTCAAAAGAAAAAAGCTTTACTATTTTAGAAGTAATGATAGCTATTTTTGTTTTGACTTTGGCTGTCGGCGCAAGCTATATCTTAATTCAAAAAACATTTATTGCTTCTTCATTAACCCAGTCAAAACTAGTAGCTTCTTATCTTGCCCAGGAAGGCATTGAAAATATTAAGAATATGAGAGATTCGAATTGGCTCACTGGTATTGATTGGAATGAGGGCATAGAGAGCACTTATAATGAAGGTATAATAACTTTTTTAGATGGAACTCAAAGTAAATTTCAGAGACAGACTTCTGTTATTATTGAAGATTATTTAGAGAATAATAATGACAGAATGAAGGTTACAGTTAAAGTCACATGGAATGAACGAGGGAAAGACCAGACCACGGAAGCAGTTAATTACTTATATGATTGGTATAGCGATCCACCATGTTATTTTAATGGGGAGCCACAGAATTGTGATGGACCTGCTGCTACTGAACTTAATTGTGTGATTGGAGATGAGGGGTGTAGAAGGTGTAATAATGGGGTATGTACTGTTTATACTGACGGTGAACAACATAATTGTCTCAACGATTGGGAAGGGTGTGACGCAAACGGAGAGTGTGTCGGTGATGAACCTAATGTTTGTGAAGGTATACTAGACAATACTCAGGTTCCTGGTTGCGATGGTCCTTGTCAAGCTTGTCAATCAGGCATTTGCGAATACTATACTGACTATCAACAACATAATTGCGATATTGGGTATGTTTGCGATTCAAGTGGCCAATGTTCTTTAGAAGAGCCTGACATTTGTGTTGTCGAAGGAGGGAGTTGTAACACTGATGGAGAATGTTGTGCTACCGCACCTTATTGTTATAGAGATTTTGATAATGATGGTTATGCGGCTGTTACAGGAGCTAAGGTTTGTAAAACATCAGCCTCCTTAGGGACAGATTGTTATGATTTAAATGCTAATGCTAAACCAGGACAGGGTAATTATTTCCTGACGGATAGAGGAGATGGAAGTTTTGATTATAATTGTAATGACGTGCAAGATAATATTCATGATAACTGTGTTACCACTTGGTCTGGTCCTATTGGTTGCACTACGATTATGCCAACCGGTGGTATTAATGGTTGGGTGGGGCAAGTGCCACCATGCGGGGATAATAGTACAATATATCTACGGCGTGTATGCCAAAACTATCAAACGACTAATTGTAGCGGTGGTAGCGGTTCCATGGGTTGTCCTGCCGGGTGTTATCCATATTATCCTAGTGGTTCGTGGTCAGTTGTACAGGAAGGAAATATCGGACAATATTGCCGTTAATGTAAGAAATGTTAATCTTTTTCTGTTTTATCTAAAATATTAAGAGAATAATTATCTATAATATTAATTATCTAAGTTTATGAAGAAAAGCGGTTACACATTAATAGAACTTTTAATAGCCATAGCTGTTTTTACAGTGGTTATTGCTGCTCCCGCTGGTTTTTTTGTTACTGCTATAAAAGGACAGCAGAAAACTTTAGCTTCTCAAGAAATGTATGACAACATTTCTTATGTTTTAGAATATATGAGTCGGGCCTTAAGAATGGCAAAAAAGGATTTTGAAGGAGATTGTTGCAGTGTGCCCAATACAAATTACGAACTTACAGGGGGTGGAAGTGGCATAATATTTAAAAACTATCAAGGAGAATGCCAAGAATTTTATTGGAACGGTACACAACTTTTTGAAGTGAAAAATAAATTAGAAGCTGTTCAATTAACGTCCAGTAATATAGCAGTTAAAGATTTTATGATAGAGCAAAGTGGTTGGAGCCAGACCGATACTATTCAACCAAAAGTGAAGCTATTTCTATCTATAGAAGAAGGGATAAAAGGAGAATTAGATGAGCTTCACCCCAAAATGAAAATACAGACAAGCGTTTCGCAAAGAAAATTAGATATCGAATATTAAAACTATGAGGGAAACAGCAAAAGAGAGAGGAGTAGCTTTATTCATGGTCGTTTTGATTATGAGTGTGATTTTAGCCATTGCTCTAGGAATAAGTGGAATTTTAATTCAGCAGATCAGAATGTCAGGCAATATAGAAGATTCAGTTATTTCTTTCTATGCTGCTGATTCTGGCATTGAACAGCAAATCTATGATTTATATAAATTAAAAGATTCTCATCAAGATCATTATGATCTCACCTTAGAAAATGATGCATTTTATAATGTTGCAGTAGAGTGTAGCACGCCTACTATAAGGTGCGCAGAAGGGGAGGAGTTTTACGGTTTGCCAGTTGCTGAAGATCCACTTGATTGTTTAGGCTTGAATTTTTGTATAAGATCACTCGGTACTTTTCATACCGCCAAAAGAGCGATTGAGGTGAAATATTAAACTTTTATCATTCGAAAATTCAAACTCCCCTAAAGGGAGTTTTTTTGATATTATGTATATATGGAGAAAAAGGAAGCAAAAAAGAGAATAGAGAAATTAAAAAAGGTTATTAATCACCATCGTTATCTGTATCATGTTTTGGATAAGCAGGAGATTTCTGATGCTGCTTTAGATTCTTTGAAACACGAGCTCTATCAGTTGGAGCAGCAATTTCCAGAGCTTATTACTGCCGATTCTCCTACCCAGAGAGTAGCTGGTGAACCCCAAAAGCAGTTCAAAAAAGTAGAGCATGGATCTCTAATGCTCTCTTTGGAAGACATATTTTCCGAAAAAGAACTAAAAGATTGGGAAGATTATTTAAAAAGATTGGAACCCTCGGCCCAATTTGAATATTTCGTTGAATTAAAGGTTGATGGTTTTGCTATTGCTTTAATTTATGAAAACGGTCTATTTAAAACAGGCACTACCAGGGGAGATGGCAAAACAGGAGAAGACGTTACCCAAAATCTAAGAACCATAGAAAGCATCCCTTTAAAGCTTGAATTAAAGAAATGCATAAAAGATAAGAAAATACAAGAAAGCCTTAAAAAAGCGATAAAAATGGGCAAATTTGAGGTACGGGGAGAGGTATTTATGGAAAAAGATGCCTTTGAAAAGCTTAACGAACAATTATCGAAAAAAGGAGAAAAAATTTATTCAAACCCAAGAAATTTAGCTGCAGGTTCAATTAGACAACTAAATCCAAAATTAACTGCTTCAAGACCTTTAAAGTTCTTGGCATACGATATAGTAACCGATACAAAACAGACAAAACATTCCGAAGAACATCAAATTTTAGCTTCATTGGGATTTAAAACAGACAAAGGAAAAATTTGCAACAATTTATCCGATATAGTTGATTTTTGGCGAAATACTGCTAAAAAAAGAGAAATTTTACCTTTTCAAATAGATGGAATAGTAATAAATGTAAATAATAATGCTCTTTTTAGTAAATTAGGAGTGGCTGGCAAAAGCCCGAGGGCTGCCAGAGCCTTTAAATTCTCGCCAAAGCAGGCTACCACAAGGGTTTTAGATATAAAACTGCAAATAGGTAGAACAGGGACAGTAACGCCAGTGGCAGTTTTGGAATCAGTAAAAGTCAGTGGAGTAGCTATTACTAGGGCTACTTTACATAATGAGGACGAAATAAAAAGATTGGGCATAAAAATCGGAGATACGGTAATAGTGGAAAGAGCAGGAGATGTCATACCGGATATAGCTAAAATCTTAATTGATCTTAGAACGGGCAAAGAAAAAGCCTTTCATTTTCCCAAAAATTGTCCAAGTTGTTCAACTAAGTTAAAAAAAATTACAGGAGAGGTATTATGGAGATGTCCGAATGAAAATTGTCCCGCCAGAAAAAGAGAAAATCTTTATCATTTCGTTTCAAAAAAAGCTTTTGATATTGACGGACTCGGACCAAAAATTATTGATAAATTGGTTGACGAAAAAATCATTATTCAGGCAACAGATATTTTTACACTGAAAGAAGGAGATTTAGTTCCGTTGGAACGGTTTGCCGAAAAGTCAGCTAAGAATTTAACAGAATCAATTGAGAAAAGTAAAAAGATTTCTTTGCCTAAATTTATTTTTTCTTTAGGGATTCGCCATGTTGGAGAAGAAACAGCCAATGCTTTGGTAGATTGTTTTGACAGTATTGATAAATTAAAGAAAGCTAAGAAAGAGGAATTAGAAAAAATTACTGATATTGGTTCTAAAGTGGCAGAGAGTATTTATCACTGGTTTAATTCAAAACAAAATCAGAAATTCATTAAAGAACTTTTCACTAACGGAGTGAAAATAACAAATAAAAAACCAAGCATTAAAAATCAAAAGTTAAAAGGATTAACTTTTGTTATTACTGGTATTTTACCAACAATGACCAGGGAAACTGCCATAGAAAAAATACGTTTATTTGGCGGTCAAATTTCAGAATCTGTCTCTAAAATAACTGATTTTTTAATAATTGGTGAAAATCCAGGTTCTAAACTGAAAAAAGCTAGAAAATTACGAATAAAAACTATAAATGAGAATGATTTCTTAAGGATGTTAGAATAAATGCTTAAACACTTAAAACAACTTGATTGGATCTTAATAGCCTGTGTTTTTTTACTGATTGTCATTGGTCTTTTATCGATTTATAGCAGCTCGTCGGGTAAAGATGATTTTTTAAACTTTGAAAAGCAATGTATCTTTTTGGGCGTGGGAATTTTCTTGATGTTTTTTTTCAGTTTTTTTGATTGGAGGGTTTTGAAAGAAAACAGCTATTTAATTTTAATTCTTTATTTTTTTTGTATTTTAGGCTTAATCGGTTTATTTTTTCTAGCACCAGAAATCAGAGGAATACAAAAGTGGTATAAGGTTGGCCCTTTTTCAATTGACCCGGTAGAATTCATGAAAATTATTCTAATTATTTTGTTAGCTAAATATTTTTCGATGCGTCATATTGAAATGTATCAGGTCAAACACATTGTTCTTTCTGGCTTCTATATTTTACTTCCCGTTTCTTTAGTTTTCTTTCAGCCAGATTTCGGGTCAGTGATAATTTTAATTGCTTTATGGATAGGAATATTAATTGCCTCTGGAATTAAGCTGCGCCATTTTTTAATTTTATTTCTTTGCGGTCTTTTGATTTTAACTTTATGTTGGTTATTTTTGATAAAAGATTATCAAAAAGAAAGAGTGATTAGTTTTCTTTTTCCAACTGATCCTTTGGGTGCTGGATGGAGTCAGAACCAGGCAGAAATTGCCATTGGTTCGGGCGGTCTTTTCGGCCAAGGTATATTTAATGGTTCTCAAACAAGGTATGGCTTTTTGCCGGAGCCTCAAACTGACTTTATCTTTGCTGCTGTGGCTGAAGAAACAGGATTGGTTGGCGTTTCTGCTATATTAATACTTTATTTAGTTTTAATTTTGAGAATATTCAAAATTGCCATGTCCAGCCAGAGCAATTTTCCCCGTCTTTTCTGCATTGGCTTGGTTATTATCTTAATTTCCCAGATATTCATCCATATCGGCATGAATTTGGGTATTTTACCGATTATAGGCATTTCTTTGCCTTTAATTAGCTATGGAGGAAGTGGCTTAATCACGATTTTAATAGCTTTAGGTATAATTCAAAGCATAAAAAATAGCCCTTAATATCTGATAACCGATAGGCTATAATTATCCACAATAAGAGCCCTTGACTGGGTTTTTTTTAAAGGGGAAAATAGAGTAATGGCTGATCAGAACTACATGTCGCTGCAAGAGGCAACAGAATACTGCGATTATTCGCAGGAGTACTTATCATTAAGAGCTAGACAAGGCAAATTAAAGTCAGTCAAATTTGGCAGAAACTGGGTAACAAAGAAAGAATGGCTTGATGAATATCTTCAGAAAGTAGAGGAATACAATAATTTCAAAGTAAAGCAAGTTTTGCCACCTAAAAATCTCCCAGTAGAGTCATCTGTTCCAGTTCATTTTTTCCGACCTCAATTTATTGCGGCAATTGTCTTAGCAGTTGTTTTTTTGTTTACTGGATTGTTCTTGATAAAAGAAAACTCTGAGATTGCAGTTGACCGCGTCTATAATAGTTCTCAATTAGCAGAGATTGAAAAAGGAGGGGGAAATTTATTAACAGATTATTTTTTTTGGATCGGAAAGCAATTTACCGGAGTTGGCAAGAAAGTTATTCAAGGATACGTAAGCGCCAACGATTTTTTAGAAAGAAAAATCAGCCAGACATTTTCGTATTTTCAAACAGAAGAAAAAACTGAAATAGCGAAAGAACAAGAAAAAACAGAAGAACAATCCTCTCAACCGATTGCAGAGGAAACGTCTCCTCAATCGGCTGAGGAGGGCTTGGTAGTGATTCCTTCAACGGACAAAGACGAAGAAGTTATCAAAAAAATAAAAGAGAGTTTTTCTGACGAAGTGAATGTGGAATTGAAAGACGAAACGTCAGGAATCATCACTCCTGTCTTCAGAGAAGGAGACGGAGAAAATTATCTTTATATTTTAGTTCCGATTAACAATGAAAAATAACGAAAACTTTAAAGGTCGAACTGAAAGAAATTTCAGTCTGAATGTTATAAAAGGTCGCAAAAATAATTATAAATTAAAAACACTATGAAACAATCATTAAGTTTAACCCTGATTATCAGTTTAGTTACTTTGGGGACTTTTATTCTTTTAGAACCACAACTGACCAAAGGAGAAACAGCTGACACAACGGTCAGTCTGACAGTGGAAGATGAAATAACCCTAGTTTGTTCTTCTACCGCTGCCTTAGCTCCAAACATTGCCGCTGTTTCAGGAGGGACAGCTACCAGTACTTTTCTCTGTACGATAGTGACAACTGACGGAGACGGATACAATCTCAATATAAGAAAAAGCCAGAAACTACAGATAGCAGATCTAGAATATTCTAGATTTAACGATTATGCTACCACTACTACTTATTCTGACTGGACATACGATACTCCGCCCAACGGCAGTTCAACTTTCGCTTTTTGTGTTAATGATGCTGCCAGTACCACTGATATTGCTCTTACTTTTTTAGATAACGGAGCAGATGAATGCGGTACCAGTACCAGCGTTACTTCCTGGCATTGCTGGCATCCGATTCCGACAGACGCCAGTTATATTGAAGTAGCTAATCGAAACGCATCAACCACTGGAAGCGGCGTGACTATTGAATTCGGCTTGCAGGCAGTTGCTGGTGGAGAAAATAATCTTACCTCGGGCAATTATTACACAACAACCACTGTAACAGCTGTAGCCAATTAGCAATCACTATGAGAAAATTACCAGTAATATTTTTTCTGGTAAGCGTGATGCTATTCGGCTCTGCTGTTACGGTTTCTGCTTATCAGTTTCAAACTCTTCCAGATACGAAAGTAGAAGGAGATGTTATCTTAGGTCCAACCAAGACTGAGTTTTTTTTAGATCCTGGAGAGATAGCAACCAAGGAAATAATGATTACCAACAGAACGGGCCAGACATTGAGATTTCAGGTTGAGATAGAAGACTTTATGGGTTCACGAGACCCTGGACAGTCAGTTGTTCTACTGGGCAGTCAAAAGGGACCCTATTCTTTAAAAGATTGGCTAACGCCTGAAATATTAGAATTCACTTTGGAACACGGCCAAAGAATACATTTACCTGTAAAAATATCTATTCCTCAAGACGCTGAACCAGGAGGTCACTACGGAGTTGTTTTTGCTGCTGTTTTGCCTCCAGAGTTAACGACCGAAGAACAAAAAGAAGCAGCTAAAAGCCAAATAGGTATTGTTTCCAGGGCTGGTTCTTTATTTTTCGTCAAGGTAAAGGGAGACGTAGCAGAAGAAGGTTACTTAAAAAGTTTAGAAGCAAATAAAAAATATTATGAAAAGGGGCCGATTGACTTCCAATTGCTATTTGAAAACAACGGAAGTATTCATTTGGTTCCTTATGGAGTGATTGAAATATTTAACATCTTGGGCGAAAAGATAGATGAAATAGAGATTGAACCCTATTTTGCCATGCCTGATTCCTTAAGGCTGAAGGAAGTGAGTTGGAATAAAGGACTGCTTTTTGGCAAATATACAGCCCTAGCTTCAATAAACCGTGGTTATCAAGACATTATCGACCAAAAAAAGGTAGAATTCTGGGTTATCCCTTGGAAGCTTGTCTTAACCGGTATGGTCGGGCTTTTCTTAATAATCTTTCTCTTAAGATTCCTATTTACCAAGTTCGAAATAAGAAAAAAATCGTAGAATTATGAAATTCAAAAAACTTCTTATTATTACAGCTATTCTATGTTTTTCAGTTAATGTTTGCTCTGTCTTAGCTTATGATATGTCCAGCGAAAACTACAAACTTCAGATAGAAGGTATTGATATGGGGGCAATTGGAGATATGAAAGACTTTTCCGATTCTAACCAAGATTTTCTTTCCGTAAAAAATTTAAAAGAAGTTTTTACCTCTCATTCTTCTTGGAAGATAGCGCTAATTTTTATTGTTGTGTTTTTGGTATTATCTTTTATTTTCTATTTAGTCATTAAAAAAGTTTTTGCTTTTAAACGATGAAAATAAACTTTTCCAGAAAAATATTACCCATCACTCTTATTCCTGTTTTAATTATTTCTTTTTTTATCTTACAGTCAAAAGTTCAGGCCTACGAAATGGCCAGTACTAGCTATCGAATTCAAGAAAGTTCAGTTAACGTTGGTGGCTTGGATTCAGAAACTTCCACCAGCTACACATTAAGAGAAACTATTGGCGAGGCAGCGGTTGGCACAGCGACCAGCACTTCTTACAAATTGCAAATGGGTTATCAGCCGATGATTAGCGGGTATATTTCTTTATCTGTTTCCACTTCCTCTGTTGTTTTGCTTCCAGCAATCAGTGCAATATCAGGAGGCAGTGCCACTTCCAGCTATTCAGCCACAGTAACCACCGACAATGCGGGAGGATATTCTTTGTACGTTATTGCCAGCACTAATCCTGCTTTAAAATCAGGCACTAACAGTTTTACAGATTATACTCCAGTCGTAGGGGGTACTCCTGATTTTACCTGGTCAGTGGCTGCTGATGCTTCTGAATTCGGCTTTACGATAGAAGGAACAGATATTGTTCAGAAATTCCTGGACAACGGAGCAGATGAATGCGCCACCAGTTCTTCTGATACCGCTGAAGCATGCTGGTACGGATTTTCAACATCAACAGAAAGCATTGCTTCAGCTTCATTAGCCAACGCTCCCGCTGGAACAGAAACAACCATCAAGCTTAAAGCCGAATCAGGAAGTAGTAAATCCCAGGCAGCTGGCGCTTATCAGGCAGTAATAACAAATAGCGCTATAGCATTGTAAATGAAAAATGAATTTAAAAAAATAATAATATCAATAACGCTGCTTTTTTCATTTTTCATTCCATTTTCAACCATTGCTCTTACCGGAAACACCAATATTAATCTGCAAGTTACTACTACACCGACAGAACCCACACCATCACCTACTCCTCCGCCTGGCCAGTATGTCGATATAATTCCGCCAGTTATTTACAGCCTTTTTATCAGCAAGACTACGTTTAATTCTGCCAGCATTGAGTGGAAAACAGACGAACCAGCTCTTTGCCAAGTTTTTTGGGGGACAACCCAAGAGTACAAGGAAGGAATTATTTCAGGAACCGTTTTCTCTCTTTCCCATAAAACAAGCCTGATCAATCTTTCAGCTGAAACCAACTATAATTTTAAGATAAGCTGCAAAGATTCAAAAGGGAACGAATCAGAAACCAAAAATCAGAAATTCACCACGCTCTCTTTACCAGATACTACAGCTCCCAATAATGTTTCAAACTTTGAAGCTATTCCTGAAAATCAGCAAATTGTCTTGCAATGGCAGAATCCTGCTGATTCTGATTTCAAAATAGTCAGGATAATAAGGAGTGAGGAGTTTTATCCGCAAAATCCTTGGGAAGGAAAACTGATATATGAAAGCAGCAATAGTTCTTTTGTTGATATTAATCTGACCAACGGGAAAAGGTATTACTATACAGCTTTTTCTTACGATTTTGCCGGAAACTTTTCCTCAGGCGCTGTCGTATCAGCTGTTCCAATAGCCGGAGAAATACCACCGATAGAAGAGATAGCGACAGAGCAGCAATGTTCAGAATCAGGATTTTACTGGTATGACAATGCTTGTCATATAGAACAGCAAATAATTCCTGGTCCTCCGGAGGTTGAAAAAATAAGTTTAAACGATTTTGAATTTATACAAAAAGGAATAAAACTTTTCGAAACAGAAGGAAATATTGAAATTCAGGAAAATGAGCCTTTAACAATTTTAATCAATTATGAAAAAGTACCGGAAGTTTTAAAAACCATAATGGTCACTTTGAAAAAAGGCAATAAAACTTTTTCCTTTCTTTTAAGAATAAATCAAGAAAAAACAGCTTATTTGGCATCTTTAGTACCGCCAACAGAACCAGGGGTTTATCCTGCGATATTGAGCGTTCTTGACTACCAAAGTCAGGTTTTAAAAAGAATACCTGCTCAACTGACGGTCAGAGAAACGAAGAAAGCGTTTTCATTAATTTCCTGGTTTGCTCAATATTATATTTTAATAATTTTAATAATTACGCTTATTTTCGTAGGAATATCTTATTTTTATATTAAGAAGTTTAAAGCAAACGCAGCCAAATGAAGTTATTATCCGGTAAAAACTTAATAATGTTGATAATTCTGATAGTTTCAGGTTGTTTTGCTTTTGCTGCCAACGCTGCTTTTAACGAACAGATAAACTTTCAGGGAAAGCTGACAGACAGCAGTGATGTTAATGTGGTTGATGGCGATTACAATTTTGAATTTAAGCTATGGAGCCATGCAACAGAAACCGCAGGAGGATATTTGAAATGGACAGAAACTTGTACAACAACCAAGATTACTGTGGCTAATGGTCTTTTTTCCCATCTTTTAGGCTCAGTTAATGCTTTGCCAGACGATATTTTCAATCAGACCTTATGGCTGGAGGTGTCTGTCGGCGGAACAACTACAGAGCCCTCTTGGGAAACTCTGGCTCCAAGAAAAAAAATTGGGGCCGTACCTGCTGCCTTTGAAGCTAAGAGACTTGAAGGATATACTACTTCTTCTTTTGCTATTTTAAGCGAGAATGAAACGATTAGTGGCGCTTGGAGTTTTACAGATATTGTTAATACAACTGCCTCTTCTTCAAGTGCGATATTGACAGTCAATCAAACAGGTAATGGAAATTTAGTAGACTTTCAAGTAGCTAGTACTTCCAAGTTCGTCATTGATAATTCAGGAAATGTTGCTACTGGCACTTGGCAGGCAACTCCTATTGCTTTAACTTATGGTGGCACAGGAGGAAATTCCACTTCCACTGCCAGAACCAACTTAGGATTAGCCATAGGTATAGATGTCCAAGAGTATGATACTGATTTGGCAGCTATTGCAGCTGGTACATGGACAGGGGCTGAATCAATTACTATTTTAGGAACTATTGCCACTGGCACCTGGAACGGTTCTGTTGTTCTGCCTGCTTATGGCGGTACGGGTACGGGCACCGCCTTTACACAAGGATCTATTGTTTTTGCCGGAGCTGGCGGAGTATATGCACAGAACAATTCAAGTTTTTTCTGGGATAATACGAATTATCGTTTAGGCATCGGTACGGTTACTCCCGGTCAAAAATTGACAGTAACTGCCAACTTATCTTCTGTCTTGAATTCAGGATATTTTTCAACTGGCAATGTTTTGCTTTCCAGCCTTCAAGGAGGCATGTATTTTGGCAGAGTTGGCGTAAAAGAAAATATTTTCGGACTAACAAACTATGCTAATACTTGGACGGAAAAAGACTCAGCCAGACAATGGAATGCCATTGCCATGTCTTCTGACGGTAAAATACAAACAGCAGTTACCCAGGATTACAAAATATATAATTCGACTGACTATGGCAATACTTGGGCATTGGTCTTTACTTCAGCAGAAGAAGCTTTTGTTGATGTTGCCATGTCTTCTGACGGCAAGATACAGACAGCAGTAGCTACTGCTGAAGGCAGAATATATGTATCAACTGACTACGGCCTTAATTGGTCACTGGAAGACGATCCAAGATATTGGAAATCTGTTGCCATGTCTTCTGACGGTAAGATACAGACAGCAGTAGATACGGGAGGACTCGCTGGTGGCGGATATATTTATATATCAACAGATTACGGCGATAATTGGGCAACTACATCTGCCACTAGTAGCTGGAGCGATGTTGCCATGTCTTCTGACGGCAAGATACAGACAGCAACGATTAATCCGGGAGAAATATATGTTTCAACAGATTACGGCGATAATTGGGCAACTACATCTGTAAGTGGGGATTGGTATTCTGTTGCCATGTCTTCTGACGGTAAAATACAAACAGTAGTAGTTTACGGAGGTAATATATATGTATCGTATAATTACGGTACTACTTGGACAGAACAAGCTAGCTCTAAAGAGTGGACTGCTGTCGCTGTTTCTTCTGACGGTAAAATACAGACAGCAACGGTTAATGTAGGTCAAATATATGTATCAACTGAATATGGTACTTCCACTTGGACAGGTAACGATTCAAATAGGACTTGGAAATCTGTTGCCATGTCTTCTGACGGCAAGATACAGACAGCAGTAGATTATGAAGGATACATTTATGTTTCTCATTCAGATTCCTTTATTCCTGATGGCAAACTGGGCATTGGTACGACAACTCCTTCCTCGGCCTTGGATGTTTATGCCACAACCAGTTCAGCTATTCTTACTGTAAAACAAGATGGTTCTGGTAGCGTTGTCGATTTTAAGAATGCCACTGGCACGGTTTTTATTATCAATAATGCTGGCAACGTCGGTATTGCCACCAGTTCTCCAGCTTATACTTTAGATGTTTACGGAACGTTCAGGGTAGCATCTACTTCGGCTTTTGACGCTACTTCGACTTTTTCTGGTAGAGTTGGAATCGGAACAACCACCCCAGCTTATTTACTTGACGTATGGAGCGCAGCCACTACCACAATAAGACTTGGTATAAATGGAGGCGCTGATCCAGATGTTGTGCTTATTGGCGGAGGCACAGGTAAACTGACCGTCGGTACCCTTGACCCTGTTTACAATGTCCAGGGCACAAAGTATGCCACCTATATGAGTGGTATGACAGGAATAAAAGAAGAAACCACAGGCAATGTCCTGTTAACTAACGGAGAATATGTGATTGATTTCAATAACCTGGAAGAGCACTCAGACCTATATATTTTCTACCGTATCACTGACTTTGGCCAAAACTGGAATAAACTAACAGTCTTATTATCAGCTGAAGGGCCAGGAGGCGCCTGGTACCAGAAAGACCCACAGAACAACAGACTTATCATCTACAGCCAATCAGCTGACTCTGTCTCTTATCGTTTGTCAGCTCCCAGATATGACTGGCAGAAATGGCTTAATTTATCTCAAGATGGAGAGGTGCAAGGTTTAATGGTGGATGAGATTGTGAATGATCAATATAGCCAGGGTACTAGCATAGAAAATCAAGCGATTGACTCTTTAAATGAAGAA
Source organism: uncultured Candidatus Saccharibacteria bacterium (assembly GCA_964481125.1). Lineage (GTDB taxonomy): Bacteria > Patescibacteriota > Minisyncoccia > Minisyncoccales > RBG-13-42-11 > BS750m-G71. The sequence continues at coordinate 170,536 of CAYZSL010000001.1, read as the reverse complement.
AGTGGTTTCTTGAATGAATTTGTACAAAAGATAAAAGACGCTTTAGCTTCTTTGGGATTATTTATTGAAAATGGAATTGCCAATATACAAGAAATAGTGACTGAAAAATTAACAGCTAAAAAAGCCAGATTAGATAAGATAGAAATGGTTGACCAGAATACAGGTGAAATCTACTGTACTTGGATTAAAGACGGAGAATGGGTAAAAGAAAAAGGAGAGTGCGATAGTATCATAATTTCAGAGCCATCTTCTGATTATACAATTCCTACAGAAATACCGTCAGAAGAACCAACAATATCTGAAGAAGAAACAGTATTAGAACAAATGTTTGAAGAAGTGTCGCCAGAAACAACAACGTTTTCTGAAGAAGAAACATTGCCCGAGAGTCAATAAACCATTAAAATAAGCGTAATAGATTATTTATGTTTATTTCCGACGATAAATTAGAAAAAATACTAGTAGAGCCCGGCTATATTGTCAAAGTTGATTTTGATGCAGCTAAAAAACTGGCCACAGAAGAAAACATTCCTCTGGACAGAATGCTAGTAGAGAAAGGGTTGATTAATGATGAAGTCATAGGAAAGTTGATTGCCCAGGCCACAGGTTACCCTTTTGTCAATTTGAAAAAAGCCAATATTGAAGAAATTACTCCTGAAATGCTGAGTTATATACCGGAAGTAGTTGCTTTTGCCCAGGAAGTGATTGTTTTCGGTAAAGAAGAAGACACGCTGAAAGTCGCTACTGCCAACCCCAGCAATTACAGTTTTTTCAATATTCTAGAGAAAAAAACCGGCAAAAAGATAAAAGTTTTTTATAGCACTCCTTTCAACTTAGAGCAAGCTTTAAAAAAGTATAAGGGTGATGTCAGAGCAGAAGCCAACAGATTAATAGAAGAATTAAAACAGGATCCCAAAAAGGGCGAGGAGAATATAGTGAAACTGGTAGATTTGATCTTAGAGTATTCATATATTAATCTTGCTTCTGATATACATATTGAGCCTTTGGCTAAATCCGTAATCATAAGGTATAGGATTGACGGAATCCTGCACAAGGTTATTGAGTATCCTAAAGAATTTCACATCAGAATCGTTTCCAGGATTAAGATTTTAGCCAGGCTAAGGATCGACGAAAGAGTCGCCCCCCAGGACGGCGGGTTTGAACACAATATACGGGGAGCAAGAATCGATTTCCGTGTCTCGGTCATGCCGACAACCCAGGGGGAAAACGTGGTCATGAGGCTTTTAATGCAAAGAGGCAGAAGGTTCGAAATGACAGAACTCGGTCTTTTAGAATCAGACCTTAAAAAACTGAAAGCTGATATTGAAAAACCCTATGGCATGATGATTGCCGTTGGTCCAACAGGTTCCGGGAAAACCACCACTCTCTATGCCATGCTGCAGACGATCAATAAACCAGAAGTAAATATTATGACGATTGAAGACCCGGTTGAATATAATATTGAAAGAGTCAGGCAAATCCAGGTCAACAAGGCAAAAGGCATTACTTTTGCCAGAGGACTCAGGTCTATTGTTCGTCAGGACCCGGACGTTATCATGGTTGGTGAAATGAGAGACAAAGAAACGATTGATACAGCTATTAACTCTGCTTTGACAGGCCACTTGGTCCTTTCAACCATGCATGCTAATGATGCGCCTACTGCTTTTTCCAGATTTTCGGAAATGGGAGCAAAACCCTATCTTGTCGCTTCATCGGTTAATACTGTTATCGCCCAGAGGCTGGTTCAGACAATCTGCAAAGAATGTAAGAAAGGATATTTTCTTGCTGAGGCCGAATTAACTCTTTTGGAAGAAGAACCATTATTGGCAAAATACATCAAGGAAATTTCCGGCAATGATAATCTTTCCAAGGTCAGGTTTTACAGGGGCGAGGGGTGTAAGTTCTGCGACAATACCGGGCACCAAGATAGAACTGCTATTTTTGAAATATTAGAGCTGACAGAAGAAGTTCGCAGCTTGGTTACCAGCGAAGCTTCTATGGACGCTATCAGGAAAAAAGCCGTAGAACAGGGGATGACAACTATGGTTTATGACGGAATAACCAAGGCTTTAATGGGAATAACCACCCTTGAAGAAGTAAGAAGAGCAGCTAAAATGTAATTAATCTTATGTCTTTATTCAACAAAATAAGCACTGAGGACAAGAAAGACTTTATCGGAGCCTTAGCTCTTTTAATTAAAAGCGGAACTCCGATTAACGAAGCTTTCGAGCTTTTGTCAAAACAGACCAGATCTCCCATATTGAAAAAAGTTTTCAAAAAAGCTCAGGAAAGAACCGAAAAAGGAACCCCTATTTATCAGGTTTTTGAGGAAGATAAGAATTTTGAACTAGTATTCTCCAGTTTCATCAGAGCCGGCGAAGAGAGCGGCAGCCTGGATAAAAGCTTAGATTTTTTGGCTACCTGGCTCGATAAGAAAAACAGTTTAGAAAGGGAAATAAGTTCAGCCACTCTTTATCCGAAGATTGTTCTTGTTTTTGCTCTATTGCTTGGCAGCGGTCTTGCTTTTTTCGTTTTGCCGAAATTAACCTTAATTTTTGCTTCTTTGGATACTGAGCTTCCTCTTACTTCAAGAATTCTTCTTTCTTCGGCTAACTTTATCCAGGAGCACGGATTAGCGCTTTTATTGGGAATTGTTGCCGTACTTCTTCTTTTTTACGGTATAAGCAGAATAAAAACAGTAAGAATATTTTTTGATAAAGTTATTCTGAGAACGCCGATAGCCGGGAATTTCGTGCGCCTTTACCAATTAACCATTATCTCCCAGCTTATCTCGGTTCTTTTTAACAGCGGTCTTATGATAACGAAGATATTAGAAATTGCTTCGGAATCAACCTCTAATTACGCTTATAAAAAATCACTTGAACATATCAAGCAAAGAATAACAAGGGGCGATTCTTTTTCCTCGGCTATAAATGACTTTCCCCGGCTGTATCCTGACATATATTCCAATATACTTACGACAGGCGAAGCAACAGGATCTTTTGAGAGATCTTTTGCTTATTTGGCAGAATTTTTCCTTTCAAAATTAACAGAAAAAACCAAACAGCTGCCAGTGATATTGGAACCTGTAATCCTGATAATTATCGGCGTTTTTGTTGCTTTTATCGCCAGCGCTATTATTCTGCCGATATATCAAGTTACCCAAGGGTTTCGTTAAAAAAACTCGCCCGAAGGGGCGAGCTTTCATTTTTCGTTGTGCTTTTCCGTTATATAATATTATAAAAACAATGAAAGAATCGACAAGCAAAGGTTTTACTTTAGTCGAATTCATGGTCTATACCATTATTTTAGCGGTGCTTATTAATGCGATAGGCGAGGTTGCTTTAAATATGTTTAAAATAGGTTCAAGAACAGATACTATCCAAGAAGTGTCCAGCAATGGAAGATTCGCCCTGCAAAGAATAGGCCAGGCCATTAATTCAGCTGAGGCCGTTATTTCTCCCGGGACAGAAGAAGCAGAAGGTAATTCCCTTGTCCTTGAATTTCAAGAAGAGGATAAAAATCCTACTGTTTTTGACGTGTCTGAAAAAACCTTAAGAATAAAGGAGGGTACTAAAGAATATGTTGAATTAACCAGTTCAAAAGTAAACGTTGAGGGCATTACCTTCAAACGAATTAATTCTGGCGGACTTGATTCTGTTAAAATAGAGATGAATATCTTTTCTGATAATCAAAAAGAGCTCTCCGAATATGAATTTGATAATTTCTTTACGGGAGCGTTTACTTTAGGAAAATATTAGAAACTTTAACGTATTATTTCTATCCCTTTTGCTTCGTGGGCAGTAGAAAAAATTCTAATCTTATTCTCTTTTCCAGGAATATATTCAATCATATATTTTGCTTTTAGGTCAGGATCTGGCGGAAATCTTCCAAAATAAAGATAAGGAAGCAGTTCTGTGCATTCAGCGATATCAACAGCGCCTTTATTAAGAAGACAGGGAAGAGAAGCCCCTTGGTTTTCAATGGAATACATATATACAGCGCCCAGAATCGTTTGCATATGGCTGGTTCTAGTTAAGTTTTTCGCCTCTTTGAATAAGGTGGTGGGTCTAACTGCAAAAATTATCCCCAAAAAGAGAATAATAATAGTGCCAACAATAATTATAGGGATTCGCTCAATTTTCGATTTATCTAGCATTAATATTGTACGGCCCTAAAATTAACTAGTTGACAATCATAATATTGTCGTCGATAGCTTCATCGGCCGTGCATCTTATAATAATTCTATCCGAAGAAGTAGCATCCATATAACCAACTACATATTCTTTATCTTGCGGTTCCTTTGGGAATGATGGCAAAAATATAGGAGTTAACTCATCGCATGTCTCAATGTCTACTAGATTCCACGCAGTAGAAGATGCACCTTCGTCGTAAATGATTCGGCCGGTAGTAGTGGAAAGACAATCAGGATATAGTCCTTTGTTTTCGATGACGTAAGAATATATTCCATTAGTAATGGAATTCATTTGGCTCCATCTTGTTGCGTTCCTTGCATCCCTGAGATTTTTTGCCGGATTAAGGGCGATTAATACTGCTGAAGCAAGAATGGCAATGATGGCAACGACGATAATCACCTCCATCAAAGTGAAACCTCTTGTTTTTTTATTCATAAAATTTTAAATTGATAATTTAATAGTGAGCGTCGACCTTTCTATTTTAACATACGTTAAATAATTATAGCAAAATTCCAGAAACATTAAACAAGTATTTTCCCCAGCTACCTGCCCCTTGATTTTATTTCTTCCGGCGACAGATTAATTCCGTCTTTAACCGGATTCTTGGAAATGCTCCTTAAAGCAAGGCCTATGACATTGGAATAGAGAATAGCTCTTTCTTCTCTCATGCCTCCTTTTCTCTTGATTTTTTCAAGAGGATTTCCTATCTCCACTTTTATATTTTCAAATCTTTTTTGGAAAAAGCCAGCTATTCCGGGAACAAGGGAGAATCCGCCGGCTAAAATTATCTTTTCTATATTTTCTCCGAACTCCTTTTGATAATAATCTATGGAATGCTGCGTTTCTTTCACTATTTTTTCAGCTTCTTCTTCCAGAACCGACAGGATGGGATTATCTTCTTGTTTAAACCCTTTTTCTCCCATCATGGTTTCTGCTTTTTCTTTCGAAATGCCAAGATGGTCAGCTATTCTGTTTGCAAAATCAAACCCGGCGCAGCGAATTGTCACTGAAAAACTAAGGAATCCTTTTTTATCAAAAATACTAAGGTTGGTGATGCGGGCTCCGATATCGAGGACAACTGTTCCTGATTCTGGTTTTTGTTCAGAGAGCAGGGCTCTTCCTATAGAGGCTGACTCAATATCGAAAACAACCGGATTCATTCCCGATGATCTGAGAAAATGCACTTGGCTGTTGACAACGTCTTTCAGGGCAGCGGCGCAAAGCACTTTAGTTTTGCCTGAATTTTGGTCCCAGGACTCAACGTAGCTCCAATAGAGGTCATTGATCGGAAAGGGGATAGTGCTTTCTATTTTTTCTTTCACTTTTTTAAAAAGATTAGTTTTAGAGTCAAAAGTGAAAATTTGGATATATGTTTTGGATTCAGGAAGGCTGACGATTGCTTTAAGAAGGGGTCCTTTTCTCGGATCAAAGGGCTGTAATCCCGCTCGTTGGGCGGTTAGTCTGAAAGCTTCGGTCAGATCCTTTTGATTTATTATTTCGCCATTGCGAATAATTCCTTCTCTAATTATCGTTCGACCATAATCCAGAATTGATTTTTGCTTGCTCAAATACAGTATTTCAATTGAATAATCGCTAATGTCGATGCCGATAGTCGGTTGGGCGAACCTAACCCTTCCAAATAAATTCAAAAATGCGCTGCCAATGGACCGTTTTTTCAGTTCTTCTTTTTGGACAGAAGTATCCTGTTTTTTTTCTTTTTTCTTCTCCCTGGCTTTTTTCTTTGTGGCCATAGCAGCTTTTTTCTCCTGGATGGCTTTTTCTTTTTCTATCTCTTTAAGGTAATTTTCAATTTTAATGTAAAGAGGCACTTTATTCAGAAGTTTATCAAAGAACTTGGGCTCCTTTTCCGGTTCTACGGCTTGCTCTTTGAGTTTGGCGAAAAGCTCGCCAGCCTTGTCAAATTCTTTTTCCTTATAATGTTTGACAGCTTGCTCAAAAGCAGGTAAAAGTTCTTTTTCTTTTCTTTGCCTTTCTCTTATTTCTTCTTTCCTCAGCAGTTTTTCTTTTTCCAGTTCCTTTTTGTCGATTATTATCGGTTCTTCTCTTTTTTCTGATATTTCTGTTCTCTTTTGTTTTTCCGTTTCCTCTTTTTCTTTTCTTTCTTTTTCTTCTTTTTTCTTTCTTTCCAGTTCCTCTCTCGCCAGTTCTTCTTGTTCTATTCTTTTTACTTCATCTTCAATTGCCTTCCTTCTTGTCTCAAGCTCTTCTTTCTTTTTCTTCATCTGTTTTTCACTCAATTGTACCTCATCTTCCCTCATCGGTTTTTCCCTTTTCTTTTTTAATTCCTCTCTTATCAGCTCTTCTTGCTCTATCCTTCTTACTTCTTCCTCTATTGTTTTTCTTCTTACTTCAAGGTCTTCTTTCTTTTTCCTCACTTGTTCTCTGAACAGTTTCATCTCGTCTCCTTCTTTTAGTTCTTCCTTTTTTCTTTTCCACGGTTTCTCTTTTATCAATTCTTCTTGTTTTTTCTTCCATTCTTCTTCTTGCCTTTTCAGCTCCTCTCTTTGCTGTTGTCTTATTTCTTCTGCCTGTTCTTCCAATTCTTTCCTGTGTTTTTGTTTTAAATCTTCTTGCTCTTTCTCCAACTGTTTTATAAGCTCTTGCTGTTTTGTTATCTCTTCTGGAACATATGGCACATATTTTTCTTTTACTATCTTTTCCTCTTGCTTCTTTATTTCCAATTCTTCTTTGTGCCTTTTTATCAGTTCTTCTCTCTGTTTCACCAATTCTCTTTCATATTGTTTTATCAGTTCTTCTTTCTGTCCCTCTAATTGTTTTATTTGTTTTTCGCTTGCTTGTTCGTATTGTCTTTTTAACTCATCTTGGCCTGTTTTTTCCAATTCTATAGTTCTTAAGCCTTCTTTTTCTTCTATTATTTTCTCTTTAATAGCCTTTTGTGTGGGGGAAGTTGCGCTTTTCGCATAGAATGGCAGTTTCTTAAAAACTTTAGCCAAAAATCCTGGTTCTATTTTCAATTCTATGGTTTGAACTGTTTTAAAAGAAGGAATGCTTGACTTTTCTGTTTCTTTTTTATTAATTTGTTCAATGCCCGGTGGCAAAAGCAATTGAGCTTTTATCTTTTCCTGTTTTTCTTTTATTTCTTCAGCTTTTTTTACTTCTTCCTTCTTTATTTCTTCTTGTTTTTGTCTTTCTTCTTCCTGCTTTATTTTCAGTTCTTCAATTCTTTTCATCTCTTCTGCTTGTCTTTGTCTTTCTTCCTCTCGTTCTTTTCTTAGTTCTTCAACTATTCTTATTTCTTCTTGTTTCGTTTTTTCTTCATTCTGGACCTGCTTATCTTTTTCTAATTTATTTTCTTCGCTTTTGTCTCCTAAAAACCCTTTTAAGAATTGAATTTTTTTTCGGGCAAGTTCTTCCAGTTTTTTGGAAAGCTTTTCTTTTTTTTCTTCCAGTTTTGTTTTCTTTTTCGATAACTCATTTTCTTTCAATTCAGCTGTTTTAATTTTATCTTCCGTTTCCTTAATTTGTTCTTGAATGTGCCATTTCTTTTTTTCAACTTTCCGTCTTTTGTTTTCCATTTTCCATCTTTTCTTTTCAATTTTGTTCTTGGGAAAAACTATTTTTTCAACTTTCTCGATTTCTTCAATCTTGTCCTCAATCGCTGTTTCTTTTCTCAAGATTAATCCTAGTTTAATTTCAAAACTCTTAATTTTTTGTAGAAATTGCTTTTTTTGTTTGCTTGTTGCCTTTTGCTCCGAAGCAATCTTTTTGATATTTTTCTTAATATCATTTAGTTGCTTTTTTCCAGCTCTTATTGCAGAAATCTCCTCTTTTTTCTTAACAGTTTTTTTCTTTTTTTGCTCTTTGGCAGCTTCTTTTTCTTCTAGTTGAGATGTATTTTGTTGCGTCATAGAATAATCTTCTATTGTTCTGCCGTTTTTCCACTTTAGAATAGAAAAAATACGGTATTAAAACGCTTAATATTGTTAAATTATACCATATATTAGGCTAGGTTCAAAAACCAGATACGATATTGCTAGTAATGTGCTTCTAATTACGATATAATAAACTAAAATTAACCGAAAAAAAAGACACAATGCAAAAAGGATTTACCTTAATTGAATTAATGATTGTGGTTGTTTTGATCTTTTTATTTTCAAGCCTCACTTTTCCCGTAACTTACACTTTTTTCCATAAATCTGCGCTAACAGACGAAGCAAGAAATGTTGAAAGCTCTTTGAGAAAAGCCCAAATGCTTGCCATAACCGGCAGAGGAGACAGTGGTGCGGGGGTAAAGTTCTCTCAAACCGACTATACTGTTTTTGAAGGAGAATCTTATTTGGACAGGAGGGAATCAAAGGATATGGTTGTCGTTTTTCCTATTGTCATGTCAGTTGAAGGAGCGCAGGAAGTTGTATTCCAAAAGACGACTGGCCTGCCGATTTTCCCTGGGATGATCGGTCATTGGGATTTTAACGAAGAAACAGGCGATATTGCTTATGATTCTTGCCACCTTGAGCAGAATCATGACGGAATTATTTTCGGCACATATACAAGAGCAGAAGGAAAAGACGGCAGCTGTCTGGAATTCAACGGAAGCGCCCAAGTTAACTTGGGGAACAGTGACATTTTTAATCCGGATGATGAAATTACTATTTCTGTATGGGTAAACGTTTCTTCGGCTGGCGCAGGCACAATTATTAAAAAAGGAAATCCAGCCGGAGGAAATGGCTACAGTTTTTCTTTGTCTGGAGATTATCTTGTTTTCAGCCTCGGTGACGGTTCTTCCTATCAGAGTATAAGCAACAGATTAGCTCTGCTGGACGAATGGGTTTATTTGGCTGCTGTTTGGGATGGTGAAACCATGAAGCAGTATGTCAACGGAGAACTGCAGCCAGAAACCATGGCATTTGACGGTTCTATTGAAGAGTCAGAAGAAGATTTAATGATTGGAGAGAGTTTTATCGGAAAAATAGACGATGTCCGTCTTTATGAGTATTCTTTTTCTGACAAGGACCCAAAAGCCAATTATTTGGCATGGACAGACGATGTGGCAGTTATTCTGAGGTCAGAACAAAACAGAGAATATATAATTATTAATTCCCAAGGCAAAATAGAGGCAATTGACAAATGATAAATATTATAAAAACAGACAGCAACCAAAAAGGGCTTATTCTAATAGAGCTTCTGGCTGCCATGGTTATCTTTGCCCTTGGAGTAATGACTATTTTTGTTCTTTTTATAAACGTTACCAAGGGAGCAATTTTCAGTTTAGAGCAGACTAATTCCTCTTTTCTTTCTATTGAAGCAATGGAAGCGGCTGATTCCATTGTTAGTAGTAATAAAAATGATTTATTCCCGGGAGAATATGAAGTAGGGATCAACGCTGCCAACCAATGGGTTTTGATACCAAGAGCAGGGCTGATAGGACACTTTTTACTGGCAAATGACGCTAATGACTTTAGCGGATACGGCAATGACGGAACTATACATAATATGACCTTTAGCGTTGACAGGAGAAATAAAAGATACGGCGCTGGAAGCTTTAACGGTTCTAACAGCTATATTCAAACAGAAGGCGCTTCTTCTCTGCAAATAACAGGCCCCTTAACTGTTTCTGTCTGGGTTTTGGGGACAAACGTGGGTACAAGATCCATAGCTGGGAGATATAACAGCTATCTTTTGTCTAAAATAGATTCTTCATACAGTTTTCAAATTGCTGGTTCGGATGGTCAGGATTCCGTATCAGCGGCAAGCGATCATTTTCCATGGGAATGGGAACATGTCGTTGGCGTTTATGACCCCGGGAAACCAGCTCTTTACTTGTATATAGACGGAGTGCTTAAAGAATCCCAAGACACAACTATTTCTTCGATTAATCCAACGCCAGGAACAGAATTTTTTATCGGCACAAATGAGGACAAAACAAATTTTTGGGATGGTTCAATTGCCGATGTCAGAGTTTATAACAGGGCTTTAACCTCCAATGAAATTTCAGGGCTTTACAGCAGCTACAGCGATAAATACGGCAGGAAGCTTGTGGTGGCAGATGTTAGTGAAGGATTGGTCGGTTACTGGAATTTTAATGAAGGAGAAGGATGTATTTCTCATGACAATAGCAACAATAATAATCATGGAATATTAGAGCCAGAGTGCGATATATGGACAGAAGATAGGTACGAGGAACAGGGAAAAGCTTTAGAGTTTGACGGACAAAATGATTTCATTAATATTCCTGATAATTCTTCATTACAGATTGAAAATGAAATTACTGTATCTGCTTGGGTAAAGCTTCCTGATATTTTGCCTGACAGTAATATGACAATACTGCACAAAAGAGCAGCTTATTCTGAAGATTATTCATTTGCCATTGTTTTTGACCAGGAAACTGAAGGATACGGCTGGGCTATATCTCCGGGAAATTCAGGAGCTTTAGATTATATCCAGTCAACAAGCACTGCTTTGGTCGGAGAGTGGCAGCATATTGTCGTCACTTTTGGTGGCGCTGGTAGAAAACTTTATGTGGACAGTAATCTGATTGACGATACTGCTGATTCCAGTTTGGTCAATAACGGGCCTGATTCCGATCTTTATATCGGACAGGCAGCTGACGGGAGCAATAAATTCGAGGGGATGATTGATGATGTAAGAATTTATAATCATGCCTTGCCAGGAAACGAAATAATGTCGCTGTATTTGGGGGACGTCAATTATTATACGTTGCCGATTAAATAATCAATCAGTTTCTTATTTAAAATGGAAAATAGCGATATAATTAAAGAAGAAAATAATAACGGGAAAATCATGGATTCAAAAAAGAGATTGATCATTATCATAGGATGTTCAGTTTTGTTAATGGCTGTTTCTATATTCTTTTTAATTAAAAAAGACGAGATAGCCACGTCTGTCTTTAAATGCGGAGACAAGATAGCCTATCAGGGCGAAACCTATAAAACAATACAGATAGAAGAGCAGTGTTGGATGAGAGAAAACCTCAAAGCAACAAAATACAGGAATGAGACGCCTATTACCAATTTTGAAACCAATAGCAGATGGTCCAATGATACGATAGGAGCTTATTCTTGTTACCAAAACCTTGAAGAAAACTGCGATACTTACGGAGCTTTATATAATTGGTATGCAATTAGTAATCCTGTCGGCCTTTGTCCTGAAGGATGGAGTATTCCGAGCAATGATCAGTGGACGGATTTAGAAAGAAGCGTATGCGAAAAACTCGGGAATAATAATTGCCAGACTGAGTTTGCTTACGATAGTCTTGCTGGTTGGAGGGGAACAGACGAAGGGAGAAATTTAAAATCAAAAACTTATAACGGGTCAGACGCTTTTGGCTTTTCTGCTTTGCTTGGGGGTTTTCGCAACGCTAGCGGTCCCTTTTCTTATTTGGAAGAAAAAGGCTTTTGGTGGGCGTCTAATGCTTCCGAAGAATTTGCCGATAGCCGGATGCTGGACGCTGAGAACCAAAAAGTGCGGCAGCTTGAAAGTATGAAATCCAGCGGCTTCAGCGTCCGCTGTATTAAAGATTAAAAGTTTCACATCAGTCTTTTAATATGGAAAGGACAAAAAAACAAGAAGGTTTCGTTGCTATCACTTCTGTTTTGATAGTCAGCGCTTTGGTTCTGGTTTTAGGCATTAGCATGTTCCATAATTCTTTGGAAGACCAGGCAATGAGCTCGGCTTTTGATAAGGGGCAGGAAGCTTCTCTTTTGGCTGACTTTTGCGCCAGAGAAGCTTTTCAAAACATCAAACAAGACATTAATTATGCTGGCGATGAAACTATTGAGATGAATGGAATGAGCTGCGTGATAAATCCGATAGAAAACATTAGCACGTCTACCAAAAAAATATCAACCTATGCTACAGTCGGCGAACAGCCTCATTATAAAAGACAGGAACAGGAGATAAGATACGTTGTTGAATCCAAAGCAGCAGATTGGGAATGCGAGGAATGCGAGATAGAAAACCTTGAGATTGTCGGTGATTCTTTGAAGCTTTCAGAATATTTAGGTGAAGGCGAGGAAACAGAGGGTATAACAAGAACAACCAGTCTTGCTGCAGAGTGGACTGGCGAAGCTTATATTAATAATTTGGATACAGATGGTGATGATCTGATTCTGGGAGAGATTCAGACTGAAGGTTATCGCATATCAAACCCTCTTTCCTTGAATGGGATAGAACATGCAGGCAGCAGTATAATAGAATGGATAGAAACTATTCCCGCAGATACGGAAATAAACATTTATACCAAAGTGGTAGAGAGCGAAGGAATGCCTACTGAAGCGCCAGGAGAAGAAGAGTGGCAATTAGTAACTAATGGTCAGCTAATTCCAGAAATAGAACAAGGTTCTGATATGACTAATCATTGGCTTTGGGTAAAACAGGAATTAAAAACAGATGATATTTCCACGCCAAGATTGCACAGTTTAACAGAAACAATCATGCAGATAGAAATAGTGCCTGTAGAAACAGAAGGCTATCGCATTTCTTCTGAACTGGATATTTCAGGCGAAGGAACAGTTAGAGACTCCCAGATTTTTTGGCAAACCAATACTCGTTCTAGCGATTCGATTATCCTTGAAACGAGATTTTATGACGGCAATGATTGGGCCGACTGGCAAATAGCGGAAAACGGTAGAGAGATTCCGGATTTATCCAGAGGAACAGATTTAACAGCAGCCCTCATCCAGACAAGAGCCACTTTTGCCGGAGGACCTGAAACCTATCCCAGTTTAAATAATATTAATATTTTCATTGAAGTTAAATGAATATTTTAAAAAAGTTTTTCTCGTATTTTAAAGAAAAATTCATTAATCCTTTTTCGTTAAGGCAATTTTCCCGATTTTTTAAAAGCGGTGCCGGTTTCACTTTTGTCGAAGTATTGGTGGTGGTTGCCATAATCACCATATTGGCAGTGGCTGTTATCATTACCGTAAATCCTGCCAAAAGGTTTGAAGAAGCAAGGGACAGGCAAAGGGAAATACATTTGAAAACCATACTTAATACCATAGAGTTGAGGATAAATGTGGAAAGAGGTTGGTTTCCTCCGTGCGAAGACCTGCCCCAGGAAATAGATGAAGAAGCTTTCCCGATTTTCAAAACTATAGGCACTAAAGATGAAGATGGTTTTTACGATTTGTATCAGTGTCTTGTTCCTGTTTATTTGAGTAAAGCGCTTTTTGACCCGGCAGAGGGGAGTATAGATGATACCAAATACCAGATATGGCAGAATCCGTACAATAAGAATATAAGCATTATTTACGTCAAAGAAGAAAAGGAAATTGTCGTCGGTCCGGAGGAATACTGGGTTTTCAGCGTTCCTACGCTTAGCACCGCAGAGGTAACTAATATCACCTATAATTCAGCAGTATCAGGTGGGGAGATTCTCCAGGAAGGAGATACGGATATTTTTGAACAAGGTCTGGTTTGGGCCACTTCTTCAATCTCAGAATATCCTACGATTTTAGACAATAAAATAATTGATGATCTTGGGACACAATTTAGTCTTAATATAACCGGTCTTAAGCCGAACACTTACTATTCTGTCCGCGCTTACGGAATAAATGATATCGGCGAAGGATACGGTAACAGGAGAGAATTCCTTACTTGTACACTTCAGCCAAGAACCAACACTTTAGATGCTATTAATGTCAGCTATAATGGGGCTACTATTAGGGGAGAAATTACCTGTGTGGGTACAAATAATCCTGATAGATATTTTGAATGGGGAACAACAACAGACTATGGCAATACAACATCTACCGGGATAGGAGGAGTGGGTGTTTTTTCAGCTAATCTTACTAATCTAGTAGTCGAGCAGACATATTATTTTAGGGCTTGCGGCGCAAATACTAGCGGTGTACACTGCGGAACTCAAAAAAGCTTCACTGCCTACTATACTAAGCCAGTCGTAACCACTACCAGCACTACTGATATTACATATAATTCAGCAACCTCAGGAGGTATTGTTACTGACGATGGAGGAACTCCAGTCACAGCCAGAGGAGTTTGTTGGAGCAGTTTTGGTACTCCGACTATTGCTGATGAATGTACTACAAATGGAACAGGCATTGGTTCTTTTGTCAGCTATATGACTGATCTTGAGCCAGGAGTTACTTATTTTGTCCGTGCTTATGCCACTAATAATATTGGTACAGGTTACGGAGAAGTTGAAATTTTTGAAACTATTGGTTACTGTATTAACGCTGGATTCGGAGGCGATCCTGGAGGTATACCATTGAGCTGTTTGGTAAGAGAGGGAAGTTGTCTCGGAGGAGAAACCGCAATTTTGAAAATATCAAGTTTGACCAATGCTCACGCTGAAATGGTAGACCAGGCTTTTTACAACAATTATATCTGTTGTAGCGGTAATAATTTGGGCATTGTTTGCGAAGGAAAATATGATACCTATTTAAAACTGGCTAAAGTAACCAATTCTCACGTTGAGAAAAAAGACCTGGTGGATTATCCGCTATCTGGCTGTTTATCAACCACTTTTGGCACTGAGACGCCGTATCCCAGCACTATAGCCTGCAGCTATGTTAATGCGCCTAGTAATTGCTCTGATTTGGGCGAATTATACACTTGTTTAGGTTCAATCTACAAAGATACCAATTCTCATATCGGAGAGTGTAATGCCTATCCGACTAAAATTTGCTGTGCCAATATTTGTCCTTAATTCGTATATACATTAAACAGTCGTAAAAAAATGATATAATTAATTAATAGCTGCTCAGGACGTTGGCTCAACGTTTAAAACAGCTAAAAATATGAAAAAAATACATTTATTTGTCTTAATCGCTATGCTGTTTGTCGGAATTACTTTCTCGGTTATTCAGATTATTAAAGCTAATCCGGATGCGCCAAATCCAGGACATTCAGCATCTGAAATAGAATGTGATACTAATTTATGTATTGCTACAACAACTAGTCGAGTCGGTATCGGTAGTACTTCGCCTGGCGCTAAACTACAAATCAATCCTGCTTTAGGTACTGAAGGATTGAGAATAGTGACGGCCAGCAACTATAGTCCGTTAAATATTAGAAACAGTTCTGTTGACATATTCCGTATTGATCAGACAGGAGATATGAAAGTGATAAAAGGTATAGGTTACACATGGCCGTCAGCTCAAGGTGCGGTTGGTACAGTTCTAACCAATAATGGCGCAGGAATATTGAATTGGCAGACTACTGGCTTACCGGCTGGAACAATGGCTGGTCAGACATTAAGATATGATGGTACCACTTGGTTAGCTAGCAGTGTGCTTTTAAACGATGGTACAAATAAAGTGACAATTGGTAGTGCTGGCCAAGGTAAGCTAACCGTGGGTACGATTGACCCTGTTTACAACGTACAAGGCACCAAATATGCCACCTATATTAGTGGTATGCTGGGAGTAAAAGAAGAAACCACAGGTACCATACAACTGACCAACGGAGAATATATTATCGATTTCAATAGCCTGGAAGAACACTCAGACTTATATATCTTTTACCGAATTACTGATTTTGGAGAAAACTGGTCAAAACTAACAATACTTTTGTCATCTGAAGGACCAGGAGGCGTCTGGTACAAGAAAGACCCTCAGAACAACAGACTTATTATTTACAGCCAAACAGCTGACTCAGTTTCTTACCGTCTATCAGCTTCAAGGTTTGACTGGCAGCAATGGCTTAACCTGTCTGATGACGGCGATGTTCAAGGTTTACTGGTAGATGAGATTGTGAATAATAAATATAATCAAAATCAAGAAAGAATTGTATCTGAATCGGGTCGAACAGAAGGAGATTTTACGCAACAGATAAAAGAAGCTTTATCTTCAATCGGCTTAATTGTTGAAAACGGTATTGCTAAAGTTAAAGAGATTATAGCCAGTAGAATTAAAGTTGATACAGCTGAGGTGGGGCAATTCCAAACAATAGATAAAACTACTGGACAAACCTATTGTATTTGGCTTGAAAATGGAGAATGGGTTAAAGTGCAGGGAGAATGTGTTCAGATAACCGATTCGAATAACTTAGGAGAGTGATATTTCGGATAAATTTCATAGAATATTGTCTTTATTTTTGAAAAATTATAAAATATAGTAATATGAATAGAAGAGATCTGTTTTTATCCTTAAATATTTGTTTGATAGTATGTCTTTTTGTAGCTTTATTCGTTTTGCCTGTTTTTTTCGCAAAAGCTCAAGCACAGTATATAAGCTCAGAGCAAACAGCAGACGCTCTTAAAATGGAAGAAACAAAACTTCTTTTAGAGATAGAAAAAGTTAAAGCTGAAATGATAAATATAATGAGTGGAATAGTAAGTTTGATGACTGAGGCGTTGGGAGAGATAACAATAAATTTTAATGATTATTTTAACATTATTCCTGAGGTTGAAGAAGAATTAGAAGTTGCGACAACTACGGCAACTACTACTGCAACGACAACCGCAACAACGACAGAAGAAGTTGATCAAATTTCTTCTTACGGCCAAGGTTCTGTCTCTGAACCCCAAGCGCCTTCTATTGTTTGTGATCCCGTGGCCTACGGAAGGCAAACATATAATGTTTCGACAAAGAATGTTCCTGCAATAACCCAAATAATAGTTGATCCTTTGGATTTAACATTTAATTCAGCTCAGGATGTAATAGTGAATATTAACGATACGAACGACAATCCGATTACTTCAGTAACGGGTCTTGCCGGCACTGATACAAAAACGGTTTCTTTCACATTAAGTTTGATAAGTGGAACTGAAACCAACGGCACCTGGCAGGGTTCTTGGTCTTTGAAAGACTCCATATGCAGTAATTTCACAGTGGAAATTACAGCGTCAAGCATTAGTGGGACGTCCAAGGTTACTTTAACTTTCAAGTAACATGTCTAGGAAATTTTTAATTTTTGGAATAATCATCATTTTGCTTATTTTGGCGTTGATAATTTTTATATTTATTTCAAAAAATAGTGAGAACCGCGAAACTTCTACGGTGACACAAGAAGAATCGCCTAGAACACCATCAACACAGCCAATTGCTCAGGGAAAACAAGTTTATCAAATAATTGCTGGAGAAAAGAAAAATCCCCAGATTCTTGAAGTTGAAATAGATCCGTTAGATGTAGAAATCGATCAAAATCAGACTATTTTAGTAAAACTTCAAGATGATGAGGTTGATTCGATAACAGGATATGATTCTGTTATAGTCAAAGTTATTACTGACAATAAATCGGTTGTAATTCCACTAGAGCTCATGAAAGCCGAAGGACAAGGGGCTCTTTTGACTTTATGGCATGGAATATGGAATAGAGACGATAGCGTTGATTATGATTATCGATTACGTATTGAAGCTAAGAACACTAGCGGCGAGAATTCTGTGGAAATAACCTTTAGGTGAATTAAGCACTTATTCCTATCATAATAATGAGTTATAATAAATAAATATTATCTGCTACAAATGGGCCAGCGCTAAATAATAGCAGATACTTAATAAGGTATGAAAAAAACATTATTTTTTATAATTTTGTCCATTACTTTTATATTTTTTATTGAATCAGGCTTGGCTTTGGCTGCTTCGTGTGCAGGTGTTTTGCCTGGTGGAGATTATGATGTTGCGGCTAACTGTACTTTTGCTTACACCGTAGATGGCGTTGATGAGGGTAACTTAACAATCAAATCTGGATATACTTTGACTATAAATGCGGGCCAAACAGTAGCCTGGAATCAAAATTATACAGTAACCATTGAGAAACCTGCAGCAAATATCGCAATAAATGTGAATGGAACGCTTAAAAAGACCAATCTTTGGATGGTTGACGCGGATTCAGACAATTACCCTGCGGCAACAACACAATATACCGATGACAACAAACCGGCGAATGCCAGGAGGCGGCACGACATGACAACGATCACAACGGCAGATGGGGATGATGAATTTCTCTGTACAACAAATTATGAAGAAGTAACAGGTTGTACTGCAGCTTGTACTGGTTGCTCGAATGGAGCTTGCGTTAGTACGCCCAACGACGCTCAGGATATTTGGGACGCGAACACATGCAGTGCCGATTGTCAAAAGTGTAGCGGTGGTTCCTGTATAGACCAAGATGGCGAAGATCTGTTCGGCGATTGTGCCCCGAAGACTTGTGGGGCGGTACAATATCTCGCTTGTAAAACAGGATCAAATTGCACGGCGTATTGCGCCACCCAAACAAAGAATAGTGGGTTTTGCGTGAGTGGTGCTTGTGCATCAAATGTTGCCTGCGCTTGTGCAAGCGTCGGCTACGATGCTGGTGCAACAAACATGCTCCAGTACTTAACTTACCTCGGGTCTCCATGGTCTTGTATCACCATGACCGCCACCTGCGCAAATACCTCCGCCATATGCTTTTACTCCATGGAGTGCCCCCCCGGCAGCGGCAAAATGACCAACTGGATTAACTGTAAATGCATTTAATCCGTCCACTAATACGCATTTTGTACATTTTATTAATTATTGTTTGATTAAAGGTTAACCGTTGGATATCCTTGATAATTAAAAGACAGAAAATACAATTTTAAAGATGAAAATTAAGATTAAATTTCTTTAATTCTGGTTTTTCAGTCTCTTTTCTATTTTCATTATCTTTTTATTCATATTCTTTATTAAAGCGGTTAATTTTTCCAATTGATTTAAGATGATTTTTTGTTGATATTTAGCTTTGATTTTTTCTAATTCTGGATAAGTGTATCTCCCAGATGATTTGCTAAATTTAGTCTTAAATTTCTTTATTTTCCGCAATTTATATTGTTTTTTCTGCCTATATTTTTGATAAATTTCTCCTAATGATTTTAACCCTAGAGATCTAATCATGGGATTAGTTAGAATTAAATTGCTTTGTTTATCATGGCTGTCCTTATTTCGGTTAATCTGGCGTCTTAACCGTGCTCGTATAAAACTATCAAGTTCTTCGAAAACTTGTTTTGCACTGGATAACTTATAATAATTCCCGAATCCTTGGATTTGGTTATTTAATTGTTTAATTACGGCTACCGTCGTTTTTTTTCTTGTTAAATAAGTTATTTCTTTAATTCTTTGTTTGAAATTTTCAATTTTTTCTTTAGATATTTTGATATACCCAGCATGAAATTCAAAACCTAAAAAAGTTAATTTATCTTTATGAAATCTGTCCGAACTAAACTTTTTGATGTTCAAGGATAATTCTAAATCTTCTAGGACCGGAGCAATGGTTTTAGCGAGGAGATCTTTTAATTCGTTATATGTTTTTCCAAAAACAAGATAGTCGTCTACGACTCGCAAAAAAGGCAGTTTTAGCTTCAAATCCAGTTTTAACAAATAAATACCAGCTAAAATATGAGATAAGTTATTGCCCAATGCTAGCCCCTGATTTGTAAAAGGAGAGATTTTTAGAAATTCCGGCAAGTCATTTTTAATAACTTTTTGAATCGTCGTGAAACCAATCTATTGGTTAACCGTTGGTACGATAGAGTTATTTCTTCCAAGAGAGTTTGGTGATTAATAGAAGGAAAGTATTTTTCAATGTCAAAACGAAGAAAAACGGGGTATTTCTTGGCGGTTGTTTTGATAAATTTTAAATATTGGTATTAATTTTGACTGATAAGATAATGTACAGGAAAAGTTTTTCTCAATGACGGTAAAAATTTTCTACGTAAGAAAGACGTTAAAAGATAAGAATCAAGACGGTTTTTCCGCGTAAAATAAGGAAGATTGTTTTTATTCATAAAAATAAACAATTGAGACTGAGTGCTATTTATGTTAGGATAAGAAGAATAAGCCTTGATTAATTTTTAAAAGAATTTAATATTATTGAACATGAATTTCGAGAAAGAATTAAAGTTTTACCAAAATATTATTAACCAAGAATTAAGAAAGCTTTTCAATCAGATATCTTTTACAGAAAAAGAAAATCTTTTAGTGGGAAAAGAGATTAATTTTTTGGAAAAATTTTGTCTTTATTCGGGAAAAAGACTAAGACCTATTCTGGCGATAAAAACCTTCCAATCTTTTTCAAATAAGAATCTAAAGAAATTTTATCACGCAATTCTTCCTTTAGAACTCTATCATAGCTATACTCTTATCCACGACGACATTTACGATGAAGATACAGTTAGAAGGGGAAAATCGACCATTCATTTTTTGTTTGAAGAATGGTTTGACAGAAGATATAAAAAATTTTCTTATTTCGGAAAGATTTACAAAAATAGTACTTCGAGATTTGGTGCGGTATCTGGATTTATTGGCGGGAAAATATTAAGAGCTTTGGTAGATTTAGCAGTTTTACAATCGAAAATCAACACAAAAAAGAAAGTTGAAATTTTAGAACTTTTTAATAAACAAGATTTTTCCGATAATTTTGGGCAAGCAGAAGATCTTTTTTTTGAAAAAGAGGAAAATATCAATAAAGAAGATTATTTCAGAATGGTAAGGTTGAAAACAGGAGAACTTTTTAAAACCTCAGTGCGTTTAGCCGGAATTTTAGCTAACGTTAAGAAAAAAGAAATAAAAATTCTAGAATCTTTTGCTGAAAACTTAGCCTATATTTTCCAAATAAAAGATGATTTATTGGATTTATCCATAGGGGGAGAGAAGGGTAGAGAAAAAGGATCAGACATTAAAAATGGCAAAAAAACTCTTCTTTTGATTTATTCTCTTAAAAAGGCGGATAAAAATAAAAAAGCAGAAATACTTAAAATTATTGGTAACGAAAAAGCCTCTAAAAAAGAAATTAAAAAGATTATAGATTTTTATTATGAGTCTGGCGCGGTTGATTTTTGCGAGAGAATTGCCCTAAAGAAATCAAAAAAAGCTCTAATGATTTTAAGAAAATTAAAGGGGAAGATAAATAATTCTTACAGTTTTTTTGAGTTTTTAGCTAGTTTTATGTTTGAGAGAAAGAGATAATAAATTGAGATTTAAAAAAGTATTATTCTTCCAACATTTTTCTTCTTTAAAAGTTCGTAAGCTTTCTTTCCATTTTTAAACGGAAGTTTATGAGTAATTACTTTTTTAAGGATATTTTTTTTTCTACTTAATAATTTCAAGCTATTTTTAATATCTTGAGTGCGAAACACAAAAACCCCAAACAAAGAAAGTTCTCGAGAAATTAATTTTAAAGCATTTAAATTAAATTTTTTGCTTTGCACGCCAATCATTATAATACTACCTCCTCTTTTAAGGAGCTTTTGGCTATAATTTAAAATCTTAATATCGCCGCTTGTTTCAAAAATTATATCGAAGCGATTTTTTAATTTTTTAATGTTTTCTTTGGAAATTATATTAGCCCTAAACAATTTTTTAGCTAAGCTCTGTCGGTATTTTATCGGTTCAATTATAAAAACCGATTTTAACCCGCGTAACTTAAGTAGGATACCAAGGATTAGACCAACTGGACCTGTTCCCAAAATCAAAATCCGATCCGAAGACCGTATATTTACCTTTTCAATAGCATGGATGTCTAGGGCCAAAATATCAGTGATTAAAGAACCATTAATAAAATCAATTCTTTTTGGCAAATGGAAAGCAATTCTTTGTGGAATAGAAATATATTCTGCGTGAGAGCCTGCTTTTTCCATTCCGAGAACGAAACGATGATCGCAAAGATTTGGTTTTCCTTCTTTACATTTTTGACAAACACCACACCAAATGAAAGTTGAAGCAAATATTCTATCTTCTTTCTTGAAATTTTTAACATTGTTCCCGACTTCTACAATAACTCCAGTAAAAGAATGACCTAAAATAATTTCTTTTTTATTGTAAACCTTTGGAGTCAAAGGACCATTCATTATATGCAGATCAGTTCCGCACAGGGCCGATGCTTTAACTTTAACCAACAGTTCATCTGGTTTTATTTTTGGAATGGCAATTTCTTTAAACAGAAATTTCTTTTTAGAAAAATTATAAAATAGAGCTTTCATTAAAATTAATGGTAATAGTAATAAGTTAATACGTTAAAAATGACATTTTTGATAAATATCACTGTTAAAATAATCATTATTATAAGTGAGATTATTTCTTTAGTTTTTGTGTTCATGTTTTTTGGTTTATTTTTTTCGATAAAAAAGAAACTTTTCTATTTTTGATAAGGAAATAAAGAGTATGCGCAACAGCCACCATATGCCATTGCGAACGAAAA
The DNA here is from genome assembly GCA_964481125.1 of uncultured Candidatus Saccharibacteria bacterium. Lineage (GTDB taxonomy): Bacteria > Patescibacteriota > Minisyncoccia > Minisyncoccales > RBG-13-42-11 > BS750m-G71. The sequence continues at coordinate 148,220 of CAYZSL010000001.1, read as the reverse complement.
AGATATTTTTGGGAAAACGCAACAAGATAAAAATAACCCTTTTTGGATTTAGATAAAATCGACGATAAGCATTACGTTGAATTTTGAAAAGATCAATACCGGTAGCTTTTGTATAAAAGGGCGTTTCTGCCCAATATCTAAGATCAGACATATTCCATTTAGAGAAATTAAAATTAGGATAAGTATTTTTGGCGATATCCATTAACGGAATACGAGGGTAAATAACCACCGAAAAAAACGTAGCAATCAAAAGTCTAGAATCACAAGCCCATTTTATTGTTTTTTCTATTTCTTCTTTAGTCTCGCTAGGAAAGCCAAGCATAAAATAACCATGGGTATTAATCTTTTCTTCAAAAGTCCAATTAATAGCTTGACGGACTCTATCAAAATTGAGATTTTTGTTGATTAATTTCTGAATTCTAGGAGAAGCAGTTTCAACAGCATAAGCAAGAGAATAACAACCAGCTTGTTTTAATTTATGAATAAGCTCTCTGTCCATCATATCTCCCCTTAACGCATTGGGGAAGGCAATGCTTATCTTAATACCTTTTTCAATAATCAAATCGCATATTCTTTTTGCCCTCGCAAGATCAAGATTGAAAATATCGTCTATAATATGTATCTCTTTTACGCCGTACTTTTTAGTTAACAGCTCAATTTCAGCTATTACATTTTCTGCACTACGGAAACGAGTTCTTTTTCCAAAAATCTTGTGGCAATAAGCGCAATGAAAAGGACAGCCACGGCTGGTAAAGATAGCTGACCAAGGAATGGATTTATAATAAACATTCATACCGGTTACTTTAGAATATCGTTCAAAATCTATCATATCCCAGGCGGGAAAAGGTAAGTTGTCTAGGTTCTCAATCGGTTCCCTGAGGGGAGTAAGCACTATTTTATCGTTTTTTCTAAAGGCAATTCCTTCAACATTATCAATGGGTTGGGAGGCAATTAATTTTTTAATTAATTCAACAAGTGTGATTTCGCCTTCGCCGATAAGAACAACATCAATATTGGTTTTTTTTAATACTTGGTCGTAAAAAACAGAAGCGTGAGGCCCTCCCAATAAAGTAAAACAATTCGGATTTATTTCTTTAACAATATTAGTAATTTCAGTCATAATGTCAGCTTCCATACTTAAACAGCTAAAGCCGACTAAATCAGGATTGAACTTTTTGATTCTTTCGCGCATCTGTTCGGAATTAAGATTATAAAGAGCTTGCTCAACTAAATCTATTTCAAACTGGCCAGGGAAATTTTGGCGCAAGGTGGAAATTAAATAAAGAAGTCCCAAGGGTTGAGAAAATCTTTGGCGAGGAAAACGGACTCCGGGTCGAATAAGCATTATTTTCTTTATATTCATAGCTCTATTGGTAGTTTTGTTGAAGGAGTAATTTGGGAAAAATATTTCTTTTGAAATTCTTTGTTATCTGCAAGACACGCTTTTTTAATTTTCATATTAAGCATTGGATGTTTCCACATTCTTTTTAAAATTTTTTCCATTAACTCTCTTTTTATATTCCCGAAGCTAAAAGGAATATAGCAACAGGGTTGGATTTCTCCATAGGGAGAAATATAAAAGTATCTTTTTTTTATAGTCGGGCACTTGTCTCCTTCCAGTTCCACAAAACCTAATTGGCGAAATTTTTCAAATAAGAGATTTTCTTGATCACTCAATTCTATTTCTCGTTTATTGCACCATTTGCCCAAAGGAAGCGGAGGGAGAATTCTTATATAGTTTACCCCCAATTTCTTTCCCAGTGATATTATTTTTTTCAAATCCCCATTTTTAAGATTTTCTTTGGTGGCATAAGTAGATAAACCACAAGTAATTTTTTCAGTTAAACAATATTTAATTCCATTTATTGCTTTTTCAAACAAGTTTTTTTTCTTTCTTAAGGCGTTATGAATTTGAGAATATGGGCTATCAATGCTTACGCTTATTATTTTTAATCCGGCTTTTTTCAATTTTTTAGCAGTTTCTTGATCAAGAAGACAGGCATTAGTATCAAGTATGGTGCGAAACCCCCTTTTGCGTGCGGAGCTTATTAGCTCAAATATGTCATTTCTAAGAAGGGGTTCTCCGCCAAAAAAATAAACACCTTTTATTTTATTTCTCGGAAACTTATTTATTATTTCTATTAATTCATTTTTGCTTAATTCCCTTTCTTTGTCTTTGGGATAATTGGCCATCGCGCAGTGGAGACAATTACATTGGCAAAAATAAGTTACCCCAATCATGGCAGTAGCCCGAGGGTCACAACGGTAAACAAAATGTTTGAACCAGGTTAATAGGCGCTTAGGTTTTAATTTCATTTTTCATTTAATGGCAGAAGTTATTGATATTTTATTATACTAAAAATTAAAACAAAATTAAAGATCATTGCGATTGTTTCAAGAATGTTTTTTTTGTATAATTAACAAAGTCGTTTAATAATAATTTTGAATGAGAAAGCGGTAATTTTCTTTATGAAAGAATTAACAGAAGAAATATATAAAATTCTGACTCAAAGAAGGGTAAGAAGGGCCTGGCCGAAAAGCCAGCGAAGAATTAAAAACCATATAAAGAACTCTTTAAAGACGAATCAGCGGTTAGTAATTGCCGTTGAGTGGCTAGGGGTGAAAACGGTTGGTTCCGGAAAAGCCGACAATGCCGATAAGCTAGCAATTTCTTTTCTTAGGAAAAATATCGTTGAAAAATTATTACAAAAGGGCGTTAAAAACGTTATAGTGAAGATATTATTTGGAGACACAAACGCTTCCTATCTTGATGGTTATAATAAAAAAAGAATCAATTTGTACTGGAAAACATTAAAAAAAATTGTTCATTTTTCTGGTAAAAATTTTAAATTATTTAAAATTAGTGAAAAACTTTACCCGAATATATTTAAGCTGAATGGGAATGAAAATATCACCCTAAAAGAAATTTCAGAAAAGATGAAAGCGGTAGATCTTTTTAAGAGAGCAAAAAGAAAAACAGATGCTATTTGTAAGAGTTCTTATTTCAAAACAATTAATCCATTAACAAAAGCGCATTCGCTTTTGGTAAAAAACAAGTTTTTAACGGTTAAAGAAGCGACAAAAAGATATATTTTTTTCAGGATATTCACTTCAATACTATATGAAAAATTTTATCCGAATGAAATTTTTCTAAGCTATACTTATCCCGAAATTAATAATTTAATTATTTCTCAACCAATCATTTATACGTTTTCAATCGGTAAGGGGTGTAGCAAATGTCCTTGGTTTGTCAATAATAAAAAAATAACAAGAAATAAAAAATAAAATTAGATTAATATTTAAAAATGAATTTATACAAAAAAACAAAAAGTTTTTGTCCGTCTTGTAGAAAGATTTTAGATACTAATATTATAGAAAAAGGAGGTTCTATGTGGATGGAAAAAACATGTCCTCAGCACGGAAAATTTGAAATTAAAATAGCAAAATACGCTTGGTATTATAAGGGACTAGACAGTTACACTGATAATTTATTCGGTGAAAATTTCTATAAAAAAAATAATCCTACAAAAATTTATACGACCTCCATTACCTCAAGATGTAATTTAAATTGTCCCATTTGTTTTGCCGATAATCAACAGTTAGAGTCAGAAGATATAACGATTAATTTTTTTAAAGATCAACTTAAAAAAATAAAAAACAGAGGATTAGGCGTTCATTTTTCAGGCGGCGAACCAACCATGAAAGAAGATTTACCCGAATTAATTAAAGAGGTAAGAGAATCGGGGAATAAATCTGCCATATTTACTAATGGAGTAAAAATAGCTCAAGATTTAGAATATTTAAAGCTATTAAAAAAATGTGGTTTAAGTACGATATATCTTTGGATGGATACGATAAAAAACCCCGAAATTTATAAAAAGATGCGGGGAAAAGATTTTACAGACTTGAAAATGAAAGTTATAGAGAATGTAAAAAAAATAAATCTTCCCTTACGAATTCTTGCGGTAGTAGCAAAAGGAATTAACGAATCTGAGATTAATGATCTAATGGAATTTGCAAAAAAAGAGGAAATTATTAACTTTCTTTTTTTCCGAGGCTACAATTATTTAGGAAAATGCGGTTTTTCGTCAAATCAAGAATTTTTAATAGACGAATTAGTCGAGTCAGTTGCTAACCAAAGTCGCAATTTATTTACATTAGAAGATATTTATTACAGCCAAAAGTTGTTTCTTTCCCTGAAGGCTATAGTTGGTAAAGCTCCTTCTTGTCGTCAATGTGCTGTTGTTTTTATTCCCAAAAAAAAGGAAAAATTACTCCATCATATTTTTAGATTTGATAAATTTTCAATTGTTTTAGATGAGTTTGAAAAAATCTGGCAAGAAGACCAGAAGAGGGCCAGAAAATATCTTTTATTAAAATGCCTTTCTAGGTTATTAACTGCTCCCGATTTATATTATCTTTATCGAACACTTAAAAAAACAAAGGCTGGCTCATGCGATCCACCCCCCTTTAAAAATTACTATACGTTATTAATAAACACCATTAACAATGTTGCAACCTTTGATATTGAAAATATTCAACGAGATTGCAATGATCGTTCTTTCAACCTTGGCGTTAAAAATAATATTCCTCGTTGTTACGAATTACTTGATTTATACAATAAAACACCGTTAATTTGAATCACTTTTTAATTTTCTGAATAAACCCGTCGACATTAACAAACAGATGCATTTATCGTTTATATTTTTTTGTATTACGGAAAGAATTTAGAAACAAGTTAGGATAAAAAAAACTCCGAAAGAAAAATAGATTGAAAATAGGCAAATTAATTCTTGAGCGCCGTGCTTTTTTCTATTAATCAACAAAAAGCTTAAAATTCCGGCAAAAAGAGAGGGTAATATCAAGACATTGAAATGATCAAAGAAAAATATGGGACATAGCATGAAAACAATAAAAGCAAGGAGGCCGATTATCTTTTTCCCCCTTTCCAATCCGAAAAGCACTGGAATGGTATAAATTCCCCCTGCCTTATCGCCTTGATAATCCTTGATATCTTTTGCCGTAACTCCAAGCGTAAATGCGATTAAAACAAAAATGGCTAATTTCCAAGGAAAATCAAATATTGAATTAGTCGTTTTTATAAGAAAACCGGCATAAATTGCCAAAAGAAGAGCAAAACCATTGGTAAAAGTAGCTAAAACCGGGAATCGTTTTAAACGGAGCGGGAAACAAGAATAAAGATAACCGACAAGGCTTCTTAATAAGATAAATATAAAGAAGGCGTAGCCAACAATAAAAGCAGCAACATAAGAAGCTATTCTTGATAAGTTAGTAAGCGTTTTGAATTCTTCTCTGGTGAATTTATTTTGGGGTAGGGGGCGGTGTTGATTGGATATCCTGTCTATTTTTTCATCAGCAAGGTCGTCATAACCTATCGCCGAAAACCAATAAAGCAAAAGAGAAATGACAGCCATAATAATCAATAACCAATCAGCAGGACTTATGCTAAGAGGATTGAAAATTGGTACTTTGGCCAGATAAAGACCGAGACCGAGTAAGGCGATATTATTAAAAACTCTTGTTAATCTAGCATTTTTTAAAAAAGCAAAGAATTTTTCTTTATTAAAAACAAAAAACCAAATGAATGATAAAATACAAATACCGATAAAATAAAAAGCAGCAATAGTATATTCATATTTAAAAGAAGGATTTAACGAAGAAGCAAGTCTCCAGACATATAATGGTAGGGGGAAGATAAACCTTAAAACCATTATAGAATATAAAGAGAGCAACCCTAGCAATACTTTCAGAATATTTTTTGTTTTCAAAAAGATATACCAAACAAATCCCAAAAGTAGAATACCGCACTGGATTCTTATCCCATAATTAAACCTAAACAATGCTGTCATCAAATTGGGAATATTGTCTTTAGCGAAAAATAATATACCTTGACTACTATAAATAAAAGCTCTTGAGAATATTTGGAAAAAATCTGAAAAATTTTCTGGAGGATTAGAATTTTCCATATATTGCATGCTTAATCCCCCTGCTCCATTGGTTAGCACAAGGTCAATAATCGGCGGCAGTAAGATTATAAGAAAGGCGAATAGGGCGATCTTGCTTATTTTTTCAATTCTTTCTTTGGTAAAAAAATATAAAAATACAATAAAAAACAGGACATAAAAAAGATAAAAAGCAGGAGCGTGGAAAAAAATAAAAGGATGTAATTCTAAATTAAAATAATTTCTTCTGGTTGAATAACTTTCCAAAAAATTTCTTAGAAAAACAATGGCAAAAATACTGATTAACCAGCCGTATAAGCTTATTTTTTGGTTTTCCAATTTCCCAATGATTTTTAGGACAAATTCTTCAATCTTTTTATAAATTTTTAGCATATTTTTATCGATTTAAAATTAATTTTTGGGAATATTTTTACAATGCGCAAATATATTGTAAAAAGTCAAAATTTTAATTTGCTATTCCTTCAAGATTTATTGTTTCAATTTGAGCCCTGCCGGAAATTTTTTCTCCCTGCCAAATGCCCGTTACTTCCGTACTTCCTTCATATATTTTATAAATTGTTTCTATCACCTGATTTTCAAGAATAGCTTCAATGTCTAGATTAGCATTTTTTTGGGGGATTTTTAACCTTAATTTCGTTGGATAACGATATTTAGTTTTCGGATCAATCCAGTAATTAATATATTCTATTGAATAATTATCATTATTAATCGTTTCTATTTGGGTATCTTTATATACAAATAAACTTGATTTAAATATTTGGCCCGATTGGTCATCGGGATAGGTCATAAAAACAATCTCAATATTATTATCCAATTGGATAGCATGCCAATTCCAGCTATAAAAAGGAAAAGAATCTTCGAACCCCTGATGATCAATCCATCCCCAACCCTTTACTTTATATTTTTGTTGCGAAAAGGATAAAAAACCACTAATTGTTACTCTGGTTTGTTGACAATAAAAAGCAGTAGAGCCGATATTTGTTATGAAGGGAGGTTTGACTGAATTTAAAATAAGATCAATTTCTTTATCATCAAATTCATAATGAATTTTATATTTAAAAAGTTCTGTTTCTATCCAAAAATTATTTCCCTTTTGAATAGTTAAGTTGTCTTTTGAAAGGATGTCATAATTATCTATTTTTATTACTGAAGAAAAGTTTTCTTTAAGAATTCCGTTGATTAAATTTGCTTTAATGTGAGCTGGGTTTTTATCAAATATTAGAGTCACGCCAAATTTATTTTTAGGGTTTTTTTCTTCCTCTAAATGTCCAGCAAAATACCACCATTCTAACTTAAGATTTGGATGTTCTCCTTCTTCTTTTGGGAATTCCGAACTATCTATAATTACCCTTTCTGTGTTATTTTGGGATCGTCCTATATTATTAAAAACATTAAAACACCATTGCCACCACCCGAAATAAAAACCAGTGATAATTATACCAAGAACGATTAGTAAAATTATTTTTATATAAAAACGGTTTCTTATAAACATTTTAATTTTTAATCCAGAAACTTTGTTGAGATTAACTTATTATACTAGAAACAAAAGAGTTAATAAACTATTATAAGTAATGAATATTATAAGCTAATTTTGTTAATCAATCAGATTAGTGTATAGTCTAGAAAGATTGTATAATATTATATATATGTTAAACAAGGCTATAAAGTGGGCTATCTATTTGTTGGTTTTTTTATTGCCTTTGTTTTTCCTACCTTTTTCCTTTGAAAAGTTTGAATTGAATAAAGCATATCTTTTGTTCTTTTTGGTTTCTTTAGCGTTTCTGGCTTGGTTGGCAAAAATGATTATTTTTGAAAAGCAGGTCAGATTTAAGAAATCGCCCTTAGATGTTTTTGTTTTAGCATTTTTCTTTATTGCCGCACTAAGTGTAATATTTTCAGTCGATAAGTTTTCAAGCTTGTTTGGATTTTATGGAAGGTTTTCAAATAGCCTAATAGGCTTATTCAGTTTTTGTTTGCTTTATTTCTTAATAACCAATAATGTTGGCAATAAAAAAGAAAGCGTAATAAATGTTCAGTCACTAATAAAAGTATTCTCTTGGTCTGTTTTCTTTGTCGTTTTAATTAGCTATTTTTCAATCTTTGGCGTTTTTGAAAAAATAAACAGCTTGTTCAATATCTTTCCGACAATGATGCTGCAATCTGGCTTTAATACTGTTACGGCCAGTATGGAAGGATTAGCTGTGTTTTTAAGCATAATTTTAGTCTTTTTAATCGGAAGAATTCTCATTTTTGATAAAGGAAAACAAATCTTTGATTATTTGCTGTTCATTGCCATTACGTTTTTAATGGTAATTATTGATTTTAACGCAACTTGGTTGATAGTATTTTTGAGCTTAATCATATTTTTAGTCTTTGTTTTCTGGAAAAGAATGTTTAAAAAAAATGTTAACAAACTCTTACTGCCAATATTGTTTGTTATTTTGGCCGTTGCTTTTATTTTTATCAATACTTCTGGTATTCAAGGATTATTCGGGGAAGACAATTTGCCGCAGGAACAATTCTTGAGCCAGGGAGATTCCTGGTTTGTCGGATTAAAAGCAGCGACTGAAAATGTAAAATCCGTATTCTTGGGATCTGGTATAGGTACTTTTCATTATGACTTTGCAAAATTCAAACCTTTAAGCTTTAACCAAAATGTTCTCTGGCAGATAAGGATTGATAGGCCGGGCAATTATTTTGCCGAAGTATTGGGGACAACAGGATTCTTGGGTATTATTTCTTACTTACTCTTAATTGGACTGTCTTTATTAATTAGCTTTCTCTTTTTAGGAAAGAGCAAGAAAGGCATGCTTTTATTAATGCTCTTTTTGGCCATATTAGTAAGCCAATTCTTTTATTATCAGAATGCAGTATTAGCTTTTACTTTTTGGCTGGTTTTGGGACTATCAGCAGCTAGCTGGCACAGCGAATCAGTAAAAGAAAAGACAATTTCTTTCAAGGATTTTCCCGAAATGTCATTGGTCTTTTCCATTTTACTCATAGTTGTTGTTTTACTATTTCTGGGAGCATATTTCTTTGCCGTACAATTCTATTTAGCTGATGTCAATTATAAGAAAGGGATAGAAAAAGCCAGTATTGAATTGGTGGAAAAAGCGGTAAGGCTCAATCCATATCAATCTCAATATGGGATTGTTGCGGCAAGGTATTATCTGCAAGAAACCAATATGATTATTGAAGAAGAGGCGTTTGACGGAAACCAGCTGATTTGCAACGCTTCCTTGGCATTAGCTTATGTAAAAGGCGGAGAGGTATCTGAAATATGCTTGAATCAGAACGCTGATCCTAACAGTTTGATCACGATAAAGGGAGCTGAAAAAATAAGTCCGAACAAGGTCTTTGTTCAGGAAACTCTGGGAATGATTTATCGCGATTTCAGGGTGAAGGCGAATGAACAGGAAGCTTTAAAATTGGGCATACAGCACTTTGAAAAAGCAGTAAATTTGGAGCCGATAAACCCTATACTAAGAACAGAGCTAGGAAAACTTTATTTTCTTTCTGGTGATATCAAAAAGGCAGAAGAAAGTTTTAACAAGGCAATAGAGGTAAAGCCTGATTATTTTGAAGCTTTCTTCGAGATGGGTCGCCTTTATCTTAATGATAACCAAATAGACAAGGCGATTGCTCAGTTTGAAACAGCTATTCAGATTTTTCCGGACCACTCCAATTCTCTTTATTTTTTGGGTTTAGCCTATCAGGAAAATGGGCAGACAAGCAAAGCTTTAACCTACTATAACAGGGTGCTTGAATTGAACCCGGGTGATGCAGACGTTATATCAAAAATAAGCAGTTTGACCTTACCTACAGAATAACGGGCCAAAACCAAAAAGCCCTTGACAGCTCTTTGTGATAAGAGTAATATTAAATTTACTGTTTACTATAGAAACTGCGATTTTGTTTCTAGGCAAAATACGAATAAATTAAAGTTTTTCAATATTATCTTGGTTCCCTCCTTATTGTAAAAAATCAAAATAATTTTTTGCCCCAGAATTTTTTTTGTTTGGGGTATTTTTGGTGTTTTATATTCCATGGAAACTAAAAACTTCACAAAAGCAAAGGTTTCTCTTTCCCTGCCTTATTTGATTTCAATACAGAAAGACAATTGGCAGCTGTTTTGGGACAGGGACTTAAAGGAACTTTTTCGGGAAATTTCTCCGATCAGGGATTATACCGGCAAAGAACTTGAGCTTTGGTTTTCCGATTTTAAGTTAGACGAACCAAAATACAAGACTGACCTGGAAGCCAAGCAGAACAATGATTCTTATGAAGCTTCTTTGAGAGCAAAAACAAAACTGGTCAACTTAAAAACCAAAGAGATCAAAGAACAGGAAGTTTTTCTAACTGATTTCCCCTTAATGACAGAAAGGGGAACTTTTATTGTCAACGGAGTGGAAAGAGTAACTATTTCCCAGCTGATTCGTTCTCCTGGCGCTTTTTTCACCGGTCAAAAAGTTCCAGGCAAAGGAGCTTTCGGCGCAAAAATCATTCCCAACAGAGGCGCTTGGCTTGAATTTGAAACAGAATCTTCGGGAGCAATCGGACTTAAGATAGATAGGAGAAGGAAAATAATGGCTACCACCCTATTAAGGGCTTTTGGCATTGAAAAAGACGAATCAATTAAGGAAACTTTTCAGGACGTTGACAGGGGAGAGATAAAATACATTGAAGAAACCTTAAAAAGGGATACCACTCATACTCAGGCAGAAGCATTTGTCGAAATTTACCAGAGACTGAGGCCAGGAGATTTGGCTACCCCTGATACTGCCAGGGAGCTGATTGAAAACATGTTTTTTAATTTTGAAAGATATGATCTATCAAAAGTAGGCAGATGGAGGATGTCTCAAAGATTACCGTCCCAAAGTCAAAAAGGCAAAAAAACAGAAGGAGATATTAAGGTTGAAGACAGAGTTTTGAAGTTGGAAGATGTAGTAACTGTGATTAAGGAAATAATCAGGCTGAATAATACGCCAGGATCCCAGCCTGACCAGATTGACCACTTGGGCAACAGAAGGGTCAGAACTTTGAATGAATTATTACAAAACAGATTAAGGGTGGGTCTAATGAGGATGGAAAGAATCATCAAAGACAGAATGTCCACTCTTGATGTTTTTACTCTTACTCCGGCCCAACTAATAAATCCCAGGCCTTTTATGGCAGTGGTTAAGGAATTCTTTACCTCTTCTCAGCTGTCACAATTCATGGATAATGAAAACCCTTTAGCTGAATTGGAGCACAAGAGAAGGTTGTCTTCTACAGGGCCTGGCGGTTTGACCAGAGAAAGAGCTGGTTTCGAAGTCAGGGACGTTCAGCCGTCGCACTATGGCAGAATCTGCCCCATTCAAACTCCGGAAGGGCCGAACATCGGACTGGTCGGGCATATGGCTTCTTTTTCCAGAGTCAACCAGTACGGCTTTTTGGAAACGCCGTATTTTAAAGTTGATAAAAGAAAAGTGACTTCGGAAATACATTATCTTAACGCTTATCAGGAAGAAAAATACAATATTGCTTCAGGAGCCGTGCCGATTGACAATAAAGGCTACATTATTCCGGAAAAAGTGGAAGCTAGGATAAAAGGAGAGCCCGGAGTTATGGACAGGGACAAGATTGATTTTATTGATGTCTCTTCGGAACAGTCAGTTTCAATTGCCACTTCCTGTATTCCATTTTTACAGAATGATGACGCAAATAGGGCTTTGATGGGTTCTAATATGCAAAGGCAGTCAGTTCCTTTACTCAACCCGGCAGCTCCCTTAGTTGCTACGGGTGTTGAAAAGAAGGTAGCTTTGGATTCAGGCCAGGCAATAGTTGCTGAAGAAGACGGCACTATTTCCGAAGTTGACGCCAATCATATTGTTATCAGGCTAAAGGGCGGATCAAAATCAAAGACTCACCATTTAAAAACTTTTATCAGAACAAATCAATATACCTGTTTCCACCAAAAGCCCATTGTTAAAAAGGGCCAAAAAGTGAGAAAGGGCGATATCTTGACTGACGGCGGTTCAATTGCCCAGGGGTCTTTGGCTTTGGGCCAGAATATCTTGGTTGCTTTTATGCCTTGGAGAGGAGGTAACTTTGAAGACTCGATTATTATTTCAGAGAGACTAGTCAAAGACGATGTCTATACTTCAATCCACGTTGAAAGTTTTTCCTGCGATGTCAGGGAAACCAAACTTGGACCGGAACTGACGACATCAGATATTCCCAATGTTTCCGAAGAAAAACTGAAGGACTTAGACGAGGAAGGAATTATTATAATTGGAGCTGAAGTTGGACCCAACGATATTTTGGTAGGCAAGATTTCACCGAAAGGCGAAGCTGATTTGACTGCCGAAGAAAGATTGTTAAGAGCTATTTTCGGAGAAAAAGCAAGAGAAATAAAAGACAGCTCTCTTTTAATGCAGCACGGTAAAAGAGGAAGAGTGATCGGGGTTAAAATATTTTCCAGAGAACTGGGACACAAATTAGAGCCTGGAGTAATCAAGAGGATTGAAGTGGAAGTGGCCCAACTAAGAGAAATTAAGGCTGGCGATAAATTGGCCGGCCGCCACGGAAACAAAGGAGTAGTTTCTAAGATTATGCCGGTTGAAGAAATGCCTTTTATGGCAGACGGCACTCCGGTTGATATTATTCTTAATCCGATGAGCGTGGCTTCCAGAATGAACTTGGGCCAGATTCTGGAAACTCATTTAGGATGGGCAGCCAAGGTTTTGGGATATCAGGCAGTTTCTCCGGCATTAGCTGGAGCGACAGAAGCAGACATAAAGAAAGAATTGAAAACAGCTAACCTTCCAGAAGACGGAAAGATTATGTTGTACGACGGTATAACAGGCGTTTCTTTTCTAAAGCCTGTTACTGTCGGTTACATATACATGATGAAGCTGATTCATATGGTTGAAGACAAAATCCACATGAGGTCAATAGGTCCGTATTCTTTGATTACCCAGCAGCCTTTGGGAGGTAAGGCGCAATTTGGCGGGCAGAGATTTGGAGAAATGGAAGTTTGGGCATTGGAAGGATACGGCGCAGCTAATACGCTTCAGGAGATGCTGACCATTAAATCAGATGATATGCCGGGCAGAGCAGCCACTTACGAAGCGATACTGAAAGGAGAGGAGATAAAAGCTCCAAACATACCAGCTTCCTTTAATCTTTTGGTGGCTGAATTGAAATCATTGGGATTAAGCGTTGAAGTTAAAGAAAAGCCAAGAGAAATTTTCTAAAAATATATGAGAGTACAAGACTTAGAATCAATAAGAATAAAGCTTGCCTCGCCAGATGATATTTTGACTTGGTCACGTGGAGAAGTGACAAAGCCAGAAACCATCAACTACAGGACCCAGCGCGCTGAAAAAGACGGGCTTTTTTGCGAGAAGATTTTCGGTCCGGTTAAAGATTACGAATGCTATTGTGGCAAGTACAAGGGAATTCGCTACAAAGCCATGGTCTGCGACAGATGTGGAGTAGAAGTGACAAAAGCCCAGACCAGGAGGGAAAGAATGGGCCATATCAGCTTGGCCAGTCCCTGTTCGCATATCTGGTTTTTGAGGGGAGTGCCCTCCAGAATGGGCATGATTTTTGATATTCCGATGCAGCAAATTGAAAAGGTAATTTACTTTTCTTCTTACATTGTTATTAGTATTGACGAGGAAGCCAAGAAAAAGGTTTTAGAAGAAATCGAGAAAGAATATAAATCAAAGCTGAAAGAGCAGAAGCCATCCAAAACTGTTAAAAAAACAAAAGGCCCGAAAAAAGAAAAGATAAAATTGAGCGATTTGAAATCAGCTAAAGACGCAGCCAGAGAAGAGGTTTTGAATTTAAAGCCCTTTAAGACTTTGTCGGAAATTGACTACCACCGTCTTTCTTTGAAATACGGAGAGATTTTCGAAGCAAGTACCGGAGCTGAAGTTCTGAGAAAGATTTTCGAAAAGATTGATTTAAAGAAAAAGATTACAGAGTTGAAAAAAGCAATAGAATCTGCCCAGCCCGTTTCCAAGAGAAAAATGCTGGTCAGATTAAAGCTTCTTCAGGGAATGGTTAAGGCCAACATGAGGCCAGAATGGATGTTTTTGACCTGTTTGCCTGTGTTGCCGCCTGACTTAAGGCCAATGGTTCAATTGGACGGCGGCCGCTACGCTTCTTCTGATTTAAACGATCTTTATAGAAGAGTCATTAACAGGAACAACCGTTTGAAATACCTTTTGGAAATAGGATCTCCGGAAGTTATTGTCAGAAATGAGAAAAGAATGCTCCAGGAAGCGGTTGACGCTTTGATTGACAACAGTATGAGAAAAGGAACCATGACTACAGCCACTACCGGAGGCAAAAGACTCTTGAAGTCTTTAGCTGACATACTCAAGGGAAAACAGGGACGGTTCAGGCAGAACCTTTTGGGCAAAAGAGTGGATTATTCCGGAAGATCAGTCATTGTCGTTGGCCCTGAATTGAAGCTTAATCAGGTGGGTATTCCCAAGAAAATGGCCCTGGAGCTTTTCAAACCTTTTATTATTAAGAAATTATTGGACAAAGAACTGACCTATAACGTTAGAAGCGCAGCCAGATTAATCGAGCAGGAAACCGATGAAGTTTGGGCCAGTTTGGAAGAGGTGGTTAAAGATAAGCTTGTTTTACTTAATAGAGCCCCTACTCTTCACCGATTGGGAATTCAGGCTTTTTACCCGATATTAATTGAGGGCGAAGCACTTAGGATCCATCCCATGGTTTGCAAGTCCTTTAATGCTGATTTTGACGGAGACCAGATGGCAGTTCATTTGCCTTTGTCTGATAAAGCCCAGAAAGAAGCCAAGGAAATCATGCTTTTTACCCATAATCTTTTAAAGCCAGCTACCGGTACTCCGGTCATCAGCATTAATCAGGATATTATTCTTGGTTGCAGCTGGATGACGAGATTAAAAGAAGGAGCAAAAGGCGAAGGAAAGATATTCTGCAGCAAAGACGAAGCTATTCTTGCTTTTGAGTTAGGCGACATTGACATACAGGCAAAAATGAAAGTCAGATTTTCTCAGACTTCGTCTTTAATTGAAACCAGCGTTGGCAGGATTATTTTCAACGAAGCTTTACCAGAAAACTATCCTTTCCAGAACTCTTTAATAAAAATCAAGGATCTGGAAACTATAACCAGGGACATTATTGAAAAATACGACTCTGAAAAAACAGAGGAAGCTTTGGATAAAATAAAAGAACTGGGCTTTGAATATTCAACCTGGTCTGGAGTTTCTTGGGGGATGGATGATTTAGTCGTTCCCCCGGAAAAAGAAAAGATTGTCGCTGAAGCGGAAAAAGAAATAGAAGGAATTGAAGCGCATTTTAAAAAAGGTTTGCTTTCAAAAGAAGAAAAAAGCTCTAAAGTCATCGAGGTTTGGAGCAGGGTCAAGACCAAAATAGAAGAATTAGTGCCAAAAGCTTTACCGAAAGACGGCTCGGTTTTCCAGATTATTGATTCTGGAGCAAAGGGTTCCTGGGGCCAGCCAGTGCAAATGGCTGGTATGAAAGGCTTGGTGATCAATCCAGCGGGCCAGATTATTGAATTGCCCGTGAAAAGCTCTTTTAAAGAAGGGTTTGACGTTTTGGAATACTTTATTTCCACTCATGGAGCCAGAAAGGGAACAGCTGACACTGCTCTCAGAACCTCCACAGCCGGCTATTTGACAAGAAGGTTGGTTGACGTTGCCCATGAGGCGATAATTACTGAAGAAGACTGCGGAGAGAAAGAAGGAGTAACTGTATTGAAAAAAGATGCTGATGAAATCGGCCAGAACTTTGTTTTTAAGCTTTTGGGCAGGATTTGCCTTGAAAACGTAAAGAAAATCTGCAAGCAGGGAGATGTTATTGATTGGGAAAAAGCTGAGAAAATAGCCAAGGCTGGTATTGAAGGAGTAAAAATAAGGTCTCCTTTAAGTTGCAAGTCAATCAGGGGCGTTTGCCAGAAGTGCTACGGCTGGGATGTCGGTAAAAACAAGCCGATACAATTAGGAGAAGCAGTCGGAGTGGTGGCTGCCCAGTCAATCGGAGAACCAGGAACCCAGCTGACAATGAGAACTTTCCATACTGGAGGAGTAGCAGGCGGAGGAGATATTACCATGGGTTTGCCGAGAGTTCAGGAGGTTTTTGAAGCAAGGGTGCCTGGCGGAAAAGCGGAAATATCCCGTACTGACGGAAAAGTTTTGGAAATAACTCAAGACAAGGTGATAAAGATAAAATCAAAAGCGGAAAGCGGCAAATCAAAATCTAAAAAATCAGAAGTGCTTGAATACCAAATTCCGGCAAAATCAGCAATTTGGGTGGAGATTGGCCAGGAAGTTAAAAAAGGCCAGCAGCTTTGCGAGGGAAGCTTGGAATTAAAAGAATTGTTCAAATTAGCCGGAGAAGAAGAAGCACAAAAGTACATTATCAAGGAAATCCAGAAAATTTACGTTTCCCAGGGCGCTTTGATCCACGATAAACACATTGAAATAATTTGCCGGCAGATGTTTTCAAGGATAAAGATCAAAGAATCTGAAGATTCTTCGTTTTCTCCAGGAGAAATTATTGAGAAAACAAAATTCTTGGAAGAAAACAACCAACTCAAAAAAGCAAAGAAAAAGCCGGCCAAGGGTGCTTCCGTTTTACTTGGCATTTCCAGGGTTGCCTTGACCACAGACAGTTTCCTTTCAGCAGCTTCTTTCCAGGAAACTTCCAGGGTTCTTATAAAAGCCTCTCTTGAGGGCAAGGAAGACAGATTGAGAGGATTAAAGGAGAACGTAATTATCGGTAAACTGATCCCGGCTGGCACCGGCTTTAAGAAAAAGTAAAGATCTCAAAAATCCAGATGTAAATAAAGTTGCAGGGATTTTTAATTAGGCAAAGAAGTGATATAATAGAATGGAATCAGTAAATTAAATCTTTACCTGTGGGAAAAAAGAAAAAACACAAAAATAACAAAAGATTTTTGGCAAAACAGAGAAGGCCAGGCATTTTTTATCTGCCGGGAGAAACCAAGAAATGGATTTCCGGCGTAATAATTTTCATCCTGGCGATAATTATTGCTTTGAGTTTTTTTGGTTTGGCTGGCGTAGCTGGGAATGCTTTGATTAAAGGGCTTACTTTCTTAATCGGTAGTGCCATTTTCCTTATTCCTTTAATTTTGGTTTTAGCGGGCATTGTCTTTTTTAATACAAAATACAAGAAGTTTTTCGGCCCGACAATCCTGGCGATTTTCATCTTGATTGTCGGAACATCCGGAATTATTGAGAGCTTTGCTTCCGTGGTAAAGCAGGGCGGCTGGCTGGGGTACATCTTGAACTGGCCTCTTTTGAAGTTCTTCGGGCTTTTAGTAACCAAGATAGTTTTTGGCGGAATAATCCTTATAGGGCTTTTGATTTTTTGGTATTTGATAAAAAGGCCTGACCTTAAAGAAACTCCCAAACAAGACAAGCAGGAAATAGAAAAAGAACCTTCTTTAATAAAGAAAATATTCCTGCCGCAATTCAGGGTCAAGGAGGTTGAACCAAAAGTAAAAGAAACTCCTTTCAAGCCAGAGGCGCCGATTTTGGATCTTGAAACAAAAAAACTGTCTAATGTTTTGGCAGGAGCGCAGTATAAGACTCCGCCTTTGGAATTATTGGAAACAGACAAGGGAAAACCGACTGCCGGCGATACGGTGACCAATTCAGCAATCATTAAAAAGACTTTAGAAAACTTTGGCGTATCAGTAGAAATGTCAGAAATCAATATTGGCCCGACAGTCACTCAATACAGTCTAAAGCCGGCTGAAGGTATAAAACTTTCAAAAATTACCGCCCTTTCAAATAATCTTTCTTTAGCTTTGGCCAGCCATCCGATCAGGATTGAAGCGCCGATTCCAGGAAAATCATTGGTCGGTATTGAAGTGCCCAATAAGACAAGATGTCAGATCAGAATGAGGGATTTGGTGGCTAGTCCCCAGTTCCAAAGCGCTGTTTCAGGCTTAAACATTGTTCTAGGCAAGGATGTTTCAGGAAATTATTGCTATGCTGATCTGGCCAGAATGCCTCATCTTTTGGTAGCTGGAGCAACCGGTACCGGCAAGACTATTTTTTTGAACTCTCTGATTTTGAGTCTGCTTTATCAGAATTCTCCGGAAACTCTGCGTCTTATACTGGCAGATCCGAAAAGGGTTGAATTTTCAGCATATAAAGACCTTCCCCATCTTTTGACCCCGGTTATTTTCGATCCCCAGAGAACGATCAATGCCTTAAAGTGGCTGATTATGGAAATGGAGAAAAGATTTAATATTTTATCCAACAATGGCTCAAGAAATATAGACAGTTATAATATGAAGATTATGAAAGAGGGGGAAAAGCCTTTGCCCTACATTGTTTTGATTATTGACGAACTGGCTGATTTGATGGCAGCCAAAGGCAGGGAAATGGAAGTTGGTATTGTCAGGTTAGCTCAAATGGCAAGGGCAGTGGGCATTCATTTGGTTGTTGCCACCCAGAGGCCGTCAGTAGAAGTGATTACCGGCCTGATAAAAGCCAATATTACCTCAAGAGTCACTTTCCAAGTTGCCTCGCAAGTTGATAGCCGTACTGTTTTGGACATGGCTGGCGCTGAAAAACTTTTAGGGGCTGGAGATTTACTTTTCATTTCAGCAGAAGTTTCAAAACCGAAAAGGATACAAGGCGCTTACACTTCAGAAAAAGAAGTAAAAAAAGTAATAGACTACGTTAAAAACCAAAGGGAAGAGGCTTTAGACGTCCAGGAACCAGCTTTGTTTGAAAACCATTTGGCAGAGGATTTAGAAAAAATCTTGGAGGAGACAAAAAACGGGGAAAGTTTTGACGGCTATGCCGGAGGTGAAGATCCTTTGTATGAAGAAGCGAAAAAAATAGTGATTGAAACAAGAAAAGCTTCTGCTTCTTTTTTACAAAGAAGGCTGAGAATCGGTTATGCCAGAGCTGCCAGATTGCTGGACATACTTGAAGAAAAAGGGATTATCGGGCCTGGAGAGGGAGCAAAGCCAAGAGAAGTCTTTTCAAAGCAGGAAGCGCAAAACGAGGAAGTAGATGAGGGCTGGGAAAAAATTTAATTTATTGATAAAATAACAATATATGGTAAAGAAAAAAACTCAACAATCAAACGATTTGCAGGAAGCAGTCGATGAAATAAAACAGCGCTTCGGAGAAGGAGCGATTATGAAACTGAGAGATGCAAGAGCAGTTGATGTCGACGTTGTTCCAACAGGTTCTCTTTCTTTGGATTTGGCTTTAGGGGTTGGGGGAGTGCCACGGGGAAGAGTGGTTGAGATTTTCGGCCCGGAAAGCTCTGGCAAAACCACCTTGGCACTACATATTTTAGCTGAAGCTCAGAAAAAAGGGGGAGTAGGCGCTTTTATTGACGCTGAGCACGCTTTGGATCCTGACTATTCAAAGAGAATCGGAGTCAATATTGACGATCTTTTAATTTCCCAGCCAGATTCAGGAGAACAAGCTTTGCAGATAGTTGAAAGCTTGATTAAATCAGGGGAGATCGACGTGATTGTCGTTGATTCTGTTGCTGCTTTAGTTCCTCGAGCTGAAATTGCCGGAGAAATGGGAGAATTCCAGATAGGCCTGCAAGCGAGATTGATGAGCCAGGCACTGAGAAAATTGTCTGGCATACTTGCTAAAACCAAGACTGTTTTGATTTTCCTTAATCAGACAAGGATGAAGATAGGCATAATGTTCGGCAATCCCGAGACAACGCCAGGAGGCTTAGCTTTGAAATTCTATGCTTCTGTCAGAATAGATCTAAGAAGAATCGCCCAAATTAAGCAAAAAGATGAAGTTATCGGCTCAAGAGTTAAAGCAAAGATAGTTAAAAATAAGGTTGCTCCGCCGTTTAAGATAGCGGAATTCGATATTTTCTACAACGAAGGTATTTCATATTACGGCGACGTTTTGTCGGCCGGGGTAAAAGCAGAGATAATAAAAAAAGCCGGTTCTTGGCTTCAGTTTGAAAACGATAAGCTCGGTCAGGGAGTAGAGGCAAGCAAGGAATTCCTGAGAGCGAATCCTAAAATTACCGAGAAAATTAAAGAATTGCTACTTAGAAGTTGGCGAGAGAAGAGCTAAGTATCTGGCTCTTTTTATCGCCTGAGTTAATTTTCTCTGGTGGCCGGAACAAACTCCGGTTCTTTTTTTTGGTTTGATTTTTCCCGAAGCTGAGATAAATCTCCACAAAATTTGCGTATCTTTAAAATCTATATTTTTAATATTTCTTTGGCAAAAATAGCACTCCATAATAAATTTATTTAGGCAAAATAATAATTTCTCTTTTTTATATTTTTTATATTTTCTAATGGTTGTAAATTCTTTAAACTCCAACAATTCTTAAATTCATAGTTATTCGGAGAGGTATAATTAAATAAACTTTTAGCTTTTATATGATCAACCGCCCAATAATTTCCGTAATTATTCCAATTCATTTTATTGTCAAACTGTTTTTCTAAATGTTTCATTAATTCTTTCAAGGTATAGTTGACTAGTGTTTCCCATGGTTGATTATTCTTTTTTCCCCTTAGAAATCTAGCAATTGCTGAGCCCATATTTTCATCGAGACGATACTTTGGGTTTGTTTTTCTTCTATTTTTTTGCCACTCTGTTTTATACTTTAATAATTTTTCTTTATTTTTATAATTATAATTTCTGTAACGTTGTAGTATATTTTTTCTATTTTTTTTATAATAGACCCTAGATTCTTGTAATATTCTTTCCTTATGCTTTAAATACCATTCTTGATGATATTTAATAAACCTTTTTTTATTTTTTCTAGCGTATTTTCTATGTTGTAGCTGTATCCTTTTTTTATTTTTTTGATACCATTTTTTACCATATACTCGTGTTCTCCTTAATATTTTTTCTTTATTCTTTAAATAATATTCTTTTTTTCTCTTTTGTTCTTTCTGTTTATCTTTATAAACCATAATTCTAGTAAAAATTGAAAATTAAGAAAAATAGAAATATCTATTTTTAAATTAAGGCCCTTTAACTTTTTAAAAGGGTATCTGTGAAATATCTATTTCTCCATCTTCTTCGATGATGGGAATTTCTTCTTCTTGATTTGACTTTTGTGGTTTTATTGTTTGTTTGGCTGATCTTGGACCTAATTGCATTCTTTCTGCAACAATTTCTGTTCTTGATTTTTGATTACCTGAAGCATCTTGCCAGGTTCTTGTTTGCAGCCTACCCTCAATCAGAGTCAAGGAACCTTTGTTTAAATATTGGGCGGCAATGTCAGCTAATTTGCCGAACATGACAATGTTGTGGAATTCTGTCTGTTGCTGTTTTTGACCGGTTTTATCGGTGTAAAAACGGCCAGTGGCCATGCCGAAAGAGGTCACTGATTGACCGGAAGGCAGGGCCCTTTTTTCAGGGTCTCTGGTCAGCCGGCCGATTAAAAAAACTTTATTCAGGTTCATTTTCGAGTATTTCGTCTAATTTTTTTTCAATATCTTTTATGTCGACTTTTTTCTCTTTTTCCGTTTTTAGCGGTTTCGGTTTTCTGACGAAAGCAGTGGTTTTTTGTTCTTTAGCCGGGTATTTGACTAAAAGCAAATAGCGGAGAATTTGATTAATTTCTTTCAGTTTTTTCTCCAAATCTTTCAGTTTTTCCGGTTCTAGCTGAAAAACCAGACAACTCAAATAGGCTTGTGATTGTTTTTTGACAGGATAAGCTAATTTTCTTCCAAAGGGCATCCTTTCTTCTAATATAATGCCGCCCTCTGTTTGTATTAAAGAAACAACCTGGGCTTGCAATTGCTGTGTTTCTGCCTCAGAAATTTCAGATGATATTAAATATGTTAATTCGTATTTTTTCATATTTTAAATTCAATTACGTCGCCGTCCTGGACAATGTAATCTTTACCAGCTGTCTTTAACCAGCCTAATTCTCTTGCCTTGTGCCAGTTCTCGCTTTCCATCAGTTTTTGCCAGTTGATCACTTCCGCTTTGATGAACTTTTCCTGGAAGTCGGAATGAACGACTCCTCCGGCAAGATAGGCTGTCAGTCCTTTTTTAAGCGTCCAGGCCCGCGTTTCTTTTAAACCGGCTACTGTAAAAAAAGTGATTAAATCAAGAATATTGTAGCAGTCAGTGATTAATTGGTCAAGGTTTGATTTGAGACTTAGCTCTTGTCTTTCTTCTGGCGACAGTTCTGAAAAATCTTGTTCGTCTTTTAAATTCATTGCCAGGTATTTTATGGAGGAAATTGCCTCAGCTTTTCCGTCGGTATTCAGGATGTAAAGTAGAGGTTTTTGGGTCAGGAACTGGTATTCTTTGGTTTCTAATTTTTCTTCCTCTGTTAAATCCAATTCCGAGATTAGTCTGTCCTGGGAAATCCAGTCTTTGATCTTTTGCAAGAGCTCTGTTTTTTTCGATAAGCTTTTGTCTTTTTCAGTTTTTGAAAGTAGTCCTTCCAGGGTCTCCAAGTCTTTCATCAAAAGCTCAATTCTTACTGTTTCAATGTCTTTTTTCGGATTAATTGCTCCGTCAACGTGTTCAACCTTATCGTTTTCAAATTCCCTGACAATCTCAACTAAGGCGTCGCAGTTCCTTATGTGAGCCAGAAATTGGTTGCCCAACCCTTCGCCTTTGTGCGCTCCTTTGACTAGGCCGGCAATATCGACAAACTCGATTATTGTAGGAGTGGTTTTTTCCGGCTTGATAACCTTAGCGATTTCTTCCAATCTTTTATCTGGTACGTGGACCACTCCGACATTGGGGTGGATTGTCGTAAAAGGATAGTTTGCTATATCAACCGGGATCTTGGTAAGCGCTTTGAATAGGGTTGATTTCCCGACGTTGGGAAGGCCGATTATGCCCACTGAAAAAGACATACTAATATGATATAATAAAATATTATTAAAATCAACCCAGTTATTTGGGTTGAGGGGAAAAAGCTTGAATATTTTTAGAAAGTGGGAATGCTAATGATAGGGAAAATTTATCAAGAACCGAAGCATTAAGCTAATCCCATTTTTTCCTTCACTTCCTGAATGGTGGACTGGGCGATAGTTTTAGCTTTTTTTCTGCCTTGTTCTAGAATTTCTTTGACATAGACTTCTCTCTGAAGAAGCTCTTTTCTTTTTTTGCGGAAAGGCTCCAGAGAATTAATTAGAAGTTCTGCTAAAGCTTTCTTGAAATCAGCATATCCTTTTCCTTTGAATTTCTTTTCCAGGTCCTTTACGCTTTTTTCAGAAAATAAAGAATATATTGTCAGCAGATTGGAAATACCGGGCTTTAGTTTCTGGTTGTATTTTATTATTTTTCCTGTGTCAGTGACCGCTGCCATTATTTTCCTTTTTATCTCTTCTGGTTCGTCAAAGAGGCCGATATAGCTTTCTGAAGAATCGCTTTTTGACATTTTCTTTGTTGGTTCAGTCAAGCTCATTATCTTCGAGCCTATTTTCATCATTTTCACTTCGGGTAGTTTGAAAACTTCTCCGAAGCGCTGGTTGAATTTTTTAGCGATTGTTCTGGCCAATTCAACGTGCTGTTTCTGGTCTTCTCCTACGGGAACAAAGTCTGTTTTATATAAAAGGATGTCAGAAGCCATTAAAATGGGATAGTTTAAAAGCCCGGCATTGAGATTCTTTTGGAATTTCTTTGCTTTTTCTTTATATTGAGTCATTCTTAAAAGGTCTCCGACAGGCGTTACCGTGTTTAACATCCAGGCAAGTTCTGAATGTTCTTTTACTTGTGATTGGACAAAAATGTTTGATTTTTCAGGATTTATGCCGGCAGCCAGATAAGCTATTGTTTTTTCCAGGATTAATTCTTGAAGAGTTTTAGTGTCGTAGGGGATTGTCAAAGCATGTAGATCGACAACGCAAAAGATGCATTCATTTTTTTCCTGAAGCTCAAGCCATTGCTTTATCGCTCCCAAGTAATTGCCAATATGTATTGCGCCTGTCGGCTGGATGCCGCTGAAAATTCTCATATAATTATACTTCAATAACTACGGGCAGGATCATCGGCCTTCTCTTGGTTTTGGTGTAGAAAAACTGGCCGATTTTGTTCCTCATTTCGTCTTTAATATAGCTCCAGTTGACCGCCCCTCCGGAATCTGTTGCATGGTGGATAATTTCGACTACTTTTTTCCTTGTATCTTTCAGTAATTCTTTCGATTCCCTGAGATAAACGAATCCTCTTGATATTATATCAGGAGAGCCCTTTACTTTGCCAGTCTGTTTATCCACCACCACGACAATGACGAACATGCCGTCTTCGGACAACATTTGCCTATCTCTTAAGACGATTTCGCCGACATCTCCGATGCCCAGGCCGTCAACCATAATGTAGTTTGAGGGTACCCATGATTTTTCAACAGAGATTTTCTTTTGGGTTAAGTCGATAATCTGGCCGTTTTCTGCTACCACTATATTTTTCTCAGGAATGCCAGCTTCCTTGGCAATTTCAGCGTGGCTGACAAGCATTGAATATTGTCCGTGGATCGGAATGAAGAAAGTCGGCTTTATGATTTTTATCATTTCCATCAGTTCCTCTTTCTGGGCGTGGCCTCCAGCATGGATATCCATCATTTTATAATGGAATACGCGGCAGCCCTGGCGCAGAATGTCGTCTTTCAAGTTTTGGACCGTTCTTTCGTTTCCCGGGATGACAGATGAGGAAAGAATGATATTGTCTCCTTTTTTTAAGCGGATAAAGCGGTGTTCTCTGGTGGCCATTCTCATTAAGACGGCTGAACCCTCTCCCTGGGCGCCGGTGCACAAAATGGTTATTTTCGAATCAGGATAGCGGTGGGCGTCTTTCGCTTTAATAATCGTTCCTTTTTTTGATTTGATAAATCCTAAAACTTTACAAATTTCCACGTTGGTTTTCATCGAGTATCCCTCAATTATCACTTTTCTGCCGTATTTTTCAGACAGAGCGATTATCTGCTGGACTCTGTTGATTAAAGAAGCAAAAGTGGCTGCAATAATCCTACCTGTCGCTTTCTCGAAAATTTCCTCCAGATTCTTTTCAATTGTTTTTTCAGAAAGAGAATGGTTTTCTTCTTCGGCGCCGGTAGAATCGGAAAGCATGAGCAGGATTTTTCTGTTAGCCATTGTTTTTAATTTATTGAAATCTGTGGGCAGGTCGTTTATCGGCGTTGGGTCAAACTTAAAATCAGAAGTATGCAGGATATTGCCGACAGGCGTTTCAATAAAAAGGCCGAGATTGTCAGGAATGTTGTGATTCTGTCTGAAGAACTCAATCTTAAACGGGCCCAATTTGATTTTGGAGCCGTTTTTCACCTCGTTAATATTAAGAGGCGGCTGGTTCGGAAAATCTTCCTGTCTTCTTATAATTATCCCGCGAGTCAGGGGAGAGGCGAAGATTTCTAATTTAGGGTGCCAGATTTTTTCAATCAAATAGGGGACAGCGCCGATGTGGTCGTAGTGTCCATGCGTGAAAACGATTCCGACAACGTTTTTCTTTTTGTCTTTCAGATAATTGATATTAGGGACAATGTAATCAATGCCGGGCATATCTTCTCCTGGCATGCGAAAGCCCATATCAATAATCAAAATACTGCTTTTATACTCCAAAAGCATCATGTTTCTTCCTACTTCTCCTAGTCCGCCCAAAGGAATAAGGCGGAGATTTTCCTGTTTCGTTTGTGTTATCATATTTTTTCTAATTAAAAATAATTGTTTAAAACTTGAGAACTTTTTTTGGTGCGGACGGTGGGATTCGAACCCACAAGAGATTGCTCCCAATAGCTCCTGAAGCTATCGTGTCTTCCAGTTCCACCACGTCCGCTTAGCGCATTTTAATGAATTTTTTGAGTTCCTTGCCGAATCTCGGGTCTTTTAAAGAAAGATAGAAGTTTGATTTCAAATACGCCAGTTTGTTGCCGCATTCCAGCCATTTACCTTCAAATTCATAACCGTAAACGTCTTTTTTGTCTTTGGCCATATCAGCCAGAGTAGTGCTTAATGTTATGTCGCTTTTCAAATCAAACTTAGTTTTTTTAAGGTATTCAAAAACCTGAGGAGTGATAATGTATTTTCCGACAATAGCCAAATCAGAAGGAGATTCTTTAATCGAGGGCTTTTCGATGAAGCCTTCAATTTTATAGGTTCTTTTTGCTATTTTCTTTCCTTTTATCATTCCGTAAAACTGAAAGCTTGTTTTTGGCACTTTATATAAAGCGATTATTGGCTTTTTATATTTTGTAAAAACTTTGATCAGTTGTTTAAGACAGGGGACTTTTGCTTCAACTACGTCATCTGCCCACAAAACAGCGCAAGGGTTTTTGCCGATTAGCTTTTCCGTTTGTAATACAGCCTGGGCGTTTCCCAGAGGCCTTTTTTGAAAAACATGATAGAAAGAAAGATTCTTTGAAATCTTTTCCAGTCTTTCAAGTTCGTTTGAGAAATGGCTCTTGTATTTGGAAAAAGAAGTTTTCTTTTCTTTTAATTTTTTTTCAAAGTAATTATTAACCAGCTGGTTGCCAGGTTTGTTAACGAAAATGATTTCTTTAATTCCTGATTCATAAGCTTCCTCAATAATATATTGTAAAACCGGTCTGTCAACCAAAGGCCAGAGTTCTTTGGGCACTGTTTTGGTTAATGGCAGGAATCTTGATCCTAAGCCGGCAATTGGAATAATAGCTTTTTTAATCATATTAGAAAGCTTAAGTCTTTTGGAATTTTTTTGAGAGGTTTTTTAAACTTTAGCTTTGGCACGGATTTATAATTCTCATTTTTTATCCAGCCAGATTTCGTATAGTAATAGCACATGCCAGCCATTTTTTCAATAAAGCTATAATCATTTTTACAATTTTCTACTGCCCAGTCAGCTTCTTTCAAGATTTTTTTAGAAGGATTGATTGTTATGTGGCCGTATCCTGCGGGGATTAATACGGACTCGTTTTTCTTTGCCCTTATCGCATAAACGTCTAAAACCATTTTGTTTTTGCATTTCTGGAAAAGATAGATTGCTTCTCCGTTCAAAATAGTATAGATTTCCTTGAATTTTCCAATGTGGTCATGTCCTTTTGTTTTTACGAATTCTTTTCCAAGCATCCTTGGCGGAATCACAGTAATATTGTATCTGAACCCTTTTTCTTTTTTTACTCCCCGATACATATAGTACAGTTCATAATTCGGAGCTTTTTTTGCCCATTCTTTATCTTGCAGCACATTTTTCATGTCGTTCAAATAGCGGATATCGGGTTTTTTTATTTCCATACTCTTTTTGTTTTTATATACCAATCTTCTACATCAGAGAATCTTTTGGAAGGGTTGGTAATTACTTTATCTGAGATTCCTTTTATTTTCTCTGAGACCAAATAAATATAATCCGGGCTGTAAAGAAAGACTGCCGGGGCGTCTTCAATAAGGACATTTTGGAATTCTTCCAGAAGCATTTTTCTTTCTTCTTGGTCTAAAGTTTGTCGCGCTTGAGCCAAAAGATTGTCAGCTTCTTTGTTTTCGTAGTTGGAAAGGTTGAATCCCGGGTCCTTGATTTGTGAAGAATGCCAGTAGGGGAAGGGATCCAGGAAGAGTTCCAGTCCCTGGCCGAATAAAAGCAGTTCATAGGATCTTGGTTTTATTACTTCTTGTTCGAGAGTTGATGTGTCTAAAGCATTGATGTTTATTTCTACTCCCATTGCCTGCCATTGCTTTTTTAAAAGGGCAGCCAAGTTTTTCATAATCGGCTGGTCAGCTGTCGTTAAAGTGAAAGAAAGGGAAGCGGTTTGTTCTGAAGGGGCGGCGCAGAGTTCATTCAGTTTTTCTTTGGTGCTTCCCAAAACTTTTCCGTTGCCTTCGGTTAAATTGTTCGGCACCAGAATGTCTTCTTTATATTTTTCCTGGAATCTTATTACTGCTTCTTTTGTTTTATCTCCGAAATGGCCTGTTATTTCTCCTTCAGGATAAACCTCAGAATCTTTAGCCAGGCATTTTTGCAGTTCCTGGACTTCAATTCCCTGGGAGCCTGATTGAAGATTGCTTTTGAATTGGAAAGACGATTCTTTTTTAGTTGTTTTTTCCCTGATGCCTGATTTTCCTGCAGTAAAGCCAGCTGTTTCCAGGAGCTCTTTTGCTTTTTCCAAATCAAAGCTGTAAATGCTTGAAGGACTTTCAAAGCCGAAAACGTCAGGCAGGATCGGCGAATCAGCTATTCTTCCTTGCCCTGCCAGAAGTTCGTTGATAATCTCTTCTTTGTTGGTGCCGTAGTTTAAAGCTTCCCTTATGTTTTGGTCAGCCAAGACCTTAGATTGTTCATTATTAAAGAAAATGGCAAAATAGCTTGGCACCATAAGCTGATAGTCGAAAAAAGAATTCCTTTTTATCTTTTCATACTTTTGCGGAGAGCTTAGGGCAAATCCTTTTATTTTTCCGGAATTGAAAGCGGAAATCAGTTCGTCTTCGTTATTAAAGAAAAGTAAAGTTATCTCCCGGATATTGGGCAAGTTTCCCTGGTAGTTGCCGTTTATCGTCAATTTGGCTGATCTGACAGCACCTTTTTTGTCTTGCTGCAGTTCCTTTATTTTATATGGGCCTGAGCCGATCGGTTTTAAGTTATATATTGAAAGGGAAAAGTTTTGCTCGGAAATGTTTTCCCAGATATGCTTTGGTATGATTTTCAGGGTGCAGTTTTCCAAGAAGACGGCAGAGGGATTGCTCAGTTCAAAGCGGACTGCCAAATCAGATATTTTTTCCACTTTTACTCCCAGCCATTTTGCCCTGATTGAGCTGTGTAGGGACTGGTTTTGGACAGCTTTGACCGTGAAAATGATATCGTCAGCTGTTAAAGGTCGGTTGTCTGACCAGAGAAGGTTCTCTTTTAAATAGAATTCAAATGCTTTCCCGTTATCAAGAATTTTGTAATCCTCTGCCAAATCAGTGGCCAGTTGGCTTTCTCCGTCATATTTCATCAAGCCAGAATAAATCAATTCAATTAAATCCCTGTCAACATCGCGGGACGGATAAAGCGGGTTGATCAGCCTTGGAGAGCCGACTACACCCTCAACGTAGTTTCCTCCATTGGCTGGCTGGATTTCCGTATGGGTCAGATAAAAACTGACAGAAAGGAAAAGTAAGCTAACCAAAACGAAAAACGAAAAAACAAAGAAGACGGTCTTTTCTCTTTTGCTGAAAACTTTAAAAAATTGCCTCCATTGGGACCTGGAAGGCCATTTGGAAATCAGAAAAGGCATTTAAAGAATGAGATTTAACAGAGCCAAACCGATGAATAAAACTCCGCAGACTACTGTTGCCCAAAGGATTTTTTGCTGTACGCCACGTCTGGTAGCGTAAAAGCCTCCTTCCTGGCCAAAGGCAGAACCTAAAGCAGTTCCTCTTTGCTGCAGGAGAATGAAAACGATTAATAACACAGATACGATGATTTGAATTAAAGGTAAGTATTGCTGCATATTGCTTAGTTATTAGTTTTTTTACTTGGAGAACTGAGCCCCAGGAAATAACTGACCAGCCAAACAATGAATGTCGTCCAGAAAAGGGGAATGATGCCGGGGATAACCAGTTCCGGGAAAATGATATCAATGAACCAAATTATGGCCATGTTGATTATCAGGCCGAAAAGCCCGAGTGTCAAGATTCTTAAAGGCAGAGTAATGATTCTTATAATCGGCTTAATGAAGAAATTAATCAGCCCCAAGAAAGCGCCGGCCATCACCAGATATTTGGTTTCTCCGATGAATTCAACGTTAGGAACGAATCTGACAGCTAGCCAAAAGCTTAATACGCCACCGGCGACCTGAAAGATTAGTTTAATCATAAATCCATGATATCAGAGATTCATCTGGGAAGCAAGGCCCTGGTCCTTAATTTGCGGTGGTAGGTTATGGCAAACCTGTGAGCCTCGTCGCGCAAATGCAGTATAAGATTAAAGATTTCTTTCGGCAAAGTTTTCAATAGGATTGGCTTTTTCCTTCCTTCAATGAATAATTTGTTTTGTTTTTTCGCCAAACTCACTGCTTTTATATTTTTGTTTATTTCATTTTTCACTTTAATGGCAGTATTCAATTGGGCGATGCCGCCGTCAATCAAGATTAAGTCAGGATATGGCCATTCTTTATGTTTCAATCTACGGGATAAGACTTCTTTTATCATGGCCACGTCATTGGGCTTGGCCTGGAGCTTTATTTTGAATTTGCGGTAAAAGCTTTTGTTTGGTTTTCCTTGAATAAAAGTTACCATGGAGCCTGTTGCTTCCTGTTCCTGGATATTGGATACATCGTAAGCTTCTATCCTTAAAATCGGTTTTTTAGCTTTTAATAATGATTGAAGCGTTGACTCGGTTTTACCGGCCTCGAAAATGTTGGTATTTTTCATTATTCTTTCAAAGTAAAGTATTTTGTTTCTTATCTTGGCTGCTTTTTCATAATCCTGTTTTTTTGAAGCTATTTTCATTTCTTTTTTAAAATTATTTAGAACCTGGTTTTTTTCTCCTTTTAGTATTTTTAAAATATTCTTGGCGTTTTTTTGGCATACGTTTTTTGTTTTTATCAGGCATGGAGCAGGGCAGAGGTTAAGTTGATGCCAAAGACAGGGCTTCTTTGGCAGGGTTGTACAAGTTCGAAAAGGGAAAACCTTTCTAAGAATCGTAAGAACCTGTTTTAGGGAAGAGCCGTCGACAAAAGGCCCGAGATAATTGTTTTTCTGTTTTGTTTGGTGGGTTATGAGAATTCTGGGAAATTTCTCTTTCGTTAGGGCAATAAAAAAATAGTTCTTATCGTCTTTCCAGGCTGTATTGTATTTTGGCTTATATTTTTTAATAAGGATCGCTTCTAAAATCAAAGCCTCGATTTCAGAATCGGTTTTGATGTATCCTATTTTTTCAGTTTGGCTCAGCAGTTTTTGATGGTTTTTTACTCTTACTTTAATATTGGCTGCTTTGCCAATGTAAATAATCTGCTTTCCTTTCTTGAAAGCGTAAACGCCGGGGGTTTTGGGTAGTTGGTTGGTTTTGTTTGAAAACTTGAATTTATTCATATATTTCTGGTTGGAAGAATTCGTTTATTTTTATTTGTTTTTTTATTACTTCTGTTATCTTTTTATCTTCTATTTTAATTTCAACTATTTCTCCTTGCATAGTTTGTTCCGAAAAGCTTTGGTCAAAAACGAAATTGCCCAAACTGTAAAATATGTATTTCTGTCCTTGTTTTTCATCTTTCTGAATAACATGAGGATGATGGCCAGCTATTATATCCGCCCCAGATTCAGTCGCTATTTTAACAAAGTTTACTTGGAAGAGTGTTAATTCCTGGACATATTCCTTTCCCGAATGTAGCGAAACAATTAGAACATCAACTTTGTTTTTTGCTTCCTGAATAACTTTTTTAATTTCTTCCAAATCATAATCTTGAATCCAGGCAATGCCGGAACTTTCTTCTTTGGCTTTCCAGACTTCGGGCCCTAAATCAGTGTAAGCTAGAAAACCTATTTTAGTGTTATTTACTTCCTTAATAATCAAAGAAAAAGCTTCTGTTCTGTTAGAACCTGCGCCAACATAGCTGATGCCATAATCTTTTAATCTGGTTAAGCAGTCTTGTAGTGCATCTTTCCCGTAATCTAGAGCATGGTTGTTGGCTAAAGACAAGACGTTAAAGTTAGCAGAAACCAATCCTTCTATTGCTTTAGGATTAACTCTGAAAGAATATATGCTGCCTATTTTCGTTCCTTTGTCAGAAATAACGCCTTCCAGGTTGCCGAAAACAATATCAGCTTTTTTGAAGTAATCAGCGATTTTCAGGAAGGGGAATTTGAAATCTCCTTTTCCTTGTTTTTCTATCATATATTCCACTCCGCGGTCCAGCATAAGATCTCCAGTTAATATTATATTTACTGTTTCTGTTTTTGTTTGTTCTGGAACTTGGGAACGGTAGATTTCAGTCGTTTTTGTATTAATTAGAAAAATAGCAGCAATAAAAAAGACTATCGTTGCAATAACAATAACCAAAAAGATCAGTTTTGCTCTTTTACAAGCCATCATATATATTATACCTTTATCTCTAGCTATTGTTGAATTTTTTTTAAATTTGCAGTATAATTGACTACTCTTATGGCTGACAACTTTATTAAAATACGTGGGGCAAGAGTGCACAATCTGAAAGATATCAGCCTTGATATCCCGAAAGACAAACTGGTGGTCATCACCGGTATTTCGGGTTCTGGTAAGTCTTCTTTGGCTTTTGATACTCTATATGCTGAAGGTCAGAGAAGATATGTTGAATCTCTTTCTGCTTATGCCAGGCAGTTTTTGGGAGTTATGGATAAGCCGGATGTCGATTACATCGAAGGAATAAGTCCGGCAATTTCAATCGACCAGAGAAAAGCTTCTCACAATCCTCGTTCGACTGTCGGTACAATAACAGAGATATATGACTATCTCCGGCTTTTGTTCGCCAGAATAGGTAAACCTCACTGTCCAAAATGCGGCAAACCTATCAGCCGGCAGACAATAGATCAAATTACTGATCAAGTCTTAAATCTGCCAAAGAAAAGCGAGATCAGTATTCTTGGTCCTTTGGTCAGGGGCAAGAAAGGAGAGCATAGGGGAGTTCTGGAAGAGGCGCAGAGAGCAGGCTTTGTCAGGGTTAGGGTAGATGGCATTGTCCATCGTATTGAAGAGATTATCGATAAAACCTTGGACAAAAATAAAAAGCATAATATTGAGGTGGTTGTTGATAGATTGGTTTTAGACAAAAGTTTGGATAAGTCAAGATTAATTGATTCTTTGGAAACAGGTTTGAAATTGGGGAAAGGCATGGTAATGGTAAGCCGAAAAGACAATGATTTTATTTTTTCCGAGCATTTTGCCTGTGAAGAATGCGGGCTTTCTTTGCCAGAACTTGAGCCGAGATTGTTTTCTTTTAATTCTCCTTTCGGCGCTTGCCCTTCTTGCCAGGGGTTGGGAGAAAGACTGGAAGTTGATCCAAAGCTCGTCATACCAAACCAAAACTTAACGATTGCCGAAGGCGCTATATTTCCTTGGGCCTTTGCTTCCCATAAAATCGGCAGGCAGGGGTATTTCTGGTCCCAGCTGCAAAAGCTGGCAGAAACGCATAAATTCTCTTTGGATGTTTCGGTCAAAGAACTGCCAAAGAAAATCATTGATTTGATATTGCAGGGCAATGCTGACTTTGAAGGAGTGATTCCTAATTTGGAAAGGAGATATCATGCAACGGATTCCGATTACACCAGAAGCGAAATAGAACAGTACATGGTTGAAAAGCAGTGCGAAATATGCCAGGGCAAGAGATTGAAGCCGGAAATCTTGGCTGTTACAGTAGCTGGTTTGTCTCTTGATAAGATTGTTGGCATGCCGATTAATAAAGTCCAGGAGTTTTTTGAAAGTTTAATCAAAAGCCGCAATTCTAAATTAAAAAACAGCGAATTGAAAATCGCTTCTCCCATTATTAAAGAGGTTTTAAACCGGTTGCAGTTTTTGATTGATGTTGGTTTGGATTATCTTACTTTGGACAGGAAATCAGACACTTTGGCTGGTGGAGAAGAACAGAGGATAAGGCTGGCCACGCAAATAGGTTCAAAATTGACAGGAGTCCTTTACATATTAGACGAGCCTTCAATCGGGCTCCATGCCAGAGACCAGGGCCGCTTAATCCAAACCTTGGAAAAGCTCAAGGATTTGGGCAATACGATTATTATTGTCGAACACGACCGCCAGACTATTTTGCATAGCGACTGGGTGGTTGATATTGGGCCTGGGGCCGGCAAACACGGCGGCAAGATCGTTTTCCAGGGCACGCCAAAGCAATTATTGAAATCACGTTCTTTGACCGGTGAGTATCTTTCCGGAAGGAAGAAAGTTTACATTGATTCTAAAAAAACTAAATCTCTAAAACAGGATAATGTTCAGAATTATCTGACAGTTAAAAACGCAACAGAGCATAATTTAAAGAATATTGACGTGAAAATGCCTTTGGCTAAGTTCGTTTGCATTACCGGAGTTTCAGGATCCGGCAAAAGCAGTTTGATGAACGATGTTCTGGCCCGCGCCCTGTTAAAGAAGTTTTATAGGGCTAAAGAAGAGCCAGGCCAGCACAAAG
Source organism: uncultured Candidatus Saccharibacteria bacterium (assembly GCA_964481125.1). Lineage (GTDB taxonomy): Bacteria > Patescibacteriota > Minisyncoccia > Minisyncoccales > RBG-13-42-11 > BS750m-G71. Next base: position 114,156 of record CAYZSL010000001.1, on the reverse strand, counting down.
AAATTCTGGGAACAGAGTTTTTAAATAAAGTAGTTTTAGTTGACCAGTCGCCGATAGGCAGGACCCCTAGGTCAAATCCTGCCACTTACACAGGCGCTTTTTCATACATCCGTGATTTATTTACCAAGACTAAGGAAGCAAGAATCAGGGGGTACAGACCAGGCCGTTTCAGCTTTAACGTTAAGGGAGGAAGATGCGAAAGCTGCGAAGGCCAGGGAGTTAAGAAAATAGAAATGTACTTTTTGCCTGACATATATATACAGTGTTCGGATTGCAAAGGCATGAGGTTCAATAAGGAAACTTTGTCGGTTGAATACAAAGGAAAAAACATTGCCCAGGTTCTTGAGATGACAGTAGAGGAAGCTTTGGATTTTTTTAAAAATATCGTTGGTCTTTATGAGAAACTTAAAACTTTGCATGAAGTTGGTTTGGGATACATTCAATTGGGACAGCCAGCTCCTTCGCTCTCTGGTGGAGAAGCACAGAGAGTGAAACTGGCCACAGAACTTTCCAGAAAAGCAACAGGCAAGAGTTTGTATATTCTGGACGAACCGACCACCGGTCTTCATTTTGACGATATTAAAAAGCTGATACAGGTTTTGAAGGGTTTGGTTGATAAGGGCAATACAGTTGTCACTATTGAGCACAATCTGGATTTTATTAAGAATGCTGACTGGATTATTGATTTGGGGCCAGAAGGAGGGGAAAAAGGAGGATACATCATTGCTGAGGGTATTCCTTCTGAAATTACCAAGAGTAAAAAGAGCTATACTGGAAAATACTTAAAACAGAAATAGTTCCTTGATTTTATATATGGAAAGAGTTAGGGTTGACTTAGTTCCTTGGTTTTCGCCAAATTTATAGAATGAAAGGAGACGATAGAAATTGGGTAAAAAAAATAGAAAAAAAATTCGACTTTGCAAAACGGTCCGGAATAAACGCCACGCGATAAGGAAAGGGAAGAAAATCTCTAATGCCAGAAAAATTAGATTGATTTTGGAAGAAAAAGCTTGCCGATCCTTGGAAGATCTTCAGCATAAAAAGATGGAGTTTGGTAGATTCGGAAGAATTGTCGAGGTTATTTCGAGGGTTTATTCTAGTCCTAAACATAAGATTGACATATCTATCAAGGTGGTATTCCAATATGATAGGATAGTGTTTGTCTATGTGAAGAATCAGAAGGACATTGAAATACAAAGCAAGTTGCGTGGAGGAAGCAGATGTTTAATGGTAATTTCTGAACGAATGGGTCAACGGGATGTAACACAAATAGCCCTTAATGCACTTGATGAGTGTCTTTCCATAAAACGATAAAAAGAGAGGAGGGGAACACAATTTTAATTACCGGAGCATATCGTAAGATGTGCTCCGTTCTCTTTTGAAACTTCTTGACAAATTTTTCTTATTCATTAAACTGAATATTAGCACTCAAAGGTCATGTTTGCTAAAATTAAGAAAGAAGAATTATGAAAATCAAACCATTATCAAATCATATTTTAATAGAACCGATAAAAGGGGAAGAAAAAACTAGGGCCGGGATTCTGCTTCCCGACACCGCTGAAAAGGAAAGGCCAGAGCAAGGCAAGGTCGTTGCTATAGGGCCTGGCAAAAAAGACAAGAAGGGTGATTTTATTCCTCTTGAAGTGAAAGTCGGCAATATGGTTTTATTCACCGAATATGGACCGACTAAAATCAAGGTTGAAGGTAAAGAATATTTAATCGCCAAAGATGAAGATATTTTGGCTATTTTAGAATAAAACAATTATGGCAAAACAAATTCTATATAAAGAAGAAGCCAGGAAAAAATTAAAAGAAGGCGCAGATAAATTAGCTAATGCTGTTAAGGTAACTCTCGGGCCAAAAGGCAGGAATGTTGTTTTAGACAAGGGATTTGGTTCTCCGACAATTACCAATGACGGAGTAAGTATTGCTAAAGATATTGAGTTGGAAGATAAAGTGGAAAATTTGGGAGCAGAGATTGTTAAGGAAGTAGCTGAAAAAACCAATGACGTTGCCGGAGATGGCACAACCACTGCTGTTGTTTTAGCTCAGGCAATAATTACAGAGGGCTTAAAAAACGTGGAAGCTGGCGCTAATCCTTTGGCTTTAAGAAAGGGGATTGAAAAAGGAGTAGAAAGAATTGTTGAAGTTTTAAAAAGAAACTCAAAAAAGATTACCAGTAAAGAAGAAATAGCCCAGGTGGCAATCATCTCAGCTGAGGACGAGGAGCTTGGTAATTTGATTGCCGAAGTCATGCAGGAGATTGGTAAAGACGGAGTAATTACGGTTGAAGAATCAAAAGCTTTCGGCATTCAGAAGGAAATTGTCAAAGGCCTTCAGTTTGACAGGGGCTATGTTTCCGCTTACATGATTACTGATACTGAAAGAATGGAGGCTGTTTTTGAAGACCCTTATATTTTAATTACCGACAAAAAGATTTCCTCAATTCAGGAAATAGTTCCTGTTCTGGAAAAAGTTGTCCAGGCAGGCAAAAAAGAATTAGTCATTATTGCTGACGATGTTGACGGCGAAGCTTTGGCCACCTTAGTCGTTAACAAGCTTCGTGGCATATTCAGCACTTTGGCAGTAAAAGCTCCTGGTTTTGGCGACAGGAGGAAAGAAGTTCTCCAGGACATTGCCGTAGTCACCGGAGCGGAAGTCATTTCAGAAGAAGTTGGCTTGAAGCTGGAGAATGTTGAATTGAAACAATTAGGCCAGGCAAGAAGAGTGGTTTCGACCAAAGAAAACACCACTATTGTCGAGGGCAAAGGAGAAAAAGACAAGATTGATGCCAGGATAAAGCAGATTAAAAAAGAATTGGAAACAAGCGAATCTGATTTTGACAAGGAAAAAATGCAAGAAAGACTGGCAAAGCTGGTCGGAGGAGTAGCAGTGATTAAAGTGGGAGCAGTGACTGAAATCGAACAGAAAGCCAAACAGCACAAAACAGAAGACGCTTTAAATGCTACCAGGGCAGCAGTTGAAGAAGGGATAGTACCTGGCGGAGGCGTAGCCTTAATCAGAACAATATCTTCTTTAGATGAACTAAAACTGGAAGGAGATGAATTAACCGGACTAAATATTTTGAAAAGAGCCCTGGAAGCTCCTATTCGCCAAATAGCCCAGAATGCCGGTATAGACGGAGCAGTAGTTGTCCAGAAAGTAAAAGAAGGCAAAGAAGGATTCGGTTTCAACGCCCAAACAATGGAATATCAGGATTTATTGCAATCGGGAATCGTTGACCCGGTAAAAGTTGTTAGAAGTGCTTTACAAAATGCTGCTTCTGCTGTCTCAATGTTTTTGACGACGGAAGTGGTAGTGGCTGAAAAGCCGGAGCCAAAGAAAAAAGAAGGTCCAATGATGCCAATGCCCGAAGGATTCTAATTAAAACTTAAAAACTCTTCCTGGTTGAAACTGGAGGAGTTTTTAGTTATACTGGTAATAGGTCGATATACCAATTTTTAATTTGTAAATCTATTATGGATTTTAATAAAATTCTTATAATAATAGGCGTTGCTATCGTTCTTTGGGTGGTTTTAGTTTACAACCGGCTTATTGCCTTTAAAAACAGGGTGAAAGAAGCTTGGTCAGATATTGAGGTCCAGCTGAAGAGAAGGTATGACTTAATACCTAATTTGGTGGAAGCGGTCAAAGGATATGCTGCCCATGAAAGCGGAGTTTTCGAGAGAGTGACTCAAGCTAGAGCCAACGCAATGGGAGCCAAGGGTTTGAAAGAAAAGGGAGAAGCAGAAAATGCCCTTTCTCAAACTTTAAAGTCCCTTTTTGCCGTGGCTGAGAATTATCCCAATCTAAGGGCTTCGGAAAACTTCCAGAAATTCCAGGATGAATTGACTGATACTGAAGATAAGATTCAAGCTGCCAGAAGGTTTTACAATGGCAATGTCAGGGATATGAATATTCAGATTGAAACCTTTCCGGCAAACATTATTGCAGCTATTTTCAGATTCAAGAAAATGGATTTCTTTGAAACTGGCGCTCCAGAAGAAAAAGAGGCGGTCAAAGTCAAGTTTTAAGTATGGCGACAATATATACGCATGCCGGGTCTAATATCCGAAAGACTTGGTTGTTAATGACTGGTTTTTTGATATTGATTATTGCTTTGGGCTGGCTGTTCGGCAATATATTTGAAAGCCAAATGATTTTATTGATTGCTGTTGGTTTTAGCGTCTTAACCAGTATTTCCAGCTATTGGTATTCTGACAAGATTGTTTTGGCAACTGCCAAAGCAAAGCCAATTGAAAAGAAAGATAATCCTGAGTTGTGCAGGTTGGTTGAAAATCTTTGCATTACTGCTGGCCTTCCTCTGCCTAAAATCTACATTATTGAAGAAGCCCAGCCCAATGCTTTTGCCACAGGCAGGGATGCCAGGCATGCTGTTGTTGCTGTAACCAGAGGTCTTTTAGACAAGCTTGAGAAAACTGAACTGGAAGGGGTGATTGCTCATGAGTTATCGCACATTGGCAACAAAGACATGTTATTGCAGACAGTAGTTGTTATTATGGCTGGGGTTATTGCCATATTGTCCCATTTCTTTTTAAGAATCAGTTTTTTTGGAGGAGGACGTAGCTCAAAGAGTTCAGGTGGTGGTCTTTTGATTTTGGCAGGAATAGCTGCTGCCATTCTGGCTCCTATTGCTGCCAGTTTGATCCGATTGGCAATTTCCAGAAAAAGGGAATTCTTGGCTGATGCTTCAGGCTCTCTTTTAACCAGATATCCTGAAGGATTAGCTCGCGCTTTGGAAAAGATTTCCGTTGACCCAAGCCCTTTGAAAGTGGCAAATGACACAACTTCCCATCTTTACATTGCCAATCCTTTCCGGGGGAAAGAAAAGAAATCCTGGTTCCATAAGTTATTCATGACTCATCCTCCGATGGAAGAGAGGGTCAAAGCTTTAAGGGGAATGAGTATTTAGGGAGGAGTCGGATAGCGGTTTATTCCAACGGCTTGGAAAGCCGTGCCCCGCAAGGGGCCCGTGGGTTCGAATCCCACCTCCTCCGCTCGGATTATTATTAACCTTAAAACATATGAAAAACAAAAAGTTTACGCTTTCCATATTGCCTGAAAAATTAGGCATTTGTCATTTATCCAAAAACATTCCCATTCCAGAGTGGGCGGGGAAAACCTTTTTTTGTTCTATTACGAGAACGAGAACAGAGCTTTCTATTGTTTGCCCTCAGATGAAGATTCCGGCAGGAGTCATGTTTGAGAAAGATTGGAGGGCTTTCAGGCTTGAGGGAGATTTGGATATAAGTTCTGTCGGCGTTATTGTTGCTTTATCACAACCTTTAGCTAAAGCCGGCATTAGCATTTTCAATGTTTCAACCTACGAAACCAATTATCTTTTGGTGGAAGACAAGAATTTTAATAAAGCGAAGAGAATATTAAGTTCTTTTTGCAAGATTAAAAAATAAAAATGGCAAAAAATAAAATTAAAAACTTAAAAGAATATCAAAAGCTTTGTAAAAACACAGCCCAGAAATTCCAAGACAAAGAAAAAGAGATATTGACCTGGGGTTTGGGCATTGTCGGCGAAGCAGGGGATGCGGCAGGCTGCATTAAAAAAACTTTCTCGCATAAAAACGACCAGATTGCCGGTATCAGGGAAAACATCGGAGATACTTTGTGGTATGCAGCTATGATCTGCAATTTCTTTGATTGGGACTTGGATGAAGTTTTGGAAGAAAACATTGCTAAACTCAAAAAAAGGTATCCTGAAGGTTTTTCAAAAAAGCATGCCAAAAGACAGGGAATAGACTGGAACGAGAAGTAAAAATTATGGAAAATCAGAACTTAGAACTTCATAGGGTTACAGCTACGGCAATCATTCAAAAAGACGGAAAGTATCTTATTTTGCAGCGTAGTCCGGATAAAAAAGCTTTTCCTTTAAGGTGGAGCGTTCCAGGCGGCGGTTTAGAACTCAGAGATTACATTAATACGCCCAAAACCAATCCTGATGCCTGGTATTTTCCCCTGACTAATTCTTTAAAACGGGAGATTAAGGAAGAGACGAATTTGGAGGTTGGTGAACTGAAATACCTTTTGGATTTGACTTTTTTACGTCCTGACAATATTCCGGTTATCACTTTAAGCTATTACTGCGATTGGCAGTCAGGCGAAGTGAAAATGAACGAAGAAAACGTTGATTATAAATGGGTAAACCTTGAAGAAGCTAAGAATTATGATTTGATAGGCGGGATTTGGGAAGAACTTGAAATGGTAGATAAAATTATTAAAAAATAATTATTTAAGAAATTATGACTTTTCAAAATATTCTTCAAATTTTAATAAGTTGGTTTTTGGTCCAGGGAATTAAGATTGTTTTGATTCTAATTGTTGCTTATTTTATCAATTTCTTCGTCAAAAAATTAATCAAGAAAGCGGTCAGGAAAGCGGTGAATTGTGAAGATGCAACAGCTGAAAGCAAAAGGGAAAAGACCTTAATCAGGATTCTTAACGGTATTTTGAGCGTTGTTGTCTGGTTGGCTGCCGGTATCATGATTATCTCCGAACTGGGCTTGAATATCGGTCCGATTCTGGCTGGAGCCGGAATTCTGGGAGTGGCTTTGGGTTTTGGCGCCCAATGGATGATAAAGGATTTCTTGGCCGGCCTTTTTATAATCCTTGAAAACCAATATAGGATAGGAGATGTGATTTGTCTGGACAATACTTGCGGCATAGTTGAAGATATCAGTATCAGGAAAACTGTTTTAAGGGATTTGGACGGCAAAGTCCATCATGTTCCCAACGGTTCTTTCAGCAAGGTAGCTAATATGACCCATGATTATTCCCGCGCCCATATGAATATCAGCGTAGCTTATAAAGAAGATTTGGATAAAGTGATAGCTTTAATAAATAAAGTCGGCAAGAATATGGCAGAAGAGTCTCCTTGGAAGGAAAACATTATCAAACCTATTCAAGTTTTGGGAACTGGGCCCGATAGTTTTGACGATTCTGGCATATCAATTAAGTTGCTTGGCGATACCAAGCCTTTCCAGCAGTGGGATATAATGAGAGAATTCAGGAGAAGGTTAAAGATCGCTTTCGACAAAGAAAACATTGAAATTCCTTTCCCGCAGATATCGGTCTGGCCAAGGGATAAATGGAAAAAATAAGCATATGATTTCTTCGCCTATTGATGAAATCAAGAGCAGGCTCGATATAATCGAGGTAATCGGCAGCTATATCAAGCTTCAAAAAGCAGGAGCCAATTATCGGGCTGTCTGTCCTTTTCATTCTGAGAAAAAACCTTCTTTTTTTGTTTCTCCTGCGCGTCAGATTTGGCATTGTTTTGGTTGTTTTCCGGCTAAATCTTTAATTAAAACGGAAAAAGGATTTCATAACATTGAAGATATCGGAGTTGGGCAAATGGTTTTAACTCATAGGGGAAGATTTATGCCGGTAGTTAGAACCCTTTGGAGGCCTTACAAAGGAGAGATGGTTGATATTAAAACAAGAAAGTCAAATCAGATTGTTTCTTTAACTGCCGAGCATGAAGTATATGTGATGAAGACAAAAAATTGTCCTTATAAAGGTCGTAACACAAGAATCTGTCAATGGAGATGTGACAAAAAATATTGTCCACAGTTTTATTTAAAATATAAAATAGAGAAATTGCCTGCAAATCGTCTTTCTGTAAACGATTATCTACTTTACCCAATTGATCAAAAAGTAAAAGACATAGAAGTTATCAATTTAAATCAATATTACAATAGGAGAGTTAGTAATTACGGTCCGGATATTAATGAAATTTCTACTATTGTAAAAGTTGATGAAAAATTTTTAAAATTAATCGGATATTATATTGCCGAAGGCAGTAATCATCGAGCTTATATAAGATTTAGTTTAGGTAATCACGAAAAGAAATTTGCCATAGAAATTAAAAATTTAATAAAGGAAATTTTTGGGATAAAAGCTGGAATTCACTTGCGAAAAAAAGAGCAAAAAACTGGGATAGAGGTTAGTGCGTGCAATTCTAAGTTGTCAAATATTTTTGAAAATTTATGTGGTTTGCATGCTGAGAATAAACATATCCCTTTTGAATTTCAACAGCTTCCTTTAGTAAAACAGAGAATAATTTTAGAAGCAATTTATAGAGGTGACGGTTTCAGCGGTAAAGTTGCAAAATGTAAAAAAGATAGAAGATATAGAACCATTACTACAATTTCATTAATTTTAGCTGAACAATTAAGGGATATTTTATTAAGATTAGGCAAATCACCTGGATTTTATGTAGAAAAAGAAAAAATTGACAAAAATGATGTTCATCACAAAACAGCTTTCACTGTGCATTGGCAAGAGGATTATATCTTAAATTTCTCTCAATTCTATCAAGACCAAAAAAGTAAAGTTTTATATTGGTTATGTCCAATTAGAGAAATCAAAAAAAGACCCTTTAAGGGAGATGTTTATAATCTGACTGTTGCCAAGGACCATTCTTTTATGACTCCAAATTTTGTAGTTGGAAATTGTGGGAAGGGAGGGGACATGTTCGGCTTTGTTAAAGAGATTGAAGGGGTTGAGTTTGGCGACGCTTTGCGCATTCTTGCTCAGAGAGCGGGCGTGGAACTAAAAAGGCAAACCAAAGAATACAAAGAATTTCAAACAGAAAGAGAGCGTCTTTACGAAATTTGCGATTTGGCAACAAGATTCTTTGAAAAGCAGCTGGCAGAAAGCAAAACAGGCAAGGAAGCTAAGCAGTACCTTTTAGATAGGGGCATTGCAAAGGAAAGTTTGGAAAAGTGGAGAGTCGGTTATGCGCCCGATGTCTGGCAGGGCTTAGCTGATTTTTTGAGTTCCAGGAATTATTCGCAGGAGGAAATTAAGAAAGCTGGGGTAGGCTTGTCTTCTGAAAAAGGTTCTTTTTACGACAGATTCAGGGGTAGGATTATATTTCCCATTTTTGATTTGAATTCTCAGGTGGTTGGATTTGGTGGCCGGGTTTTTAAGGAAAAAGACAAAAAGGAAATCGCCAAATATGTAAATACTCCCCAGACCATTCTTTACGATAAAAGCCGCATTCTTTACGGCTTGGACAAAGCGAAAGTGGAAATACGGAAAAATGATTTCTGCATTTTAGTGGAAGGTTACGTTGACTTAATAATGGTTTCTCAGGCTGGTTTTGAAAATGTCGTGGCTACTTCAGGCACTGCTTTGACTCCTTTGCAGCTTAAAACCTTAAAGAGGTATTCTGATAATTTATTGACTGCTTTTGATATGGATATAGCAGGGGAAGCAGCCACCAAGAGGGGAATTGGTCTGGCACAGCTTCACGGTTTTGATGTTAAAGTTATTGTTTTGCCAGAGGGCCTGGATCCGGCAGACTTAATTTTTAAAGATCCGAAAGCTTGGGGAGAGAAGGCGAAGGAAGCAAAATCAATCATGGATTTCTATTTTGAAAGCGCTTTTTCAAAATTTGACAAAGATACTCCCGAAGGCAAAAAAGAAATTTCAAAAATATTGCTGCCGATCATTAAAAGAATTTCCAATAGAATAGTCCAGTCTCATTGGATTAGTGATCTGGCAAAGAGGCTTAAGACAAAAGAAGAAAATATTGAAGAAGAATTGAAAAAAATCAAACTGGAAGAATATTCTGATTATTTGGGTATGGAGCCAGAGGAGATTAAGAATTTGCCCGTAAAATCAAGAAATGAGCTTCTGGAAGAAAGATTGGTCATCTTATTTTTAAAATTTCCAAAAAGTATAGAAATTATCAAAGACGAATGCCTGGAAGATTTCTCTCCCCAAATCAAGGAGATTATGCTAAAGATGAAAAATGGTTTGAAGATCGATTCGGAATTATTCAATCAGCTTGCCTTAAAGTCGGAAATAGAGGAAATCGAAGAAAAGGATATTGAATCTGAAATACAGTATTGCTTGTCTGAAACCGTCCTGATAAAAGCCAAGAACGAATTGGATCAGATATCCCAGGAAATTAAAAGGGCAGAAGAAGAAAAAAATTGGGAAAGAGTTGGGGAATTAACCAAAGACTTTAACCAAATACTTCAACAAAAATGCCAAAATCAAAAAAAGTAAAAAAGAAGAAAAGATCAGCTAAAAAGAAAAGAGCGCCAAAGAAGAAAAGGATTGTTGCTAAGAAAAAGCCCAAATCCAAGAAAATAATTAAAAAGAAAGCCAGAGTTAAGTTAAGGAAAAAGGCGAAGAGAAAGAAAAGAATAACGATAAAGTTGGGCAGGCCGAAAAAGGTTTTCACTGAGGAAAAATTCCAGCAGCTTCTTGAAAAGGGAAAAGAAAGGGGATTCGTCACTTATTCTGAAATCCTTTATTATTTTCCAGCAATAGAAAGGGATATAAAGGGGCTGGAAAGGCTTTACGATGATTTTGAAAAGGCTGGGATCGAAGTGCAGGAGGTCAAAGAATTGATTACAATCGGAGAAAAAGTTAAAAAACCAAAAGCAAGCGAGAGCAGGATAGACCCGATTCAAATGTATTTGAAGGAGATAGGCAAACTTTCCTTTGTTACAGCGGCCGAAGAAAAAGAACTGGCAAAAAAGATAGAGAAAGGTGACCTTGAAGCAAAGAAAAAATTAGCCAAAGCTAATTTGAGATTGGTCGTTTCCATTGCTAAAAGATATGTTGGTCGTTCTCCTAATCTGACTTTGTTGGATTTGATTCAGGAAGGAAATTTGGGGCTTTTCCGGGCAGTTGAAAAGTTTGACTGGAGAAGAGGTTATAAGTTTTCAACTTACGCTACCTGGTGGATTCGCCAGGCAATTACCAGAGCCTTGGCTGATCAGGCAAGGACCATCAGAATTCCGGTTCATATGGTGGAAACGATTTCCAAATACACCCAGGTAAGAAGAAGGCTGCTGCAGGATTTGGGCAGGGAACCTTTGCCGGAAGAAATTGCAGCTGAAATGGGTATTGAATTGGAAAAGGTCTATCATATTATGAAAATCTCTCAGGATACTGTTTCTCTCGAAACTCCTGTTGGCGAAGACGAAGAAGACTCTGTTTTAGCTGAGTTTATTGAAGACGAAAAGTCAATTTCTCCCTCTTTGGAAGCGGGCAGAACCTTATTAAAAGAAAGATTGAAAGAAATTTTGGTTGATTTAACTCCAAGAGAACAGAAAATCCTTGCAATGAGATTCGGTTTGCAGGACGGCGTAACCCACACTTTAGAAGAAGTGGGAAACGAGTTTGGCGTAACCAGGGAGAGAATCCGTCAGATTGAAGCTAAAGCTTTGGAAAGAATCAGGGAGCATGGTTCTCTTAAAAAGCTGAAAGGCTACTGATTATGAAAGACTTTTTAGGAAAAATTATTTTCTTGATTCATTCTGCTATTGTCGTTTTTTGGCTAGGACTCCTGCTTGTTCCGGAAAGTTGGTGGCCAGGAAAAATAGTATTTCATTTCTATTTAACCTTAATAATTGTGTTTAATCAGTTTATTTGGGGTTTAATTATCATGCCTTGGACTAAAAGATATCGCATGGTTTGTTTTTTAACAACAATACATCAGCTTTTAAGAGGTAAGTCCATATCAGACGAAAAAAATTATAGCCATTCTTTTGCCAAGGAGTTTTTCGGAAAATTCCACATACATTTGCCTCATAAATTCATAACCTGTTTTACCCTAACCGTTTTCGTTATTGTTAGCTTGCAGTATTTTTTGCTGGTTCGTTAAACTTGAAAAATTATTAAAATTGAATATAATAAAAGATATTCCGGAGTAGCTCAATGGCAGAGCGCCTCGCTGTTAACGAGTGGGTTGTAGGTTCGAGTCCTACCTCCGGAGCTGAAAATTCCACCTATTGTTTCAGACGGTTTTTTGGTAGAATAGGTTAATGAATAAAAAAATACCCACAGCCATAGCTATAGGTATTATATTAATCTCAGCCATTTTAGCTGGCGGATTTATTTATTGGCGGTATTCCAGCTTTCAAGAAGAATTATCCAATCAACCAGAGATGATTATTCCCGAGAAACCCATAGATGAAACTGCTGATTGGAATACTTACACGAATGAGGAGTATAGATTTGAGATAAAATATCCTAAAGATTGGATGTATGAGCAAAACGTTTTTAGTCTTAAACCAGATTTAGTTTTCTGCCCACTTAATTTAACAGAAGTTCATGCTGGAGAAACTATCTGTAAATTGAAAGAAGAGGCTTCAAAACCTCAATACGAAGATGGGATGATTTATTTATTTAGCTATACCAACGACCCAAAACCAAATAATTTAGCCTACCATTATTTAGGACAAGATCCTCTTAAGAAAAATTATTATTACCTTTATTCTTCCGTGAGTGGTAATGACTTAATAGCTAACCGAATACTTTCTACTTTTAAATTTATTAATCCAGTTACGGAATATCTTAAAGGTATTGAGTTGCAATATGAAACAGAAATTCAAAAAGAAAGTATAATCGTTGCTTTAAATGATATTTTAAAATTATCATCAGAACAATTAAAAGAAAAAAGGTATAAAGACTATACTAGTGAAGAAGACCAATGGGATTTACCCACACTTATTTATAGGTATTTTGTTCCCGATAGACAAGGGAAATCGTTGGGTGATAATTTTTATTACGACGTTAAATCAGAAGAGGTGCAAAAACAAATTAAACAGATTTTAGAATTGTATTTCAAATAGGGTAATTTTCACTTTTAAATTTCTACCTAAAACAGGTTCTAACATCGTCCAACCAGGGGAGCCCCAATTTCCGCCTATTGTTTTGGGCGGTTTTTTGGTAGAATAAGACAATATGGAACCAACAATATCAAAAAAACAATTAGAAAAAATAATGAATGTCCAGGGAGAGATAAGAGGATTGGCATTGAAGAACTACGGGAAATACATTCTTCGGGAGAATAAAAAAGAAGGATTAAAGAGGCTAGAAGAAGCGATGTTAAGTTTTGATTGTCCGATCCAATACGAAAAGCTAAAAGCAATGGTTTTCTATCCTTTATGGTGGAGTATCCTTACTTTTGCGCTTCTTATAGAACTTTTCCATTATGATGAACAAAAATTTCAAGAAATGGGAAGGTTTTGTTTCAAGTTTCCTAATATTATAATGATTTGGGCAAAATATCTTATTTCTATTGAAAAGGCCGCCAAATCAAGTTCAAGGATGCACAGAATGTACTTTACAGTCGGAGATTTGACGGTGCCAGAATACAGTCAAGAAAAAAAATACGCAGTTCTCAGACTTAAAGATTATCCTGTTTATCCGATTAATTCGCCCCGCATGTACTGTTATTTTCTAGCCGGATATTATTGCAGTATAATCCAGGTGATAACTGGAAAAGAGGCAATAGGTGAGGAAACAAAGTGTGTTTATAAAGGTGACGAATATCATGAATTTTTAATAAAGTGGTGATTTGATGGTTAAAATCTTAGGATTACTAGATTTGTTTGTCGCTTTCTTATTGTTGTCAGTTGTTACTGAAGTCGATTTTCCTAAAGGAGTAATAATCTTATTTGCAGTGATTCTGCTGATAAAAGCAATTCCCTTCCTGCCTGACATAGGAAGCTTTTTTGATTTAATGGCAGGTATTTTGCTTATTCTGACCTTGTTTATGGTAATATCCCAAACGATTTTGATTGTCGCTATAGTTTTATTAAGCATAAAGGGAATTATGAGCTTATTTGCATAAGAAGGCGTTTTTTTTGATAGGATAATTTTAATGAAAAAGGAATTCCTAATAATTGTTCTTTTATCTGCAATTTTATTATTAATATTTATAATAATTTTATTTTATTTTTGTCCGGAAAACCAAGATCAAGTTTGTTTTGAAGATAATTGTTTTTTCGTTGAGTTGGCGATAACCCCCCAAGAGCAAGCTCAAGGCTTGATGTTTAGAGAAAGCTTGGATTCAGATAAGGGCATGCTTTTTATTTTTGAAAACGGAGAAGAGTCTTCTTTTTGGATGAAAAACACTTTAATAGCTTTGGATATAATCTGGATTAATAATGACAAAGAAGTAGTTTTTATCAGTAAAAATACTCAACCATGCAATTCCGATACTTGTTCTATTATTAATTCTGGCGTTAAAACGCGTTACGTTTTAGAATTAAACGGAGGAATAACGGATAAGATTGGTTTAGAAGTTGGAGATAAGGTTATTTTTAATAAAGAATTTTAATTTTTGTGGTTTTAGAGAAATCGCCAATCAGTCGGTTTTTTGGTAAGATAAATAAAGGTCGCATTATTATTAAAAAATAAATCAAATATGTTTAAAACAAAAAACAATCTATTATTCGTATCTATTTTAGCAATAATGCTTATTTTTTCTTTTGCCTTTTTTGCAAATGCAAAAGCGGCACAAAATCAGAATGCTAGTCAAAAACAAAATCAGCAAGGACAGCTTAATGCTGAAGAGCATCAAAGCGCCGTGGCAAACTTTGTCCAAAGCCTCTTACAGGTTGCTGACAGAGAGGGAGGCATTGGCCAGCAGGTGAGAACCATTGCCCAAGAACAGAACCAATCGGCAAGCACAACGATCCGGGCGATGGAAAGGATTCAAACAAGAAGCAGAATAAAGACATTCTTGATGGGTACAGACTACAAGAATTTAGGAGCGTTAAGAAGCGAGGTTGTTCAAACCAGAAACAGATTGGAACAGTTGAATAGATTAATGGAAAATGTCCAGAATGAAGCAGAGGGGACGGAACTTCAAAACCAAATTCAGACACTAGAACAGGAGCAAGCGAGAATTGATAATTTCATAGAAACGCAGGAGGGCCAATTCAGTTTATTCGGTTGGCTGTTAAAGTTATTTAATAGATAACCTGATTATTTTAAAAAAGAGATTTTTAGAATAAATAATAATTAAATAATATAATTATGTTTAAACTTTCAAGCAGGGGAATTGCTATGCCGATAGCGATTTTAATCATCGTTGTCGTATTGGCTGGAGGAATTTTAGTTTACCAACGCTGGTGGCTGCCGAAAAGCGAGGTGACAACGACTATGTCAGTCCAAGAAGAGACTACAAATTGGAAAAACTACACCAACGAAAAATACGCTTATGAACTGCAATATCCCGAAGGCTGGGATGAACAGAAGCCGGGTGAGCCTCCTTATCCTGGACCTCCGGAAGGAATAGAATTTTTCTCCCTAGATGCTGACAATTTCTGCAGAATGGCCGTTGAGGCGTCGAGTTTTTCTTTTGATAGCGAAATAGACAACTTGAGGACCAAAGATTACGCAGAAACTAATGTTAAATTAGCAGGTATTGATGCTATCCAATTAACAACTACAGAAGCCAACGCCATGCCAGTTTTCATCTATTTTGAGAATCAGGGTAATTTTTACAGAATTACCAGAAGCTGGGGATCTACGGCTGAGATTGACCAGAAATGCGTGAATGTTTTTAATGGAATAATTACTAGTTTCAAGTTTTTGGAAATAGAAAAGTCACTTTCAGAGCAGGCATGTCTGGATTCCGGAGGAGAGGTAGGAGAAATGCTGTGTTGCAAATCTAATGGTGATTTCCCGAATATGTGTCTTATCGGTTCCTGCAGTTGCCATCCGGACGATAGCCATTACGTCAAGATTTGCAATTGTGGATATGGAAAATGCTTTAACGGAGAAATTTGCGTATCGCAACAATAATAGAGATTTTAAGATCAATGAATATAAAAAAAATAATCTTAACGCAATTTATAATTTTACTTTTAGGCACGCTGTTTGCTTGGTTTAATTTTACAAGGGAGCTAATTGATTGGTTAAACAGCCGTTCTTGTACTACGGGCTGCGCTATTCTCGGCGCGAATCCGTTTCTTTCTGCCTGTTTTTACGGAGCGATATTTTTCACCATTGCCTTCGTTTTGAGTTCTGTTTTGCTTAAGAAGACAAGAAAACTTTCAGACAATTAATATGAAAAAGACTTTTGCCGTAATACTCGGAGCATTAATGGTCGTTTTCCTGTACGTTGTGGCCGGTTTTCAGTTTTTTGGGCAATCGTTCAACAGTTATTTGAAACCTATTCTTTTTTTGATTTCTTTTCTGATATTTTTTCTACTGAGCATTATTTTGATAGTTTTTACCTTCAAAAAGAAAGTTGGTGGAAAGCTTAAAAAGTTTTTGCTGCTGACAGGCATTTCTCCATTAGTAATGGTTGTCAGTGTAATTTTGCATAATCTAGTTTATGGTCTTTTAATTTTATTTTTCGGAGCAAACTTTTGGGAAAGAATCGGCTTGGGGGACGAACCTTTCTTTTTTCTTTTGGCAATTGTTATCTGCCCGATAGCTTTCTTGATTGGTTTACTGGGCAGTGTTATCCTATTGATAAAAGCAAAGAAAGAATAAAATATATTGGATTAAGTTATTTTAGAGCAGAATTGGAATTATTAATTTGAAAGGTCGCCAACAATTAATTTTTTAAAAATATGTTATCGCAATTACCAATTTCACTTGAAAAAGTAAAAAAAGAAGATTTAGACAAGGAGATTTTAAGAATAGGCATGATTGCCGAACTTGACGCTGTTTCTCTTTATGAGCAGCTGGCGGCAATGACCGAGAAAGAAGATATTAAAAAAATTCTTTTGGATATTGCTAAAGAAGAAAAAACTCATGTCGGAGAGTTTGAAACATTACTTTTAAGGGAAGACGCAGAGCAGTTACAGGAATTGGAAGAGGGGAAAAAAGAAATTGAAGAAAAAACAAGCAAATAGTTAGAATGAAGTCGTTGAACAAAACAATTGAGTTTCAGACAAAAGAGGAACTGGATTTTATCGACGTTACAGACCAAGTAACAGCTTTTGTCAGTGAAAGCAAAATTAAAAACGGCTTGGTAAATATTCAAAGCATGCACACGACAGCGACAGTTATCGTTAATGAAAACGAACCTTTGCTTGTAGAAGACCTTAAAAGAGATCTAAGAGAGGCAGCCAGCAAGGATAGAGATTATAGACATAATGATTTTACTATTAGGACGGTCAATATGTGTGCCGAGGAGTGCGTTAATGGACATGCTCATTGTCGGGCGATTCATTTGCCGGTATCAGCTGTTTTAAATCTGATAAACGGAAAACTGCAGCTGGGTCAATGGCAGAGAATTTTTTTTGTCGAACTTGACCAGTCAAGACAAAGGAAATTCCAAATACAAATTATTGGAGAATAAAGGTCACTTTTCATTATTTTTTAATATATATATGTATACAATAGAAAAAAATAAGTGCATTGGCTGCGGATTATGCGTTACCCAGTGCCCGGGTGGCACAGAAATGAATGACGAAGGCAAAGCCGAGGTTATCGATAACCAAAAGCTGGCAGAATGCGGCGGAGAAAGCATTTGTCCTTACGGAGCCATTGAAAAAAAAGAGGAATAATCGGGTGTGGAAAAGCCGAGCTTTTAAGAGGAGTTGACAAGATTTGACCCCTCTTTAAATTTTGGCTAAGATATATTAATCTCTAATTTTTTCTCTAAAAATGGACCAGAATAAGATTACAAAAATTCAAAAAAGGGACGGTACGATTGTTGATTTTGACCAATCCAAAATTGCCAAGGCAATTTTTAAGGCGTTAACAGCCACCAGCCAGGGCGATGGCGATATCTCAAAGAAAGTTTCGGATAAGGTGCTTGTTTTTTTGAATCGCAGGTTCAAAGAGGGGGATATTCCGGCAGTTGAGCAGATCCAGGACATTGTTGAAGAGGTTTTGATTTTGGAAAATTTGGTAGACACTGCCAAAGCTTATATTCTTTACAGAGAACAGAGAAGGCAAATCAGGGACGCCGTAAAGATCGTTGATGAATCTGTTGAAATGATCGATAAATACATAAAGGAGCTTGATTGGCAGATCAAGGAAAACGCCAATATGGCTTATTCTCTGCAAGGTTTGAATGAATATGTAAAATCAGCAGTGACAAAAAAATATTGGCTGAATAAAGTTTATCCGCAGGAAATCAGAGAGTCTTACAAAAACGGAGAAATGCATATTCATAATCTTGATTCTCTGGCAACTTATTGCTGCGGTTGGGATTTATATGATTTACTCCAAAAGGGCTTCAGAGGAGTTTTCGGAAAAGTTGAATCAAAACCACCAAAGCATTTAAGAACCGCTTTAGGACAGGTTGTAAATTTCTTTTACACTCTTCAAGGAGAATCAGCTGGCGCGCAAGCTTTTTCTTCTTTTGATACGTTGCTCGCTCCTTTCATTAAGTATGACAATCTGAGTTATCAGCAGGTAAAGCAGTCAATGCAGGAATTTATTTTTAACTGTGCCATTCCGACAAGGGTCGGTTTTCAAACTCCTTTCACAAATGTCACTTTGGACATCAAGCCGCCGGCCAACCTGGCAAAGCAGCCGGTAATTATCGGAGGAATGCCCCAAAAAGAAACTTATGGAGAATTCCAGCTGGAAATGGATATGCTTAATAAAGCATTTTACGAAGTCCTAATGGAAGGAGACGCAAAGGGAAGGCCTTTTACTTTCCCGATTCCGACAATCAGCATTACCAAGGATTTTGACTGGGACAATGCTAATCTGATTCCGATGTGGGAAGCGACCGCAAAATACGGAGTGAATTATTTTTCAAATTTCATCCAGTCAGACATGAAACCGGAAGACGTTAGAGCCATGTGTTGCCGTCTTAGACTGGATAATAAAGAGCTTTTAAAAAGGGGAGGGGGACTTTTCGGTTCAAATCCGCTTACTGGAAGCATTGGAGTGGTGACGATCAACCTTCCGCAAATCGGTTATCTTTCCAAGACAAAGAAAGAGTTTTTTGAAAGATTGGGCAAGGTAATGGATTTAGCCAAAGAAAGTCTGGAAATAAAAAGAAAGATTCTGGAGAATTTCATGGAAAAGGGACTGTATCCTTACTCTAAGTTTTATTTGGCGGGAATTAAAAAAATGAGAAATCAGTATTACGGCAATCACTTCTCAACCATAGGTTTGGTGGGTATGAACGAATCCCTTTTGAACTTTATCGGTGAGAATATGGGCTCTCAAAAGGGCAGGACTTTTGCTCTGGAAGTTCTGGATTTTATGAGAGACAGGCTGGTGGATTATCAAAAGGAAACTGACAATCTTTACAACTTGGAAGCTACGCCGGCCGAAGGAGTCAGCTATCGTTTGCCTCATATAGACAGAGAGAAATATCCGGATATCATTAC
This sequence comes from uncultured Candidatus Saccharibacteria bacterium, assembly GCA_964481125.1. Taxonomy (GTDB): domain Bacteria; phylum Patescibacteriota; class Minisyncoccia; order Minisyncoccales; family RBG-13-42-11; genus BS750m-G71. The sequence goes on along the minus strand of CAYZSL010000001.1, from coordinate 95,053 downwards.
AGCGGGCAAAGATGAGCCCTATTATACAAACAGTAGCCAGTTACCGGTTAATTACACTTCAGATTTCTTTGAGGCTTTGAAACTTCAAGATGAACTTCAATGCAAATATACTGGAGGGACAGTACTCCATATGTTTATCGGTGAAAAAATAAACGACATTGAAAACGTTAAAAGCTTAATTAAGAAAATATTTAAGAATTTCCATTTGCCTTATATTACTCTTACTCCGACTTTTTCAATTTGCCCTACGCACGGTTATTTGTCCGGAGAACATTTTGAATGTCCCCAATGCACGATAAAACAGCCGTGCGAGGTTTATTCAAGGATAGTCGGGTATATTCGTCCGGTTCAGCAATGGCATGCCAGTAAAAAGGAAGAATTCAAAGAAAGAAAAGAATTCAGCGTTCCTAATTCGGTGGCAGTAAAATGATTGAGATAGGCGGATTGCAAAAAACTACTCTCATTGATTTTCCTGGTCGCGTTGCGGCCACTGTTTTTCTTTTGGGTTGCAATTTCCGTTGTCCTTTTTGTTATTCTGCAGAATTGGTTTTGCCGGAGAAAATAAAACTGCAACCGAGAATTTCAGAAAAAGATTTTTTTGATTTCTTGGAAAAAAGAAAAGGGCTTTTGGAAGGAGTGGTAATTTGCGGGGGAGAGCCGACAATTCATATTGAGCTGATAGACTTCATCGGAAAAATTAAAAAGCTGGGCTATCTTATTAAACTTGATACTAACGGTTCTAATCCTGGAATGATAAAAAAGCTGATTGACGACAATCTGCTTGATTATATTGCCATGGATATTAAATCATCTTTTGGAAAATATGATAAAGCAGCCGGTATTAATGTAAATTTACAGGATATTAAAGAAAGCATTGGAATAATAAAGAACTCGGGCCTTGATTACGAGTTTAGAATGACGGTTGTTCCCTCGCTCCATGAAAAAGAAGACGTTATTCAGGTTGCTGAGGAGATTGGTCCGGCAAAAAAGTTCTTCTTACAGAGTTTTCTTCCCGAAAAAAACATTGATCCTGACTTTGAAAAGATAAAACCTTATTCTCAAGACTTTCTTTTGGCGATAAAAGAGGAAATTTCTGGTTTTTTTGGAGTTTGTCAGGTAAGGGGATAATTTTTTAAGGGGCTTGACTTAAAATTGTGCTTAAATTAAGCTAAATAAAGTTGTGGATAAAGGTCGGTTTTGAAAAATTTACATTTTTACAACATTATGGAAGGTTATTGTGTAAAGTGCAAAAAGAAACAAGAAATATCTGACGAAAAAGAAGTAGCAATGAAAGGAAAGGGCGGAGTAAAAAGAAGAGCCATGACTGGCACTTGCCCGAAATGCGGGACCAAGATGTTCAGAATCATGGGAAACGCCTAATTTTTTCCCGAGAGATAACGTTATTTCTTGAACAGAATCCTGTTTTGATTAACGGGATTTTGTTTTATCGTTTTATTGAGATACTATAGAAAAATGCGCGAGAACAAAGAAAACAGAATATTGGTGGTTCTAATGGTTTTATTTTGTTTTAATATTTTGGCTTGGCTGACTGTTTTTGATTTGAATAGACAAGGTTCTTTGGAAGTGAATTTCTTTGATGTTGGCCAGGGAGATGCCATATTCATTGAAATGCCAGGCAATCAGCAGATTCTGATTGACGGAGGGCCGGGCTCAGCTGTTTTGGAAAAACTGGGAGAAGAGATGCCTTTCTGGGATAGAACGATTGATCTGCTTATCTTAACTCATCCGCACGAGGACCACTTGTCTGGCCTTATTAAGGTTTTGGAGAATTATGAAGTGGAAAATGTTTTATGGACAGGTGTTTTAATGGAAACATCTATTTTTGAAAAATGGCAGGAAGCGATTAAGGAAGCTAAAGTATATACTGCACAGTCTGGGCAAAAGGTAATTGCTGGCAAAGCGGTTTTAGAAATTCTTTATCCTTTTGAAAATCTGGAAGACCAAAAAATCAAAGAAGTTGACGACACTTCGATTGTCGCCAGATTGATTTTCGGCAATGACTCTTTTTTGTTTACTGGCGACGCCTTCCAATCGGTTGAAAAGCAGCTGGTTGAAAAAGGTATTTTTATTGAATCCGACATTTTGAAAGTCGGGCATCACGGCAGCAAAACATCAAGCAGCCGGGAATTCGTTGAAGAAGTTTCTCCGGAGGTTGCCGTAATTTCCGTTGGTAAGGATAATAAATACGGCCATCCCAATCAAGAAACTTTGGATACTTTGGCAAAATATGGTATAAGAATATTCAGGACGGATGAGCAAGGCGATATCAAAATTATTTCCAACAGCAAAAATTATGCAGTTTCCAATTTTTAAAACTAAAAATCCGAAAGTAAAAGCAACTTTTGATTTGAATAATCCGAAAGAAAGAGAAAAGTATTTCCAATCGAAAGCGGGAAAAGAGATAAAAAAATTAAGGGAATATTTTAGAAAGGGGAATACTTTCGTCGCTTATCTTGTCGGCAAAAAAAATTCAGGCAAAGGAACATATTCCAAAATGTTCGCTGAGATTGTTGATCCGGAAAGAATCGAGCATTTTTCAATAGGTGATATGATCCGGGGAGTCGACAACGAACTGAAAGACCCGAAAAAGAAAAAGGAGCTTTTTTCTTTTTTGGAAAAGAATTACCGCGGCTGGCAGTCAGCTAAAGATTTGATGTCTTTTTTGGAAAAAAGAAGTACAAAAACCCTTTTGCCGACAGAATTGATATTAGCTTTGGTAAAAAGAGAAATCGGAAAAAGACAGAGAAAAACTATTTTTCTTGACGGCTTTCCCAGGGATTTAGATCAGATAAACTTTGCTTTATTTTTTAGGGATTTGATCGGCTATCGTGAGGACCCCGACTTTTTTGTCTTGCTTGATGTACCGGAAAAGGTGATTGACGAAAGGATAAAATACAGGATGGTTTGTCCTCATTGCCAGACCTCAAGAAATTTTAAATTATTGCCCACTTCCAAGATAGGCTATGAGGCAAAGAAAAAAGAATTCTATCTGCTTTGCGATAACCCAAAGTGCAGTGGAACGAGAATGGTTCGCAAAGAAGGTGATGATTTCGGCATAAAGCCGATCAAAGACAGATTAAAAAGAGACGGGGAACTGATTAACCAAGCTTTTTCTCTTTATGGTATTCCCAAGATTCTTTTGAGGAATTCTGTCCCTAAGAAATCCGCTGAAAGCTCTGTTGACGATTACGAGATTACCCCGGAATATTATTACGAATGGAAAGGGGATAAAGCAATCGTTAAAGAAAGGCCCTGGCTTGTTCCAGACGATAACAAAGAACCCTCTTACAGCTTGCTTCCTCCGCCGGTTGTCGTTTCTTTAATAAAGCAAATCAGCGATGTTTTGGGTCTTTAATTTGACAATGTTTTTTGCAAAAAGGTATAATTAAATTGGCTCTGAATCTAGTTAGTTCTGGTACAAAAGTTTTTTAAGGGAGTCTGAAATGATTCTTGGCCCTTGGGCCAAGACTAGGATTCCCACTTGTAACTTTTTCCGAGAAAACTTCCTAGAAAACAGAGCCACTAAAAAACCGCCATTTCAGCGGTTTTTTAGTTCTGTTGAGACAAAACTTCAACAGGTTACAAAGCTCCGAGCCAAAAACAAGTTCTTTGAGAAATAAAAAGGGTGGCTGAAGAGATTGTATTGCTTCACCACCCTTTATTAAATATAGAGATTTAGCTATCTAGGCAATTGGGATTATTGGAATTATCATGATAGACTTATTGTTACCTGTAAGATTTGTCATTTCAAAGAATTCTGCTGCTTCTTTAGAATCTACAAACCGTAGAGGTCTATAATGGTAATATTTCCATATATTCCCCCTTTCAACAAGAACCATTTTGTCTTCTAATCTTTCATATGAGCCGTGACCAACGTTGGCTTTAAAAACCTTATCAAGTACATAAGTTAATGGCTCATCATTTCCTTTATCTTCGGATGTGATATTTTTGATTGTTAAGACTGTTAATACTTTATTCTTATCTTCACCTTTGGCCAGTCGTACTATATCGCCCTCCCAGAATTTTGTGTCTGGAGGGTCACAAATGAAGTTCTCTTTTTCTTCCCATTCTTTCCAACTAGGGAGTTTGGGTTTTTTAAAACGCTGGTTATACTCCCGTTTATTTACCGGGTCTAACAATGTACTAGAAATTAGTTCTGGTTTGTTGCTTGATCTATTTCCAAACCTTACCCATACCCAACATCTATTCTTATAGATCCCAGGTCTACGACCAAAATTACAACTGCGACTCTGGTAAGTTTCAGAAAACCCCACCACTGTTCCTATTTTTTCACTTTCTCGGTATATTACTTTATCTTCTACTTCAAACATTTTTGTCCTCCTTTTTATTTCTTTTCTTTCTCTTGATGCTTCGCCAACAGTAAAAGGGCCTTGCTCATTTTTCTTGCCGCTTCTGCATTCAAAAATATTCCAAACTTGGTAAAGAGAGAAGCGCCAAATGCTCCTTCGTAGTGATGGGGAAATATCGTTACACGGGAAGCATACACACCATCTGACGCATCTAGCGTTTTCCATTTTTTTACCTCACCTGTTTCCCCATCTATTTTTTCAGGGATACTCATCTCAATACACATAGTTTCCTCTGGCCTTATTTCTTTTTCTACGAAAAAAATCTTGACTGTGTTTCCTGATATAGTAATCACTTTACCTTCCTTTTTATTTTCATTTGCCAAAGAACTTAACCGACCAATTTGCTTCTTTTATTATAAAATAAGATGTATTCTTTGTCAAGAAATTAAACAAAAATTTCTTTAAATTGGATATTTAAGACAATTTCCCGAATAAAAATGAATAAAAAACGACTCAGGTGTTGACAAAATTATCAACAAGAGTATAATAGAGGTATGAATTACGCAACGAAATTACAAGATATAGGACTAAAAAAACAAGAAGCAGAGGTGTATCTGGCTTGTTTGAAGTTGGGCATGGCTAAGGTTTCCGAATTAGCTAAAGAGGTTGATATACCCAGAACTTCAATTTATGTTTATCTAGGAGACTTGCTTGAAAAAGGGTATCTTAAAAAAAGCAAAAAACAGGGGATTGAATACTTTATTCCTCTTGAACCGAAATTTATCCTTGAAGATAAAAAAGAGAAGATAAAGAATTTTTCCGAGACCTTACCTCAATTAGAAAAGATTTTGGGTTTTTCGGGTAAAAAACCGAAAATTGAATATTTTGATACCAAGCAGGGATTACTTAAAATTTACGAAGCGATGCTAAGGTTTAATTACAAACACATTCCCTGTATTATAGAATCGGGCGAAGCCACAAAACAAAATTTAGATAAGTTAGGATGGGAATTTTGGTATAAATGGGAAAAGAAATTCTTAGACAAAAAGGTAGCTACCCAAGGAATCATTACAAAGGATGTTATTCCTCTTATTAAATCAGCTCCGGAAAAGATTAAGAAAATCTTATATCAAAGGCCAGCTACTGTTAGAGTAATTGACCAGAATGACTTCTTTTTTTCGATAAACCTTTATTTGATTTATCCAAGAAACGCCTTTATTGTTGTTCCTCAGCAAAACTTTGTCTTGATAATTGAAGATGAAAATATATACAAATCACTGCTCACATTGTATAAAGCGCTTTTTGAACAGGGTGAAAGATTGTCAATACAAGATATACTTTAAATGGTAATAAACCAAAAATCCGCTATTCCAGCGGATTTTTGGTTTGGTTTTCGGGGTGCCGGGAATTGAACCCGGGTCTTACCCACCCCAAGGGCAAATACTGCCGTTATACTACACCCCGTCAATAGATTATTTCTTTTTCGCCATTGCCTTGATGCATTTCGTGCAGGCTTTTATTCTTTTACCCGAAGGCAATTTAACCCATTGCAGATTTGGTTTTTTTCTTGTTTTCGTTGTTGGATTATATCTTCCTCGGAGTTTCACTCTTCTCCAAACCATTAGAGTTTTTTTACCGCAGATTGGGCATTCGTTTGCCATATTCTTGATGATTTTTTAGAAATGATAAACTACGACTTTTTTATCCTAGCAGAAATTTTTATTTCCTTCAAGTTGTGTTATCATTAAAAACATGGAAATCGTTTTTATCTTATTGATTTTATTTTTTTCCATTGTCATCCATGAAGTAGCGCACGGAAGCGTTGCTTTGCATTTGGGAGACGAGACAGCCAAGAGAGCCGGCCGTTTGACGTTGAACCCCATAAAGCATATTGATCCTTTGGGTACGATTCTTGTTCCTTTGCTTTTGCTTTTTGCCACTTTCGGCAAGGGGCCGATTATCGGCTGGGCAAAGCCAGTACCGGTTAATCCTTTGAATTTCCGCGACCAGAGATGGGGTAATTTGAAAGTAGCCATTGCTGGCCCAGCAACCAATTTTCTTCTGGCGGTAATTTTCGGATTGGCTATAAGGTTTTTATCTTTACCTGAACCTCTTTTGATGCTTTTTAGCATAATCGTTATATATAATTTTGCCTGGGCAGTTTTCAATCTTATTCCCATTCCGCCTTTTGACGGTTCCCATATTTTGTTTTCTTTTTTTCCGGGAAAATTTCTTGAAATCAGAATGTTTCTTGAAAGATACGGGCTTTTCGTTTTTCTGTTTTTCATTTTTTTCGGCGGATTGAGCTTAATTTTCAAATCAGCCTATTTTCTTTTTTTTCTTATAACCGGCCAGCCTATTGTAATTTAATTGGCTTTATGATAAATTGTAATTTATGTGTCCGACAATTCATCAATTAATTAAAAAAGGAAGGAAAAAAATCAAAAAGCGAACAAAGTCGCCGGCTTTGTCTTTTAGTTTTAATGTTTTGAAGAATCGGCCCAAAAACTTTTATTCTCCTTTTAAAAGGGGGGTCTGTCTGAAGGTTTTTACTTCCACCCCCAAGAAACCAAATTCTGCTTTGAGAAAAGTGGCCAGGGTCAGGCTGACCAATGGCATGGAAGTAACGGCTTACATTCCGGGCGAAGGCCACAATTTGCAGGAACACTCAGTGGTTGTTTTGAGAGGAGGCAGAGTTAAAGATTTGCCAGGCGTCAGATATCATATAGTCAGAGGTGTTTTGGATACAGCCGGAGTCGAAGGAAGAAAAAAGCAAAGAAGTAAATACGGCAAAAAAAGAGAAAAATAATATATGGCTAGAAAGAAAAAAAAGAGAATACCTGTTGTTCCTGATTCCGTTTACGAGAATGTGACTGTAGCCAAATTTATCAATCAGGTGATGAGGAACGGTAAAAAAACAATAGCCGAAAAAATCATTTACGGCACTTTTGATATTATTAAAGAGAAAACAAAGAAAGAGCCTTTGGAGGTTTTTGAAACAGCTATAAAAAACGCTTCTCCTTTGTTAGAAATAAAACCAAAAAGAGTCGGTGGCGCTACCTATCAGGTGCCCCGCGAAGTAAGGGGGGACAGAATGGTTACTTTGGCGATGAGATGGATAATTAAGGCAGCTAAATCAAAAAAGGGCAAGCCGATGAGAGAAAAACTGGCTGAAGAATTGATTCTAGCTTCAAAAAACGAAGGAACAGCCGTTAAAAAGAAAGAAGACACTCACCGAATGGCAGAGGCCAACAGGGCTTTCGCTCATTTTTCTTGGTAAAGTTATGAGGCAATATCCGATAGAAAGATACAGAGACATAGGGATTATCGCGCATATTGACGCCGGTAAAACAACTGTTACCGAGCGAGTTTTATTTTACACCGGCATCTCTCATAAAATAGGAGAGGTGCACGACGGCAAAGCTATCATGGACTGGATGGTTCAGGAAAGGGAAAGGGGAATCACCATTACTTCTGCTGCTACCACTTGTTTTTGGACGCCTCTCAATTCAGAGAAAAAAAAGGAAAACGAATACAGGATTAATATTATCGATACTCCAGGCCATATTGATTTTACTGTTGAAGTCCAGAGAGCTTTGAGAGTTCTGGACGGAGCAGTCGTTGTTTTTGACGGCGTGGCAGGAGTGGAGCCGCAGTCTGAAACTGTCTGGCGACAGGCAGACAAGTTCCATGTTCCCAGGATTTGCTTTATAAATAAACTGGACAGGATGGGAGCTTCTTTTGAAGGAAGTTTTAATTCCATTCTGCAAAAGCTTTCACCCTCAGCAGTCGCGCTTCAATTGCCCATAGGCGAGGAAGCGAAGTTTGAAGGAATAATTGATTTGCTGGAAATGAAAGTTTTGAGGTTTGAGGGGGACTTCGGTCAGACTATTAAAAAAGAGGAAATTCCGGCAGACTTGATGGAAAAAGCTAAAGAATGGAGGGAGAAATTATTGGAAAAGATCGCGGCAGAAGACGAATCTCTCTTGGAAAAATACTTGGCTAAACAGGAAATTTCCGTTGGAGAGCTGAAAAAAACTTTAAGAAAAGCAACTATTGATTACAAGCTCATTCCTGTTTTTTGCGGTTCAGCTTTAAAAAACAAAGGAGTGCAGCCAATGCTTGACGGGGTAGTTGAGTATCTGCCGAATCCCACTGAGCTTCCAGCTGTTATTGGTACGGACCCAAAAAACGGTGAGTTTATTGAAAGAGAAGCTTCGGATGACAAGCTTTTTTGCGCTTTAGCTTTTAAAGTGGCCACTGATCCTTATGTCGGCACTTTGACATTTTTCAGAGTTTATTCCGGTTCCTTAAAGCGTGGTTCTTACGTTTTAAATACGACTACCGGCGAAAAAGAAAGAATCGGCAGGATTTTAAGAATGCATGCCAATGAAAGGGAAGAGGTGGAGGAAGTTTTTACCGGAGATATAGCAGCTACCGTCGGTTTAAAAAACACTTCTACTGGTCACACTCTTTGCGACGAAAGCAGTCCCATTGTTCTTGAAAAGATCGTTTTCCCGGAACCTGTTATTTCAATTAGAATTGAGCCGAAGACAAAAGCTGACCAGGAAAAAATGGGTACTGCTTTAAAAAGATTAATGGATGAAGACCCGACTTTCAGGGTTAAGGGAGACTTGGAAACCAGCGAAACGATTATCTCCGGCATGGGAGAATTGCACTTGGAAATTATTACTGACAGATTAAAAAGAGAATTCAAGGTAGAGGCAAATATTGGCAGGCCGCAAGTCGCTTACAAGGAAACCATTAAAATGGAAGCTGAGGCAGAAGGAAAATATGTCAGGCAATCAGGAGGACGGGGTCAGTACGGCCATGTTTTTCTGAGAGTGGAGCCGAAAGAAAGAGGTACGGGATTTGAATTTATCAACGAGATAAAAGGCGGAATTATTCCCCGTGAATTCATTCCGGCCGTTGAAAAAGGAGTGATAGAAGCAGCTGATAAAGGAGTGGTTGCCGGCTACCCGATCGTTGATTTGTCTGCTACGCTTTTTGACGGTTCTTTCCACGAGGTTGATTCTTCGGAAATGGCTTTTAAAATTGCCGGTTCCATGGCTTTTCAGTCAGCAACCAAAAGAGCTAAACCAATATTACTGGAGCCAATTATGAAATTGGAAGTGGTTATTCCTGCTGATTTTTTCGGCGATGTTATCGGAGATTTATCAGCCAGAAGGGGAAAAATCGAAGAAACGCAAGACAGATTGCAAATGAAAGTAATTGATGCTAAAGTACCTTTGTCTGAAATGTTCGGCTATGCGACCGCTATTCGCAGCTTGACTGAAGGCAGAGGAACCTTTACTATGGAATTTGACCATTACGATGAGGTTCCGGGTAACATTGCCCAGGAGATCATTGAGGGCAAAAGAAGATAATCCACAATTGACAAATATTAGAAGTTTAATAAAATATTATATATCGGTCAGTATATAAATAAATAATAATTAATACAAAAAAATATGGCAGAAAAAGAAAAATTCGCAAGGGGAAAACCCCATCTAAACATCGGTTCCATCGGTCACGTTGACCATGGTAAAACCACTTTAACCGCCGCTATTTTGAAGATTCAGAAGTTGGCCGGTTTTAAAGCTACCGAAAAATCCATAGACCAGATTGACTCAGCACCAGAGGAAAAGGCCCGTGGCTTGACGATCAACGTCACTCACGTTGAGTTTGAATCTGAAAAAAGGCATTATGCCTGGATTGATTGTCCGGGACATGCTGATTACATTAAGAACATGATTACTGGAGCTGCCCAGATGGACGGAGCAGTTTTGGTTGTTTCCGCTCCTGACGGCCCTATGCCCCAGACAAGAGAGCATATTCTTTTGGCTAGGCAAGTAGGATTGCCGGCAATGGTCGTATTTTTGAACAAGTGCGATGCAGTTGACGATCCGGAAATGATTAGTTTGGTTGAATCGGAATTAAGAGAGCTTTTGAAGAAATACGGTTATCCGGGAGATACCACTCCAATAATCAAAGGTTCAGCTTTAAAAGCTTTGGCAGCCAATTCTATTGACGATGAAGCAGCCAAGCCCATTTTAGAGCTGGTTAAAGCAATAGACGAACATATTCCAGAACCAGTCAGAGAGATAGATAAGCCTTTCTTAATGGCTATTGAAGACGTTTTTTCAATTGCCGGAAGAGGCACAGTGGCTACCGGCCGTATTGAAAGAGGAATTGTCCACTCCAACGATGAAGTGGAATTGGTTGGTATCAAACCGACCAGCAAAACAATTGCTGTTAGCGTGGAAATGTTTAACAAGATTCTGGACGAAGGAAGAGCTGGAGACAATGTCGGTATATTGCTCAGAGGATCAAAGAAAGAAGACGTTGAAAGAGGACAGGTTTTAGCCAAGCCGGGTTCAATAACTCCCCATACTGAATTTGAAGGGGAAGTTTACGTTTTGACAAAGGAAGAAGGCGGAAGACACACTCCTTTCTTTACCGGCTACAAGCCCCAGCTTTACTTTAAAACCACTGACGTGACAGGAGAAGTGACATTGCCAGAGGGCACTGAAATGGTTATGCCGGGAGACACAGTCAATTTTAAAGCAAAGTTATTGACTCCTATTGCCATGGAAGAAAAGCAGAGATTCGCCATCAGAGAAGGTGGCAGAACCGTGGGAGCAGGCGTGGTAACAAAAGTAATTAAATAAAGCAAAAGAGATTTAAAGCAAAGGTTCTTTCAAGATGCCAAAAAAGAAAATAACTGAAGTTGAAGAAGAAGCTAAATCCAAGATAAGGATAAAACTGAGGGCTTTCGATCATAAAGTGATTGATAGTTCTGCCCGCCAGATTATCGAGGTGGCTTTGCGTTACGGTGTCCAAACGTTGGGTCCTGTGCCTTTGCCTACGGAAATCCAAAAACAAACAGTCAATCGTTCTTCTTTCGTCCATAAGGATGCGAGAGAACAGTTTGAACTGAGAGTTCACAAGAGATTGATTGACATATTGAATCCGGGCCAGAAAGTGATTGATGCTTTGATGAATTTGAATCTGCCTGCTGGCGTTGACATTGAGATCAAAATGTAATCGGCCAAAAGGAATTTACAAATTCTCATTTTAGTGATATTATGATTAGAAACAATTATGCAGAAAACTTCATGAAGTAATCAGTCAAGCTAACCTTATGAGAATGAATGCGGGGTTAGAATCCCCGTATTTTATTTGAGAAAAGTTTTTATGAAATTCATTTTAGGAAAAAAACTGGGAATGTCGCAGATTTTCGATGAAGAAGGAAAAGTTATTCCGGTCACCCTGATTGAGGCCGGCCCCTGCTATATTACCCAAATAAAGACGAATGAAAAAGACAGATATCGGGCTGTTCAGGTTGGTTTTGTCAAAAAAAAGAAACCTAAGAAAACAGAAAAAGGAAAAGAATTCAGATATTTAAAAGAATTTAGGATCGATGAAAAAAGCGAGATGAAACAAGGAGACGAGATAAATGTTTCTGTTTTTGAAGAAGGGGACAAAGTTAAGATTTCCAGCACTTCAAAAGGAAAGGGCTTTCAGGGAGGAGTGAAAAGGTGGGGATTTTCCGGGCGTCCGGCTACCCACGGCACAAAGCATGAACAGAGAAGTTTGGGCTCTACAGGAACCTCTTTCCCGGAAAGGGTGATCAAAGGCAGAAAGATGCCTGGCCGAATGGGCGGAGAAAGGAAAACCATCAAGAATTTGAAAATTGTTAAAATTGATAAAGAGAACAATTTATTGGCGGTAAAAGGAGCGATTGCCGGATCAATAGGAGGATTATTGGAAATTAAAGGATAATTATGAAAATTAATGTTTACAATCAAGAAGGAAAAGAAATCGGAAATACTTTGCTGCCAAAGGAGATTTTTGACGTAAAGATAAATCCGCCACTGGTTCAGCAGGTTGTTGTTTCACAGATGGCAAACCGCAGGCAGGTTTTAGCCAACGCCAAGACCAGAGGAGAGGTCAGGGGAGGAGGAAGAAAACCCTGGAGGCAGAAAGGAACAGGCCGTGCCAGACACGGTTCCCGTCGTTCTCCGATATGGCGCGGGGGAGGCATAACCTTCGGTCCGAGAAAAGAAAGAGTTTTTAAAAAGAAGATAGATAAGAAAGTTAAGAGAAGCGCTTTGCTGATGGTTTTATCTGGCAAGGTAAAAAACAATATGATGGTTGTCTTGGAAGATTTGAAGCTGGAAAAGGCAAAAACAAAATTAATGGTAGCTGTTTTGGAAAAGCTTCCCGTCAAAAAACAGAGTGCTTTGCTTGTTCTACCCAAAATGGATAAAAACCTTATAATTTCCAGCAAGAATATCGCTACTATTGAGACAATTCAGGCTAAAGACTTGAACGCTTTGGACATACTTTCTTTTAAATACTTAATCATGCCCAAAGAAGCGATCAAATTGATAAAAGAAACTTTTTTGAAATAATTGTATGGCTATTTTAGATATTTTTAAAAAGAAGACTGCTGTTCCGGTTAAGAAAGAAAAACCGAAAAAAGTTAAAGAAATAAAGCCTGAAAAGAAAACAGTTAAAGAAGAGGGTTTAAAGATCAAGAAAGCGATAAAGATAGGGGAGGGCTATAAGATTTTAAGAAATCCCCACGTTGCTGAAAAAGCTTCTGATTTGGCGGAAAAAAACCAGTATACTTTCAGGGTTTTTGGAAGAGCCAATAAAACAGAAGTGAAAAAAGCGATAGAGAATGCTTACGGAGTCGAAATTGTTTCAGTCAAGATTATCAACGTTTCTGCCAAAGAAAGAAGGATAGGCAAGACTAAAGGAATGAAACCAGGTTATAAAAAAGCGATAGCCAAGGTAAAAAAAGGCCAGAAAATTGAATTATTGCCACGTTAATTATGAAAAAGATATTATCAAAAAAGCAACCGGAGAAAAACCTGCTTTTGTCTTTGAAAAGAAGGGCGGGCCGCGATTCTCGGGGCAGGATTACTGTCAGGCACAAGGGCGGCGGAGCAAAGCGGCTTTACAGAATCGTTGATTTCGGCCAGGAGAGGTTGGATTCTCCGGCCAAAGTTTTAGCCATTGAATATGATCCTTACAGAACTTCTTTTATCTGTCTTTTGCAGTATGACAATGGAGAAAAAAGATATAGAATTTGCCCTCATGGGTTGAAAGTCGGAGACAGCGTGATTTGTTCCGAAAAAGCAGAGATAAAAACAGGAAACAGAATGAAATTAAAGAACATTCCTGTCGGAACTCAGGTATATAATATTGAAATGGAGCCTGGCAGGGGCGGAAAATTGGTAAAGGGAGCGGGCACTTCTGCCAGGGTTGTTGCTCAGGAAGGAAAGTATACCCATTTAATTTTTCCTTCCACTGAGACAAGAAAAATATTAGCTGAATGTTGCGCTTCAATCGGACAGGTTTCTTTTCCCGAACACAAGTTTATCAAGGTGGGAAAGGCAGGAAGAACGAGACATAAGGGCATAAGGCCGACAGTCAGGGGCACGACCATGAATCCTTGCGATCATCCTCACGGCGGAGGAGAGGGAAGATCTTCAATCGGTATGAAGCATGCGAAAACTCCTTGGGGCAAGATAGCAATGGGAGTCAGGACAAGAAAAAAGAAGTGGACAAGCAAATTAATCATTCAAAGGAGAAAACACAAGAAGAAATAATATGTCAAGATCAATTAAGAAAGGTCCTTTTGTGGACGAAAAATTATTAAAAAAGATAAAGAATTTGAAACCTGAGGGCAAGGAAATTATTAAAACCTGGTCAAGAAGGTCAACAATTACTCCTGAAATGATTGGTTTTACTTTCGGCGTCCATAACGGCAGGGAATTCATTACAGTTAAAGCGGCAGAAAATATGGTCGGCCATAAGCTGGGCGAATTTTCTCCGACCACTAAATTCGGTAGGCACGGCGGAAGGATGCAGAGAGAATTAGAATCAAAAGCTTCAGAAAAAGCAGCCGAAACACCTGAAAAATAAAAATATGCCGGTTACAGCTAAATTAAATTATTTAAGAATAGCTCCCAGAAAGGTTCGTTTGACAGCGGATTTGATAAGGGGAAAATCAGTGAAAGAGGCAGAAAACTTGCTTAATTTTGCTGTGAAGAAATCTTCCTTGCCTTTGGCAAAACTTTTAAAACAGGCTGTGACCAGTGCCCAGAATCTTTTCCAGTTAGAACCTGACAATTTATATATTTCAAAAATCATGGTTGACGAAGGTCCGAAATTCAAGAGGTGGAGAGCCCGTTCTAAGGGCCAGGCTTACGAGATTCAGAAAAAAACTTCCCATATCATTCTTGTTCTTGACGAAAAAACCAAAACCAAGAAAAAAGCGAAAGTTAAAAAACCCTTGGTTGAAAAGGCCGCAGAAGTGGCAAAAGAAGAGAAAAAGCCCTTGAAAACCGAGAAAACTCTGCCAGACAGGGAAAAATTCAGGCCGAAGCTCGAAGAGAAAAAGCCAAGGAGCCAAAAGGGAATAGACCGTATTTTCAGAAGAAAAGCATTTTAAAACCATATGGCACACAAAGTTCACCCAAAATCATACAGGCTGAGAGATCTTGCAAATTGGAATTCGCGATGGTTTGATCAAAAGAATTTCCCCAAATACTTGGAGGAGGATTTTAAAATTAGGGAATACCTTAAAAAGAAAATCGGCAAGTTGGGAGTGGAAAAGGTTGAAATTGAAAGATTTGCCGGTAAGCTGAATATTATTATTTTTAGTGCCAGGCCAGGATTGATTATCGGCCGGGGAGGTTCAGGTATTGAAGAAATGAAAAAGGGGCTGGAAATGAAAGTTTTAGAGGACAGTAAGGCCAAGAAGGAAGTTAGGATTGAGATAAGGGAAATCAAGGATGTCTGGTCTTCAGCTGCTTTGTCTGCCCAATACATTGCCCAGCAAATTGAAAAGAGAGTTCCTTTCAGAAAGGTTTTGAAGCAAACTCTGGAAAAGATTTCTTTGTCAAAACAGGTCAAGGGAGCCAGGATTGAGATGAAAGGAAGATTGAATGGCGCAGAAATTGCCAGGAGAGAATGGCTGCAAAAAGGCAGGCTGCCTCGCCAGACGATAAGAGCTGACATTGATTTTATCCAAGACCAAGCTTTCTGCACTTACGGAACAATAGGTATAAAGGTTTGGATATATAAAGGGGATAAATTTGATTAAAAACTATGTCCATATTAATGCCCAAAAAAGTTAAACACAGGAAGTGGCGCAGGGGACGATCCAAAGGTATAGAAACCCGGGGAAACAAATTGTCTTTCGGTTCTTTCGGATTGGTTTCTTTACAGACTCTCTGGGTTACAGCCAGACAGCTAGAAGCATCCAGACGAGCCATTCTCAGATACCTTAAAAAAGGAGGAAAGCTTTGGATCAGGATTTTTCCGGATAAACCAGTAACCCAAAAAGGAACAGAGGTTCCCATGGGCGGAGGCAAGGGAAGCGTTGATCATTACGTTTTTCCAGTTAAACCCGGCAGGATAATTTTTGAATTGGACGGTTTGAAAGAAGAAGTTGTCAAAGAAGCTTTCGGAAAAGCAGCAGATAAACTGCCGATTAAAACAAAGATAATTCAAAGATAAACTATGAAAAAGATTGATGAATTGATAAAAAAACCGAAAGAAGAGCTGCAAAAGATTTTGAGAGACAATAGGGAAAAAACAAGGCAGCTTAGGTTTGATTTAGCTGCTGGAAAAGTAAAAAACGTCAGGGAAATCCGCAGAATTAAAAAAGAAATTTCCCAGATATTAACCATATTAGCCAAATAACTATGCCAAAGAAACAATTAATCGGAAATATCATTTCAAATAAGATGCAAAAGACGGTTGTCGTTAGAATTGAAAGATTGAAAGAGCATCCCAAATACAAAAGAAGGTTCAGGGTCCACAAGAACTACAAAGCCCATGTTGAGGAAGGGGATTTTTTACCGGGAGATAAGGTTGTTATTGAAGAATGCAGGCCGCTTTCCAAAGACAAAAAATGGAAAGTTGTTAAAAAATTGGCTAAATAAATATGATTCAACCAAGAACAAAATTGAAAATCATTGACAATACCGGAGCAAAGATAATCCAGTGCTTTCATGTTTTAGGAGGAACGAAAAGGCGTTATGCCCAGATAGGCGACGTGATTGTGGCCGCGGTTAAGGAAGCTGAACCTAGGAGAATAGTCAAAAAGCACGAGGTTGTCAGGGCAGTGATAGTCCGCCAGAAAAAGAATTTCCGCAGGGCTGACGGCACATATATCAGGTTTGATGAAAACGCGGCTGTTATTTTGGAAGCCAAAACCAAAGAGCCCAAAGGCGGAAGGATTCTCGGTCCGATTCCAAGGGAAATTAGGGAAAAAGGTTTTGAAAAAATAGCCTCTTTGGCAACTGAAATTATATGAAGATTAAAAAGGGCGATACAATTTTAGTAGTTTCCGGAAAAGATCGGGGAAAAAGAGGAAAAATTCTTCAGGTTTTTCCCAAAGAAAATAGATTGATGGTAGAGGGCGTTAATTTGAGGAAAAAGCACAAAAGACCGAAAAAATCCGGAGAAAAGGGCCAGATTATTACTTTGCCTGGCGCTGTTTCCGTTTCTAGTGTAAAATTGATTTGTTCAAAGTGCGGCAAGCCGACAAGAACAGGATACAAATTAACGACAAACACCAAGGGTGAGAAATCAAAAGTCAGAGTCTGCAAGAAATGCAGCCAGGAAACTTAAATTTATGATGAAGATAGTCGAAAAATACAAAAAAGAAGCAATTCCCCAGATGATGGAGAAGTTCGGTTACAAGAGCATTATGGCCGTACCAAGGTTGGAGAAGGTGGTGGTTAACACTGGTTTCGGCAGGCAGGTGGTCGGTAAGACGAACGATGAGCAGAAAAAGACAGCTGATTTTATTGCAGGAGATCTTACTTTGATTTGCGGCCAGAAAGCTGTAAAAACCTACGCGAAAAAAGCCATTTCAAGCTTCAAAATTCGCGAAGGCATGGCTCTGGGCGCAAAAGTTACTTTAAGGGGAAAAAGAATGCAGGATTTTTTAGAAAGATTTATTAATATTGTTCTTCCCAGGACAAGGGATTTCAGGGGGATTCCCCAGGATTCGGTTGACGGGCAGGGAAATTTAACTATTGCCATAAAAGAGCATATTGCTTTTCCTGAAATTCTGCCGGAAAAAGCCAGGAACATTTTCGGCCTGGAAATCACCGTGGCCACTAATGCCAAAACTAAAGAAGAAGGATTGGAATTATTTAAATTATTGGGATTTCCCATTAAAAAATAGGAAATATGGCGACAAAATCACAAATAGAAAAATCAAAGAAAAAGCCAAAATACAAAAGCCGGGTAGTCAGGCGCTGTTTCAGGTGCGGCAGGAAAAGGGCATATATGAGGAAATTCGGATTATGCAGGATTTGCTTCAGGGAAATGGCCAATCAAGGATTAATACCAGGAGTTAAAAAAAGCAGTTGGTAAAAATATATGACAGATCCAGTAGCAGACATGTTAAATACAATAAAAAACGCTCAAGCTGTCAATCATCCGACAGTCGAGGTTGTTTTTTCTAATTTAAAATACGAGATAGCTAAATTATTGGAGAGGCAAGGCTTTATCAGCGGGATTGAAAAAAAGGGCAGGAAAAACAGGAAAACCATGGAAATCACTTTAAAGTATGAAGATAAGATTCCGGCAATTTCCGGATTGAAAAAGGTTTCCAAACCCGGTCAGAGGATTTACGTTAATTCAACCCGGATAAAAAGAGTGAAAGACGGCCACGGCATGGCAATTATTTCCACGTCAAAAGGCTTAATGACAGATAGGGAAGCCAGAAAACAAAAAAGGGGAGGAGAAATTTTATGTGAAATATGGTAGAACTAATGTCGCGAGTCGGCAAAAAACCAATTTTAATACCGCAGGGAGTTGAGATAAAAATACAGGGCAACAAGGTAACGGTTAAGGGCCCGAAAGGCGAAATTTCAAAAGATTTTCGACCGGAAATTAGCATTGAAATGAAAGAAGATAAAATATTTGTTTTGCCGCAAAAGGAAATATTAGAGAAAAAAAAGATTTCCGGCAGAAAGGCAAAGCAGGTAAAATCTTTGTGGGGGATGACAAGAATGATGATAGAGAATATGGTTAAGGGAGTTGTTTCTGACTTTGAGAAAAAATTGGAGATTGAAGGAGTCGGTTTTAAAGCAGAAGTGGTTGGCCAGGAGGTATCTTTATCTGTCGGTTTCAGCGAGCCGGTAAAGACAAAGATTCCGGAAGGTCTTAATGTTTCAATACAAAAGAACGTTATCGCTATTTCCGGAATTAAAAAGGATTTAGTCGGTCAATTCGCTTCAATTTTAAGGAAAGTTAAGCCGGCCGAACCATATAAGGGAAAAGGGTTAAAGTATCAGGGAGAAATAATCAGGAGAAAAGTCGGCAAAAAAGTAGTGACGGCCGGCACTAAATAATTATGTTAATTAAGCAGCAAAAAAGACAAAGACGCCACAAAAAGATAAGATCCAGGGTTTTTGGAACAAAAGAAAAACCCAGACTTTGCGTTTTTAAATCTGGTAAGCATATCTATGCTCAATTGATTGACGATGAAAAAGGCAAGACAGTGGCTTCTGCCAGCGATGCAGATTTTAAAAAAATTAAAGAAGGCAAGGCCAAAGAAATAGGCAAATCAATCGCCAAAAAAGCCAAAGATTTGAAAATTGAAAAGATTGTTTTTGACAGGGGAGGCTACAAATATCACGGCCAGGTAAAAGAATTGGCTGAAGGCGCCAGAGAAGGAGGTTTAATTTTTTAAAATTATGATGAGAGATAAATTTAGAAGAAACAGAGTAGAAAGAATAAAGGACGAGTTTGACTCTAAGCTTTTGGATTTGGCCAGGGTAACTAGGGTAACGGCTGGCGGCAAGCGTCTCAGATTCAGGGCAGTGGTTGTTGTCGGGAATAAGCAGGGCAAGATAGGAGTCGGCGTATCAAAGGGATTGGACGTGGCCCAAGCAGTTGAAAAAGCGACAAGGCTTGCCAAAAAAAATCTGATTCAAGTTCCGATAGTTGAAGATACAATTCCTCACGAAAGCTATGCCAAATTCGGAGCAGCCCAGGTTATGTTAAAACCCCAGAGAAAAGGCAGGGGTTTGGTAGCCGGAGGAGTGGTCAGGGTTATCTGTACTTTGGCCGGTATAAAGAACATTTCTTCCAAGATTCTGGGCAGGACCGGAAACAAGCTGAACAACGCCCAGGCAGCTATTCTTGCATTGAGAAAGCTGAAAGTTAAAAGTCCGAAAACAAAATAAAATTATGCAATTGCACGAATTAAAGCCGATTGGCAAATCAAAAAAATCAAAAAGAGTCGGACGCGGAGGCAAAAGAGGCACTTATTCTGGAAAAGGCATGAAGGGACAGAGATCCAGGGCAGGCAGGAGATTCCAGCCGGCAATCCGAGAGCTGATTAAAAGATATCCTAAATTAAGAGGCCATCATTTGGGTTTAAAGCCGAAATTCAAGAAGCCGAAACCCGAGATTTTGAATTTAACTGATATAGAAAAAAAGTTTAAAACCGGAGAAAAGGTCAGTCCCCAGACATTGATTGAAAAGGGTATTCTTCATAAAATATCAAAAAGAGGGATAAATGTTAAAATTTTAGCCAAAGGAGAGATATCTCATGCGTTAGAATTTGAGAATTGCCTTGTTTCAAAAACCGCCAAGGAAAAGATAGAAAAGGCGGGAGGCAAGATAAATACTTAACTATGTGGTATCAGAAGATTATTCAAATTTTTAAGATCAAGGATTTACGCAATAATATTCTTTTTATTCTCGGGGTTTTTGCTGTTTTCAGATTAATGGCCAATATTCCGATTCCCGGCATTACTGCTGAAAAAATACAGGAATTTTTCGGCGCTAACCAAATTTTCGGCCTTTTGAATCTGTTTACCGGAGGCGCCCTAGATAAGCTTTCCATTGTTATGCTTGGTTTGGGCCCCTACATCACGGCTGTCATTATCATGCAGCTTTTAACAATGATATTTCCGGCTTTGGAAAGAATGTATAAGGAAGAAGGGGAACAAGGCAAGAAAAAGTTCAACCAATACGGAAGACTTTTGACTATTCCTTTAGGCCTTTTGCAGGGTTATGCCATGCTCACTTTGTTTCAGAGGCAGCAGATAATCGGCCAGCTTTCTTTGGAATTAACTCTCACTTCCATATTGACCATTACCGCAGGCACTGTCTTTTTAATGTGGCTGGGAGAATTGATTTCAGAGAAGGGGGTTGGCAATGGCGTTTCTCTTTTGATTTTCGCCGGCATTATTGCTGACGTGCCAAACAATATCAGGCAGATGATCGTTACCTGGGACCCGGCCAATATTCCTGCTTATTTGTTTTTCTTTGGCATGGCTTTGGTTATTATTGCTGGAGTTGTTTTAATTAACGAAGGCCGTCGTAATATTCCTGTTTCCTATGCCAAAAGGGTAAGGGGAACGAAGATGTACGGCGGAGTTTCCACTTATCTGCCTTTAAATATTAATCCAGCTGGCGTTATCCCTATCATTTTTGCTTTATCAATCATGCTTTTTCCTGGAATGATTGCCAATTTTTTGGGAGGCGTTGGCGGAACGGTCGGTTCTATCGCCCAAACCATTGGGAATTTGTTCGCCAATCAGTGGTTTTACGGCATTGCTTACTTTGTTCTGGTGGTTCTCTTCACTTTTTTCTACACAGCCGTTACTTTTGATCCGAAAGCCATTTCTGCCAATCTGCAGAAAATGGGAGGATTTGTCCCTGGCATCAGGCCTGGCGAAAACACGGCTAATTTCATGTATTTTATCTTAAACAGAGTATTGTTAGTTGGTGCTTTGTTTTTGGGGCTTATCGCTGTTTTGCCTTCTGTTATCGGCGGTATTACCGGAATTCAGGTTTTCAACTTCTTAATCGGAGGTACAGCTTTATTGATCGTTGTTTCCGTTGCTTTGGATTCCATGCGCCAAATTAAAGCTCAACTGCAGATGAGGGAATATGAAACTTTCTAAGAAAAAAACAAAAGTAATAATTATTCTTGGTCCCCCCGGATCAGGCAAAGGAACTCAGGCCAACTTACTTCTCAAGAAGTTCAGATTAGATTATTTTGGAAGTGGTGTTGCTCTTCGGAAACGTCAAAAGAAAGGTGATTTTACTGGAGAAAAATTAGTAAAAGTTATGAGAAGGGGAGAATGGGTTCCCGAATTTGTTATTTCTAAATTGTGGATGGATAAATTCGAAGAATTTAAACAAAAAAGAAACTTTAAGGGATTACTTTCCGATGGCAGCCCGAGGAAATTGCTTGAAGCTATATTTTTTAACGATGCTTTACTTTGGTATGAATGGCAAAAAGACGTAAAAGTTATTTTTCTGCACATTACAGAAAAAGAATCCATTAATCGCTTAACAAAGAGAAGGCAGTGTAAAAAATGCGGCAGGTTAATTCCCTGGATAGGAGAATTTAAAAAGCTAAAAGAGTGCGATAAATGTGGCGGCAAACTTTTTGTTAGAATTGATGACAGACTGGAGGCTATTAAAAAACGATTATCAGAATTTAAAAAACATACTATACCGGTCATAAATTATTACAAAAAACAAAGAAAATTAATTAGGATTAACGGCGCTCAAAGTATTGAGAATGTTTTTAAAGATATTTTAAAGGCTCTCAAATGATTTCGATAAAAACAAAAGAGGAAATCAAAGTAATGGCAGAAGGCGGTAAGATTCTGGCAAAGATTATGCAGGAGCTTGAAAAGAAAGTGAAGCCGGGAATTACCACTAAAGAATTAGACAGGCTCAGCGAGAGCCTGATTTTAAAATTCGGAGGAAAATGTTCCTTTAAGGGATACGATGGTTACCCTAGTTGTCTTTGCACTTCGATAAACGAGGAAATAGTCCATGCTATTCCTTCAAATCGTGTCTTGGAAGAAGGAGAGATAATTTCCCTTGATTTGGGAATGCTTTACAAGGGCTTTCATACTGATATGGCAGTGACTTTGCCAGTTGGTAAGGTCAGTTCTGAGGTTTCTAGGCTTATCCGCACAACTAAGAAAGCTTTGAAGAGAGGGTTGAAAAAAGTCAGGCCGGGCAATACTTTTGGCGACATTGGCAATACTATCCAGAGATTTGCTGAGTCGCAGGGATTCAGCGTTATTCAGGACTTGTGCGGCCATGGAATTGGCAGAGAAGTTCACGAAGAGCCGCAAATATTGAATTACGGAAAAAGAAGGAGCGGTCCTGAAATAAAAGAAGGAATGGTCTTCTGCATTGAGCCGATGCTGGCTGTGGGCGACTGGAAAATCAAATTAGCTTCTGACGGGCACGCTTATAAAACTGCTGACAACTCTTTATCCTGCCATTTTGAACATACTATTGTTGTAACTGAAAAAGGCTGCAAAATATTAACAGAAGCTTAAAAAAGTTCTATAATAAAACAACGATTATGTTGATTGTCGCAAACTGGAAATGCAACCCTAAAAGTTTAACAGAAGCTAAAAAGCTTTTTGATTCTGTTGCTAAAGGGGTAAAAAATATTAAAAAAGCGGAGGTGGTTATTTGCCCTCCTTTTTTATATATTGCTTCTCTCGGTCCTGGTTTGAAACTGGGAGCCCAGGATTGTTTTTGTTGCGGCGGGCCTTTTACCGGAGAAATTTCTCCCTTGATGCTGAAAAGCATCGGTGTGAAATATGTCATGATTGGCCATTCTGAGAGAAGAGAAATTCTGAAGGAAACAGATGAAATAGTCAGCAGGAAATTAAAGGCAGTTTTAGGGACTGGTTTGAAGCCGATTCTTTGTGTCGGTAGTAAAAGCAAAAACCAGAAGCAGGAATTCAAAGAAATTAAGAAACAGCTAGAAAGAGCTTTATCTGAAATTAATAAAAATGAGGTTAAGAATTTAGTTGTTGTTTACGAGCCTGTTTGGGCGATAAGCACGACAAAAGGCGGAAAAGTAGCTACTCCAAAACAAGCTGAACAAGGAGCAGCTTTTATCAGGAATA
Source organism: uncultured Candidatus Saccharibacteria bacterium (assembly GCA_964481125.1). Classification (GTDB taxonomy): domain Bacteria; phylum Patescibacteriota; class Minisyncoccia; order Minisyncoccales; family RBG-13-42-11; genus BS750m-G71. Next base: position 71,775 of record CAYZSL010000001.1, on the reverse strand, counting down.
ATTTGTTTAAATTATTTGGTAAAAATATTGCTCAGAAATTGAGGATATTGTACGGCGGGAGCGTAAACAGCAGGAATATTAAAGAGTTTGTTGCTGTTGATGGTATAAACGGCGCTTTAATCGGCGCAGCCTCTCTGAACGCCAAAGACTTTATTAAAAGCGTGAGGAAAAGTTGACCTTATTGGGTATTTTTGTTATTTTTAAGCATTAAATTATGGATAAGATTCTAAACGGCTATTTTTTTAATCCGACCAAGGGCGATCTTAAGATTGAAAAGGTGGTTGAGGAGATAATTAATTATATTTCTGAAAAGCCTGAAAAGTTTTACGATGTTATCGTTGGCTGCGATTCCTCTTCCGGCACAGAGCCGCATTTTCCTTTGGCTGTAGTTGTTTTAAGAGTGGGCGAGGGAGGCAGGTTTTTTCTTAAGAAGATAGATTATAAAGGAAGGATTTTCTATAACTGGAAGCAGAGGATTTTAGAGGAAGTTTATCTTTCCTGTCAGTTCGCTTTATATCTGAGGGAAAATTTTGAAAAGGTGATTGAAAGGCTCGGAAAAGCAAATCTTAACTATCAGTTTCGCTACATTCATGCCGATGTTGGCGAGAACGGAAAAACTAGGGACATGATTAAAGAGGTTACCGGTTTGATAAAAGGGAACGGTTTTGAGCCGAAAATCAAGCCGGAATCTTTCGCTGCTTCATCAGTAGCTGATAGATACAGCTAATGGAAATTTTAATGAACTCAAAAGACCTGAGGAGAAAGTTTTTAGAATTTTTTGAAAAAAATGGACACAAAATAGTGCCCTCGTCTTCTCTTATACCGACTGACACAAGTGTTTTGTTTACTACGGCTGGCATGCAGCAGTTCAAGCCGTATTATCTTGGTGAAAAATCTCCCTTTGGCCAGAATGTCTGTTCCTGCCAGAAGTGTTTTAGGACGTCAGATATTGAAGAGGTGGGAGATGATAGTCATCTGACTTTTTTGGAAATGCTGGGGAATTTTTCTTTCGGCGGCTATTTTAAAGAAGAAGCGATAAAGCTGACTTATGAATTTCTTTTTAAAGAGTTGAAATTACCCTTAAATAAGGCTATTTTTACTGTTTTTAAAGGAGGTGGGAAGGTTCCTGAAGATAAAGATTCAATCCAAATTTGGAAAAAATTAGGAATTTCAGAAGATAGGATTAAAAAGTGCGGCAGAGAGGATAATTTCTGGGGACCGACAGGCGAAGAAGGGCCTTGCGGTCCGACAACTGAAATTCATTTTAACGGTATTGAGGTTTGGAATTTGGTATTTAACGAATATTACCAGGATAAATCAGGTAAACTTATTTCTTTAAAACAGAAAGGTGTTGATACTGGCATGGGATTAGAAAGATTAGCAACGGTTGTTCAGGGTAAAAAATCAGTTTTTGAGACTGATTTGTTTTTACCGATTATAAATGAGATTCCGGGTGATAATGAAAAAGCAAAAAGAATTATCTCTGACCATGTTAAAAGTTCTGTTTTTCTAATTGTTGATGGAATATTGCCTTCCAACGTTGAAAGGGGATACGTTTTGAGAAGGGTTTTAAGGAGGGCGATAAGATACGGAAAAATACTTAATTTACCAGAGAACTTCTTAATACCTTTGGCGCAAAAAGCGATTGAAATGTATAAAGATATTTATCCAGAACTGAAATCAAAAGAAGCTGATATTTTAACGGCAATTCAAAACGAAGAGGAAAAGTTTGAGAAGACATTGGAGGAGGGATTGAAACAGTTTGAAAAAGGCATAGACGCTTTTGAATTATATACCAGTTACGGGTTTCCTTTAGAATTGACTTTAGAGTTGGCTAAAGAAAGAGGGCGGGATATTAACGTGGAAGAATTTAATAAAAAATTCAAAGAACACCAAGAACTTTCAAGAACTTCTTCTTCTGGCATGTTCAAAGGAGGCCTAGCCGACAATTCTGAGCAAGTAGTTAAATATCACACTGTCAATCATTTGTTGTTAGCTGCTTTAAGAAAGGTTTTGGGTGGTCAGGTTTCTCAAAAAGGAAGCAATATCACAATTGAGAGACTGAGGTTTGATTTTTCCCATCCAGAAAAGATGACAGAAAAAGAAATTAAAGAAGTTGAAGAGATTGTTAATCAGAAAATCAAAGAAGACTTGCCTGTGGTTTGTGAAGAAATGAGTTTAGATGAAGCAAAGAAGAAGGGAGCGACCGGAGTTTTCGAAGATAAATATGAAGAGAAAGTAAAAGTTTACAGTATCGGCGATTTTTCAAAAGAGATATGCGGTGGACCCCACGTTAGCCGTACTGGCGAGCTCGGTCATTTCAAGGTTGTTAAGGAAGAGTCTTCCAGCGCTGGCATCAGGAGGATCAGAGCTGTTTTGGAATGAGCATAAATAGTGTATAATGTTATTATGAGCAAAAAAGTAATAGACGTTTTTCCTCCTTCAAAAAAAGAGAAAAAAAAGGAGGAGCACAAAGAGCAGGAAATACAGGAAGTAAAGATAGAACCAGAGAAAAAGCCCAGAGCTCCTTTATGGGGTTTTTCTAAAAAAGCTCCTAATCCGCCTTTTAAAAAGGGTTTGACTTTTTCTTTGCTTTTTTTGGTTTTATTAGGAGCGTTCTGCTACATTGCTTTGTCTAAGGCTGAAATAAGCATTTGGCCGGAGATAGAAGTTTTTAATCTTATAGAAGAAACGAATATCGACAAAAACGCAACAGCTATTGATTCTCTTTTAAAGATTATTCCGGCGGAAACGCTTCAGAAAGAAAAAACCATTGTTCAGACTTTTCCGGTTTCCGGTAAAATTATGAAAGAGGAGAAGGCACAAGGCACGATAAAAGTATACAACGCTTATTCGACTTCTGCTCAAGCTTTGATAGCCACCACCCGTTTCGTTTCATCTGACGGAAAGGTATTCCGTACGCCAATTAAAGTTACCATTCCCGGAGGCACTTATGAGAAGGGGAAGCTTGTTCCCGGAGAAATAGACGTAAAGGTGGTAGCAGATCAGCCGGGCGAAGAATATAATATCGTTTCAACCAAGTTCTCCATACCGGGATTTGCCGGCACAGACAAATACACTAAATTCTACGGCGAATCTTTTGAAGTTATGACAGGCGGCTTTCAGGAAGAGGTTGCCAAAGTGACAGAAAAAGATTTATCTCAAGCTGAGGAAACTTTGACAAAACAAGCGGGAAAAGAATGTAATGAACTGCTGCAGAATGAACTGCAGTCAGAAGCGATTTCTTCCAAATTCGATTATTTGCCAGACAGCATCCAGACAGAAATTATTGAGAACTTTTCTTTGACTTCTGCTGAAGCAGAAGCAAAAGATTTTAATTACCAGGCGAAAGCGCAATGCCAAGTCATAGTATTTAAGAAAGAAGATATCAGGAATTACGTTAAAGAGGCGATTATTTTTCAGATTCCCCAGGATAAAAAGCTTTATGAGGAAAGTTTGAAAATAAATTATTCTATTGACGATGTTGATTTAGAAACCGGCAAAATTGCTGTTTCTCTGACAATTTCAGCTAAAATCTATGCTGATGTTGACATTTTCAGCTTTAAAAACGCCTTAAAAGGAAAGTCTTTGCTTGAGGCTAAGCTCTTCTTGGAAAACTATCCCAAGATCACTAGGGCCAGCGTCAAGTTTTGGCCGTTCTGGGTCAATAAGGTGCCAGAAGACCTAAGTAAGATTAAATTTAATCTGGTCATTGATTAGCATTGACCAAATAACTAATTTCTGATAAACTAAAAAATTGCCTATTTAATGGATAAGAATGACTTAATAAAAACCGGAATAATCACAGAAGCTCTTCCCAGCACGCATTTTAAGGTTAAACTGGATGACGGGGAGGAGGTTTCGTGTCATTTGGCAGGTAAATTAAGAATGTTCAGGATAAAGGTTTTGCCGGGCGACAGGGTGACGGTTGAATTAAGCCCCTATGATCTGAAAAAAGGAAGAATAACATACCGCGGAAAATAGTTTCGCGCAATAAGTCATTATTGTTTTTTTATTATGAAAGTACGTCCATCGGTCAAGAAAATTTGCAAAGATTGTAAAATCGTCCGAAGATCAGGACGAATTTATGTTATTTGCAAAAAAAATCCCAAACATAAACAGCGTCAAGGATAAAACTTATGCCACGTATCGCCGGGACTAACATCCCTGAAAAAAAACAAATACAAATAGCTTTAACCTATATCTTCGGAATAGGCCGTTCTTTGAGCAAGAAAATTTTAGAGGAAGCTGGTATTGGAGAGACAAAAAAAGCTTCAGAATTGACCACTCAGGAAGTGTCTACCTTAAAAGACATTATTGAGAAGAATTACAAGACAGAGGGCGATTTGAAAAGAGAAATTATGATGAATATTAAAAGGTTGAAGGACGCAGGAACCTGGATAGGCATCAGGCACATTAAAGGCCTGCCTGTGCGGGGGCAGAGAACCAAAACCAATACGAGAACTGTCAGGGGAAACACAAGAAAGACAGTTGGTTCTGGCAGAAAGCCACCTCCGGGACCTACATAATACTATGGGCAAAAAACGTGTTATACGACAAACTGAAGAAGAGATTTTGAAAGAAGGTGAAGCCATGGAAACGAAAGTGAAAGAGCAGGCCAAAGAAACCCTTAAAAGGATACAAGAGGGCAGAATTTATATTGCTTCTTCTTATAACAACACCATCCTTACTTTGACAGATCCAAAGGGTAATGTTTTGGGTTGGACTAGCGCTGGCAATATCGGTTTCAAAGGAGCAAAAAAAGCAACGCCTTTTGCTGCTTCTAAAGTAGCTGAAGCAATTGTCCAGATTGCCGAGAAAATAGGGATTGAAAAGATAGAGATTTTCGTAAAGGGGATAGGTTCTGGCAGAGATTCAGCCATCAGGTCATTGGCTGCCAGGGGCTTGGAAATAGTTTCAATTAAGGATATGACTCCGATTCCGCATAACGGCTGTCGTAAGCCAAAAGTAAGAAGGGTATAAACTTATGAATGTTTCTAAATGTAAAATTTGCCGTCGTGCAGGAATTAAGCTTTTTTTGAGAGGCGAAAGGTGTTCATCGCAGAAATGTCCAATGATCAAAAAACCTTATCCGCCAGGGCCAAAAGCTAAAAAAAGAGTGAAATCGCTTTCTGAATACGGCAAAGAATTAAGGGAAAAACAAAAATTAAAGAACTGGTACAATTTGGAAGAGAAGCAATTTAGGAACTACGTTAAAGATATTTTGAAGGCCAGGGGAAAGGTGGCAGATGCCGGCGCTGCTTTGATTAAGACTTTGGAGAGCCGTTTGGACAATGTAGTTTTCAGATTAGGTTTCGCTCCTTCCAAATTTGCTGCCAGACAAATGGTTTCTCACCGCCATCTTATGATTAACGACAGGCCGATTAATATTTCCAGCTATCTAGTTAAGAAAGGGGACAAAATAAGCGTTAACCCCAATTCTTTAAAAAAAACAATTTTCCAAAAGTTATCATCTACTTTAAAAAAATATAATCCTCCGTCTTGGCTCAAATTAGATGCCGAGAAGCTGGAGGCAAAGGTCATCGATTCACCAAATTTGGAAGAGGCTGTCCCACCGGCAGAACTCTCCGCAATTTTCGAGTTTTATTCAAAATAATATGATTAATTTACCTCACGTTCCAAAAATCGTTAAAAAAGAAGGGAACAAAGCTGTTTTTGAAATAGAAGCTTTGCATCCCGGCTACGGAGTAACCGTCGGCAATTCTTTGAGAAGGGTTTTGCTTTCTTCGCTTGAGGGAGCTGCCGTTACCCAGGTCAAAATCAAGGGAGTTTCCCATGAGTTCTCAACGATTTCAGGAGTTTTAGAAGACGTTATCACCATAATGCTTAATTTGAAGCAATTGAGATTTAAGCTTTTCAGCGACGAGCCACAGAAAGCGACCTTAAAAGTAAAAGGAGAAAAAATAGTCAAGGGCTCTGATTTCAAGCTGTCCAGTCAAGTGGAATTGGTAAATAAAAACTGCCATATTGCCACTTTGAATTCAAAATCAGCTGAACTGGAAATGGAAATCCAGATTGAAAAGGGAATCGGCTATTCCAGCCGCGAAACAAGGAAAAAAACAGCAGGCTCCATGCCTGAAAAATTAGAGATAGGAGCTATTCTGCTGGATGCCAGCTTTACTCCTGTAAAAAGGGTAAGTTCCAGGGTTGAGAATATGCGTGTCGGAGAAAGAACTGACTTTGACAGATTGTTTCTGGAAATTGAAACAGACGGCATTATCGATCCGGAACAGGCATTTTATCAGGCTTCGGAAATTTTAATTAACCACTTTTCGTTGTTGGCTACAGCTTTCCAGCCGAAAGCTGTATCTGTAGAACCGGAAGTCAAAGAAAAGAAAAAAGCGGCCAAGAAACCAAAAAAAGAAAAGAAAGCAGTAAGCAAAAAAGTAAAAAATGAGAAAAAGAAAAAAGGGGAAAAAACTAAATAGGGAAAAAGACCAAAGAAACGCTCTTTTAAAATCTTTAGCTGCTGCTTTGATATTGAAAGAAAAAGTTAAAACAACAGAAGCTAAGGCAAAAGAGGTTTCCTCTTTCGTCGAAAAAAAGATTACCAAAGCGAAAGTCGGCACTTTGGCTTCGCGCAGATTATTGGCAAAGTTTTTTACCGGGAAAGTGGTTAAGAAATTGGTTGATGAGATTGCCCCGAGGTTCAAAGAAAGAAAAGGGGGATATACCAGAATTATTAAGCTTGGCCAAAGAAAAGTAGATGCTGCCAAAATAGCCATAATAGAATTGGTTAAATAACTATGGAACGCAAAATCCACACAATAGATGCTACTGATAAGGTTTTAGGCAGACTGGCTGTTGAAATAGCTTTGCTTTTGAGGGGGAAACAGAAAGTAGACTTTGCGCCGTACAAAGATATTGGCGATGTTGTCATTGTCCAAAACGTTGATAAGTTGAAGTTCACCGGCAAAAAAGCCAAACAGAAGAAATACTACCGCCATTCCGGATATCTGGGAAGCTTGAAGGAGATAACTTTGGAGAAGTTATTTGAGAAGAATCCGGAAGAAGTTTTGAGGAAAGCGGTTTTCGGCATGCTGCCCAAGAACAAATTAAGAGCAAAAATGATTAAAAGATTAAAATATGCCAAAGGTTAAAAAAACAAAAAAAGAAACAGTAAAGAAAGTTAAAAAAGCTCCGGTTAAAAAAACTGTTAAAGTAACAGTTAAACCTAAAATAGCTAAGTACTTTGAGGGTATAGGCAGGAGAAAGACAGCTGTAGCCAGAGTAAGAATTTCTATTCAAAAAGAAAAGACTTTTTTAATAAATACAAGGACTTCTGAAAATTATTTTCCGACAAAATATCTTCAGCGTATTATTCTGTCTCCTTTGAGTTTGACTGATTATTCTGACAAATTTCAGGTTTCAGTAAGGGTTAAAGGGGGAGGGACGACTTCCCAGGCTGAAGCTGTCAGACACGGTTTAACTCGCGCTTTAGTTTTATTCGATCCAGAATTGAGGAAACAGTTGAAAAAAGCTGGTTTTTTGAAAAGAGATCCGAGGATGAGGGAAAGAAAGAAGTTTGGATTAAAACGCGCTCGTCGTGCTCCTCAGTGGCAGAAGAGATAACGGAAATAAAAAAGCGAGAAAGGTAGAAAGGGCCCTGATTAAAATACTCGTCCCTTCCGTTTGCTCTAAAGTAGAGTCTCGCTGACCTCTATTTTGATTATAGCATATCCATAAATATTGTCAATGGGTTAAGCTTCTCAGCGTCGAAAATAATAAAACATTTATGTCCCTTAAAGATATTATCGATAAATTCTATCTGGACAGACAGAGAGATAAAGAGCAGCATCACTTTTACATTACTGACGCAGGCAAATGCGGCAGAGCTTTGTTTTTTAAGTTTAAAAACGTTCCCAGAAAAGAAATGGAGGCTAATATTCTAAGGTTGTTTGACCACGGCGATCATATTCATCAGCTTATCATGAAGCCGCTTTTGAGTACCAGGGAAATACACGTGGTGGCTGCTGAAGTGAATATTCCTCCTCAGGAACTGATTTCAGGTAGGGCTGATGCCATAATCAGCGATGGCAAGGATCTGTATGTTTTGGATATTAAAAGCATGAACAGTATGATTTTTGGTAAGTTAACTGAGCCAAAGGAGGAAAATATTGCTCAGCTTCAGCTTTATCTGCATTATTTTAAGATTCCTAAAGGTATACTGCTTTACGTTAACAAAGATAATCAGCAGCTAAAGGATTTTGTGGTGAAATACGATAAAAAATGCGCCCTTTCTCTTTTGGACTTTTTGGCTGGTATCAGAAAGAAGATTGATAAAAACGTTATTCCCGACAGATTATTAGATTACCCCGATAATTGGCAGTGCCGCTATTGCCAGTTCAAGGAAGTTTGCGTTATAGCCAATACTGGAGAGATGGGCTGGGAAGCTTTTAAAAAGAAAATCAAATTACGGGAGCAGGACGTTAGAGCTGTATAAATAGCCGTTTTCGTCCAAGAGATAGATTTTATTATTAAACCTGTTCCAGAACATTTCATTAATGCTTCCTTCTTGGGGGAGATTTTTTGTTTCAAATATGTCTATAATATTGATTTTGTCCCTGTCGTCTATTTCAGTGATTTTAACGGTATTCCCGGCAAGAAAAGCCAGGTAATTGTCGTTTATCCAGGAGATGCTTGTGATTTTGTCTGATAAGCGGATTAAAAAGACTTTCTCTCCTGATTTTTTCTGTGGCTGGTCGATTTTGTCTTCCAGGAAAAGAATCCACATTTCATTGTTTGAAGCGTAAAGCAGTTTCTTGTTGTCTGGAGAAAGCTTTAAGACATTGATTCCGTCAAAGAAATGTTCAAATGTTTTCAGATTATAATTGAATTTATACAGTTTGTCGTTTTCTTTTAAGAATATGTTGCCGTTGAAAATATCTAAAGCATATTCTGTTTCTTGTTTTGTTTGAAAGGGAGTTTCTGCCAGCTTTTCTTTATTCCTGAAAAGATAGCCGAAACTGTCCAAATAATAGAGGTCATTACCTGCTTGTTGCGAAATAGCAGCGTTTCCAGTTGTCGTTGTGGCTGCTGTTTTTTTATTTAAAGTCGGTTTTGCTTGGTCAAGTTGCAGAGAGAAAGATTGTATTGCTTCTTTTATGCTGACTTTCAGATTAATACTTCTTGAGTCTCCCGAGAATTCCAGATTGATTAATTGGGGTTCTTTCGTGAAGAAATCCTCGTCGCTTATTAAATGGCTCTTTATATTCTTTTCCGGGTCGTAAAGCTTTAAGGACCAGCTGGCTTTTTCGTTTTCTTTTAATATCAGTTTCTTTTGGTCTGGAGAAAGCCAAAGCTGTTCTACATTGGTTGATAAAACGCTGAAATTAACGTTTTTGGGGAAAAGGACAACGTTTTTAGCTTCAGTTACCTGTTTTTCCCGTATTTCCAGGTTTTTCTCCCAGGAATAGTATTCTTCCTGGCTGGTTGCTTTCTTGATTTCTACTTTGTACTTTCCGGGAACGAGGTTTTCAATTAAAACAGAACCGAATAGAAAATCAGTTCTTTTTTTAAGTTTGCCGTCAATATAAATATCTGTTTGTTTGGGCGTGACTTTGAAAAAAAGGCCTCCGGTTTGGGTGATCATTTTTCCGCCAGCCGGAGGATTAAAATCAATTCTGTATCCTTGGGAGTACAGGACTATTGAGGGCGCCAATAGAATGAACGTAAGCAAACAGGTTAAAAACAGTATTGTTTTTGTCTTTTTGGTCATATGATTATTCTATATCAATCTTGACATTTTGAAAAGAGCATGGTTTGGCGCATTTTATTTTTATTTTAAAGTTGCTAGAATAACTGAATATGTTTTTCATTCCCAAGATAGAAAAGATAACCATGGATGCAACCATAGTCCATTTCTTTTTATTGTTTGGCTACAAAACATTTTCTTTGTATTTCCCTTTGTTTTTGGTTGCTCGTGGCTTGTCTTTACCTGAGGTTGGTTATGCTTTTTTGCTTATTTATTTGCCTCTTGCTTTATTCGCTCCGATTGCCGGTTTTTTGAATCACAAGATCAATCCGGCAATACTTTCAGCCATTGGCATTTTAGGTTATGCGCTTTACGCTTTGGGTATGATTTTAATTCAAAATCATACCTTGTTTTATTTCTGGCAGGTTTTACTCGGGGTTTCTGCTGCCTTGTTTTTTGTTTCAATTAGGTCTATTTTGATGGGTTTTCCTTTAGAGAATACTGACAGGTCTTTCGGTTGGTTTTATTCTGCTCCTTTTTATGCTGATGCCATTGCTCCGGCTGTCGGCGCTTTTTTTGTCTGGCAGTTTAATTTTGTCGGAGTGTTTATTTTAAGCATAGTTCTTCATCTTTTTACCGCCTTTTTTTGTTTTTTTAAACTAAGGAAGCCAGCAAGAACTTTAACGGATGCAGGTTTTAAGGTTGGGGATTCCCAAAATAACTACCAAAAGATTTTTCAGCTTTTAAAAAAGAGAAGTATTCTGCCTTTTCTTTTGATTTCTTTTTCCGTTTTGCTTTTAGCCGGTTTTTACCATGCTTTCTTCGTTTTATTTTTAAAAGAGCAATTGGTCTGGTCGCAGAATTTAATTCTGATTTTTATTTCAGTTTTTTCAGTTTTATTTCTTCCTTTATCTTTCTTACTTATTAAATATTTAGAAAAGAGTAATAGTAGAGCAAGTATTTTTCGGGGCGGGTTGATTGCTGGACTATTGTCGATTATCTTTGGTCTAGCTAGTGGTTTTTTGAATTTTTTCAGCGTTTTGCTAATTAATGTTTTGCGTTCTGCCGGCGCTTTAATTTGCAATTCTGGCCGTTCAGGATTGGTTTCCAGAAGCTTTAAGACAGAGCCGGAAGAAGCCAGTGCCATTGATACTGTTTTTGCTCCCCTAGGCGTTGCTTTAGGAGCTTTGGTTTCCGGCTTGCTTATTGGTTTTTTCGGATATGATTTAGTGTTTATTTTCGGCGGGATTTTCGTAGTTATTGTAGTTTTGATAGTTGGTATATTTGTCAAAAGACGGGAATTAAGATAAGATAGATTTGAATTAATTGTTAATATATTTATGAGAAAAATAGGTATAGATTTGGGTACTGCCAATTCTTTGGTTTTTCTTCCCGGCAAAGGAGTGGTTTTGCAAGAGCCTTCAGTTGTTGCTGTCGCCTTAGAAGAGAACAGAATTCTGGCAATCGGGGAAGAAGCAAAAGAAATGATCGGTCGTACTCCAGACACAATTAGGGTTTATCGTCCTTTAAAAGACGGAGTGATTGCTGATTTCAGGGTGACTCAGGCAATGCTAAGGCATTTTATTGACAAAGTATGCGGTTTTTGGCGTTTCTTAAAACCTGAATTAATGATAGGCGTACCAGCTGGCATTACCTCAACCGAGAAAAGAGCAGTGATTGAGGCTGCTTTGAATGCGGGTGCCAAACAGGCATATTTGGCAAAAGAGCCGATTTTAGCAGCCATTGGCGCTGGCATTCCGATTAATTCCTGTTCTGGTAATATGATTGTTGATATTGGGGGCGGGACTTCTGAAATAGCTGTTATATCTTTGGGGGGAATAGTTACTTGTAATTCTGTCAGGATTGGCGGAGACAAAATGGATTTTGCCATTTCAGATTATATAAAGAAAAAATACAATTTAGCTATCGGAGAACAGACAGCAGAGGAGGTTAAAATGAAAATAGGTACAGCCATACCGGAAAAAGAGCCAAGATTTATAGAAATTCGCGGCAGGGATTTGGTTTCCGGTTTGCCTCGAACAGTTAAAATTTCTTCCAACGAAATTGCCGAAGCGATCTCTGAAATTTTGGGAGATATTATCCATGTTATTAAAACTGTATTAAGGGATACGCCGCCTGAATTATCGGCTGACATAATTGACAAGGGCATGATTGTTTCTGGTGGCGGCGCATTATTAAGAAACATTACAGAAATGATTTCCCGGGAGACAGGCGTTCCTTGCTTCCTGGCTGAAGACCCTTTGCTTTGCGTGGCCAAAGGAACGGGCGTAGTTTTGGAAAACCTTGATGTTTACAAAAAGAGCATAATGAATAAAAGATAAACTATGCTGGTCGGACACCAAAAACAATGGAATCTTTTGAAAAAAATAGCTAAGAATAAGACTTTTTCCCACGCTTATTTATTTGCCGGTTCTGAAAAATTAGGGAAAAGGACTTTGGCTTTACAATGGGTTTCGCTGCTTTTTGGCGATAAAATCAGTAAGGATTTCAGTAATCATTCAGACTTTGTTTTTATTACGCCCGAGGAAAAAGAGATAAAGATTTCTCAGATAAGGGATTTGATTCGCAGGTTTTCGCTTAAAAGCTCTTTTAATTCGGTGAAAGCAGCGGTTATAGACAATGCCCATTTAATGAATCAGGAAGCTCAGACAGCGCTTTTGAAAACCTTGGAAGAACCGAGGGGCGACAGCGTTTTAATCTTAATCAGCGACAAAATACATTATCTTTTACCGACTATTCTTTCCCGCGTTCAGCTTGTAAAGTTTAATCTGGTCAAAGAGGAAGAAATCAATCGCTATCTGTTAGGTAAGGGTTTTTTGAAAAAAGAGGCAGAAGAGCTTTCTTCCATTTCTTCTGGAAAACCGGGACTAGTTATGGATTTCATTTCCGATAAAAAAGCGGTTGGAGCGTTCAAGAAAAAGATAGAAGAAGTTAAAAATCTTTCAAAATCAATGCTTTATTCCCGCTTCCAGTATGTCAAAGATTTGAGCGAAGAGCCGATAGAAACGCAAAAAACCCTGGATGTCTGGCTTAATTATTTCAGGGATATTTTGCTTGCCCGTTTTTCTTCTGGCAATTGCGATATTAGCTTTAAAAGCTATTCAACTGATAAATTAAAAAATATTATTAATCTAATTCAAACGACAAAATTACTGCTTGCCCAGACCAATGTTAATGCCAGATTGGCTCTGGAAAGACTGGTAATGGAAATGTAATTTTTATGGATAGCTACAAAACAATCATTCAAAATATTAAACCGGAACTGGATAAGGTAATCGGCTTTTTAGAAAAGGAAATGAATAAGATTCGTACTAGCAGGGCAACGCCTTCTTTGGTGGAGGATGTTGTTGTTGACTGTTTCGGCCAGAAGTTTCCTTTAAAACAATTGGCTGCCATTTCTACACCTGAGGCAAAGCAGATTTTAATTCAGCCTTGGGATAAGTCTTATATCGAAGGTATTGTTTCAGCTTTGGAAAAGACGGGAATCGGCGCTAATCCAATTGTTGATAAGGACACAGTCAGGATTAATTTGCCGCCTTTAAACGAAGAATACAGGAAGAATTTGACCAGGACCATAGCGGAAAAAGAAGAACAGTCGAGAAGGACTATTAGAAAATGGAGAGAAGAGGTTTGGAGCGAAATCCAGGACAAAACAAAACAGGGAGAAATCAGGGAAGACGACAAATTCCGGGCTAAAGACGAACTTCAGGAGCTGGTTGACGATTACAATAAAAAGATAGAAGAGATGGGAGAGAATAAGAAAAAAGAAATATCAGAATAATATGTTTTTAACAATTCTTATCGTTTTCTTTAGCTTAATCGGACTGATTGTTCTTCACGAACTAGGCCATTTTTTCGTGGCAAAAAAATTCGGAGTAAAAGTTGAAGAATTTGGCATAGGTTTCCCTCCCAGGATATTCGGAAAAAAAATTGGCGATACTATTTATTCTTTAAATCTTCTGCCCCTAGGTGCTTTCGTAAAAATGCCGGGAGAAATAGAGCACTCGGACGATCCCCGGAGTTTTTTTAGAAAACCAATTTTGCAAAGGATAGCTATTGTTATTGGAGGAGTCGTTTCATTTTGGATAGTTTCTTTTATAATTTTTTCTTTCATTCCCATGGGGGTAGCTGTTTCTGGTGTTACTACTTCTTCTCCGGCGGAAGCCGTCGGACTAAAAACAGCCGATGTTATTGAAAAAATTACCGTTGGTAATATAAATTATCCTATTTTTTGGATAAGCGATGCACAAAAAATTATCAATAACAATAAAGGCAATGAAATTATTCTAGATATTAAGAGGGGAAAAGAAACATTAAATATTTCTGTTATACCAAGAGTTTCTCCGCCTCAAAACGAGGGTGCGTTAGGCGTCGGTTTGGGTTATGGGCCAATCGAAAGAAATTATCCCTTATATCAGGCTCCATTAAAAGGATTTTTAAGGACTTGTGAGTTTACTGTCGAAATACCTGTCGGATGGGGAAATGCCATTTCCACTGCAATTAAACGACAGCCAACTGGGGTTGAGGTAATGGGTCCGGTCGGAATTTTTAAATTATTTTTTAATGCTTTGAAAGAAGGTGGACATTATTTTTTTCTTTTTTTAGCACTGATTTCTCTTTATATGGCCGTGTTTAATATTCTGCCGATACCCGCTCTTGACGGAGGAAAACTTTTATTTCTAGTAATTGAGGCTGTCAGAAAAAAACCCGTCAGTCAAAAAATAGAACAGAATATTACCGCAGTATTTTTCAGCTTATTGCTTTTATTAATGGTTTTCGTAACGATAAAAGATGTTATTAGATTATTTTAATTATGAAACAATCTCAACTTTTCACAAAAACAATTAGGGAAGCGCCAAAAGAGGAACAAAGCATTAATGCCAAGCTTTTGACAAGAGGTGGCTTTGTTCGTAAATTAATGGCGGGGGTATATACATTTTTACCTTTGGGGTTTAAGGTTCAGAAAAAGATTGAAGAGATTATCCGTAATGAAATGAATTCAGTTGCAGGCCAGGAGATTCTAATGCCAGCTTTGCATTCTAAGAAGAATTGGGAAACGACAGGCAGATGGAAATATCCTGAAATGTTTAAATTGAAAAACCGTTCAGATAAAGACTTTTCGCTTGGTTGGACCCACGAGGAAATCATTACTCCCTTAGTTAAAGAATTTATTAACTCGTACAAAGATCTGCCTTTTTATGCTTATCAGATTCAGGATAAGTTCCGTGACGAATTGCGGGTGAAATCAGGTCTTTTAAGGGGAGTGGAGTTTTTAATGAAAGATTTATATTCTTTCCACGCCGATGAAAAAGATCTCGATAGTTATTACGAGAAAATGAAAAAAGCTTACTTTAATATATTTGATAAATGCGGTTTAAGTACCAAGACATTTTTGACCTTGGCTGCTGGCGGTACCTTCTCCAAATATTCCCATGAGTTCCAAACGTTGACTACTTCTGGTGAAGACGAGATTTATCTTTGTAAAAAGTGCAAATTGGCCGTAAATAAGGAAATAATCAAGCAGGAAAAGAATAAATGTCCGAAATGCGGCAATAAGTCTTTATCAATTGAAAAAGCGATTGAGATAGGGAATATTTTTCAATTAAAAAACAAATTTTCTAAGGTTTTTAATCTTAATTTTGTTGGAAAGGATAAAAAAGAAAAGCTTGTTTTCATGGGTTGCTACGGAATAGGTTTGAGCAGATTAATGGGAGCTATTGTTGAAATTAATCATGACGATAAAGGCATTATTTGGCCGAAAGAAGTTGCTCCTTTCTTGGTTCATCTGATTCAGGTAGAAAACAACCAGAAAATTAACAAAGTAGCTTTTGGTTTATATGAGGATTTCCAAAAACAGGGGATTGAAGTATTATATGACGACAGGCAGGACAAGAGCGCTGGCGAAAAGTTTGTTGATGCTGATTTGATCGGTTTGCCTTTAAGAATCGTTGTCAGCGAAAGGACATTGAAGGTGAATTCCGTTGAATTAAAATTGAGGGACAAAAAAGAAACAAAGCTGATGAAAATCAAAGACTTAGATAAATTTTTAAATAATTATGTTTAATAAGCTTTGGAGAATACTTTCAGAAGATATTGCTATTGATTTAGGAACAGCTAATTCCCGGGTTTACGTTCGGGGCAGGGGAATCATTATTACTGAGCCTTCGGTTGTTGCCATAAATCAGAAAACAGGCCAGGTTTTGGCTATTGGAGATGAGGCAAAGAAAATGGTAGGCCGTACGCCAGCCCACATTGTAGCTACCAGGCCCTTGGTTTCCGGGGTTGTTTCTAATTTTGAAGTGACAGAGCAGATGCTGAAGTATTTTATTGACAAGGCGCACCAGAAAAAGTTTCTTTTGAATCCGAGGCCCAGGGTGATTATCGGCATTCCTTGCGGAGTAACAGAAGTTGAGAAAAAAGCTGTTTCTGACGCAGCTAAAAACGCAGGCGCCAGGGAAGTTTTCATTATTGAGGAACCCATGGCTGCAGCTTTGGGCGCTCGTTTACCTATTCAGGAAGCAGGAGGAAACTTTATAGTTGATATCGGCGGAGGAACAACGGATATTGCCGTCATTTCTCTAGGAGGAATAGTTTTGTCAAAAACTCTCCGGATTGCCGGAGACAGATTAAACCAGGACATTATTCAATTCGCCCAAGATGAATACAAGCTGCTGATTGGCGAAAGAACAGCAGAAATGCTTAAAATAATAATAGGTTCAGCCTATCCTTTAAAAGAGAAAAAGCAGTTGCCAATGAGGGGAAGGAATTTGGTAACGGGATTGCCCGAAGAAATTTTAGTTTCTGACGAAGATATCAGAAAAGCTTTGGAAAAATCAATAAAACAGATAATTGCCGAAACGAAAACAGCTGTCGAGGAAACTCCGCCAGAATTACTGGCTGATATTATGGTTTCAGGGATTCAGATGGCAGGGGGCGGCTCTCTTTTGAGGGGGTTGGCTACTCTAATTCAAAAAGAAACCAAGATTCCGACCAAGATTATTGAAGACCCGACAACAGCCGTGGTTAGGGGAGCAGGCATGGTGTTGGAAAACCTTGATCAGCTCCACGAGGTATTAGTTGAAACAGAATATTTGGAACCGCCAAGATGATTTCTAAAGAAGAAGTACAACATATAGCTAAACTTGCCAGATTGGGATTAACTGATCAAGAAATTGAAAAATATCAGAAAGAGCTTTCTTCGATTTTGGATTATTTTGAAAAACTGAAAGAAGTGAATATTTCCGGCATTGAGCCAACCAGCCATTCAATCAAAGTTGAAAACGTATTAAGGAAAGATGAATCAAAAGGAAAGGGGAGCGGCAAGAAATTGATAGAATCGTTTCCCGACAGAAAAGAAGATTATTTAAAAGTAAAATCAATTTTGAAATGAAGATACAGGACCTAACCATTGCTCAGGCGCATCAAGGATTAGTCAATAAAGAGTTCTCATCTGTTGAACTATGCAAAGCTTATCTGGAAAAGATAAGGGAAAAAGACAAAGACATTTTTGCTTTTTTATCCGTTACCGAGGAAACAGCTTTAGAGCAAGCAGAAGAAGTTGATGATATAATCAAGAGGGGCGAGAACATACCGGTTCTGGCAGGCATTCCCTGTGCTGTAAAAGACAATATTATGGTTGAAGGGTTGAAGTGTACGGCCGCCTCAAAGATTTTAGAAAACTACGTTGCTCCTTACGAGGCTACGGTTGTCAGAAAATTGAAAAAGGAAAAGGCGGTTATTTTGGGAAAAACTAATTTGGATGAGTTTGCCATGGGAGCTTCCGGAGAGAATTCAGCCTTCGGTCCGACAAAGAATTCTTGCGATTTAACCAGGGTAACAGGCGGCTCTTCATCTGGTTCAGCAGCTGCTGTTGCCGCAGATATGGCAGTTTACGCTTTAGGATCTGATACAGCTGGTTCAATACGCTATCCTGCTTCCTTTTGCGGAGTGGTCGGGTTAAAGCCGACTTACGGCGCAGTTTCCCGTTTCGGACTAATTGCCATGGCTTCTTCCCTTGACCAGATAGGTCCTTTAGCCAAGAATATAGATGACTGTAAGATTGTTTTTGACGCAATAAGGGGCAAAGATCAGATGGATTCAACTTCGGTTGATATGAGAGTAGAAAACAATGGATTGAAAATCAAAGGCTTAAAAATAGGCGTTCCCAAAGAATATTTTGTCAAAGGAGTTGATAAGGAGGTGGAAAAGATAGTGAAAGAAGCGATAAAGAAATACGAGGCAATGGGTGCAAAGACAATGGAAGTCAGCTTGCCTCATACTGATTACGCCATAGCTACCTATTACATAATTATGCCTTGTGAGATTTCTGCTAATTTGGCAAGATACGATGGCATAAAATACGGATACCAGGACAAAAGCGGTAATGATTTAATGGAAGTTTATTTACGTTCAAGAGGCAGGGGGCTGGGAGACGAGGTGCGCCGCAGGATTATTTTAGGGACATATGCTTTGTCCAGCGGCTATTACGACGCTTATTATTTGAAAGCCCAGAAAGTAAGGACTTTGATAAGACAGGATTTTGAAAAGGTGTTTAAAAAGGTAGACGTTTTAATGACTCCTGTTGCGCCGACTCCGGCTTTCAAGCTTGGAGAAAAGATTAAAGATTTGCTTCAAATGTATCTTTGCGATGTTTTTACCGGTCCTGTCAGTTTGGCTGGATTGCCGGCTGTTTCTCTTCCTGTCGGCAAGGTAGACAATCTTCCTGTGGGATTGCAGATAATCGGCAAGCCGTTCGAAGAAGATAAAATTTTAGAAATATCAAAATTATATGGAAACAATTGAAGGATTCACAAATAGTTTTATGCCGTTTTTTTCTTCTGCCGCTTTTGACGATTTGCTTTTCTATTTGAAGATACTTTTTATAGTTTTTGGCGTATTTGCGGTAGGTTTCATAATTTTCGCGCTTTTTAAATCTTCTTGGTTGAGAATGTATGTTCTTTATGACGCAGCTGAATTCTTTAGATACAAGCCTTTTGGCGTAAAAAGAATGGAAAAGGATTGGCGGAAGATTCTTGCTAGATTAGATACCGGTTTGGAATCGGAATACAAGTTAACGGTTATTGAAGCGGATAATACGATGAATGATATTTTGAAAAAGATGGGGTACGGAGGCGCTTCTTTGGAAGAGAGCTTGGAAAAACTAACTGTCGCCACTCTTTCCAATATTGAAGAGTTAAAAGAGGCACATCAGATTCGAAACAATATTGTTCGTGACCCTGATTATAAGTTAACTTTGGACGAGACCAAAAAGGCACTGGGCATTTATGAGAAAGCGCTTAGGGATTTGGATGCTTTTTAGCCTTGATTTTTTTGAAAAAGAAAGTATAATTAAAATGTTTTGCCGCGGGGTGGAGGAGTAGTACCTTGCGAGGCCCATAACCTCGAGACGCCGGTGCAATTCCGGCCCCCGCAACAACATTAGCCGGGGTAGCTCAGTGGTTAGAGCAATGCCTTCATAAGGCAGGGGTCGTGAGTTCGAGTCTCACCCTCGGCATAAGACAGCGTTATGGACCTGTAGTGTAGCTTGGTTAACACGCCTCCCTGTCACGGAGGAGATCGCCGGTTCAAATCCGGTCGGGTCCGCCATAAAATTCCCGCCTATATTACGGCGGGTTTTGGTTTTTTAAGCTAATTTTTACCCTTCTTGTGGATAAAAAGAGTTGATTTTAGGGCAAATTTAAGGTAAAATTAAAGAACAGGTATGGTAAAAACTGACTTAAAATCGCTTAAAAAACAGGCAGAAAAAGAAATAGACAGCGCGGAAAATGTTGAGCTTTTGAATGATGTTTCAAAGAAGTATTTGGGCAAGAAAGGAGAGTTAATTTTGGTTTTGCGTTCTTTGGTTAAACTTTCAAAAGACGAAAGAAGAAAAATCGGCGGCGAAGCAAATAAACTAAAGGATTTTTTAAAGGAGAAGATACAAACAAAAATGGAAGAAGTGCGTTTTACCGGAACTTCTCTCAAAGAATCAGAATGGATTGATATAACTATTCCTGGCAAAAAGCCTTTTTCCGGCCACTTGCATCCCTTGACCTTAACCAAAAGAAAGGTGGAAGAGATTTTTCAATCAATGGGATTTTTAATTGTTAAGGGGCCTGATATGGAAACAGAATGGTATAATTTCGATGCTTTGAATATCCCCAAAGACCATCCTGCCAGAGATGTCTGGGATACTTTCTATCTTAAAAACAAACGTTTGCTTAGAACTCATACTAGTCCTGTCCAGGTCCGCTATATGGAAAAGAATAATCCTCCTTTGAGGATAATTGTTCCGGGAAATGTTTTCAGGCACGAGGCAACAGATTCTTCCCATGAATTCCAATTGTTCCAGGTTGAAGGATTGATGGTTGATAGGAATATATCAGTGGCCAATTTGAAAGCCATTGTCGGAGAATTCTTCCGCAGATTTTTTGAGAAAGACGTTAAGTTCCGTTTGAGGCCGGATTATTTTCCTTTTACTGAACCGTCTTTTGATATCGCCATAAGCTGTTTTGTTTGCCAGGGCAAGGGATGTTCTGTTTGTAAAGGTACAGGTTGGCTGGAAGTGGCTGGCGCTGGAATGGTTCATCCTAATGTTTTCAAGAATTCCAAACTCGTTCCTAAAAACTGGCAGGGTTGGGCGTTCGGGTTTGGATTGGAAAGACTGGCCATGCTTAAATACAAGATTAACGATATTAGATTGTTTCGTTCAGGAGATTTAAGGTTTTTAAATCAATTTTAATTATGTTGTTTTCATACAATTGGTTACAATCTTTTTTTGATAAAAAATTACCTCAGGCAAAACATTTGTCTGAGCTTTTGACAAAACACTTTGCCGAAGTTGAAGAAATTAAGAAAAACGGCAATGATTATATTTTTGATATTGATATCAGGCCGAATAGGGCATCGGATTGCTTTTCTCACATGGGAATTGCCAGGGAAATATCCGCTATTTTAAACTATCAAATTAAGCGTTTTCCTTCGGTAAAAAATACAGCTGGCAAACAAGCTTCTGTTAAAGTGGAAGTCCTGGCAAAGAGCGCTTGTCCGAGATATACTGTCAGACTGGTAAAAGATATTAAAGTCGGGCCTTCTCCTAAATGGCTGAGCGACGAACTGAAGATTTGCGGTTTAAGGCCGATAAACAACATAGTGGATATTGCCAACTATGTGATGTTGGAGACCGGCCAGCCCTTGCATGCTTTTGACGCGGAAAAGCTTGCCGGAGGAAAAATCGTAGTAAGATTTGCCAAAGATAAAGAAAAGATTGTGACGCTTGAGGACCAGAAATTTAATTTAAGCCCAGATGTTTTGGTTATTGCCGACAGCAATCATCCCATAGCCATTGCCGGTATAAAAGGAGGGAAATTTCCTGAAATCGGCAAATCAACAAAAACAATAGTTTTGGAATCAGCCAACTTCAACCCCCAGGTTATCAGAAAGAGTTCCAAGAAATTGAATCTTAGGACAGACGCTTCCTTGAGATTTGAACACGGCATAAATCCTAACCTGACAGAATCAGCAATCAACAGAGCAGCTTTTTTGATAGGAGAGATTGCCGGCGGCAAGACGGCTGGTTCAGTGATTGACGTTTATCCTAAAAAAGTTTTAGCCAAAATGATAAAATTGGATTTGGCTTATGTTGAGAGATTATTGGGAATAAAGATATCTTCAATTGAGATTAAGAAAATATTGGAAAGATTGGGTTTTGAAATTAAGAATTCACAGTCAAAGATATTTTACGTTAAAGTGCCGACTTTCAGATTGGATGTTTCTTTGCCGGAAGACCTGATTGAAGAAATCGGCAGGATTTACGGCTATGATAGAATTCCTTTGGTTTCTCCGATATCATATTTAATACCCGCTAAAAGAAATCTGAATGTTTTCTGGGAAGATTTCGTTAAAAACGTTTTAAAGGAAGCTGGGTTTATTGAGACATATAATTATTCTTTTTTCGGAGAAAAGGAAGTAAAGTTGTTTGGTTACAAGGAAAAAGAACTGGTGCAGGTGGAAAATCCTTTAAACCAGGAATACGAGTATCTCGGAGCCAGTTTAATTCCAGGGCTGTTAAAGAACGTTGAAAAAAACATCAGTAATTTTAATAATTTTAAGATTTTTGAGCTGGGCAAGGTTTTCAAATACCCTTTAATAGAGAAGAGGCAGCTTTCCGGATTGATTCTAGATGAAGAGTTTTATTATTTGAAAGGCGTGGTTGATCTGATTTTTGAAAAATTGGGTATAGGTGACGTTTGGTACGACGAACATCAACCGACTCCTGAACAAAGCAGCCAATCAATTTGGCATGCTCGCAAGTGCGCTGAAATAAAGGTTAATGGTAAGGAAATAGGGTTTTTGGGTGAGATTTCTCCTAAAATCCTCAGTGTTTTGGGAATTAAAAACAAAGTGATTCTCTTTGATATCGATTTTGAAAAAATGTCCCAATTATCTTCTGAAGAACAGGAGTACCGGCCGATTTCCAAATTTCCTTCAGCTATCAGGGATATAGCTGTCTTAGTTCCTAAAGACGTGAAAGTGGCTGAAATTTTGAATAAAATTTATGAAGCTGGCGGAAAGGCAGTACGGAATGTTGAATTATTTGATCTTTACGAGGGTAGGGAAATGCCAGAGGGCAAAAAGAATTTGGCCTTTCATATAATTTACCAAGCTGAGGACAGGACTCTTTCCTCTTCTGAAATTGATTCTTTACAGAGAAAAGTTATTAAGTCCTTGGAAAAAGAGCAAGGATGGAAAGTTAGAAAATAATTTAAAAAATATGCCACAAAAACCTAAAAAAACCGAAAAAGATTATACTGCCAAAGACATTTATGTTTTAGAAGGTCTTGATCCTGTCAGGAAAAGGCCTGGCATGTATATTGGTTCAACTGGTCCAGAGGGACTTCATCATTTGATTTGGGAATGCATTGATAATAGTTTGGATGAGGCAATGGCCGGATATGCAAAAAACATTGAAGTCATTCTTTCGCCAGGCAACAAAGTGAAGACAACTGACGATGGCAGGGGAATTCCGGTTGAAAGGCACCCACAGACCAAAAAATCAGCTTTGGAAACCGTAATGACAACATTACATGCCGGAGCTAAATTCGGAGGCAAGGCCTACCAGGTGGCTGGCGGTTTGCACGGCGTGGGAGTTTCCGTAGTTTGTGCTCTTTCAAAATGGATGAGGGTTGAAGTCTGCCGAGATAACATTAGGTATTGCCAGGAATATGCCAAAGGAAAGCCTAAAACAGCCGTTAAAAAAGACGGCAAATGCAGGCAGACAGGTACCACGGTTTACTTTGAACCGGATCCTGAGATATTCAGCGAAATCAAATTCGATTTTAATAAGATTCTGAAACATCTCAGGCAGCAGGCTTACCTGACAAAAAAGATAAGAATTATTGCCATTGACCAAAGGGAAAAACCGGAAAAGTTTTACGCTTTTTATTTTGAGGGCGGACTGTCTTCATACGTCAAATACCTGACCAGGGACGTGGTCAGGCGCCATCCTAATATCTATTATGGCATCGGGGAAAAAGAAGGAATTCTGGTTGAGGCAGCTTTCCAATATACTGAAGAATATGAATGTTTTGAAGAAAGTTTTGCCAATAACATTTTTACCGGAGAGGGAGGAAATCACTTGACTGGTTTCCGAACCGCTTTAACCAGGACTTTCAATGATTACGCCAAAAAGAGCAGTATTCTTAAAGAAAGCGATGAGAATTTGTCGGGCGAGGACGTCAGGGAAGGATTTACCGGCGTGGTTTCAGTTAAAATCAAAGAGCCGCAGTTTGAAGGACAGACCAAAGCAAAGTTAGGTAATCCTGAAGCCAAAACAGCGGTAGAGGCTGTTGTTTCGGAAACCCTGACTGATTTTTTGGAAAGGAATCCGCAGGATGCCCGGGCGATTATTGAAAAATGTATTCTTTCTTCAAAAGCCAGGAAAGCAGCTAGGGTGGCGCGTGAGACTGTTTTGCGTAAGGGAGCGTTAGATGGATTGGCTTTGCCGGGCAAATTGGCTGACTGCAGTTCTCGAAATCCCGAAGACTCAGAACTTTACATAGTTGAGGGTGAGTCAGCTGGCGGCAGTTCTCGCCAGGCCAGGGACAGAAGATTCCAGGCTATTCTGCCTTTAAGGGGAAAGATATTGAATGTTGAGCGCGCCCGTCTGGATAAGATGCTTTCTTCCAAAGAGATAAAATCATTGATCATTGCTTTGGGTACGGCAGTGGCTGATGATTTTAAAATTGAAAAGGCCAGATACCACCGCATTATTATAATGACTGATGCTGATGTTGACGGTTCTCATATAAGAACTCTTCTTTTAACTCTTTTTTACCGCTATTTCAAGCCGTTGATTGAAAAAGGCTTCATATATATTGCTCAGCCTCCTCTTTACCGCTTACAGTCAGGCAAAAAGATAGAATATGCATATACCGAAGAGGAAAAAGACAAGGTTTTAATGAAATTGAAGAAAGAGAAATCCTTGAACGTCTCGATACAAAGATATAAGGGTTTGGGAGAAATGAATCCGGATCAGCTTTGGGAAACCACCATGAATCCTGAAAAAAGGACTTTATTAAGGGTAGATATTGAAGATGCCAAGGAAGCTGACAGAATTTTCGATATCTTAATGGGGGACGAAGTGCTACCCCGAAAGAAATTCATCCAGACGCATGCCAAAGGCGTGAAAAACCTTGACATCTAGTTTGTTTTCGGCTAAGTTTAACTTGTGGCCGTTAGGCCGTTTTTTAGACTCAAAAACATGGGAAAAATTATTAATAAACTTATTACTTTTTTAAAAGAAGTAAGATTGGAGATGAGGAAGGTTAATTGGCCGACCAGAGAAACGACCATAAGATACACTTTGATCGTGGTCGGTGTTTCAGCGGTTGTCGCCGCCTATTTGGGAGGGCTTGACGTTTTGTTTACCACTTTGCTGGAGAAGTTTGTTTTTTAAATTATATGCCAAAACAGCAAATCAGCACAGAGAAAAATTGGTATGTTCTCCATACTTATTCAGGGTATGAGGACGCTGTGGCCAAAGCTTTAAAGCAAAGGGTTGAATCTTTGGGCATGGAAGACAAGATATTCAACGTCATCGTTCCTAAAGAGAAAAAGATTAAGATTAAGAACGGCAAAAGAAAGACCATAGAAGAAAAGATTTATCCTGGCTACGTTTTGGTGGAAATGATCGTGACCGATGATTCCTGGTACGTGGTTAGAAACACGCCTAATGTTACTGGTTTTGTCGGAGCAGGCACAACACCAGTGCCGGTTTCCGTAGAAGAGATTGAAACTTTAAAGAAGCGTATTGCCGGAGATGAGCCGCATTTCAAGATAGAAGCTAAGCCAGGGGATTTGGTTAAAATTATTGACGGCCCATTCAAGGATTTTGACGGAAAGGTTTCAGAGGTTGACGAAGAGAGGGGGAAGGTAAAGGTATTGGTTAATATGTTCGGCAGAGATACTCCCGTTGAACTGGATTCTTTACAGATAAAGAAACTTTAATTTAAAAATATATGGCAAAAAAAGTAAAAGCAATCGTAAAACTTCAAATCAAAGCAGCTCTGGCGACTCCGGCTCCTCCGGTTGGTCCTGTTTTGGCTCAGTACGGAGTGAACATATCCGAGTTCTGCCAGAGGTTCAACGATGCGACCAAAAACAACCAGGGTTTCGTTATTCCGGTTGAAATTACGGTTTTTGAGGACAGAACCTATACTTTTATCTTAAAGCAGCCGCCAGCTTCCGAATTATTAAAAAAAGCAGCTGGCATTGAAAAGGGCTCTGGCACTCCCAATAAAACTAAAGTGGCCAAGATTTCAAGGGCACAATTGAAAGAAATAGCTTTGAAAAAGATGCCTGATTTGAACGCAGATGACATTGAACAGGCAATGAAAATAATCGAAGGTACGGCTAAGAATATGGGTATTGATATAGTATAGAGTATAATAAACTATGATTCTTTCTGATCGCGACATCAAAAAATATATTGAAGAAAGGAAGATTTTGATTATTCCTGAACCTGATTTCTCTGAACAACTTGGCCCCTGTTCTTTAGATTTACATCTTGGAAATCATTTCAAAACCTTCAGGCCGACCCAATATCCTTATTTAGATTTAAAAAGAAAAATGAACTTTGAAGAAATTATGGAAGAAATTATTATTGAAGATGATAGTCCTTTTATTGTCCAGCCGAAACAGTTCATTATTGCTACAACCAAGGAAGAAATTATTCTGCCAGAAGATATCATGGGCAGATTAGACGGCAGGAGCTCTTTAGGAAGATTGGGACTGGTGGTTCATTCAACTGCTGCCAGATTTGATCCGGGCTGGAAGGGCAAAGCAGTGATGGAATTAGGAAATTTGGGGATTATGCCGATTATCCTTTATGCCGGAATGAGGATTTGTGCGATGACTTTTGAAACTCTTTCTTCTCCAGCTGAAATTTCTTATTTGAAACAAAAAGATCACAAGTACGCTAATCAAGATACTGCTGCTAGCAAAATAAATGAGGAAAACTCAAAATGAAACCCATTTTAACCAGTGATTTGAAAATAAAATTTTTAGGCATCACCCCGTTCCTAAAAGATAGAAGCGGGGTTTTAAATACGCAGGAAATTGTTGCCCTTTCTGCTTTATTGACATTTAAAGGCAGGTCAATCAAGAAATTATTTGAAGAGATAGAAAAAGGGGGGAACAGTGTTTCAGAGAGAATTAAAATGATTTTACAGAAATCTTCCCTAAGGGGACATGCTTCAATCGCCACTACGCCTTCTATTTGTTTAACCTATGAAGGAAGCAAATTTTTAGATTCTACGTTAACCGGAATCTATTTTTCTTCATCCTTGGTTTCTTCCGGAAGAAGAACAGGAACCACCGAGAAAGATATTGTTTTTCCGAAGAAAATATATGCAAACAAAAAATCAAGGAAAATTTACCAAGAAGCCTCAGAAAGAATAATTAGTTTTTCTAATTCTCTTTTAGACAAAAAAATTCAGAAAGATGAGGCCAGTAAGATATTGCAGTACGGTATTTATGGCACTGGTATCATCCAGTTGCCGATTGAAACAATAGTGGGGCTGAAAAGGGAATATCAAAAGGAAAAAGAATGGATGCCCGAAGAGGTGGGATTGCTTTTAAAGCATATAGAGAAAGAAGCTAAAAAATTGGGTATTGATTTGCTTTATCACATGAGGGCCGCTGCTCCTCGAAACTTTTATCCTTATCCAAATATTTTTAAAAATCCCAACAAAACGAACTTAGTCAGGGAATTGAGAAAAAGAAAAAACTTAAAGAATGATTCTGAACTTGTCTCAATGGATATTTTAACTGTTTCAGAATTGGAAAAAATAATCTCAGGATTAGAGAAAGAGAAAAAAGCCACTTTTTCCTCATTAACCAAAATTAAACAAAATTGGTTTAAACTGCTGGAAAAATACCAAGAAATTTTTAGAGACTACAATCTATCATTGAGGTTAAAGATTTTGTCCTCGATTCCTTGGCGGATTTGGGGCGAAAAAAAGAGGCATAGAACCTGTCATCAGATTATAGAATCAATATATTATTGTATAGAAAGGGCAGAAAAATTATTTCTAAAATTTAGAAAACGGATTAGGGAAGGCAAGGTTGATGACGCCATCGTTAGACAAATAGAAGAGGTGTTTTCTATCCCGCCTTCAATAAAAAAACAAAAAGAACTGCTTTTAGAGTATTTGTCGGTTGGTTTGAATTCATTTGAAGCCTATCGAAAGATGGTCAAACTGGGAATTAAGCCAAAAGACGCTATTTTTGTCGTTTCGCGTGCAGTAAAAATTGATATTTTGCAAGAATACGATTTATATAATCTGCTTACCGGTTATTATCCTTTGAGGCTTTGCCAGACAGCAGAAGAGGAGATGAGGAGAAACACTATTAAAGAAGTAGCTATAATTAAAAAAGCTTTAGAGAGAAAAGGTTTAGCCTGGTTAAATAAACTTATAGTTCCCAAATGTGGTTTGGTTGGTTTTTGTCCGGAAGAAAAAAGTTGCCCTATGATTTTATCTCTTGTTAAGGGATATAACGAGAAATTCCATCAGAATATGAAAAAAGAGTTAACCAGGGAATTCGAGAAAAATCTTAAAAAATTGAGGAAATGAAAGCCTGGCAGAAAAAATTAATTAAAATCGTCAGTCCATTATTGAAAAACCTTGATCCAGCCCATGGCTCGGATCACTCTGAGAGAGTTTTTAAATATTGTTTGATATTTACCAAGAACTACCGAGAAGTCGATTTGGAAGCACTTTTTGCCGCCAGCTGGCTTCATGATATAGGACAACTAAAATTAAAAAACAGGAAAGGTCTTCATGGTCATTTGTCTGCGGGTCTAGCAAATTCATTATTAAAGAAAGCAAGGGTTCCAAAGGAAAAGTTTAACTTAATAAAAAAAATTATTGAATTACATGAAAAGAGGAATCTTTCTTCGAAGAAGTTGCCGACAGAAGTCCTTATTTTCCATGATGCTGACAAAATAGAGGGTGTAGGAGCATTAGGCCTAGCAAGACAGTTTACATATTCTGGAGGTGTCGGTAAAAAAATCTGGAATCCCAATATCCCTCGGAAACCTGGGCTATCTCATGGCGGAAACTACAGCGCTATGCATACTATTTTAGATTGGGACATAAAAAAGAAATTTTTCACCAAAAAGGGTAAAAAGATGGCGGAAGAAAGAAAAGAATACATGAAGTCGTTTATCAAAAGGTTTTTTCAGGAATGGAATTTTAGAAAATAGAAATATGAAACTCTCAAAATCAGATTCTAAAATATATAACTTGGTTGAAAAGGAGATTTTGCGCCAGAAACAGGGTCTTGTTTTGATTCCCTCGGAAAATTACGCCAGTCCTGAGGTCTTGTCTGTCATGGGTACGCCTTTGAGCAATAAATATTCTGAGGGTTATCCATATAAAAGGTATTACAGCGGCAATGAATTCATTGATGAGGTTGAACAGACAGCCATAGAAAGGGCTAAGAAGTTGTTTGGGGCAGAACATGCCAATGTCCAGCCTCATTCCGGTTCTCAAGCAAACTCAGCTGTTTATCTAGCTCTGTTGAATCATGGAGACAGAATATTGGGTATTGATTTATCGGCCGGAGGCCACTTGACGCACGGCTCGCCGGTTAATTTTTCTGGAAAATTGTATAATTTTTCCCATTACGGGGTTAATCGGGAAACGGAAAAGATTGATTTGAAAGAAGTGGAAAAAATAGCTTTAAAGTTCAAGCCGAAATTAATCATTGTCAGCACAACCTCATATTCAAGAACTCTTGATTTTAAGGCATTCAGGAAGATTGCTGACAAGGTCAAAGCATACTTAATGGCTGATATTGCTCATATTGCTGGCTTGGTTATTGCCGGTTTTCATCCTGATCCTTTCCCTTGGTGCGATATCGTGACAACGACTACTCATAAAACTCTTAGGGGCCCTCGCGGAGGACTGATTCTTTGCAAAATTAAAGACAGATTTAATCTTAAGAGCAAATTAAATTTAGCGCAAAAAATCGATAAAGCTGTTTTTCCTGGTATCCAGGGTGGGCCGATGGAACATGTTATTGCTGCTAAAGCTGTTTGCTTTTTGGAGGCAATGAAGCCTTCTTTTAAGAAGTACCAAAAACAGATTATTCTGAATGCCAAAGCCATGGCTGATGAATTCCAGAAGCAGGGAATTAGGGTAATCAGCGGGGGAACAGATAATCATTTGATGGTAATAGACGTTTCTCCTTTTAGCGTTGGCTCGAAGGAAATTCAGGACGAATTAGATAAGGTTGGCATTTACGTTAACAGAAGCGCCATTCCTTTTGATAAAAAACCTCCTTATTTTCCTTCGGGTATTAGGTTGGGAACACCGGCAATCACCACCAGGGGACTAACAGAGAAAGAATCAAGGGAGATTGCTCGCCTTATCGTCAAGCTTATTAAAAATATTGATAGCCGGAAAATTAAAAATTTGATTAAGAGCGAGGTGGAAAGAATAATCAAAAAGTTTCCCATTTATGAAGATTTTCGATGGTAAAAAGAAAGCGGATAAAATCTTGTCGGATTTGAAAAAAAGAATCAGGAAAGAAAGAATGAAATTAAAGCTGGCGGTAATTTCAGTCGGAAAAGATCCTGCTTCAGAGCTTTTTATTAGGAACAAAAAAAGGGCGGCAGAAGAAGTGGGCATTGGAATTCTCTATTCTAAATTTAACAGCAAAGTTAAGGAAAAAGAGATTGTGCGGCAGATTGAAGTATTGAATAAAGACGAAAACGTTGCAGGAATCATTGTCCAATTGCCTTTACCCTCTAAATTAAAAGCAAGGAAAATTACAGAAAAGATAGATTTTCACAAAGACGTTGACGGTTTCCAGAAGAAAACACATTTTTCTTCTCCTTTGATTTCAGCCATTTTTGTCGCTTTAAAAGATTCATCCAAAAACCTTAAAGGTAAAAAGATTATTGCTTTGGTTAATTCTGATTTTTTCGGCAATGTTCTAAAATCTTCTCTTATAAAAGAGAGAATTAAAATTAGTTATCTTAAAGACAGGAAAAGCCTTGAGATTAAATCAGCTGATATTGTTATTTCAGCTTGTGGATTTCCTAATTATATAAAAGGGGATATGATTAAAAAAGGTGCTGTTTTGATTGACGGGGGCATTGTTGTTTTAAAGAATAAAAAAGTAGTAGGGGATGTGGACAGAAAAAGCGTAGCTGGCAAAGCTAGTTTTTTAACGCCAGTGCCAGGAGGCTTGGGCCCATTAACAGTCGCTTTATTATTAAAAAACGTTTATTATGCAGCCAAACACAGCTAAATTAATAGACCAGACATTTCTTAAAAAAGGAGCTTTAGAACAAGAGATTAAGAAAGTTTGCCAGGAAACAAAGGAATACGGTTTCCGGGGATTTTGTGTTTATCCAGAACATACTAAATTAGCCAAAGAATCATTGTTAAACAGCGATGTTAAGGTTACCACTTTGATTGATGAGCCAACAGGAGCCAGCTCTCATGAAATTAGGATGAAAAAGGCTTTGAGAGCTAAAGAAGATTGGTCAGATGAGGTTGACGTGGTAATGAAGATAGATGATTTTAAGAACGGTAAATATGACGAGGTTCTGTCTGATCTGAAAGAGATTTGTGCTGTTTTGCCGACAAAAGTGATAATCGGCTCTGGCTATTTGACTGACGAGGAAATTAAAAAAGCTTCAGAGATTGTTAAGGAAGCTAGGGCAATTTGTGTTAAGACAGCCACGGTTGAAGATCCTTTAGATCATTCAGAACTAGCTGAAAAAGCAAAACACGTCAGGATAATGAGGAAGTCAGCTCCCGGCATACTGGTTAAAGCAGCAGGCTCTATTAGGACTCTTGCTGATTTGGAAATGATGATTAAAGCTGGAGCTGATATTATCGGCACTAGTTCCGGAGTGGAAATAGTTAATGAAGAAAAAGGAAAAGATATTTCAGCTAAAGAAGATTGGAGAAAAACTGAGTAAATCTATGTATAAGCCGACAATCGGTCTTGAAATACACATTGAATTAAAAACCAAAACTAAGATGTTTTGTGGTTGTTTAAATGACCCAGATGAAAAACAGCCCAATGTTAATGTTTGTCCTGTTTGTATGGGTCATCCTGGTACTTTGCCGGTCATTAACGAGGAAGCTATAAAAAAGGTGATTAAAACAGGATTAGCTTTGAATGCTTCAATTCCGGAATACTCCAAGTTTGATAGGAAAAGCTATTTTTATCCTGATTTGCCCAAGGGTTATCAGATATCGCAGTATGATAAGCCCTTGTGTGTTGGCGGTTATCTTGAAATAGCCGAAGACGGAAAACGAAAAAAGATAAGAATTACTAGGGTTCATTTGGAAGAAGATACGGGCAAGCTTTTACATCCTGAAGGAGCTGATTATTCTTTAGTTGATTTTAATAGAGCCGGCATTCCTTTAATGGAATTAGTGACAGAACCTGATATTTCTTCAGCTAAAGAAGCAAAGGAATTTGCCCAAGAGCTTTATTTGATCATGAAGCATTATTTGGATATTTCTGATGCTGATATGGAAAAGGGACAGATGAGGGTGGAAGTGAATATTTCTGTTGCTAAGGGTAAAGAAATGGGTACTAAGGTTGAGATTAAAAACCTCAATTCTTTCAGGTCAGTAGAACACTCAATTGATTATGAAATTAAGAGGCAGATTGATTTATTGGATAAAGGAGAAAAGATCATCCAAGAAACTAGGGGATGGGACGATATTAAAGAAGTAACCTTTAGCCAAAGGCAGAAAGAGGAAGCTCATGATTATCGATATTTTCCAGAGCCTGATTTACCGCCCTTGCATTTTACTAAGAAAGAAATAGAGAATATTCGTTCTGAAGTTTCCGAACTTCCTCAGCAAAGAAGGGAGAGGTTAGTTAAAGAATATAATTTAGATAAAGAGAAAATTGAATTTTTTGTTTATAATAAAAATTTAGGAGAATATTTTGAGAAAGTTATTACTAATCTTATTTCTAAATTACCTTTAAATCTACCTAAAGAAAATATTTTAAAATTAATTAAACATACAGCAGATAGTATAATTACTGATTTAAAGGGATTATTAAAAGGTACTTCTATCACGACAAATAATTTTTTAATTACCCCCGAAGATTATGCCGAATATATTATTCTAATCTATCCTTATCTTACCAAGATTCAAGAATCTAGGACCATCGATTCTCAATATTCTTCTGGACCTACTGGACCTACCGGCCCACAAGGGAAAGTGATTTTAAAAGCAATGTACGAAACTGGCGCTGCTTCCTCAAGTATTATGAAAGAAAAAGGGTTAACTCAAATTAGCAATGAAGATGAAATTAAAAAGATTATTCAAGAAGTGATTGCTGAAAACCAAAAAGTAGTTGATGATTATCAAAAAGGAAAAGAAGGAGGTTTTCAGTTTTTAGTCGGTCAAGTGATGACAAAATCAAAAGGAGAAGTCAGCCCTCAAACAGCGAATAAGCTTCTGAAAGAGATATTGACAAAAACAAGAAAAGTAGTATAATATCTTTATTAAGGAGGTGATACAAATGCGTATCAATAAGAGCCTGAATCCGGAAGAACAACGGCTCCTTGAAAAATTAGGAGTTGTTTTTAATGAAGATGGGCCTCACTTTGCAAAAAAGGAGAAACCTGTGCTGGCTGGCACGATACGACTTCCTTCCGGTAAAACAGTTCCTTTTAAGCCGATAGAAGAATGCCTTAAGTGGTAAGGCAAAATAAGAGGGAAGAAGACAGGGTCTTTTTTAGACAACGTTTTTCTCCCCTCTGTTTTTTTATAAGAATCTTTTAATCAATTTCTCAGTTTCCGAATAGTTTTTTATCCAGTTGATGCGCTCGTCTTTTTTAAACCAGGTCATTTGTCGTTTAACGAATTGTTCGCTTTCTTTTTGGATAAGCTCTTTCATTTCTTTGTAGCTTATCTTTTTTTGAAGGTATCGCGAGATAAAACGGTATTCCAGACCGAATTCTTCCAGTCTTTGCCAAGAAATTCCTGATTTATGGAGTTTTTTTACTTCTTTAAGCATTCCTTGTTTTAATCTTTTTAAAAGCCTTTTCTTTATTAGTTTCTTTAATTCTTCTTTTTCTTTTTGAATGCCGATAATCAAAATGGGATAGGATAGAGGATTTTTCTTTAAAGAGGGAATTGGCTTTTTTGTTTTAATGGCTATTTCCAAAGCTCTAATCAGCCTTCTTCTGTTGTTTTTATCGATGTTTTTCGCTCTTTCTATATCCAGTTTTTTTAATTTTGAGAATAGTTTTTCGGTTATAAACTTTTCAAGTTTCATTCTCAAAGTATAATCTGGTTTTACTTCTGGGATAGCTATGCCATCAATTACCGTTTGGATGTAAAAGCCGCTTCCACCGCATAAAATTGGGATTTTTCCCTTCTTCAAAACTTTGTTTATTGCTTTTTTTGCTAATATTTGATATTGGCTGACCGTGAATCTTTTTTTGGGTGAAGCAACGTTTAGCAGGTGGTGAGAAATACCTTTCATTTCTTTTTTAGTTATCTTGCCGCTGCCAATATCCATTCCTTTGTAGACCTGTCTGGAGTCAGCAGATATGACCTCAGCTTTAATTTTTTTAGCTATTTTAACGGCCAAATCCGATTTGCCGGTAGCTGTCGGTCCTAATATGACGATTAGTTTATTTTCCATGCTTTTTTAAAATTTCTCTTAAAATATTTTCTCTTTTCTTTCTTTCTGGCAGAGGAATGCCATCTTTTAATTTAAAGGCAGCGGTGCCTGGACGGGGAGAGTATTTTGAAATATAGGCCCAATTAAATTTAATCTTTTTAAACAGTTTTACCGTGTCTTGGAACTGTTTTTTGGTTTCTCCGGGGAAGCCGACGATAATATCGGTAGATAACTTTATTTCCGGTATCTTTTTCTTTATTTTTTCTATTAGCTTTCTATATTCTTTGGCCGTGTAATTACGGTTCATTTTTTTTAATATCTGGTCATTTCCCGATTGGATGGGTATGTTAAGGTAATTGCCGAATTTCTGGCAGTTATCTAAAGACTCAATCAATTCGTCGGAAAAGTTCTTGGGATGGGGAGATGTGAAGAGAATCCTGAATTTTTCTGGGATGTCGTTAATTAACTTTAAAAGTTTGGCAAAGTTGATTGATTTATTTATCGGCGAATGATAATCGTTGACGTTCTGCCCCAAAAGCCAGATTTCTTTAAATCCTTTTTTAATAAAACTTTTAACTTCTTTCAGTATTTCTTTATGGCTTCGGCAGTTTAAAGCGCCTCTGGTATATGGGACAACGCAGTAAGTACAGGCATTATTGCAGCCGTTGGAAATCGGCACGAAAGCCAAGGACTTGTTTTGGCATTTGGCTTTTTCTTTGAAATGGTTTTTGTTGCTCCAAATTTCATCGAAAAACTTTTCAAACTTTCTTCTGTCTTTTTTAAGAATACAGCCAGTAAGAATAGTTTTAAGTTTTGGATTTTTTGCTTTAATCTTTTTTAAATTGTTGATTTTACCGTAGACCCTATCGACTGCCGACTGTCTGACAGAGCACATGTTAATCAAAACCAGATTGGCTTTTTTAAAGTCTTTTGTCGGTTTATAGCCCTTCTTTTCTAATGTCGTGGCAATTCTTTCTGAATCCGCTTTATTCATCTGGCAGCCGAAAGTGATGATTTGGTACTTTAGCATATCTTTTATTCTATAATAGCAAAACGGCCTTCTCAAGGCCGCTTTCCATATTTGTAATTCTTAATTAGTGTATTTCTTCCTTCTTTTCTTTAAGGAATTCGCGCCATTTTTCCAGGAATTCAATAAAGGTTTGCAGTGGCATGTCGATGAGAAAGTTGAAAAAGACGACAATTACGTTGTATTTTGCCCATTGGCCTGAAAGCCATTTGCCCATGCGGATGATCGGCAGAGAGAAAAGATCAATGATAAACATTAGGAATGATTCTTTTCTTTCCATTATTTCCAGTTCGCGTGACCTTTCCCTGAGTTTTGTTCCGGCAAAAGAAATCAAGGAAATGAAGACAAGGAAGATTATCATGGAAAGTATGCCAAAGTCCAATTTGTACAAGCCCAAGATTATTAATCCGAAAGAGGCCAGAAAACCGAAAGAATAAAAACTGGTGATAAAGGCATTCATCAACCAGCCTCTTTTTCTTAGGATTTTTATCGTGTATACATCTTTGCTCTCTGTGACATAGGCTATTTTTATCACTTCCATAATAACCTGCTGCAGATTTTCCTTTTTAGGAGGCCTGATGGTCGAGATTAGAAATAGCATTAAAAGGGCGGGGATCAGAATATTGAAAGCCAATGCCTGGTAGCTGAATTGTCCGGTTACATATCTGTCAAAAGGCACCTCGATCGCCAAGGCCAAAAGTATTTTGGTGACGAATATGGAAATAGTGGCGTAAATAGCTGCCCGGTTGATTCTCTTTTTCAGGGTTTTTAACCTTTTTTCGTAAGCAGCTGATATTTTGTTTTCCATCTCTTCTGGCATAGACAGCTTTTCCTGGGCGGTCATCGGCTCTTCGGAAATTACGTCTCCCAAAACCAAATAAGCAGTATCGTATCTTTCGCAAACTTTATAGAATTTTTCCGAAAGGCGTTGTTTTAGATATTTTTCAAAAGTTTTCCAGTTTGAATAAATGTTTTGGGATATTTCCGGAAGCGGGGAGTCTCCGTTTTTCAGATCGTGCCACTGGGGATACTGTCTTTTTAAAAGATTGTAGATGATTATCGGATTATCCAGCTTGAAAAGAGCTCTTTGGACGGCGATATGGATATAGATGTTTTTTTGTTCCTCAGAAATACCGTTGTTCAATTGTATCTTTTCTGTCATTGCTTCTGTCATATAATTAATCAGCGCCCTTTCCCGGTGAGGCGGAATAAGCTCTTCTTCTATTTCGCAGGCGGCAATCGATAAAAGCCAGTCGTAAAGCTGGGCTTTCATTTTTTCAGCTGGAGCCGGAGGAGCGTTTTCCAGGATAAAGACGTACTTTTCTATTATTTTCTTTACTTGGCTGATCACTGTTTCCGGTATTCTGTCATTGGGGAAATGTCCGCTTCTAATCAGTTCCAGTGTTAAAGGTTCAGCAACCTCCTGGCTGTCTTTAGTCAAAAGCAATCTTCTTTTTAACATTCTTTCAATGGCTGCTCTTCTCATTAAATGTTCTTCCCGCCAGTCTACGACGCCTCTTATTTTTTCATAGAAAGCAGCGACAGCTGAAGCAACTTCGTCAACGTGGATGGTTGGTATTTCCGGCTTAGGCTGTAAAGAATCTTGCCAGGTCTGGTATTTTTGAATTAGCTTTTGCGTTTGTTGGGATAATTCCGACATAAGGTTATTATTTTTTAATTTTTTCAATAAATTTATTGACTTTTATTTCACCGATATCTCCTTTTTGTCTTTCTCTTACCCTGATTGATTTAGCTTTCATTTCTTTATCGCCGACTACCAAAAGATAGGGGATTTTTTGCATTTCTCCTCCGCGGATTTTCTTTGAAACGGTTTCATTTTCGTTTTTGAGTTGTGTTCTGAAACCGGCAGCTCGCAAGGTTTCGGTAATTATTTTTGCGTATTTTTCATGTTTTGCTCCCAAAGGAATAACCCAGATTTGTTCAGGGGATAGCCATAAAGGCATAGAGCCAGCATAATGTTCAAGCAAAACTCCGATAAACCTTTCAAGCGAACCCAGGATAGCCCGATGAATCATGAAAGGTTTTTGCTTCTTTCCTTTTTCGTTGATATACGCTATATCGAAACGTTCGGTCAAATTGAAGTCAATCTGGACTGTCGTGCATTGCCAAGGCCTGCCCAGAGAATCTTTAATTTTTATATCTATTTTCGGTCCGTAAAACACTCCTCCTCCTTGGTCTACCTGCCATTTCAGCTTTAATTTCTGAAGAGCATATTTTAAAACATTGGTTGCTTTTTCCCAGTCTTTCAAGTTTCCCGCATATTTTTCCGGCCTGGTGGAAAGATAAATGTCATAATTTTTGAATCCGAAAGTCTTTAATATTTTAAAGCTAAATTTCAAAAGGTTTTCTATCTCTTTTGACAGTTGGCCCGGAGTGCAGATAATGTGGGCATCGTCCTGGGTAAAGCCTCTGACTCGGGTCAAGCCGTGCAGCACCCCTGATCTTTCGTAGCGGTAAACCGTTCCCAATTCCGCATATTTTATCGGTAAGTCTTTATAGCTTCTTATCTCTGACTTGTAAATCTTTACAGCAAAGGGGCAGTTCATCGGCTTTAACATATATTCTTCTTCCTCGATTTCAATGGGGGAATACATGTTTTCGCGATAATGGTTCCAATGGCCCGAAGTTTTCCAAAGCTCCAGTTTTCCGATATGAGGGCTGGTTATCCACTGGTAGCCTTGCGAGCTTAATTCTTTGTGCAGGTAGTCTTCGATAATTTGCCTCAATATGGTTCCTTTTGGTTTCCAGATGGGTAGGCCGGCGCCGACTTCCTCGTCAAAAAGAAACAATCCTAATTTTTGTCCCAAAAGGCGGTGGTCCCTTTTTTCAGCTTCAGCTTCTTTTTGAAGACGAAGAGATAATTCTTTTTTATTTGTAAATGCCAAGCCGTAGATTCTGGTCAGCATCTGGTTTTCTTCAGAACCTTTCCAATATGCGCCAGCTATTTTTGTCAATTTAAAAGATTCAGGGTCTATTTCATTGGTTGATTTAATGTGGGGTCCATTGCACAAATCAATGAATTTCCCGCTTTGGTAAATAGTGACTTTACTATCAGGCAATTTGTTAATCAGTTCCAGTTTGTATGGCTGTCCCTTAAAAATCTTTTTGGCCTCTGTTTTTGTAATTATTTTCTTTTTAAATAAAATATTCTGCCTTATCAATTCTTTCATTCTTTTTTCTATTTTTGGCAAGTCTTCCGGCACGAAAGAAGAATCAAAATCATAATAAAAGCCGTTTTCAATTGCCGGTCCCATGCCAAATTTAACCTTGGGATTCAGTTCCCAGACAGCAAAAGCTAATATGTGGGCAAAAGAATGGCGTATTGTTTCAATATTCATATATTATGATTCAATAATTTCTTCAATTTCTTCGCAGATTATTTTTTGGATGCCGTCTTTTGAATCAAGTCTTCCTGAAACCATAACGATCTTATTTTCCTGGAAAATTGACGGGTTTCTGGCGATTATGTTCGGAAAGACGATCACTTCCATTTTGCTGCTTAAATCTTCCACGTTTACAAAAAGCATTGGTTTGCCCGTCCTGGTTATTATTTTTTTAATATTCGAAATAATGCCTCCAATTTTGACTCTGGCGTTTTTTCTTAAGCCATTGCCTGAAAGTTTAGCTATGGAAACCACTTTCTTTTCCAGGAGCTTTTCGAATCCGTTTAAAGGATGGGAGCTGATAAAGAGTCCCAGCAGTTCCTTTTCCCAGGTCAATCTTTCTTTTTCCGAAGCTGGGGTAGTGTCTGGCAAATGAATATGGTTGTTAAAACTCATTCCGTCAAACAGGCCTGTCTGGCCGTTAGTCTTGGTTTTTTGGCTTTCTCTGGCGTATTCCAGAATCTTTTCAATATTAGAGAGCATCTGGTTTCTTTCTGCCATTTTATCAAAAACTCCGGCTTTTATTAAGCTCTCCAAAGACTTCTTATTGAGATCTCTTGAGCTGGTTCTGGTAAGGAAATCATCGATTGAAATAAAAGGGCCGTTTGCTTTTCTTTCATTGACCACCACTTCCACGATATTGGAACCGACATTTTTAATCGCTGAAAGCCCGAATCGTATTTGGTTCTTTTTCGGCACTACGCTGAAAAAGGTAAAACTTTCGTTTATATCCGGCGGCAGAACGGTCAATCCCATTTTCTTGCATTCTTCAATTAAGACAGCGATTCTTTCAATATCGTTTCTTTCTGAAGTCAGAAGAGACGACATAAATTCTGCAGGGAAGTGGGTTTTCAAATAGGCTGTTTGGTAGGCGATGGTGGCATAGGCAGCAGCATGGCTTCTGTTGAAACTGTAGCTGGCGAAAGGCTCAATCCAATACCAGATTTGCTGGGCAATGTTTTCTTCGATATCGTTCTTTTTCATTCCTGCTATGAATTTTTCCTTTTGAGACATTAAAAGCTTTTTTATCTTTTTGCCGATTGCTTTTCTAAGAACGTCAGCTTCAGCTAATGTGAATCCTGCCATATCTTTGGTAATCTGTATAATCTGTTCCTGATAAACGGCAATACCGTATGTTTTTTCCAAGATCGGTTTTAGCTTGGGGTGGAAGTATTCTACTTTCTGCTTTTTGTTTTTTCTGCTGATATAGTCGGGAATCAGTTGCATCGGGCCAGGGCGGTAAAGCGCTACCATGGCAATAATATCTTCGAATTCAGTCGGCTTTAATTGTTTCAAATATCTTCTCATGCCGTCCGATTCAAGCTGGAAAACGCCGACTGTTCCTCCGGCTTGAAAGAGCTTGAATGTTTTTTTATCGTCTGTCGGAATCTTTTCAATATTAAGGTTTGTTCCGTGAATGACGTAGATTCTGGAAAGGGTGTCTTCAATAATGGTCAGGTTTTTCAATCCCAAAAAGTCCATTTTCAAGATTCCCAGGTTTTCAATCGAATGCATTTCATACTGGGTGACAATGTTTTGGTCGTTCTGGGTAGGGTGCTGGAGAGGCACGATTTCATCCAAAGGAGTATTTGAGATTACCACCCCGCAGGCATGGGTTGAGGCGTGGCGGGCCACTCCTTCCAGCTTTTTGGCAGCGTCAATCAGTTTTCTAGCTTCTTGGTCTGATTCATATAAAGAACTGAATTCGCTTACTTTTTTCATCGTTTCATCAAGCGTCATGCCGAGAGGAATCATTTTGGCTATCTGATCGCAAAAGCTGTAAGGTTGTCCCATGGCTCTGCCAACATCTCTGACTGCTGCTCTGGCTGCCATGGTCCCGAATGTTATAATCTGAGCCACTTTGTCCCGGCCGTATTTTTGGCTGACATACTGGATCACTTCGTCCCTTCTTCTGTCTGTAAAATCCAAATCAATGTCAGGCATGGAAATTCTGTCCGGATTCAAAAATCTTTCAAATGAAAGATCGTACTTCAAAGGGTCAATATTGGTAATATTTAAAAGATAGGCGACCAAAGATCCGCCGACGCTGCCCCGGCCAGGCCCGACAACAATCCTGTTTTCTTTAGCCCAGTTGACAAAATCCTGGACAATTAAGAAATATGAAGTAAAGCCTGTTTGTTTGATTACGGAAAGTTCGTAGTTCAGCCTTTCAATAACTTCTTTTTCCGGTTTTTCCCCGAATTTTAAAGTCAGCCCTTTTTGACAGAGTTTTTCTATATAAATGTCTGGATCTTCCCCGGTTGGTACGGCAAATTGTGGAAGCTTTACTTTATTCAGTTCGAATTGGAAGTTGCAAAGGTCAGCGATTTTCTGCGTGTTTTCAATGGCTTCCGGCAGATCTTTGAAATCTTTTGCCATTTGTTCCGGGCTTCTCATTGAAAAGTCATCCATTTTCAAACTCAATCTTTCAGGATCATTGGGGTCAGAACCTGTATTGATTAACATCAATATGTCCTGGGCGTCAGAGTCTTCCGGTTTCAAGTAATGGACGTCATTAGTGGCGACCAAGGGAATGCCTGTTTTTTTGGAAAGCTCGATCAGTCCTTTGTTGGCTGTTTTCTGGTCAGCAGAATTTGGATGGTGCTGTATGTCAAGATAGAAATTATCTTTTCCAAAAATCTTCTGATAATTTTTTGCGATTTTTTCAGCCTCGTCCATTTTTTTTGCCAGAATCAGCTTCGGGATTTTGCCGGCCAAACAAGCAGAAAGGCCGATTAGGCCTTCGGAATATTGGCTGAGCAGTTCATCGTCGATCCTCGGCTTATAATAGAATCCGTCCAAGTGGGCTTTAGTTATCAGTTTTACCAAATTCTTGTAGCCCTTTTCGTTTTTAACCAATAAAACAAGGTGGTGTTTTTTGTCATCAATATTTGGCCTTTTATCAGCCATCTTTTCAAAGGCCGTATACATCTCGCATCCGATAATCGGCTTTATGCCTTTTTCTTTTGCTTTCTTATAAAACTCCACGGCAGCGTAAATATTGCCGTGGTCAGTGATAGCGACAGAGTCCATGCCTAATTCTTTTACGTAATCCAAAAGTTGGTCGATTTTCGGTAAGCCATCCAATAGGCTGTAGTGGGAATGGACGTGTAAATGAGTGAATTTCATGACTTTGTGTTAGTATTATCTAAGTATATTATGAAACAAGGATTTTTTCAAGAAGAGAGAAGATTACGTAAAAAAGGCTTTAAGTTTGTGGTTGGTTTGGACGAAGCTGGCAGGGGCCCCTTGGCAGGACCCGTGACCGCAGCTGCAGTCTTAGTTAGGACATTGGATTCAAAACTTTTTCAGGGAGTGAAAGATTCAAAAAAGCTTTCTTCTAAAAATAGAGAAAAACTGTTTAAGCTTCTGACTAAGAATAAAAATATCAGGTGGGGGATAGGTAGGGTTTCCGAAAAAGCGATTGACAGAATTAATATTAAAAACGCTGCTGAGTTGGCCATGGAGAAAAGCTTGAAGAACTTGAAGTTCAAACCAGATTTTTTGTTAATTGACGGCAATCATTTGAATTCTGATAAACTGAAATCTTTTAAGCACAAGCTGATTGTCGGAGCTGACGAGAAAGTGTTTTCCTGCGCTGCCGCCTCAATTATTGCTAAAGTGGCGCGTGACAGGATAATGGA
Organism: uncultured Candidatus Saccharibacteria bacterium; assembly: GCA_964481125.1. Taxonomy (GTDB): domain Bacteria; phylum Patescibacteriota; class Minisyncoccia; order Minisyncoccales; family RBG-13-42-11; genus BS750m-G71. The sequence continues at coordinate 29,784 of CAYZSL010000001.1, read as the reverse complement.
CAGGTACGATAAAAAATATCCTAAGTACGGCTTTAATAAGCACAAAGGATATCCCACTAAGCTTCACAAGATTCAACTGAGAAAGCACGGGCCCTGTAAAATACACAGAATGTCCTTTAAACCATTGCAGAAATTTAATTGATGTGTTAATATATTTATTGTTATGGCTGTTCCAAAGCAAAAACACACTAAATCAAGAAGAAACAAGCGCCGAATGCATATTCATATAAAGGCGCCTGTTTTAGCTAAGTGTCCGAAATGCAGCAAGCCTGTTTTGTCCCATGTTGTTTGTTTGAACTGCGGATATTACAAGGGAGTTGAAGTGATTGACGTTTTGAAAAAGCTGGACCGAAAAGAAAGAAAAAAGAAAGAAAAGGAGATTGAGGGTAAGGATGAAAAAGCTTCAGCCAAGAAACCTTTGAGCTGGGAAGGGCTCAGTAAAAAATAGTTAATTGTTATTTTATTATGGCTAGTCGTCATTTATCAAGAAGTATTGCTATGCAGTCTCTTTATGAGTGGGATTTTGGTGGTAGGAAAAATGATTTGGAAAAGATAACCGAAAAGAACATCAAAGAGTTCGGTCCTGGTTTGGAAGACTTAAGCCTGGTCTGGCAGATAATTACCGGAGTAGTTAAACACCTTTCAAAGCTGGATAAGATTATTGAACAGGCAGCCCCTGAATGGCCGATAAGCCAGATAACGGTTGTTGACAGGAATATTCTGAGGATGGGACTTTTTGAATTACTGTATTCTAACAAAGAAGAGGTTCCTCCAAAAGTGGCTATTAACGAAGCTATTGAGCTGGCTAAATCTTTTGGCGGAGAGAGTTCCGGCAGGTTTATCAATGGCGTTTTGGGGACCGTTTATAAGAATCTTACTCCTGTTACTTAATATGAATGATTTTTCAATATTGGAAAAGCAATTAAATTTTAAATTCAAAAACAAGGATTTATTGATTCAGGCTTTTTGCCACCGTTCCTATCTGAACGAAAATCCGGAAGCCAATCTGGATAATAATGAAAGATTGGAATTCTTGGGAGATGCGGTTTTGGAACTTATTATTACCGAATACCTTTTTGTCAAATATCCTAAAAAACCGGAAGGAGAATTGACTAACTGGCGCGCTTCCCTGGTTAATGCTAGAATGCTTGCTGAGGTTGCCAAAGAATTGGGCTTTAATGATTTCCTGCTTCTTTCAAAAGGAGAAATGAAAGAAACAGGCAAATCAAGGGATTATATCCTGGCTAACACTTTTGAAGCGTTTATCGGTTCAGCTTACCTTGATTCAGGCTACAAAGCATGCGAGAAATTCATTAAAAAGCATTTAATCGTTAAATTGCCGGAAATCATTGAGAAAGGACTTTTTAGAGATGCTAAATCCACTTTCCAGGAAGAATCGCAAGAAAGAGTGGGCATTACTCCGACCTATAAAGTTTTGAAAGAACACGGGCCGGATCACGCAAAGAATTTCGTTATCGGCGTTTTCCTTGATAAGGATTTGGTGGCTGAAGGCAAAGGTTCTTCAAAACAGGAAGCAGAAGTTGAGGCAGCTAAAAACGCATTAGCAGTCAAACATTGGTAATATATATGTTAGTTATTAGATTATTAAGAACAGGAAAAAAGAATCAGCCATCATTCAAGATAGTGGTGGTTGAAAAAGAGAAATCTTCGACCTCAGGAAGATATATTGAAGAAGTCGGTTTTTATAATCCCTTAACAAAAGAAAGAATTTTGAAGGCAGAAAGGATAAAATACTGGATTTCAGTTGGCGCTCAGCCCTCAGAAACTATTCATAATATGTTGATTTCGCAAAAAGTGATTGAAGGGAAAAAGATTGCTTTGCACAAAAAATCAAAAAAGAAAGAAGAGGCAAGTGTAGAGCAGGTTGTAGCGCCCGTTGCAACACCCGCGAAAGAAGAGGTTATTGCGCCAGCTCCTGAAGCTGAGCCGAAGAAAGAAGAAGTTAAAGAAGAAGCAAAACCAGAACCAAAAAACGAAAAGCCCGTAAAAGAAGCTAAGACTGAACCTGTTGAAGAGAAAACAGAAGAAAAACCCGTTGAAGAAGTAAAAGCTGAACCTATTGAAGAAAAGAAAGAAGAGAAGCCAGAAGAAAAGAAAGAATAAGGATAAGTAATAATTAGAAGTTTTACACCCTGCCAAGACCTGGCGGGGCTTGACTTTTATATAATATATATTACAATTAAAGAAATAAAAAGAGGGGGTTAAGATGTCTCTGGAGAAAGCGAAAGAAATCGCAAGAACTATGGAGATAATCAGAAAAGCTGGCGAGAAGCATGGGGTCCAATCCTGTGCTTGATTCTGAGGTCAGGTGGTCGTCTTTTGATGGCCACCTGACAAAGAAAAACGAAAAGCACATTGAAGAAAGGAATTAAAATAGGAAATAGTCCGAGTCGCCGGACACGGAAGCTTGCGGCAACACATATATAGCTTCCGTTTTATTTTTCAACTCGTTTTTTTAAAAGTTGGTTGAAAAATGAACTTTCTTGACAAAATACTTTAAATAAATATAATACTAATCAGTAGCTACATTTCAGATTTATTGAAAGGTCGGCGCTACTAGAAACGAATAAATATCAGTAATTACTAAAATTCAGAAAGAACTATGGCTGATACAAAAGGAAACGACAAAGAATTCCTTGAATATCTCATAAAAGCTTTAGTTGATAATCCTAGCGATGTCAAAGTTGACCGCACGGTTGACGAGATGGGAGTTCTGCTTTCTTTGAAAGTGAACCCTGAAGACATGGGCCAGATTATCGGCAAAGAAGGTTCTACTGCCAGATCTATCAGAAACCTGGTAAGAATTGTCGGTCTTAAAAATCACGCAAGAGTGAATTTGAAGATCGAAGAACCAGAAGGCGGCAGGCCAGAGAGACCAAGGAAGTCTGAATCTATTGAAGATTTAAAACTGTAAACTCTAAGTTTACAGAGTGCAAAAACGGTGCTATTATTCAAAGTAGGCCGTTTTTGTTTTTATGCTTAAATTTGATATTATTACAATCTTTCCCCAAATATTCGATTCTTATCTGAGGGAGTCTTTTATTAAAAAAGCCAGGGAAAAGAAATTGATTAAGATAAATGTCCATAATTTGAGGGACTGGGCCAAAGATCAGCGCAAAACGGTGGATGACAGGCCTTTTGGCGGAGGATTGGGTATGGTTTTGAAGGTAGAGTCCATATATAAAGCGGTTAGAAAGATAAAGGGCAAGGGCAAGGCAAAAGTCATATTATTTACTCCCAGGGGAAAGAAGTTCAATCAGAAAACAGCTTATCAACTATCGAAGTTGAATCAGATAATTATGATTTGCGGCCGGTATGAAGGAGTGGACGAAAGAGTAGCCAGGCACATTGCTGATATGGAGTTGTCAGTTGGCGATTACGACTTGATGGGAGGGGAATTGCCTGGCATGATAGTTATGGAAACCATAACAAGGTTGATACCAGGAGTTTTGGGAAAACCTGCTTTATTAAAAGAGAGGATAACCAAGGAAAAAGGATTTATGGAATATCCGCAATATACCAGGCCTGAGGTTTTTCAGAAGTGGCGGGTACCTAAAGTTTTGGTTTCTGGTAATCATAAGATGATAGAAGCTTGGAGGAGAAAATACGGCAAATCCATTGGCAAAAGCTGATTTTTCTGATAATATGTTTTTATAATTATAAAAGGGTGTGTAGTCCCGTAGGGGGCGGGAACGGTCTGTAAAACCGCTGTCTTATTAGATCCCGTCGGTTCGACTCCGACCACACCCACTGTTATTTTTTGCCTGGGTAGCTCAGTTGGCAGAGCACGTCTTTGGTAAAGACGAGGCCGCCGGTTCAATCCCGGCCTCAGGCTTATAATAATTTAAAACATATGGCAGTTAAAAAAAGACCATTTACTAAACTTCAATGCCAGGAATGCAAAAGGGTTAATTATTTCACTAAGAAATCAAAGGAAGCTGTTGAGAAGAAGTTGGGTTTTAAGAAATTCTGCAAATGGTGCAGAAAGCACACCTTGCATAAAGAAGGGAAGCGTTAGGCGCTTTTTGTCTTGAGCTTGAGGAAATAATAAACATAAAATAATAGAGGTTCGAATCCTACCTCCGGAGCAAAACATTGACAAATGCCACTTTTTGTGGTATTGTTTTATTACAATATTAAATGAGAAAAAGGAGGGTTAATCTCATGCTCTTTAATGAAGTGAAGGGATTGGTTCAAGCATATCTCCAAGGAGAAGATTCTGGAACTTATGATGCGGTTAATAAGTATCTAACGAGTATCTATACCGACAAAGAACGACTCGCACAGGAGACACACGAGCTTCTCCAGCTTTTACGGGACGGTATTCTTAAAAAACAACCGACAAGAGAAGATTCTGTGCGTCTTGGTAACGTGGGCACGATTACCATGGGGTTGCACTATGCATACCCCCTGCTGGTAACAATTTTGGGATACTGGGTTGGGGCTTGTGTAAACCTTGCCCTCAATCAGAATCTCAAGGAAGAACAAAGAAAGGATCTTCGCACTTCCATTGAAAAGGAAATAGTTTACTTTGACGTTCACGGGTTAGAAGTGCAAGAAGGGCGTCATGAGCATTATCTTAGAAAGCTCTTTATTCCTTCTAAGCCAGAACCTTCGCAAGTTCAGCCGAAGCCATCGCCGTGGTGGCAAAAAGTCTTTTCGTTCTTAAGGATTTAAGGGCGGGATGAACTAAAATAAATAAAGGTCGTATGGTTCGCCCAGCGACCTTTTTTATTTATATAAAGCTCAATTCTTTCAACTTTTCCTTCATTCCTACCCAATCCAAGGTTCTAAACGCGTCTAATAGGGGGAGCCATCAACATTTTTTATCGAGAGACCGAGTTGCCTCACATTTTTAAGAAGTTCGAGAAAATCTTTTGCCATACCCATCTAGGATATCGAACTTTGTTCGGAGCCGAATTCCCGCAATTAATCGCCATTTCGGCGGTTTTTTGGTAGGATAAATATATGAAAGAAAAAATTAAAAGAATTTTACATTGGCCTTGGTTTTGGATGAAATATACTGAAAAACAATGGGAGGAAGAAATGAAAATATCATTGTCATCTTTTTGTGGTGGACAGCACTGGCCGGCAGGAAGCTGCACAATACCTTGCCCGCGATGTGGAACAGTTGGCTTTTATGGGCCCAGAGGAAGTTCTTCTAATGGCCGAAAATATAGGGCATGTAAATTTTGCGGCTTTTGGCAAGAAGCGTGGGGTAGTGTTTATGACGAAAGGGGCGGTAAACCCTATCGCTGCATAACCGTTTATTGCGATAAGTGCCAAACGTCTAATACATATAACTGGCATTTACCTGAGACGCAAAAATTTGGATATTGTCCGAGGTGTCATACCGAATTGAAGAAAACAAAATGGGCTTCAGATAACTCAAGCCACCCTTTTCATAAAATAAAAGAGCAAATGGACAGAATACATCAAAATCTTCGAAATTCCTAAAGATGAGACAACAAAATATACCCTTAAATAGTGTCTCATTTGTCTCGTTTTGTTGATAGACCTCAAAATGGGCGGGACGAATATTATTCTCGTTCTTGTTTAAAAATTCCGACAGGTGAAAGAAACAGCGTGAAATAAAAAAGGTTAATGCTTGTAGTAATTTATGGAGGAAGACATACCTCAAAAAAAAGACGAAGAAATCGTAAAGCTTGTACAATCGGGCGAGACCGAAGCTTTTGGTAACCTAATAAACAGGTATGAGGATAAAATCAAGCGCTATGCAAGAAAATTCCTTTCGGACAGTGAAGATATAAACGACGTCCTCCAAGATATTTTCATAAAAGCGTACAAGAATATCCAAAGCTTTGACATAAAGAGAAGATTTTCTCCCTGGTTCTACCGTATCGCCCACAATGAATTGATTAATAACCTTAAAAAGAAAAACGCAAAAACACTGCCTTTGTTCGATCTGGACGTCTTTTTACCCCAATATAGTCACAAAGATAATCTCGAACAGCAAATTGATCAAAAAGGCACGCAAAAAAACATTAATAACTGCCTTGATAAACTGGAATTCAAATACCGTGAACCGATTATCCTTTATTATTTTGAAAATCTAAATTACAAGGAGATTGCCGACGTAATACAAATTCCAGTTTCAACGGTCGGCGTGAGGATAAAACGGGCGAAAAACATAATGAAATCCATTTTAAATAAAACAGGATATATTCATGAATAATCAAGAAGAGAAAAACTCAATAAAGGATAAAATATTGAATAAGATAAAAAGCGGAGAAATCAAGACAAAGCCGAAGCTGTACTTTATTTTGAAAACCGTTCTGGTTGTTTTGGGAAGTTTGGTTGTCGGCATTTTCATCTTATTCTTAATAAGCTTTATTTCTTTTGCTTTGAGGGCCAGCGGATTGTGGTTTTTGCCCAATTTTGGGTTCCATGGCTTTGGAATATTTCTTGGCTCCTTGCCCTGGGTTTTAATCATAACGGCCATACTGCTGATTATCGTATTAGAAATAGCCGTTAAACGCTTCGCTTTTATATATCGCAAACCTGTTCTCTATTCTTTATTGGCTATTGTTTTAATCGTGTTTTTTGGCAGTCTTATAATCGATCAAACTCCTTTCCATTCAAAATTATTCTTAAAAGCTAGGGAAGGAAAATTGCCTTTAGCCGGCCCAATGTATCGCGATTTTGGAATGCCGGAATTTCGCAACGTACACAGAGGAGTTGTTTTAGAAATAACAGAAAATGGTTTTATTATGGAAACTCCCCGAAGTCAAAAATTAACAATAATTATTGATTCTAATACAAAATTAGCACCTGACTTTGAAATCAAAGAAGACGATGAAATTGTAGTGTTCGGAGAAAGGGTTAACGATGCCATAAACGCTCTTAATGTCCGCAAAGTTAATGACAATTTGGAATTGTTTCCATCGTCTCGTCGTCCCAAACCTTTACCGCCTCATATATTAAACCAATCTAAAGAGAATTTAAAATAAACATTAAAAAACCGCCCCTAAGGGCGCTTTTTTAATAATGAAATAAAAAAAACCATTTGGTTGTAATAATAATTGTAAACATGAAATTTTTTAAGCAAAAACGGATAATTATTTTCCTTATATTAATCCTAATTGTAGGTGGTTTTTTTGGCTATAAATCGCTCTTTAGTAAAGGAAACGAGGCTTCATATGTGACCGCAGCAGTTGGAAAAAGCACTATTATTGTTTCTGTCTCAGGAAGCGGCCAAGTGGCCTCTTCCGATGAGATAGACGTAAAGCCGAAAGTTTCAGGCGAAGTTGTTTATATCGGGGCGAAAGAAAACCAGGAAATAAAAGCCGGTACGCTCATTGCCCAATTGGATACCAGAGACGCAGAAAAATCGGTAAAAGACGCTGAAATTGATTTGGCAAAAGCTAAACTAGATTTGAAAAATGCCGAGGAAACAAAAGGTGAATCGCTTACTGAAGCCTGCGAAGACGGACTGAACGTTTTAACGAACGCCTTTAACGACTTATCGCCAGTTATCCCGAATTTAGAAACAATGTTTACAGAAAGTAGCTATAACGGCGATCAAAACGATATTGATTATTACATGCGCATAGTCAAATCCTACAACAGCGCCTATCAATTATCCTATTGGCAAGGAGGAGTTGAAGATAAATATCTCAGTATTAAAAAACAATTCAAAGTATTGCAAACTGATTATTCTGGTGTTATTCAAAGTTCTCCCTGCGACCAGATAGAAACTGTTATCAACGATGCGTATGATATTGCTAAAACGATGTCGGAGTTTGTCCGCCAGACCTACAATCTTGTGCAAAATTATCAATCACTGCTTGAAGAAGAAGGGATAATCTCGCCGATAGATTCAGATTCAACTGACAGCCAATTTACTCTACTGGGAACCTACACTTCTTCTGTCGTTGGCGCTGTTAATGATCTTTCGTCTGCCAAAAAAGCGATAACTGACGCGAAAGAAAAGCTTTCTGAATCGGATCTTGATATCGAAACGCAAAATCTTAAAGTAAAACAATGCCAGTTCGCCTTAGCCGACGCCCAAAAAAGCTTGGCTCAACACTACATCTATGCGTCTTTTGACGGCCTGGTTACAGAAGTCAATATTGAGTATGGCGACTCGATTTCAGCCAGCACGGTCTTGATAAATCTTGTCACCAAACAGAAGATAGCTGAAATTACTCTTAACGAAATAGACGCCGCAAAAGTTGAATTGGGGCAAAAGGCAACGATTAGTTTTGACGCAATTGAAGATTTAACCATTGTCGGCAAAGTCGCAGAAATTGACACCGTCGGCACAGTAACCCAAGGAGTTGTAACTTACAATATTAAAATTACTCTTGATACCCAGGACGAACGAATTAAGCCGGGTATGAGCGTTTCCGTGGTTATAATTACCGAAATGAAGCAAGACGTTCTTTTAATACCGAATTCTGCAATAAAAACGCAGAATAACATCCAATACGTGGAAGTTATGCAAGAAGACAATACTATTTATTCCCAGCAAATTGAGGTTGGGATTTCAAACGATACGAATACGGAAGTTGTAAGCGGCTTAGCAGAAGGCGATAAAGTTGTCATTCAAACAATCTCTAACAGTTCTTCAAAAACCAGCGGATCTATTATGCCATCGGGCGGCGGTTCAATGGAAATAATGAAGATGATACGTTAAAAACTATGATTGAAGTTTTGAATGTTTGTAAAACATACAAAAGCGAAAATGTTGAAACCAAAGCTTTAAAAAATGTTTCTTTTAAAATTGATAGTGGCGAGTTTGTGGCAATTATCGGGCCATCGGGTTCGGGCAAATCAACCTTAATGCATATTTTAGGTTGTTTAGATGTCCCGACCAACGGCCATTATTTCTTTAACGGAGAAGACGTTTCCCGTTTATCAGACGATAGATTGGCTAATATCCGCAAGAACAAAATAGGATTCGTTTTTCAGTCCTTCAATCTATTGCGACGCACATCGGTCATCCGCAACGTTGTGCTTCCGCTTATTTATGCAGGCGTTCTAAGAGAAGAACGGGAAGAACGGGCAAGAATCGCTCTTCGAGACGTAGGACTGGACGAATCTTGTTTTAATCATCTTTCCAACCAACTTTCCGGAGGGCAGATGCAAAGAGTGGCTATTGCCCGAGCTCTGGTAAACAACCCTTCCTTGATTTTTGCCGACGAGCCCACAGGAAATCTCGACAGTAAGACAGGTGAAATTGTCCTTGAAACTTTTCAAAATTTGAACAAGCAAGGCCGAACGATTATTTTAATCACCCACGAAAGATATATCGCGAACAAAGCCAAACGCATAATTGCCATTAAAGACGGCGAAATCGTTGAGGATGCTTTAACTGACAAATCAAAAATAGCTCGAGAGATTAAAGAATAACTATGCTTATTACCGATTTATTTGAAGAAACATTTCTTGCTATTGTTTCCAATAAAGCCAGATCCAGCTTAACTATCCTGGGCATTGTCATTGGCGTAGGTTCGGTCGTGGCCATGATTTCTATTGGTCAAGGAGCGCAGGTCTCAGTCAAACAAAGCATTGAATCCATCGGATCAAATTTATTAATGATTTCTCCAGGATTCCAGAAGAGTCCTGGCGTGCAAGTAAGTTCCGGACGCGGTTCAGCCCAAACCCTCACCTTGGAAGATGCTTTTGCTATTGAAGATCAAGTTTCTTTTGTTGAAGCTGTCGCTCCGGAAGTTTCAAGCAGATACCAAGTCACAGCCAAAGGTACAAATACAAACACTTCTGTTATTGGTACTGTTCCTTCCTATACTCAAACAAAAAACCTTGAAATGGATGCGGGCACGTTTATTTCTGACCAGGATATAACAAATTTGTCAAAAGTGGCAGTTTTAGGTCCGACAACCAGCCAGGATCTGTTCGGAGAAAACGTAAACCCAGTAGGACAAACAATTAAAATAAATAAAATCAGTTTTACAGTTATCGGTGTCTCAAAAGCTAAGGGTGGCACTGGATTCGGAAGCCAGGACGATAGGATTTATATTCCCGTTTCTACGGCCCAGCGTTTTTTATCGGGCAGCGATTCTGTATCTACCATTAACGTCCAAGTCCAGAATGAAAAATACATGTCAATCGCCCAAGAACAGATTAGCGCTCTTTTGTTATTCCGACACAATATTTCAGATGCTGCATCGGCAGATTTTTCCATAATGAATCAGGCAGATATCTTAAATACCATGTCTTCTGTGACAGGAACATTGACACTTTTACTAGGAGCGATTGCCGGAATTTCTCTTCTTGTCGGAGGCATTGGCATTATGAACATGATGTTAACGACAGTAACTGAAAGGACAAAGGAAATCGGCCTTCGCAAGGCGGTCGGAGCTAAAAACCAAGATATCAATCTGCAGTTTCTTTCAGAAGCGACCAGTCTTACTTTTATTGGCGGAATAATCGGCGTTATTTTAGGCTGCATTATTTCTTTTGCAATCAGTAAATTCGGCGATACTACCACAAGCATTTCAATCTGGTCTATTGCTTTGGCTTTTGGCGTTTCTGCTTTGATAGGGATTGTTTTCGGATATTATCCGGCCCAGAAAGCGGCAAAACTTAATCCGATTGAAGCCTTGCGTTATGAATAATAATTTATCGTTTAGTCGAACGATTAATCAAATTAAACAAATCTATGCAAAAAACATTACCGATTATTGTCGCAGCTGTAATAATTTGCGTCGGCGCGTTCTTCGGAGGAATGCAGTACGGCCAAAGCAAGACTTCCTTGTCTAAGAATTTTAATCCGAATTTCCTGAATAACCAGCAACTGCCGCAGGGGAATTTGGGAATTAACAGTAGGGGAAACGGCGTGGGTTTTCTCAACGGCGAAGTTATTGCCAAAGACGAACAGAGCTTGACTGTTAAAACAGCAGATGGCAGCTCAAAAATAGTCTTTTTCTCTGATTCCACGCAAATATCCAAGACGATAGAAGGAGCGATAGACGACCTTGAAATCGGCAAGCAGATAACAATTAACGGCAAAGAAAATTCTGACGGTAGCTATACCGCTCAAACTATTCAATTAAGAGAAATATCTCTATTGAGCAACCAGTAAATTGTCGAAAAGTCGCCTTAGCTTTCCGGGAAACGCCTTTTAGGCGAGGCGATTTTTTAATATAATAAAAACATAAAAGGTTTAAAAAATGAGACACCGCAATATACCCTCAAGTACTGTCTCATTTGTCTCATTTTAGCTTAAAAGCGCTCCGACCGAGACGCATGGTTATACCATTCCCCAAACGATCTAAATCTCCTCTTAAACAGCAGGTTCTAGGCTGACTTGGGGAGCCGATTTCGGCCGCTTTCTCAAGAAGGCGGTTTTTTGGTAGGATTAAAATATGAAGGAAAAAATTAAGAAAACTACTCAATAAAGTTATGAAGATTATTTTTGCTAAAGAAATCGGTTTTTGCTTTGGAGCTAGAAGGGCTTTGAAAATGGTAGAAGACAATCTGCCAAAGCTGAAAAAACCAATAAAAATGTATGGTTCTTTGGTTCATAATGAAGAAGTGGCCAAACATTTAAAAAAGATGGGCATTAAAACAATTGTTGACGATTTTAAAAAGATAAAAAAAGGCACCATAATCATTGCCGCTCATGGTATTCCTCCGGCGATTAAAAATGAACTCCAGAGGATATCGGGCTTGGATTTATTAGACACTACTTGTCCTCTTGTCGTTCGAGTTCGAGAGAAGGCTGAATTATTAGAAAGAGAAAACAAAGAAGTATTGATTTTCGGCGACCCCAGCCATCAAGAAACTTTGGGGATTAAGGGCGCCGCTAAAGAAAAAGCAATTGTTTTTTGTTCCAAAGAAGAATTATTGAAACTTAAACCCAAGAAAAATAAAAGATATGGATTGCTCGTCCAAACAACCCAAAATTTCGAGAGATTTAAAGAAATTGAAAAAATTGCCAAAAGAAAGATTTCTCAGATTGAGATTTTTAACACTATTTGCCAGACGACCTTTAAAAGGCAAACAGAAATAAGAAAATTAGCTAAAGAAGTTGATATGGTTTTGATTATTGGTTCGACCACCAGCGCCAACACCAAACGGCTTTACCAAATTAGCTCAAAAATTAATCCCAGAACTTTTTTTGTGGAAACAGCCAAAGATTTAAAAAGAGAATGGTTTGAGAATATAAAAAACGTAGGCATTGGCGCGGGCGCTTCATCTCCTGATTGGATAATCAACGGGGTAATAAAAAAAATAAAAACACTTTGTGAAAAATGATTCAAAGAAAAAAAACAAAGAAAATTAAAGTGGGCGATATTTTTATTGGCGGTAACGCCCCGATTTCGGTTCAGTCAATGACTAAAACAGATACCCGAGACGTCAAAGCCACAGTCAAACAAATTAAAAAACTGGAGAAGATTGGCTGTGAAATAATTAGGGTAGCTGTGCCCGATATGAAAGCCGCCCAGGTATTGGGTCAAATCAAAAGACAAATTAATCTTCCCTTAGTGGCGGATATTCATTTTTCGGCTGAGTTGGCTTTAGAAGCAATTAACCAGAACGTTGATAAGCTAAGAATTAATCCCGGCAACATTGGCAATGAAGAGAAAATTAAAGCTGTGGTTTTGGCCGCCCAAAAAAAGAAAATTCCGATTCGGATTGGTGTTAACGCCGGCTCTCTAGAAAAAGACTTGCTTTTAAAATATGGTGGCAAAGCAACCGCTGAAGCAATGGTGGAATCAGCCATGAGACACATTAAAATTTTGGAAAAATACAATTTTCAAGATATCGTCATTTCTTTGAAAGCTTCTGATATTGAAAGGACGGTGGTAGCTTACCGACTGCTTTCCCAAAAAGTTGATTATCCCTTACATCTTGGCGTCACTGAGGCAGGAACAGCTTTTTGTGGCACAGTAATGTCAGCTATCGGTATAGGGATTTTACTTGAGGAGGGAATTGGCGATACTTTAAGAGTTTCTTTAAGCGCGCCACCGGAAGAAGAAGTTAAGGCCGCATGGGAGATTTTGAAGTCTTTGAAAATAAGAAAAAGAGGTGTGACGATTACCAGTTGCCCGACTTGCGGTAGAACCGAAATTAATTTAGTAAAACTAGTGGAAAAGGTAGAAAAAGCCACCCAGTTAATTAATAAAGATATACATTTGGCCGTAATGGGTTGTGTGATCAACGGTGTAGGTGAGGCGAGAGAAGCGGATTTAGCAATCGTGGGAGGGAAAAAAGTTGGTTTGATTATTAAAAGGGGCGAAATTATTAAAAGAGTGCCCGAAAAAAAATTATTTGATGAGTTTATTAGAGAACTGAAAAAATTAATTAAATAAACAATGTTTCGGCGGCCGGGATTTTCGGCGAACGGGCAAAAAATGGAGGGGTTTCAGTGGAGGAAATTTTTTGCCCGCGAGCCACCGGGTTTTCCTGCCCACCGCCACAGGCGGCGGGCAATTTTCAGGTCAAATTCCGTTTCTTAGATTGGTGAATCAAATTAGGTAAGATTATGAAGAAAGTTTGAGGGTAAATGGAATGGGGAGTCGATAAAAATCGCCAATCTGGCGGTTTTTTTAGTGTTTATTAAATAAACATTAATACAGAAAAATTGCTTGTAATAATCTATTTTTTAGGTATAATATCTATATAAAGTGCTGTTTAGATAGTTTACACAAAGAAGCAAAAAGGTAAAATGGAGATAAAAATTATTAAAGATTCAATAAGCAAAAAAGAGCTTGTTGACATGGCAAAAGAGCAGTTTGGCGATTTGATAAAAGCGGTTGTTGATATTGATCAGGGGATAATGGCCGTGGGCGGAGAAATGCATGCTGACGAAGAAGTAATATTAATGGAAAAAGAAGGATCAAAGCGCGAGAGCGCATGGGGAATAAACATATATCCGGGAAAAAATAAAGAAGAAATGATAGAATTCGATTCGGTTATTAATCTGAAACCGTCATTCGGCAATCGTTCTCGTAATGTTGAAAATCCAGAAATACAGAATAAAATTAGAAATATCGTAGAGAAATTAATTTCACAATGACAAAAACCTTGCACAAAGACCTTTCATCGGGGAGATGGTTCGGGCTTACATTAATTGAACAAATGGCCAATATCGGCAGTGAGGTTAGCAGGGCTAGAAAATGGCAGGGGAAAGACGAAGATACTTTTTGGGGAGCAGTAACTAGAGCTTTGGAGTTGTTTGATTTGACTCTTATAGATCCAAGATTGAGTGGAAGAATTAGGGAAATTGCCAGAGTAAAAGAATTATTTTGCGATGCTGTTACCGGTGGCAAAGAATACAATAGTTCGCTTAAAGACCTTGATGATTATTTCTTGCAGTACGCTTTTTGCACAAGACGAAATATGTAAATACGGGGGCGTGGTGAAATGGCTATCATAGGAATCTCCAAAATTTCTGTTCTAGGTTCGAATCCTGGCGCCCCCGCAAAAACATGGGAACATTATTAGGATTTTTTACAGGTTCATCAATTGGTTATTTTACCGGCAAGTTTTTGGCCGGAGAAAAAACAGGAGATATCGGCTTGTTTAGTTTGGCTTTTAATGTGTGGGGATGGCATATTCATTTGCACCACTGGCTGATTTCAATGGCTTTATTGTGTTTTCTTATATTTTTTTTAAGAAAGAAATATCGATTTTCGCCTTTGTTTTTTACCCTTTCTGCCGGTTTTCTTGTCGGCTGGATGTTCCAGGGAATATATTGCTACGAGGACTGGCATCAAATAATAATTAAGCGAAACATATGAAAAGACAAATATTAATAATCGGCGCAGTAATCGTTTTAGTAGTTTTCGTTTATCAGGTTTTTTTGAAAGAAAAGAAGCCTGAGTTTGATTTGGCTGAAGTAACCTTAGGAACTGTCAGTCAGGAGATTTTTGAAACGGGACAGGTAGAAAAGGGAGAGAAGCTGAATCTTAATTTTGGAAATACCGGGAAAATTGAAAAGATTTATGTTGTTGTGGGTGATGAAGTACAGGCTGGCCAAGAATTGGCTATATTGGATACAGCTGATATTAATATTCAGCTTCAGGAAGCAAGAGCTGCTTACGAGGTAGCCCAGCTGAATCTGAAAAAGCTGCTGGATGGAGCCAGTTCCGGAGAAGTAAAAATCTCCCAAGCTCAGTTGAACAGCGCCCAAACTGCCCTTAAGAACTCTCAAGACGATCTGCAGAAAAGCTTTCAGACAGCTATGACTGTTTTGGACAGTTCTTATCCTCCCATTTACAATGCTTTAGTTTTTGTGAAGCAGTTTGTCATCAGTTACATTGGTACTTATGATTCAGATGCCGGAAAGATAATGATAGCTAGGGACGCTATAGAAAGCGTAGAAAAAGCGATAGAAAGCAATTTGGATGCGTTAGCAGCCAATCCGACCAATGAAAATATCAAAGCTTCTTTGGCTATAATGAAAGATTCTCTTGAGAAAACCTTTTTGCATCTAGAAACAATACGTTCTGTCGTTGATACAGCCCCCGTTTATAAAAGCAAGGTTTCAGCAGCTGACAGAGCTTCTTTAGATACTTTAAAAACAAATATTAACACTGCTTTAGCTAGTATCATTGCCAATCAACAGGCAATCTATTCTGCAGAAGCCGGCGTTGAAACGACGAGAGCAAGTCTCCAGGAAGCAGAGAATAATTTTGATCTGGTGGCGGGCGATCCTGAACAAGTAGACGTTGACTTATATTCAACCCAGGTAAAGCAGGCTTTGACTAAAGTGCAGCTTTATCAGAACGAGATTGAGCAGTCAAAGATTATCAGTCCGGTAGAAGGAAAGATTGCTGAGATAAATAAAAATGAAGGCGAGTCAGCGCAAGCAGGCTCACAGGAAGCGGTAATAGTGCTTTTGCCAGCAGCTCCCTACGAGATAAAAGTAGATATTTATGAGGAAGACGTGGTTAAGATTGCTGTCGGTAATTCTGTTGATATTTCTCTGGTTGCTTTTTCTGGAAAAACTTTTACAGGAAAGATTATTTTAATAAGCCCGGCGGAGAAAATGGTTGACGGAGTGGTTTATTATGAAACGATTATCGGTTTTGAAGATACTCCCGAGGGCATAAAGTCCGGCATGTCAGCTGATATTGTCATTAAGGCTCAAACCAAAGAAAACGTTTTAATTCTTCTTGATGCTGCAATTCGTACGAGGGATTCCAGAGACTTTGTTGAAATTCTTGTTGACGGAAACGTTCAGGAAAAAGATATTGAAGTCGGATTGAGGGGGAGCAATGACATGGTGGAAATTGTTTCTGGTTTGGAGCAGGGAGAAAAAGTAATTTTAAGATAATGAAAGAGCCAATTATTAAACTGGATAATGTCTGGAGGACTTACAAATTAGGAAAGACAGAAGTACACGCTTTAAGAGGATTGAGCCTGGAAATTTTTCCAGGCGCTTTTGTGGCGATTATGGGATCTTCAGGCTCGGGCAAATCAACTCTTTTGAATATTATCGGCTGTTTGGATTCGCCGACAAAAGGGAAAGTTTATTTGAAAGGCAAAGACATTTCTTTAATGGCAGAAAGCCAACTGGCTCAATTTCGTGGCAAGATACTCGGTTTTATTTTTCAGGAATTCAATTTACTTTCCAATCTTTCAGCTATTGAAAACGTAATGCTGCCCATGACTTTTCAGGGTATAGCCCAGGAAGAAAGAAAAAAGAGGGCAAAAGACATTTTAGTTTCCGTTGATTTGGAGGATAGGATTTTCCATGGGCCAGGAGAGCTTTCCGGAGGCGAGCGCCAGAGAGTGGCTATTGCCAGGGCTTTTGCCAATCATCCCGAAGTGATTATCGCTGACGAGCCGACGGGAAATTTGGATTCTGTTACCGGGAAAAAGATAATGGAAGTGCTGACTGATTTTCACAAGAATGAGGGCAAGACCGTTGTCGTGGTCACTCATGATCCGAAGATCGCCAATTATGCAGAACAAGTGATAAACATTGAGGACGGCAGAATAGTTGAGAATCATTCTGCTGCAAAAGAATATTTATGGAAGAATTAAAAGAATATTTTAATATTGCCGTAAGGAATATCAGAACAAGGTCTCTGAGAAGCTTTTTGACTATTCTGGGAATCGTCATCGGAGTCTTTTTAATAATTTCCCTGCTTTCTCTGTCAGAAGGATTGAAGTCAACGATAAACCAGCAGCTGCAGGCCATGGGCGGAGAAATGGTTATGGTTATGCCGGGCAGCGATGATGATCTTCTTACGTCCATGATGTTCGGCGGCGCAAAGCTGCAGAAAGAAGATATTGAAGCCATTAAAAAAGCAGAAGGTGTAGACAAGGTTTTGGGATTTTCTTATACGGGAGCTATTGCTAGGTTTAAGGAAGAATCAAAGCAAATAGCCATCGCCGGCTATGATCCGTGGAAGGAAGGTTTGGATATTTTGAGCATTTTTCAGGGCTGGAGTTTGACCGAAGGAAGGTGGCCGAGCAAAGGAAACGAAGTTTTAATCGGTTCCCAAGTGGCCACTGAAATTTTCTCAAAGGAAGTGAAAGCCGGTTCGGAAATAACGATAAAGGGAAGGAAATTCCAGGTGGCAGGAGTGCTCGATTCCTTGGGCAGTAAGCAGGACGACAGCATGGTATATATGGATATGAAAGTCTACCAGGACGTTACCGGAGAAAAGCGGGGCACTGCTGCTTATGCTATGGTCAAGCTTGAGGACGGGGTAGATGAGAATGCAGTGGCTCAGAAAATCGAGGAAGCCTTAAGCGAAACAAGAAAGAGAAGGTCAGGAACCGACGAAGCTGATTTTTCCGTTATCACTTCCGAAAAAATGGGAGCAATAGCAGGCAACATCTTGGGCATAATTCAGATGGTCATTTTTGCTTTTGCCAGCATTGCCATTATTGTCGGGGGTATAGGTATTACTAACAGTATGTTTACCTCGGTCAGGGAAAGAACCAAGGAAATCGGTATTATGAAAGCAATTGGCGCCAAGAATTCAGCTATTCTTTCAATATTTTTATTTGAGGCAGGCATTGTCGGTTTAATTGGAGGAATAGGCGGTACTCTGCTTGGTTCTTTATTGGCCAAAGGTGTTGAATTTTATGGACAGGTGCATCCTGTTTTCTATTTTACTGCTTCGGTAAACCTCGGTTTGGTTGTTTTCGGCTTGGTTTTTTCTTTTATTATCGGTTGCGTTTCCGGAGTTCTGCCGGCCAGAACTGCAGCTAAATTAAAACCAGTTGACGCATTAAGAAGACATGAGTAAACAAATACTGGAATATCCAAATCCAATACTAAGAAAGAAATCTTCTGCGATTAAGGAGATAACTGAGGAGGTGAAGATATTGGCTGAAGAAATGAAAAAGATAATGATGGAAAAAGACGGCATCGGTTTGGCTTCTCCCCAGGTCGGAGAATCAAAAAGATTGATCACTGTTTTTTTTGATGGCAATCCTCAGGCTTTTTTGAATCCAAAGATTTTGCGAAAAAGCAGGAAAACAGAAATTATGGAAGAGGGTTGTTTGAGTTTTCCTGGTTTGTTTTTGAAGATTAAAAGAGCTAAGGAAGTGAATATGGAATTTGTTGATTTGGCTGGCGTTAAAAAGAGAATGAAGCTTGAAGGTTTTTCAGCCAGGGTCTTTCAGCACGAGATTGACCATTTGGACGGAATACTATTCATTGATAAGATGAGCTTACCCCAAAAACTATGCCGCTTATTGAAGAGTTAATTAAAGATAACTGGCTGAAAACGCCGAAAGTGATAGAAGCTTTTAAAAAAATAAAAAGAGTTGATTTTCTGCCAGAGGATTCAAAGAATTTAGCAGAGATCAACGAAGCTTTGCCCATAGGATTCGGTCAGACCATTTCTCAGCCTTTGGTCGTTGCTTTTATGATGGAATTACTGGATTTGCATAAAGGGGATAAGGTTTTGGATATTGGTTCCGGTTCTGGCTGGACCAGCGCTTTGTTAGCTGAAATCGTCGGCAAAAAGGGAAAGGTTATTTCTCTTGATATAATCCAGGAATTGAAGGAGTATGGGGAGAAAAACGTTTCAAAATATAATTTCGTTAAAAAGGGGATTGTTCAGTTTTTTTGCCTTGATGCAAATGAAGGATACGAGAAAGAAGCTCCTTTTGATAAGATTTTAGCTTCAGCTTCAGCTGTTAAGATTCCCGATGCTTGGAAAAAGCAGTTGAAAATCGGAGGCAGGATTGTCGCTCCGGTTGATTCTTCAATCTGGCTTTTAATTAAGAAGAACGAAACTGATTTTGAAGAAAAAGAACATCCAGGGTTTATTTTTGTTCCTTTATTAAAAAAATGAAAAAATCTTTAATTTTAATTATTGTCGTTATTATTGTTCTGATTGCTTCTTGGATGGTTATTTTGCCTGTGGAGCAGAATTCTGAAAAAGAAGTTGTTTTCAGCGTGGAAAAGGGTCAGGGTTCAAAGGACATCGGTTTGAATCTGGAAAAGCAGGGGTTGATAAGATGGTCTCCTGTATTCAGGGTTTATGTTTTAACTGTCGGAATGGCTTCTTATTTAAAAGCAGGAGAATATATTTTATCTCCTTCAATGAATATGCCTCAGATTGCTGACAAGCTTTTTTCCGGTAATGTCATAAAGGAAAAGATCACTATTATTGAAGGATGGAGCTTAAGGGATATTGCTTCTTATTTTGAAAGCAAAGGTTTGTTTGGGGCTGTTGATTTTTTTGGATTAGTCGGTTCTCCGATAACCGGCTCTTCTTCAAAAGATTTTTCTGCTGATTTTGCTTTTCTTAAAGATAGGCCTGAGAATTTAAGTCTGGAAGGATATCTTTTTCCCGATACCTACGAGAAAACCAGTAAAGAAAGTTTGGAAAGCGTTGTTGAAAAAATGCTTATTAATTTCGATAAGAAATTGAATTCTGAATTAAGAGAAGAAATTGAGAAACAAGACAGAACTATTTTTGAAATAGTGACCATGGCCAGTATTCTTGAAAAGGAAGTAATAACTTTGGAGGACAAAAAAATAGTTTCTGGCATTTTCTGGGGAAAGATTGAGAACGGCGAACCTTTGCGTAGCTGCGCCACAGTTGCTTATATCTTAGGAAAAGAAAACTGGACGTTTGACGAAATGAGAACAGAGATCGCTTCTGGTACAGAAATTGATTCTCCTTACAATACTTATAAATATAAAGGATTACCTTTTGGTCCGATTTGCAATCCTGGATTTGAAAGCATTATGGCTGCTGTTTATCCTCAAGATAGCGATTACTGGTATTATCTTTCCACTAGGGAAGGGGAAACTATTTTCAGCAAGACTTTGGATGAGCACAATGCGGCAAAAGAGAAATATTACAAGTAGTCTTGACAAAAATCTTAAAATACGTATTATATCAGTAGATTGTAAATAAAGGAGGTGACATTCTAGAGCACTTTGCACTCGGTTAAATAATTCTGAGGAGGTAGACATGAAAAGATTATTTTTTATGGTTGCACTGGCAGTTCTTCTCTCTGTTACTTTCGTCCCGGTAGCCTTTGCTGCGGGAAATGGTTCCAATATACCGCCTAGTTGGACGGTTTATCAGGAAACCCTGGCCAGCAGAGAAGTCTGGCATGCCTACGCTAGAGTTGATATCAGGCAGTATAAAGCCGAAGATCTAGAGGTCGGCGATAAAATTATCCTTCACAGTAAAACAGGAAGTTTTGAGGCCGAGATTACTGAGATGCTAACTCCGTTAGCTGCCTCAGACCCACGCAGTCCAAGGCGAATGTGGATCAGCTTTCAGCCTGTCGATGACATGCCTAAGGGCTTGCCATCGTATACCGGGGTTATTTTTGCAAGATGGGGACCGTTTTGAGTCCTCACCAAAACAATATAGCAAGGGGAGTCCATAACAAGGACCCCCCTTCTCTTTTTGGAAAACACTTGACAAGATTCTGGATATATAATAAATTAGTATTATCCGTAGACAGTGGGCAGTCATAAGACCCGCCGAGGAAAAGTTTTAAGTTTTTCTTGATTTTCGTCTGCGGCAACGCAGATTTTTAATTTATGGCTTTGACAAAAGCGCAAAAACAAAAAATACTTGATGATTTGAAAGATAAGATTGCTAGGCAGAAAGCAATGATTTTTATTAGCATTGCCGGCTTGAAAGTGAAGGACATATCTGATTTAAGGAAGAAGCTGAAAGAGATTGGCGGCAATTTGCAGGTAGCCAAGAAAACATTGATCGAAAAAGCTTTAAAAGATAAGAAGCTTGATTTCGATAAAAACAAGTACAAAGAGGAAATCGGTTTGGTTTTCGGGTTTGAAGACGAGATAATGCCGGCAAAAACAGTTTATCAGTCAGGGCTGGCTAACGAAAACTTGAAGATATTGGGCGGATTTATCGAAGGATCATTCAAAGAGAAAGAGGATGTTATTACTTTGGCCCAGCTTCCGACAAAGCCAGAATTATTGGCAAAACTGGTAGGTACGCTTTCTGCTCCAGTTTCAAATCTTGTATATTCTTTGCAATATAATCTTAAAGGTCTGGTATATATATTAAGCTCAATTAAAAAATAATATGGCAGAAGAAGCAAAAAAAGAAATAAAAGTTCCTGAAAAGTTTAAAAAACTGGTTGAAGAAATTGAAAAGATGTCTGTTTTGGATTTAGCTGAATTGGTAAAGATTCTGGAAGACAAATTCGGCGTCTCAGCTTTAGCTCCCGTAGCCGCTGCTCCGGCTGCTGCAGTCCCTGGCGCTGCTCCGGCAGAAGAAAAGAGCGAATTCACTGTTGTTTTGGCAGGTGTCGGTGAAAAGAAGATTGAAGTGATAAAAGTTGTCAGGGATGCCACTCAGAAAGGATTGAAAGAAGCCAAAGACTTGGTTGATGCAGCTGCTTCCGGCCCTCAGGTCGTTAAAGAGAACGCCAAGAAAGAAGAAGCTGAGGAGTTGAAGAAAAAGTTTGAAGAGGCTGGAGCCAAGATAGAATTGAAATAAATTGTCTTTGAATTAAAAACAGCGCTTTTTGAAAGGCGCTGTTTTTAATTTATTTTTCCACAATTTCTGTTGACAATAGTTTTGTTTGGGAGTATGTATATAATTAGTAGCCTAATTTTGGCTTTGTCAATTGCATAATGATTCACAAAAGGGGGTGATTATATAAAAAAGAAAGAAGAGTAAGCCTGATTGATATTCGGGAACAGACCGAAAAAACGAAAAAGGAGGTAGCATAGTGAGACTTTCTTCGTTAACATCTCGTCTGTGCATTGTCGGCATCCTGATTCTCGTTCTCTGTCTCTGTGCGATGGTTACTACCTCGAGTACGGTAGAGGCAATGCCTGCGACTGTCGCACCACCTGACTACAGCTTTGTAGCAGTGGCCCCATTACCTGCTGGTGAATTAGGTTCCACTTTCACACCGTCGGCAATATCAAGTAGGGACCTAAACTCTGGGTGTTACTTCTCTGGCTCCATGCACATAATACACTTCGACCGGCTTAACCACGCTGGAGCTGCGGCTTTTCAACATGGTTCTACGCAAGGAGATGTATTCTTCGGGCAGCATGCTATATCGGCTTCAAGTGACAACGTTTCTGCCGATTTTGCTGCTCATCAGTTTTTGGCCAACACGCATGACTATTCATCGACGCCGGGCTGGCGTGGCTTCATTACGTTGAGTCATGGACCGGACGTTATAGTTGACTGCTCCTGCCTTGCCGCGGTCATCAACGACCGTGAGAGTTTTGACCATTCGTCCATAACCTACAGAACATCCGAGGAATTCTTCGGACTGGCTAGATCGATATCGGCACCGTCTTTTTCACAGCATGTTTGCGCTGTTTAATGGACCGTACACCGGTCTATTTATCGATGATGACGGTTAGCCGCATATAGCCATTAGCTATAGATGGTCAACTCTAGTTAACTTTTATAAGTGAATCAAAAAGAGGTGGCACATGTCTCTATCTGAAGCCACCTCGTTTTTTTTACACATAAAATCATTAATCGGTTTTATTTAGTTGAGCGATATCTTCCGAAACTATTTTTTTAAGATTTTTTACTCTTTCTTTAATGATTAAAGGTAAGCTTGAGGAAATATTATCTAAAGAGTTAAGTTCGTATAATGCTTCTTCATATATAGTGTTGGCGCTTTCTTTAGCTTTAAGATTAAAATTAGAGACTATCAGGTATGATTTTGCCTGATGTATTTTTCCCTCAATTTGGTTCAATTGTTGTTGGTAATTTTCTATATTTTTTTCTTCTTTTTTTTGAAAGATGAAATAACCCAAAGTTAAGAAAACGATTAGCACTAAAACTAAGATTATTTTTTTATTTAAAACTGGTATTTTAAATTTAGGCAGAGATAATTTCGGTTTGGCAATTCTTATCTGAGGCTTTTTAAAAGGAATTTTTATTTTTATTGAAGGTTTTGGAATCCTTACTTTTTTGGCTAGCTTGAACAGGGGATTGAATACTTCTTTGAAAGAGAATATTTTAAAGCTTTTCTTTTCAGCCATCATTTCTTTTTCTTTTAAGCTGGCTTGTTTTGTTAAGGCGATTATTAGGCAGAGGCCGGAGATCTTAGTTAATTGTTCCTTTTTTGCGTTTAAGACTTCTTTCAGTTTTCTCTGGCTGAAAGGGGAAATAGCCGCTATTTTGCTTAAAAGGTTTTCTTCCAAGAAAGCACCAGCCATTTCTTCGCTCAAAATCAGGATAATGTCGTTTTCTGCCAATTTCCCGGAAACAATATTGCCGAATATTTTTAAAGGATACGGCTCAATGTCGTCGAACTTTATTTTCTGGTCAATATCAACTATGTTGTTTTTTCTGAGAAGGAAGATTTTAAAGTCGCCGACCTTGGTGAAATTCAAATTATAGTCTTTTAATGACAGCACGACAAAGCTTAAATTGCCCAGCCAGCTGACATCTCCTGATTTGGCGATTTTTTCCAGGTGTTCGTTGGCTGTTTTTAAAGTGTCTTTAAGCGATTTCTCCTGCGAACCGGAAACCGCTTTGTAATATTTCTCTTTTATTCTTTTTGCCAGATTGTCCAGGAATTTTAAATTCTGGGGCAGGACGTTTTTTAACAGCCCGGCTAAATACAAGCTGCCCATTCTTTTTTCATAGACGTTGCTCGGTTCGAAACAGAAACTGTCAAAAATAAAATCGTCCTTTCCCGTTCCGGTTTTGTTTTGTTTCTTTGGATTGAAATGGAATTCAAAAACCTGCATATTTGCATTATACATTTTTCTTTCTTAAATTTAAACAGGAGTTGACTTTTTCCAATTTTCTTGGTACAATAAGGCCAATGATTAAGGGTTTTTTCGGAAAATTTAAGAAGTTATGCCTTCCCTGTGGCGATAACAGATACAGGCCCAGGTTTTTGAGCAGCAAAGCTTTATTCTACTACGGCATTGGTTTGCTGGTTTTGAAGTTGCTCATTATTCCTTTTATACTCAGTTTTCCGGGAACCGTTTTCTTCGCTGATATCACCAAGAGCAACTTGATACAGATGACCAACAATGCCAGGCAGTCTTCTGGTTTGGCGCCTGTGACTGAAAACGCTGTTTTGGATAATGCTGCTTACTTGAAAGCAAAAGATATGTTGGATAAGGGTTACTTTGCCCATTACAGTCCGACTGGAGTTACTCCTTGGTACTGGGTAACTTTAGCTGGCTACAATTATAAGTCAGCTGGAGAAAACTTAGCTGTTGGTTTTTATGAATCAGGCCAAGTCCATCAGGCTTGGATGAATTCTCCCGGCCATGCAAAGAATATTTTGAACCCAAAATACCAGGAAATGGGCATTGCTGTTTTGCAGGGAAATTTCCAGGGAAGCCAGACTACTTTGGTCGTGCAGTTTTTCGGCACAAAACAAGTTGCTTTAGCGCCGGTGCAGACTCCGCAGCCGGAAACCAAGGTTGTTGAGGAGCAGTCAATTCCTGAAACTCCGGTTGTTGCTGGCCAGGAAGAAACAGTACAAGAGCCGGTTGTCACAGAGGAGCCGGTTTCAGAGCCTGTTGAAGAATTAGTTGAAGCGCCTGCAGAAGAACCAACAGAGCAGGCTACGCCTTCAGAATTAGCTGTTGTTTCCGGAACAGCAGGGGTTGAAAAAAGTCCTTCTTTCTTTCTATTCCAATTCATGACAAGCGATTATTACGACTGGATTCAGAAGATTATTTACGGTTCTCTGATTTTAATTATTCTTGCTTTGTTAATTACTTTTCTTTGCGATTTATTCGTTTATCGCAAATTTGAAATTCAATACAAAGATATTCTTTTGAAAGGAGCCGGATTTACTGCTTTATGGCTTGTTCTGCTTTTCCTAGACAAGATGATAATTATCCAGCTGATTGCCCAGAACTTTAGGATTAACTAATTATGGAAATTAAAAAACTCTGGAAAGCTTCTGCTTTCTTATTTTTGTTAATGCTATTGATTTTTAACTGGAGTGATATCTCCTGGATTTTTAATTACCGGGTGGTTTCCAGTTTATTTTCAGATGCTTTTAATAAAGAGGTGATAGTTCAGAACGATTTTTCCAATACTGTTGTTTCGAAAGATCAGGGAGAGTATTACGAGAAAGAGAATTCTGTGGAAATTCCAAAAATTGAGATTTCTGCGCCTTTGGTATTCAGCCAGAGCGCAGAGCAGACAGATATGCAGCAAGCTTTAAACACTGGCGTAGTTTTATTCCCTGACTCTGTCGTACCGGGCGAAAGCGGTCAAACAATAATTTTGGGGCATTCAGCGCCTGTTGGCTGGCCTAAAATTAAGTATGATTGGGTTTTCAGTCGGTTGAATGAATTGGTTGAAGACGATGGAATCATTGTTTATTTTAACAACAGGAAATATACATATATTGTTAGTAGAAAAGTGTTTTTGGAAAAGGGAGAGGAAATTTCAGAAGAAGGCTTGACAAATGATGAAAATATGTTAGTATTGGTCTCATGTTGGCCTCCTGGCAAAGATCTAAGGAGAATTGCTGTGGAGGCTAATAAAGTTGTCAAGTAAGCTGTTCTGTTTAAAATAAAAAAATTTGATAGGAGGTAAAGAGAGCAATGAATGAAAATCAGTTTAGAGTTATTTTAACCATAATTTTTGTTGCTATCATAGCGTTGCTAGTTATATTTGTAGCTCATCGCTGCAATAACCAGACATCATGGTCGTCATCACAGCAGGCGACATCGTTGCCACAGCAACCACCACCACCGCTACCACCACCGCCACCACCACCGCCGCCGCCACCACCACCACCACCACCACCGCCAGTGCAAACCTACATTTGCACTAAATGCACAACAGTAATAGAAGAATTGCGAGTAGAGCCTTTTGATGTCTGTCAGGGACAAAGTTTTACCGTGGTGGGTAGAGTGGGTTATGCTTGCGAAGCTTATGGTACTCTTTATAAAGACCCAAGGGTTTTTATAAAGGTTGATGGTTCAGACGTTGGCTTTATAGACACAGATAAGAATGGATACTTTAAATTCAGCATGCATGCTGAATATTCAATGTATCCTCATGCCAAGCACAAGGTTACTGTCCGATCGCAGGTTCGATCACAGTATGCTATTTGCAGCTCTGCAAGCGCAACTGCTTACTTCAAAGTAAGCAGTTGCGGTAGGTCATGCGGGTGCATGGTCTGCCCATGTCCTACACAGTGTGGGTGCGTGGTTTGTCCTTGTCCTGAGGAACCAGGACCACCATTTCCACCGTCACCAACACCAACACCGCCGGAACCTTGTCCCCCAATTAAGCCGGTTATCAAGCCACCACCACCACCAACGGGGCCTGCTCAGCCTGGAACACCAGAAACTCCAGGAACTGGCCCAACCGATCATAGGCCAGAATGATTACTTGACAACAAAGAGGTATTGATGTATAATGAGAAACATAGTTCCATTATGCATCAGTCCTCTTTATCCAATGAAAATTTGAAAAAGTTTTTATCGGATAGGGAGGATATATATAAATAAATAATTAAACAAAATAATATGACTTACACAAACATATTCAAGTCAAAGTTAAATATTGTTCTAATATTAACAGTATTGGTCGCTTTTGGTTTCGGTTTAATTTCTGAAGCTA
Source organism: uncultured Candidatus Saccharibacteria bacterium (assembly GCA_964481125.1). Classification (GTDB taxonomy): domain Bacteria; phylum Patescibacteriota; class Minisyncoccia; order Minisyncoccales; family RBG-13-42-11; genus BS750m-G71. Next base: position 2,770 of record CAYZSL010000001.1, on the reverse strand, counting down.
ACGCTGTAACCTGTCCTGCTTGTCCTGAATTCAATTGTGATTCAGGGGATTTAGAGCTCTTGGTTGTAAAAAACAGAACTCAGAGTACAAGTTGGCAGGATCCGGTTTCAGCTGGCTGTGGAGACAGAGTCGCTTTTCAGGTGTATTACAGAAACTGTATTGAGGGAAGCGTAGCCCACGACACTAAAGTTAGACTAGATTATCCGGATTATGACGCTACTAATATTGTTACTACTGGATATTTGTGGGCTTATGACGCTGACTATATTTCCGATACAGGAACAGTTAATGTCAGTACTCCTCAGAAATTAACTTTTGACTCTACTGCTAAATGGTATCCTAATCAGACAACTAGTAATCCAACCAATCTTACTGTTACCCAGTATTACAGAAGCGTGGAGGTTAATCTTGGAAATATACAAGGCGGATGGCCTTACCAGGGTTATGTTACTTTTGAAGCAACATTAAGCGGTTGTTCAACTTCCGTACCTACAGTTGACATTAAAGCCAATGGTTACGATGGCACAGTTACTATTCCTTACAATAGTTCAGCTAATTTAACCTGGACTTCGTCTAACGCCAATTCATGTTCTGCTTCTAATGCTTGGTCAGGGACAAAATCTACTTCAGGTACAGAAACAACTGGCAGCATATCTTACTCAAGAACATATACTATTACTTGTACCGGTTCTGGAGGTTCAGTTTCTGACACTGTGACAGTAAATACTCAATCTTACAGTTATCCTACAGTTGATATTAAAGCTAACGGTTACGATGGCACAGTCACTATTCCTTATAACAGTTCGGCTAACTTGTCTTGGACTTCGTCTAATGCAAGCTCATGTTATGCTTCCAATGCCTGGACAGGATCAAAATACACTTCAGGTACAGAAACAACTGGTACTTTGACTTACTCAAGAACTTACACTATTACTTGTACTGGTTCTGGAGGTTCAGTCTCTGATTCTGTTACTGTTAACACTGAAGGCCAGACATATACTGACTTTTCAGTTGAAAAGACAATAAGAAACCTTTCCAAGGGTACAGCTTATTCAGATTTGATTTATGCTGACCCAGGAGAAGTGCTTACTGTCGGCATAGTGGTTAGAGCTGGAAATTCCACTCTTTACAACGTAAACGTTAAAGACACAATGCCTAGCGGATTGATTTTCCGCGGCGAATTGAAGGTTGATAATATTTTAACTTCAGGAGATATTCTTAACGGCTTGAACATCGGTACTTTGTCAGCCGGTCAGCAAAAGACAATCACCTTCAGAGCAGATGTTGCTTCATCTGAAAGCTTTACTTTCGGCCAGACACAGTTAACCAATACTGCCTTGGCTACCAGCGCTTCTTACTCAAAATCAGACACAGCTAAAGTTGTTGTTTCAAGAGGAGCAGTTGCTGGAGCAGCCACTGAAGTTTCTACTGGTTTGACTAACAATCTTTTCTTGGATTCATTCTTACTGCCTTTGTTAGCTACTTTATTGCTTATCTGGCTTTTCAGATCAAGAATCGTCAGGTTTGAAGAGTGGCTGGACAGGAGAAAAAGCCATTACGGCGTTTACAAGTCAAAGAAAAACCTTCAGTTCAAGATAGCCAAGATTAAAGCCAAAGAATTCTTTAATCAAAGGATATAACATTAAGACCCTAAAAGAGAGCGACATTCGCTCTCTTTTAGTTTGGGTAGTTGATTTTTTGAATTAAAGTGGTATTATATTAATAGTCTTTTTAGGAGGTTAATAATGGGTAAAAAACAGGTTAGCAAAGAGTTACCAAGCGTTGAGAAAGCTTGGAAGGGGTTTTCTTGGTGGAAAAAAGCGTTGGTCAATTGTGGTATGGCGGTTTGTATTGGGGAATACGCAAAACCAGGATGGTCCGACACTAAATTTTTCATCTTCCGTTGCCCGAAATGCCGTGAGCTGCATATAAGTTACCGTCAGGCTTTACATCAAAGTCTGTTCTGTAACGATTGTGGGGCTTTTCAACAAGTTATTCTGTTTCTCAACTGTGGCGCCTTTTAAGACGCCACTTTATTTTTTAACTAAAGATGATAATATATATTAAATCGGGCAATTAGCTCAGTGGTTTAGAGCACTGCATTCACATTGCAGGGGTCGCAGGTTCAAATCCTGCATTGCCCACTCAATATGTTTAGCTTTGAATTTTTATTAACTTTCATACTTGTTGGTTTGGGTATCTTTTACGGCTTTACTGAGATTGTGTCTTACTTTGTTAAATAGGATGTTTTTCTCAAAGAAAAAAGAAAAGACAATCCGTCAAAGAGTTGAAGAACTTATTGACGAATATCAAATTCCTGATGTGCTACAAGAAAAAGCACTTGTAGCTATTATGGAATTAATAGAAAGAGCAAAAAGCCCAGATATGTTTTGTTCTAAATGTGATACTCGTATGAGTATTGATTTGGAATCAAAAATATTGCATTGTTTTAGTTGTGGCAATAAAAAATCATTAATAATGTCTGAAGCTAAAACACATCCAATAGCTTCTTTAAAGCAAAAAACAGAAGGTAAACCTAATGCAACACCGCCCGATAAAAGACTTTTAGAAGCTATTGATAAAGCAGAAGGAATTAATGAACCAAGAAGGTCGCCTTTGCCTACTAAAAAAGGTAAAACTATTCAGGAATTAGCAAACTCAAGAGGTGGTGGTTCAAAGGTAACAAAGGAAGATGATGATTTTATTAAAAATAATGTTCCTGGAGCGAAAAATTCTCAAATTAATTGGTTATAGAATTATAAATAATTAT